>NZ_FOWR01000095.1 GCF_900115495.1 Enterovibrio norvegicus DSM 15893 | reverse complement strand
ACGATGGTTGCCGCTTCATCTTCGACAATGGTGACCGTACCGGACACCAGATTGCTTTGCCCGTCGGCTTTTGCCTTGATGGTATACGTTTCGTTGCCTTCGAAAGTGCCGTCCTCGGTGGTCTGAGAACGAACCTGGAAGGTTTTGGTGTTCGCCGGGACGTCAATCCAGTTGCCGCCGGCGAAATCACCACTGGCTTTGACCCAACCGTTGCCATAGTTGACCCACAGGTCTTTGGTATTAAAGTCAGCGCCCTCAGTGGCCGTGCCTTCATTACCATAAGCATCAATAAACACACGCGTCGTGGTGGTCGATGTATTACTGAGTGTGACGGTGAGTGACGCCGCGTCACCTTCATTGGCGGAGGCGTCAGAGACACCAGTGACGCGCGGCTTGTCGGCCTCGTCAGTAATGGTGGCTTCTTGTGATTGCACAAAACCCTGTCGTCCAGGCACTGCCGCCTGAATTTGAATGCTCTCATTCCCCTCATAGACATTGTCATTGAGGGTTTCGGCATAGACGCGCACACCCTGTTGACCGGCAGGGATGGAGATGTCTGCTTGATAGTTGTTCGCGGCATTCAAGACGACTTCGCCCGTTTTCTGGCCTGCGAGGTTATAGATCAAGACCTTGCCTGAATAGTCGGCGCCAATGTCTGCTTGGTGTAACCCGTCATTAAAGTTAAGCCTCACGGTGGTGGCTTCATCGGACGGGTTATTGAAGTTAACGGTCCAGCCTGGTGCCGTACCACCTTCAATGCCATCTCTGAGGTGAGTGACCGATTGAACAATGGTTGCGTCTTCATCGTCCACAATGGTGACGGTGCCAGACACCATGTTCGATTGCCCGTCGGCTCTGGCACCAAGCGTATAAATTTCGTTGCCTTCGAAAGTGCCGTCCTCGGTGGTCTGAGAACGAACTTGGAAGGTTTTGGTGTTGGCGGGCACACTCACCCAATTACCTGTAGAGAAATCCCCGTCGGCTTTGACCCAACCGTTGCCATAGTTGACCCACAGGTCTTTGGTATTGAAGTCCGTGCCTTCGGTGGCGGAATTCCCCCAAGCATCGATGAAGACACGTGTTGGAGTGGTGGACTCGTTGCTGAGTGTGACGGTGAGTGACGCTTCATCACCTTCGTTGGTTGACGTGTTTGAGACACCGGTGACCCGAGGTTTGTCAGCTTCGTCAGAAAGGGACGCTGATTCTGATGTTACCAATTGTTGACGACCGGGTACCCCTGCAGTGATGGTAATGGTTTCATTGCCCTCATAGACATTGTCATTGAGGGTTTCGGCGTAAACACGCACACCGTTTTGACCTGCTGGGACAGAGATGTCTACGCGATAGTTGTTAGCGGAAGAAATCACTTCTTCGCCAACCTTTTGCCCTGCGAGGTTATAGATAAAGACTTTACCGGAATAGTCAGTACCAAGGTCAGCT
>NZ_FOWR01000034.1 GCF_900115495.1 Enterovibrio norvegicus DSM 15893 | reverse complement strand
GATCCTGACGTCTTACAATATCGTCCGTTTAGAAATGGCAGCGATGGCGAAAGAGCACAAAGTTGAGCCGCTTAGGATAAGCTTCCTCAATGCGCTATATCTCATCCAAGATGAGTTTATCTGGGCGAGTGGCAGAAGTCCTGGTGCAGTCCCAAATGCACTAAAAATGCTTAGAGAAAATGGCAAACGGCTGATATTACCTAACAAGAGAAAGAGGAAAGCGTACCCTCGGGCAGTGTTGAAAAGACCCGCAAAATATCCAACCAGAACCAGAGAGAAAAAAGCCACTCGCTCTTAAGCGAGTGGCATTAAGCCAATGGGCTCGGTTTTTTTTCGTTGGAAAAAGAGCAGAGTGCAATTGCATTACGTATGTAATTTAAAGAGAAACAGCGCGCTAAGGCCTAGCCATTTGAATGAAAGCGCTTGCTTCTAACAGATACGATTCTACGGATGCGATTGTGATCCGTATCATGTAATATCTAAGACAATAAATTCGTGTTAGGACACAGGGTGCAATGCTTAAGGTAGCGATCAATGGATTTGGGCGTATCGGCCGCAATGTTTTACGCGCCGTATACGAAAGCGGAAAAAGTCAGCAAATTAAAGTGGTGGCGGTGAATGAACTTGCCCAGCCTGATGCGATGGCTCATCTTCTGCAATATGACACCAGTCATGGGCGATTCCAGAAAAAAATCACCAATAATCAGGAACACCTCTATGTCCATCACCAAGATGGTGATTACGACACCATTCGCCTTCTTCATTTACCTGATATTGAATTGCTTCCTTGGCGAGATCTAGACATTGATATCGTGCTCGATTGTACTGGTGTATATGGTAACCGAGAGCATGGTCAGGCACACATTGATGCAGGCGCAAAGAAAGTGCTGTTCTCCCACCCAGGTAGTAATGATCTCGATAACACCATCATCTTTGGTGTTAACGAAGATTCATTGACCTCATCTGACGTGATCGTTTCAAACGGTTCTTGCACCACAAATTGTATTGTTCCCGTGATAAAAGTACTGGATGAGCAGTTCGGCATTGAGTCGGGAACAATCACAACAATTCACTCTTCAATGAATGATCAGCAGGTGATTGATGCATATCACCCAGATTTGCGACGCACACGTGCTGCAAGTCAGTCTATTATTCCTGTCGACACAAAATTACATTTAGGAATTGGAAGAATATTTCCGAAATTTTCTGACAAATTTGAAGCAATTTCAGTTAGAGTTCCTACCATAAATGTCACAGCGATGGATTTGAGCGTCACAGTTAACACAAAAGTGAAAGTTAATGACGTAAATCAATCACTCGAAGAGGCTGCTCGGTGTACATTGAACGGCATCGTCGATTATACCGAGGCACCGTTAGTCTCGATTGACTTTAACCATGACCCCCACAGTGCCATTGTCGATGGCTCGCAAACACGGGTGAGTAACCACAACTTGGTGAAAATGCTGGTGTGGTGCGATAACGAGTGGGGATTTGCTAACCGGATGTTAGACACCGCGTTAGCCATGGATGCAGTTTCCAGTGGCTCGAAGGCTTGAGTCACGGCTTTTACTCAGTAAGAGCTAAAGCAAATTTATTAATTTTTGCAACTTTAGAGAGAGGACAAAATGTCTGTAATCAAGATGACTGATCTGGATCTGGCTGGCAAACGCGTATTTATCCGTGCTGATCTGAACGTACCAGTAAAAGACGGAAAAGTAACTTCTGACGCACGTATTCTAGCGTCAATCCCAACCATCCAAGCCTGCCTAGATGCTGGCGCGAAAGTGATGGTAACTTCTCACCTAGGTCGTCCAACTGAAGGTGAGTACGCGGAAGAGTTCTCTCTACAACCTGTTGTTAACTACTTGAACGACGCGCTTGATTGTGACGTTAAACTAGCAAAAGACTACTTGAACGGCCTAGAGCTGAACGCGGGTGAGCTAGTGGTTCTAGAAAACGTTCGCTTTAACAAAGGCGAGAAGAAGAACGAAGACGAGCTGTCTAAGCAATACGCTGCACTGTGTGACGTATTCGTGATGGATGCATTCGGTACTGCTCACCGTGCTCAAGCGTCTACCTACGGTGTAGGTGTATTCGCACCTATCGCGTGTGCGGGTCCTCTTCTTGCTGCTGAACTTGAAGCACTAGGCAAAGCAATGGACAACCCAGAGCGTCCATTGGTTGCTATCGTTGGTGGTTCTAAAGTGTCTACTAAGCTGACTGTTCTTGAGTCTCTGTCTAAAATTGCTGACCAATTGGTTGTTGGCGGTGGTATCGCGAACACCTTCATCGCAGCGGAAGGCCACAATGTGGGCAAATCACTGTACGAAGCTGATCTAGTAGACACTGCTAAGAAGCTAATGAAAGACTGTGCGATTCCAGTCGCGACTGACGTTGCATGTGCAAAAGCATTCGATGAAAACGCAGAAGCTGAAATCAAAAACGTTGCTGACGTTCAAGATGACGACATGATTTTCGACCTAGGTCCTCAATCAACTGCAGCACTTGCTGAAATCATCGGTGCAGCGAAAACTATCCTTTGGAATGGTCCAGTTGGCGTATTCGAATTCAAGAACTTTGAAGCCGGTACTGCAGGCATTTCTAAAGCAATCGCTGAATCTGCAGGTTTCTCTGTAGCGGGTGGTGGTGATACATTGGCAGCTATCGACAAGTTCGGTATTAAAGCTGATGTTTCTTACATCTCAACTGGCGGTGGTGCTTTCCTTGAATTCGTTGAAGGTAAAGTTCTTCCAGCAGTAGAAATGCTAGAAGCGCGCGCTAAAGCGTAATTCATGAAGCGGAGGTTAATAGCCTCCGTTTTTTTATGTGTCTTTCGCCGAGAATTACGCGCGAAGATGCATACACCAAAGACAAAAACTAATGTGTTTGGTGAGACGTTTGGGTACAATGCGCAGCGCTGATCGCAAACGTTTGCCGATTTAGCCGAGTTGGTTGGGATATAGCCAGCTTGGTACTGATTCATTCAAAGACTACAGAGTAAATAGGACTATTGTCATGTCTAAGATTTTTGATTTTGTAAAACCTGGCGTTATCTCTGGTGACGACGTACAGAAAGTGTTTGAAATTGCTAAAGAGAACAAGTTCGCTCTTCCAGCGGTAAACGTAGTAAACACAGATTCAATCAACGGTGTTCTAGAAGCTGCTTCTAAAGTGAAAGCACCTGTTGTCGTTCAGTTCTCTAACGGTGGCGCAGGCTTCTTCGCTGGTAAAGGCGTTAAGCTAGAAGGTCAAGGTGCACAAATCCTTGGTGCTGTTGCTGGCGCGAAATACGTTCACGCAGTAGCTGCTTCTTACGGTGTTCCAGTTATTCTGCACACTGACCACGCTGCGAAGAAACTTCTTCCTTGGATCGACGGCCTTCTAGACGCTGGTGAAGCGCACTTCGCTGAAACTGGCAAGCCACTGTTCTCTTCACACATGATTGACCTGTCTGAAGAGTCTCTAGAAGAAAACATCGAAATCTGTGCAGCTTACCTAGCGCGCATGGAAAAGATGGGCATGACCCTAGAAATCGAATTGGGTTGTACTGGTGGTGAAGAAGACGGCGTAGACAACTCTGATATGGACGCGTCTGAGCTATACACTTCTCCAGAAGACGTTGCATACGCATACGAGAAACTGAGCGCTATCAGCCCACGTTTCACTATCGCAGCATCTTTCGGTAACGTACACGGTGTTTACCAAGCAGGTAACGTTGTACTGACTCCTACTATTCTGCGTGATTCTCAAGCTTACTGTGCTGAGAAATTTGGTATCGCACCAAACGCATTGAACTTCGTATTCCACGGCGGTTCTGGTTCTTCTGAAGCAGAAATCCAAGAGTCTATCGGTTACGGTGTTATCAAAATGAACATCGATACTGATACTCAGTGGGCAACGTGGGACGGTATCCGTACTTACTCTGCAGACAACTTTGATTACCTGCAAGGTCAAATCGGTAACCCAACTGGCGAAGCTGCTCCAAACAAAAAATACTACGATCCACGCGTATGGCTACGTGCAGGTCAAGCGTCAATGGTTACCCGTCTAGAGAAAGCATTTGCTGACCTAAACGCAATCGACGTTCTGTAAGTTCGTTTTTTAAAAAAACGGATTACAAATCTCTCAAAACCCGCTAAATTTAGCGGGTTTTTTTGTGGCTGAAATTTAGTCATGTAACCAAGCCAATTCTAATTGTTGGAAACGACAGGAGGGGTTGGCTTGTGTGATCTTAAGATGAGAGAAAGAGATGACTGAGCAAAATGCGATGCTAGCTGTTGAAGAAACAGCAAATGAAGCAATGAGTTGGTTGGCGTCAAACCATGAACTGATGATTCAGTATGGCGTGAATATTATTACCGCAATCATGATCATGCTTGTGGGTAATTGGGTTGTTAAGAAAGTCGCTGGCTCTGTAGCCGTTGTTCTTAAAAAGCGTGAATTGGACCAATCGGTTGTCGATTTTATCGAAAACTTGGTTCGCTACGTGATGTTTACCATCGTACTGATTGCAGCTCTAGGCCGCGTTGGCGTTGAAACTGCGTCTATCGTTGCGGTGATTGGTGCGGCAGGTTTAGCCATTGGTCTAGCACTTCAAGGTTCACTGTCGAACTTTGCTGCAGGCGTATTGATTGTGACGTTCCGTCCATTCAAGTCTGGCGACCATGTAGAAGTGGGCGGTGTATCAGGTTCGGTTGCGTCGATTCAAATCTTCTCAACCATCTTGACCACACCAGACAACAAAATGGTCGTTGTACCGAATGGCACCGTGATTTCTAGCCCGATCACGAACTACTCACGCCATGATACTCGCCGTATTGATTTCGTTATCGGCGTGTCTTACAAGGCTGATCTTAAGAAGACCAAAGAAGTGTTAACACGCGTTATTAAAGCTGACCCCCGTGTTCTGCAAGATCCTGAGCCAACCATTGGTGTGCATGCATTGATGGACTCTTCAGTGAACTTCGTTGTTCGCCCTTGGGTAAACACCTCTGATTACTGGGCAACGTACTTCGACTTGATGCAAGCCATTAAAGAAGGCCTGGACGAAGCGGGTATCGAAATTCCATTCCCACAAATGGATGTTCATTACCATGCTGCGGCTGCAGAAGTGAAGGCGAAAGCCAACGCGGAGAAACAACCGGTTGCTGAAGCGGTTTAATCCCTCGCATCCTGAGAAAAAGCCCTGCAAATATGCGGGGCTTTTTTATATCTATGACACAGATAAGTCACAAAAAGATCAGCTCAATCGTTTTAAATTTGAGACAGTTTTCAATGCTGCTTAAACTGTACACTCTCTCCTGATTTTTACCTGCGTAACTGAGTCAGGTAATTGAGGTGCATCGGCTCTCTGATGTATTTCAGGAAGGTTTAGTTAATTAAAATTATCAAGGACATAGCAATGGAAGATGCAACTCAAGGAGCGGTTAACTGGTTTACAGAAAACCAAGATATCCTACTGCAATATGCAGTGAACACATTGTCTGCACTCGTTATTCTCATCGTCGGTAACTGGGTCGTTAAAAAAATCGCGAACACTGTGGCGAAGGTTTTACGTAAGAAGCAACTTGATGAAAGTGTTATCGAGTTCGTTCACTCTTTTGTTCGTTACCTACTTTTCGTTATCGTTATCATTGCGGCACTTGGCAAACTAGGCGTTCAAACAGCGTCAGTGGTTGCTGTTATCGGTGCGGCAGGTTTGGCGGTTGGTCTAGCACTGCAAGGTTCTCTTTCTAACTTCGCAGCGGGTGTGTTGATTGTTGCATTCCGTCCATTCAAGTCCGGTGACTACGTTGAAGTGGCTGGTGTTGCGGGTTCTGTTGAATCTATTCAGATCTTTTCAACCGTGCTGACCACGCCAGACAACAAAATGATTGTTGTGCCTAACGGTGGCGTTATCTCAAGCCCAATCACTAACTACTCACGCCACAACACACGTCGTATCGACTACGTGATTGGCGTGTCTTACAGTGCTGATTTGAAGAAAACCAAAGAAGTGTTGGCGCGTGTTATTGCAGCAGAATCTCGTATTCTTCCAACGCCAGAGCCGACCATTGGTGTGGTTGAGCTTGCGGATTCTTCTGTAAACCTTGTTGTTCGCCCGTGGGTGAAAACAGCAGATTACTGGGGCGTTTACTTTGACCTTCTTCAAGCCATTAAAGAAGAGCTTGATAATGAAGGTATCGAAATTCCGTTCCCGCAAATGGACGTTCACGTTCAGAAAAACGACGCATAATGTAGTCTGTTTTTCCTAGGAAAACGCCAGCTTCCTCTTTGGGAGGCTGGCGTTTTTTTGTCTGGTCTTTACGTAGAGGTGGTGTGTGTAAACATTATGGGTTTGTTGCTCCAGTGGTGCTTTGAGGGATTAACCCTTGATCGAGTTAAAACAATTGAGGGCGCGCTGAGGAATTTTCTTGCGTAGACGCGAAGGCTTTCCTAATTTGCGTATCTGAGGTGATGTCCCTAGCTTCTTTGAGGTATAGGCTTCCGTTTGAAGTGTTGAGCTTGATCATCAAGCATGACTTTGATGTGGTGGGATCGTCGACGGCACACAGTTAAGAGATAGCAGCGCGTTTACATAGAAGGAATTTGATTTATGAGCAATATCCCATCTGAGCTGAAATTTACGGCCTCTCACGAGTGGGTACGACCAGAAGGTGACGGCGTATATTCTGTGGGAATTTCAGACCATGCACAGGCCCTACTTGGCGATATGGTGTTCGTTGATTTGCCCGACGTTGGTGACACGGTTGATGCGGGCGATGATTGTGCCGTTGCAGAGTCAGTTAAAGCAGCATCGGATATATACACACCACTGACGGGCGAAATCGTTGCAGTGAACGAAGATTTGGACGGTTCGCCTGAATTGGTTAACTCTGACCCATACGGCGATGGTTGGCTGTTCCAGATCCGCATCTCTGATAGTTCAGAACTTGATGAGTTGATGGATGCTGAAGCGTACACTGATGCGATTGAAGAAGACGACGAATAAGTTTGTTTTCTTGGAATAAAAAAACACCGCGGGCTCCGCGGTGTTTTTGATCAAGCGATGTGTCCAAATGGACACTCAAAGTTTGGCGCTCCGCGCCCCTAGTGCTGCTGTTTCAGACGTTTAATTTCAGCATTGATTTCACTGACCGTGCGGTAGTGCTCAATGTCTGCATTAGACTGTGCTTGCACCATTCCCTGATGAAATTCGAAATCTCCTCGACCGTCGATATAAATGCGTCCTTGAAACAAACGGTAGACGTGTTTAGCTATCATGGTAGGGACATAACGATTAAACATCCGCATTACGTAATTCCTTTTTCGTTTTTATGTCCGTGCCTCACGGCACTGCTAGCCAACCGCTTAAAGTGCAGAGTAAGATTCTGCATTTTTGGCGGGCGGCATTATAACGATGCAGTGATGACTACAATGTGACATACAAGGCACTTAGCCCAAGAAAAATAGAAAGACTTGTACGAATAAGCGATTGGTCACATTCCAGAAAGTTAGACAGGCGTTGTATTATCTAGCACGTAAATCTGCCACTTGCTGGATGACAGTGCGCTGAATGGTTTGGCGGATCCACGTATTCTTCGCGTTATTGTCGTGTTTCTTGTGCCAAATCTGACGGATAACGAAATCGCTGACGTTGACGGGGGCTGGGCTGATTGCCAAAGTGTCGTTGAACATTTCGAGTTTTGCCATCAATTCGGCAACGGTGCAGAGTAGGTTGCGGCCGGAGAGCAAATGCCTCACCGTGAGGAAGCGTTGTGAACCCATGACAACCTGTCGGTCACACCCTAAGGCACGCAATGTGTCATCCACAGGGCTGCTGAGTTGACCATCAACGGTCACAAGGGCATGAGGTGTTGATGTGTAGCTCTCTAAGCTTAGAGGGCTAGAGAGGCCGGTAGAGTGCGGATCAAACAGGCAGACATGTCGCTCTGTGTATAAATCTTCCATGATAAGCGCCGTATCCTGCGGCTCTACTGCCCCTAACACCACGTCAACATGATCCGATTTAAGCGCTTCGCGATAATTCACGCGATCAATAGGGCGACAACTTAACTGGCAATGTGGCGCTTGGCGGCGAAATTCATCAAAAAGCACTGGTGCAAAAACCAGTTCGGCGTAATCGGTCAGCCCGATGCGAACTGGCCCATCATAGTGCTCGGGTTCAAAACGTACTGGCGTCAATATGTCGCTGGCGATGGTTTCAAGAAGCTGTTCGACAACAGGTACGAGTTCTAACGCTCGGGTCGTCGGGAGCATTTCATTTCCTTGCCGATGAAACAAAGGGTCATCAAGCAAGGTGCGTAAGCGAGACAGGTTGTGGCTCATTGCCGATTGGCCGATAGATAACTTTTCAGCCGCGCGAGTCACGCTGCGTGATTCCATCAACGCAGAGAATGCGACCAACAAGTTAAGGTCAACACTGCGCCAATTTACCTGTTTCATACAGGGTTAGCTCGCGTCTTCTCGGCGAATGTCTGCAACGATTGGGGTGCACAACTCGACAAGATCTTGATAAGCCATTTCCACGCCCGCCATGGGCGAACCGCTGCTGATGTTGATCAGCTCACACTCGCTTAGTGCCGCATCAAAGATGATGGGGTACATCTGATTGACTGCTACGGGCGTGACCATGCCTGGCGCATAGCCTGTCATGGAAATAACGTGTTTGCTCTCAACACAGGTCATGCGTCTAAGCCCCATGACGTCGCGGACTTTGTTTGGATCAACCGATGATGTTCCCGGAACACACGCCAACACGATGTTGCCACCCATGTCTTTCATCAACATGGACTTCACCATTTGGCGAGGGTCAACACCGCGCTGTTGCGCGGCATCGGCAATGGTGGTTGCTTCTGTTTCATGAGGCAAAATGCGGTGTGCAATCTCGTGATAGCGAAGCACAGATAAAATCGGTGTATCAAAATCTGTCATTCTAAAACCGTGAACTCTCTAGGTTGGTCTGTCGATTACGCGTCTTCTAGACTGTACGGCAGCGGCAATTTCTGCCAAATCTCCGATGCATCAGCAAGGCGGAATTGGGTGTCATCGTCGAGGTTGTTTGGCATAACAACCAGAGCCAATGCTTGACCATTGTCGAACTGATAGCCAGACAAAATCGTGCCGCCTGAACGCCAGTTTTCCCCCACGCTTCGCTCCATTGCATCACCTGCTTTCGGTGCAGTGCTTGCTTCACCTTGCAGTAAGTAGGTCGCGCGTTTGTTGATGCCACGGTATTTAGCGCGCGCCACGGTTTCTTGGCCGGTGTAACACCCTTTCTTAAAGCTGATGGCATCCAACGCTTGTAGGTTCAATGACTGAGGAATGAACTCGCTGGAGGTTGACGCTGAAAGGGCAGGGATTGCAGCACGAAGCTCTAGCAGATCCCACAGGGCTGCATCGCTTAACGTTGCGCGATCGCCAAGCTCTGACAACAATTGGTCCGCTTCAGATGCCTCAATGGCCAACATCCAACGGTTTGGCGCAAGGCGAACGGCGGTGCCGGTTTGCGTTGCGCGCACATCACCGTCACCAATGTAACGAGAGAGCATGGCGTTATCGGCTTTCTCACCGGCTATGCCGAGCAATACCAGTTCGCTTGTTTCAAACGTCACCTTAGAAAAAATGCCGTATTTTTTAATTTCGGTAAGCTGCTTTTCTGCGATAGAAGAAGGCTGGGTATAAGCAATACCATCTAGATGGTGGAACATTCGCAGTGCAGACCACACCTTACCTTTTGCATCACAGTGTGCTGCAAGGGTTGACGCGGTTTTATCGAGTGAAACCAAATCACACGTTAGCTGACCTTGAAGGTAACTGATGGTGTCATCACCTTTTGCGATGATCAGCGTGAGCGTATCAAGCGCGATCACTGACAGTGCTGGTAACTCGCTGTCCGGAGAAAGTGGCAGGCGTGGGAAGTCGTGCTGTTGGTACCAGTTTGTCATGGTATTTCTCGCTTCATTTTCAATGCTGTTATGTTAATGCTGCCATGGCGTAAAGTCAGCACTTTACATCTTCTAACTTTTTAAGTGAGGGTGAGTTAACTAGATCACAAGGTCTAAAGGTGTCTGATAATGGAAATAGCGCCGCGCGCAAGGCACTGATACTATTTGTGTCAGAATTTTTATTGATGTTTAACGAGGTAATCATGCTGACCGCAGAAGATAAAGCGCGGGTCAAATGGGCATGCCGTCGCGGTATGTTGGAATTGGACGTTATCATTATGCCTTTCTTTGAAGAGTGTTTTGATGATTTGACTGAAGCCGAAAAACGAGATTTCGTTGCTTTACTTGAGTGTGATGACCCTGACTTATTTACATGGTTAATGGGACACACACGCAGTGAATCACCCGTGTTGTCAGCGATGACGGACAAGATCATTGCTCATAACCGAAGCAAGTTGCGTTAATACGTCTATCGGTCAATCCCGCTTGCTTTCACGCTGTGTGGTGGTGGGATTTGTGCTGACGGGAGTGCTTCTGTTCTCCGTCAGCGCCTTACCTATTGAAGCCAAAGCGCTTTGTATTCCCTTCCTTGCTAATGAGTATCGCCGTCTTTCTTGGCGATTGTCTTCGACAGAACTCGCTACGCTTCAACTTGATACTCAAGGCCGTTGTTTGCTGAATAGCCATGTGTGGCATGTCCATCGTGTTCACTTCCTTAGTGGGTGGTTGATGGTGATTGATCTTCATAATGGTCAGCAACGACGCCGACTCCCTTTCTTTAAAGATGCCTTTTCCGAATCCACCTATCGCCACCTCAGTCGGGTATGTTTGGCAATAAAGGTGTGATTTCGATCTCATAACCTTGTCGTTTATCGTATAACGTCCCTAAAAAAACCATTCACTCTGTCGATAAATGGGAATGCGTTTGTGAACACTCATGCGCCCAAAGACGTTTATAGGGAAGACACACGATGAAAATAAGAACCAAGCTCTACGCACTTACTGCATTCTCTGCTGTGTCCTTGATACTGTTTGCAACCATAGGGTGGCAGGCTTCTGACAGGTTGGTTGAACTCAAAACCAAACAAACACTCATCTCCGATCTAGAAGTGCGTTTATTGAATTTAAGGCGTAACGAGAAAGACTTTTTAGCGCGATTGGATGAAAAGTACGTGGATAAGTTCGCCAATAACGTGGCGATATTTGATCAAAATCTAGAGACGCTAAATCAACAAGCGCAAAAATTATCCCTTGATTTACCGCAATTGAGCGCTGTTTCTCGTGCCATGGAAAGCTACAGCAATGGCTTTAAAACATTGGCGAGCAGTTATAAAACACTGGGTTTGCGTCGTGAGTCGGGGACGTGGGGTGAGCTTACTAAGGTGAATGCCGCACTGCTTTCAGATCAACCCAATAACGCAGACATCGAGCACGCGGTAACGCTTGCTCGTTTGTTGGTTGCTGATACAACAGAAACGCGTTTTGACGAGTACCTTTCATCATGGGACGAAATGGCATCGCGCACTAATGCGCCTAAGCTGGATGAGCAGCGGGCATTGGTCACGCGTTACATGCAATTAAAGCGTGATGTCGGGCTAAACCATAAATCAGGTTTACTTGGTAGCATTCGTGGTCAAACCCATCAGGTTGAAGCTGACTTTGATTCAATGCGCACACAATTGAACCAAGAATTGTCCTCTTCAGAGAAAAGTCTGATTGTGTCATCGGGCAGTGTGCTGGTGGTGATTTCACTTCTGTTGATCGCGTGTTGCATATGGTTAAACCGAGACATTCAAGAGCGTTTGAAAACGCTGACAGACACCATGGAAAAAGTAGCATCAGAACGAGACCTCACCCTTCGCGCCAATGAATCAAGCAATGATGAAATTGGTTTGGTGGCGAGAGATTTCAATACCGTGCTTCAGCATTGTCAGACGCTCATTGCTGGTGTGAAAGTGTCGATCACCACGTTAAATGCAACGGCATCAGATGTGCGTTCAAGAAGCAGTGATGCGGAGCGCGCGCTTGATCAGCAGCAATCAGAGGCTGAAATGGCGGCGACGGCAGTGAATGAGATGGAAGCAACCATTCGTGAAATTGCGTCGAACACAGAATCTGCTGCTGCAAACGCAGATCAAAGCCTGTCCCGTGCTCAGAAAGGGCACAAAACCGTGCAAGCAACGCGTGATGCCATCGTATCGCTCTCTGACGGTTTGGGCATGGCGAATACTGATATTCATAGCCTTGTGTCACTTTCCCAAGAGATTGGCAGTGTGGTGGATGTTATCCAAGGTATCTCAGAGCAAACCAATTTGCTTGCGCTGAATGCGGCGATTGAAGCGGCACGTGCGGGTGAGCAAGGGCGCGGTTTTGCAGTGGTTGCGGATGAAGTACGCTCACTTGCTACGCGTACCCATAAATCGACGGAAGAAATCGGCAATATGATCACTTCGCTTCAGCAGCAAACCAATGAAGTGGTGGCGCGTATCGCGACATGCCAAGACCAGAGTAATACGTCGGTCAACTATGTGGAAGATGCGGCTTCTGAACTTGATAACATCATCATCGATATGCAGCAGATCATGGATGTGAGCACGCAAATTGCGGCGGCAATTGAAGAGCAAAGCATGGTGGCGAGAGAAGTGAACGTGAATGTGCACTCTATTCAAACCATCACATCTAAAAATACTGAAACGACAGGTGAGAACGCACGTGCTGCTTATCGTGTGGCGGAGCAAAGTGAAGAGCTGGAGCGTTCGATTGCCGCCTTCCGATCTTAAGAGATAGCCGTTACTAGCATGTGTCAGCAAGACATGAAAAAGCCCTCATTCGAGGGCTTTTTGCTACCGTGGCGTTGGCCATTTACCTTTTAGGAACATGGCAACTCAAAAGCTCAACAAGGAAAGTCAGGCACCAAAATCGTTGGACCACTGTTTTCAAGCTTATCGGGATAATCGATGGTGTAGTGCAGTCCTCGGCTTTCTTTTCTCGCCATCGCACAACGCACCATCAGTTCAGCCACTTGCAACAAGTTTCGCAGTTCCAACAAGTTGTTAGAGACACGGAAGTTGCTGTAGTACTCATTGGTTTCTTGCTTGAGCAATTCAATGCGTCGAAGTGCGCGTTCAAGACGCTTGGTCGAACGCACGATGCCCACGTAATCCCACATAAACAGGCGTAATTCATGCCAGTTGTGCTGGATCACCACCTCTTCATCGGAGCAACAAACAAGGCTGTCATCCCAATGGGGGAGGGAAGGTGGCACTTCTGCTTCTGACGCATGTTCGCCAATGTGCATCGCCGCTGCCCACGCGTAAACCACGCATTCGAGCAGTGAATTAGACGCCATGCGGTTTGAGCCGTGTAAGCCAGTGTAGCTGACTTCACCGATGGCATATAAACCACTTAGATCTGTTTGACCATTCCTGTCTACCATCACGCCACCACAGGTATAGTGCGCGGCTGGCACAATAGGAATGGCATCTTTGGTTAAATCAAACCCGAAAGTCAGCAGTTTTTCATGGATGGTCGGGAAGTGCTTGGACACAAACTCAGGATCTTTATGGCTGATGTCGATGTACATGCAATCTGCACCCAAACGCTTCATCTCGTAGTCGATAGCACGTGCCACTACATCACGAGGGGCAAGTTCCGCGCGCTCGTCAAAATCAAGCATGAAACGGGAACCGTCTGGCCGGCGCAAATAGGCGCCTTCGCCGCGCAGGGCTTCTGTCAGCAAGAAGTTACGTGCGTCTGGGTGAAACAAGCACGTTGGGTGGAATTGGTTGAATTCTAGATTGGCGACACGGCACCCTGAACGCCATGCCATGGCAATACCATCGCCGGAAGACACGTCAGGGTTAGAGGTGTATTGGTAAACTTTGGATGCGCCGCCAGAGGCTAATACCACGAATTTCGCTCGTACTGTTTCTACCGCTTCTCGGTCTCGGTTCCAAACATATGCACCTAACACACGGTTCGCACCAGAAATGCCAATTTTTTTACGCGTGATCAGGTCAAGGGCGTTGTGGCGCTCAAGCACGGTAATGTTTGGGTGTTGGTGAACGTTTTCTTGAAGTGATGTTTGCACCGCCATGCCTGTGGCATCGGCAGCATGCAGAATACGGCGGTGACTGTGTCCACCTTCTCGCGTTAAGTGGTACTTTGGCGAATCATCGTTGTCGTTCTCTTCGCGGTCGAAGGGTACGCCACCATCAATGAGCCACTGCACACAATCTTTTGCGTTCTCAGCAATGAATGTCACCACGTCTTCGTCACAAATGCCGTCGCCAGCAATTTGAGTGTCTTCAACGTGTGATTCCACGGAATCGCTTTCATCGAAAACGGCAGCAATGCCGCCTTGCGCGTAGTAGGTCGCGCCTTCGTTTCGAGGTCCTTTACTTAACACCATGACTTTTTGCGTTGGCGCGAGGTGAAGCGCCAAAGAAAGTCCTGCTGCGCCGCTGCCTATAACCAGCACGTCACAAATATGTTCTTGGTGATTGCCCATCGATTATGTATTCCTTTCACTCGAACGAATTGGCACCCGCATTTCCTGTGTCCGTCCGAGACAGCGTGATTTATTCTGAGATATCAAGCCAGTTTACACGAAACCGTGTAAACGGAGAATGTTCACATGCTAGAGACATTCGCATGGCACAATGCTTTACTGTGGGTATATACCTAGACCACGCAACATTGAAGCGAATGATAGGCACTGAACCCTTCATCTTGAGGTTATTGGGTATATCGCATGTCATGGTTTGACGGTTACAGAGTAGCCGTTCGATCTGGTAGACTTTGCGAGCTGGATCAGATCACGAGATGATTTCAGCGTCTAGTGGGAACTTTTCATTTTCTGCAAACTCTGACAATGTGCTCATTCATAAATGACTCGCTGTAAATATTATGCAGCAGAGCGCAGTGGCATAAGAGCATAAAGAAATACCAAACACAGACATGATGTCGATGAAGAATTGTAGGTTATGCATTACGCAGTACCTCTAGTGTATTGGTATCAATAATAAGGAGAAGGCGCTCGAATGAGCGAGCAGTTTACTGATCAAGCGCTAATCGAACGCGTACAAAACGGTGATAAACAAGCGTTTAATCTTTTGGTCATCAAATATCAGAATAAGGTGTGCAACCTTATCTCTCGCTATGTAAACAATAGCGGTGATGTGCCAGATGTGGCTCAAGAAGCCTTTATTAAAGCGTATCGTGCCTTGCCGGGTTTTCGCGGAGAAAGTGCCTTTTATACGTGGTTGTATCGCATTGCCGTCAATACAGCGAAGAATTATTTAGTCGCTCAGGGGAGACGTCCGCCAGCCAGTGATATTGATGCAGAAGATGCAGCAAATTACGAAAGTGGTGGGGCGCTAAAAGAAATATCGAACCCTGAGAACCTTATGTTGTCAGAACAATTGAAACAGGTCGTTTTTAGTACAATCGAGGCTTTGCCTGACGACCTGAAAACAGCAATTACATTGCGTGAAATCGATGGCCTAAGCTATGAAGAGATCGCAGAAGTAATGGACTGCCCGGTAGGAACAGTACGTTCGCGTATTTTTCGCGCCAGGGAAGCAGTGGATAAACGTGTTCGTCCGTTGATGAACCACTAGCGAATGACCTGTTTAATAACGGTGAAATAAATGGCTGAAAAAGAAAACCTATCTGCATTGTTTGATGGTGATACGACAGATCGTCGGCTGATTGATGCCCTCGAAAACGATGTGTCGGCGCAAGAAGCATGGAAGAGCTTCAGCGTCACCCGCGATGTGATGCGTGGCGATGTCCCTCAACATCTGAATTGGGATATCGCCGGCAGTGTTGCCGCTGCGTTGGAAAATGAGCCGACATACTCAGGTGAAACAGCAGAAAACGTTGTACCTATGCATGTCTCTCAACCAACCCCAGAGGTTGCACGTAGCGGTATGCCATCTTGGCTTCAGCAAATGACCCAAGTGGGTATGGCCGCTGCGGTTTCGTTGGCTGTGATTGTTGGTGTGCAGCAATACAATGGCGGTTCGGTAACAGATCCTGTATTAGCCGGTGCACAGCCTCCAGTACTGCAAACTATTCCATTGTCTGGTTCTGCAGAACCTGTCAGCTTGAGTCGTGAACCTTTGCAATCCACGTCTGACGAAGCTCAACTGATGGAACAACGCCGCCGTGTAAACGCGATGTTCCAAGACTACGAACTGCAGTTGCGCTTAAATGCTGATGATATTGCTGACAAAAACGATCTGCTAACCCCGGAAGTGAGCATACAAGATTGATGAAACCCCTCCTGATCGGTGTTGTTGCACTGGTCAGTCTGGTTGCGAATGCCTCGACGGATGAAAGTCCGGCCGAGGCATTGTTGCATCAAATGGGCCAGGCTACCGAGCAACTAAACTACGAACTCTCGTACATCTTGGTTCGAAAGAACAGTATCGAACCGTTGCGTTACCGCCATGCATTGGTGGAAGGCGAATCCTTTGGGCATATTGCCTACCTAAGCGGTCCCCCTCGAGAAGTGATCCGTCGGGGCGACGAAGTCAGTTACTTCGAGCCAGGCGTTGATCCGTTTACGATTAAAAGCGCACAGATGGTTGCGCCTTTGCCTTCTATTTTGCAAACCGACGTGAACCACCTTGCCAGCATGTATGACTTTGTCCCGCTAGGGCGTGCCCGTGAAGCGGGTCTTGCGTGTGATGTTGTGCGTGTGTCACCAAAAGACGGTGCGCGCTATTCTTATGTACTTTGGATAGATCAAGGTTCTCGCTTGCTGGTTCGCGCTGATTTGCTCGACCGCGATGGTGATCCTATCGAGCAATATCGCGCATTGTCATTGGTGGTTTCACCGAAATTGAGCGATGCCATGAGCAAACTTGCTGCATTGGAATTGCCGCCAGTGGTGCAAGTCCCTAAGCAAGAAAAATCGGAATTACGTTGGCAGGTCACCGCACTTCCTAATGGTTTTAAACCGATCTACAGCAATCGTCATCGTTTACTAATGACGGAGCGACCTGTTGAAAGTCAGATGTTCAGCGATGGGTTGTTTAGCTTTTCTGTGTATTTAGCAGAAGCTGACAACATGTCGGTACGCGAACAACTTGTTCGTAAAGGCGGGCGTACACTGCACAGCCATGTGTCAGGTAACGCTGAAATTACTGTGGTAGGTGATATTCCACCTGCAACGGCAAAGAAAGTGGCTGAATCCGTGCGATTCAATCCACCATCAGATGAAACCGCAACGGATGCGATCGCAACCGAGGCGAAAAGCCCATGATGACAGCATTGGCTGAAGTGACGGGCAGTGGAGACGGTTATCTCACTGTTCGTTGCCAGCAGAAAACCAGCTGTGGCAGTTGCGCGTCAAAAAGCAGCTGCGGCACGGGGGTGGTGAGCAACGCGTTACCAGGTAAAGTGCTTGATATTCGCGTGCCGTCATCTGAGCCCGTGCCCGCTGGCACCTTGGTCGAAATTGGCTTGGAAGAACAAACCGTGCTGAAATCTGCCATGCTGGTGTATGTCTTGCCGCTGATGTTTGCCATTGGCGGGGCGTTCATCGGGCAATTTTTATCAGACTTATTGGAAAGTGGCGAAGGGATAATCATTTTATCTTCCTTGCTTGCTGGTGGCCTAGGTATGGGCCTAGCGCGCCGTTTTTCCCGTAAATTGGAACAAGATACCGGGTCAACACCGTCACTGATTCGGGTTATTGGGGCTTCCGTTGCAGGGGCTGCGGTGATAAATGCCGCAACTGAGGATAGCGACTAGCCATTAATTTCGGTAGAATCCCGCCACTTGATCTATTGATCGTCAAATTTTCACTAACGAGTTAGTCACACCATCTATGAAGCACATTCGTAACTTTTCGATTATTGCCCACATTGACCACGGTAAGTCGACGCTGTCAGACCGTCTTATCCAGGTTTGCGGTGGTCTATCAGACCGTGAAATGGCCGCACAGGTTCTGGATTCTATGGATCTAGAACGCGAACGTGGTATCACCATCAAAGCACAGAGTGTGACGCTGAATTACACAGCCAATGATGGGGAAACCTATCAGCTGAACTTCATCGACACCCCAGGACACGTTGACTTCTCTTACGAAGTATCACGTTCTCTGGCGGCCTGTGAAGGTGCTTTGCTGGTGGTTGACGCGGGTCAGGGCGTAGAAGCTCAGACACTAGCTAACTGCTACACAGCCATTGAGATGGACCTTGAAGTGGTTCCAGTTCTCAACAAAATTGATTTGCCAGCTGCCGATCCTGATCGTGTTGCTGAAGAAATTGAAGACATTGTCGGTATTGATGCCACTGAAGCTGTTCGCTGTTCTGCGAAAACAGGTTTGGGTGTTGATCTTGTCCTTGAAGATATCGTGAAAAATATCCCTGCGCCAGAAGGTGACCCAAAGGCACCTTTGCAAGCATTGATCATTGACTCATGGTTCGATAACTACTTAGGTGTTGTTTCCCTCGTTCGTATTAAACATGGCGAACTGAAGAAAGGTGACAAGATCAAGGTGATGACGACGGGTCAAGTCTGGGGCGTTGATCGCATTGGTATCTTCACACCAAAACAAAAAGATACGCAAGGACTGCGCACTGGTGAAGTGGGCTGGGTTGTATGTGGTATCAAAGACATTCTTGGCGCACCGGTTGGTGATACGCTGACTCACGCGAAAAACGGTGCAGAAGCTGCGCTTCCTGGCTTTAAAAAAGTGAAGCCACAGGTGTATGCGGGTTTGTTCCCTATCTCTTCGGATGATTACGAGAACTTCCGTGATGCGCTAGGTAAGCTTAGCCTGAATGATGCGTCGCTATTCTACGAACCAGAAAGCTCTGCTGCTCTAGGTTTCGGCTTCCGTTGTGGTTTCCTTGGCATGTTGCACATGGAGATCATTCAGGAGCGTCTTGAGCGTGAATACAATTTGGAGCTGATTACAACAGCACCAACCGTAGTGTACGAAGTGAAGAAAACAAATGGCGATATCTTGTATGTCGATAGCCCAGCTAAATTGCCTGCGGTAAACGACATTGAGATCATGGGTGAGCCGATTGCTCGCTGCCATATTTTAGTGCCTTCTGAATACCTTGGTAATGTGATCACATTGTGTGTCGAAAAACGCGGCATGCAAGTGGACATGGTTTACCACGGTAAACAAGTTGCCTTGACGTACGACATTCCGATGGCTGAAGTGGTTTTGGACTTCTTTGACCGTCTGAAATCAACGTCACGTGGCTACGCGTCACTGGATTACAACTTCCAACGCTATGAAGCATCAAACATGGTGCGTGTTGACGTGCTATTGAACGGCGATAACGTGGATGCGTTGGCGATCATTACGCACAAAGATCACGCTCAGAATCGTGGTCGTGATCTGGTTGAGAAGATGAAAGAATTCATCCCTCGTCAGCAATTTGATATCGCGATCCAAGCGGCGATCGGCACACACATCATTGCACGTTCAACCGTGAAACAATTGCGTAAGAACGTGATTGCAAAATGTTACGGTGGTGATATTAGCCGTAAGAAAAAACTACTGCAGAAACAGAAAGACGGTAAGAAACGCATGAAGCAGATCGGTAACGTCGAACTGCCACAAGAAGCGTTCCTCGCAATTCTGCATGTAGGCAAAGACAAATAATAAAAAAGGATTAAGGGTTAAGGGAACACTATGGCAAATACTTTCTCACTGATTCTGGTGCTGGTCACCCTATTGACTGGGATTATCTGGGCACTGGATAAATTCAGATGGGCACCACGTCGCGCCGAACAAGCGGCAGAAACGCTCAATCTGGCAAGTGGTGAGATAAGTGAAGAACAGATCGCACAAGTTGCCCCTCAGCCTAGCTGGGTGGAAACCGCCGCTTCTGTGTTCCCTGTTATCGGCCTTGTATTGGTATTGCGCTCGTTTATTTACGAGCCTTTCCAAATTCCTTCAGGCTCTATGATGCCTACTTTGCTGGTGGGTGACTTCATCTTGGTTGAGAAGTTTGCTTACGGCTTGAAAGATCCGGTGTTCCGTCATCAGCTTGTTGAGACGGGACAACCAGAACGTGGTGATGTTGTGGTATTTAAATACCCACCGCAACCGAGCATTGATTTCATTAAACGTGTAGTCGGTATGCCGGGCGACATCGTGCGTTACAGCGAAGACAAACGCCTTTGTGTTCAACAAAAAGGCGAGTCTACGTGTGAATTGGTCGCTGTGGACGATGTCCACGAAAGCCCGTTTACGCAGCGCGGTGTGTCGCTTATTCAAGCGCAAGAACAGCTTGGCCAAGAACCCCACCAGATTTTGGTTAACCCTTACATGCCGAATCAGGCAGGTCAGTACTACCCAACCCCTGGACTGGGTGAGTGGGTTGTACCTGAAGGGCAATACTTTGTGATGGGTGATAACCGTGACAACAGTAAAGACAGCCGATTCTGGGGCTTTGTCCCAGAAGCCAATTTGGTGGGTAAAGCAGTAGGTATCTGGACCAGTTTTGAATTTGATGAGCAAGGCGATAGCTTCTTGCCATCATGGGTACCTGTCGGCGTGCGCTTCGAGCGTATCGGCGGCATTGATTAACTTGGAACAACATGACAACACCAACAAATAAATTACAGCGTCGTATTGCGTATGAATTTCGCGATATGGCGCTTCTTAGTCTCGCCCTTACTCACCGCAGTGCTAGTGGTCAACACAACGAGCGTTTAGAGTTTCTGGGTGATTCTATTTTGAGTTTCGTTGTTGCTGACGATCTCTACCATCGTTTCCCGAACGTTGATGAAGGTGACATGAGCCGCATGCGTGCGACCTTGGTTCGTGGTAATACTCTGGCTGAGCTAGGCCGTGAGTTCGAACTGGGTGATGTATTGCAACTGGGGCCGGGTGAGTTGAAAAGTGGCGGTTTCCGTCGCGACTCTATCCTTGCTGATGCTGTAGAAGCAATTATCGGCGCAATCTACCTCGACAGCGATTTGGAAACGGTCCGTGGGATTGTTTTGGGTTGGTATAAAGAACGTTTGGACACCATCATGCCCGGCGCGAACCAAAAAGACCCGAAAACACGGTTGCAAGAATTCTTGCAAGGACGTCGTAAGCCATTGCCTGCCTATAATGTAACGAAGGTACAAGGCGAGGCGCACAACCAGCAATTTACGGTTGAATGTGAAGTGGCAGGTCTGGAACGACCTGCAGTAGGTAAAGGCAGTAGTCGTCGCAAGGCAGAGCAAGCGGCTGCAGAACTGGCATTAGAAAAGCTGGACTCATGACAGACACGCACGAAATTCACCACTGTGGCTTTATCGCCATCGTTGGTCGCCCTAACGTGGGTAAATCGACACTTCTGAACCGTTTAGTGGGCCAGAAACTGTCTATTACTTCTCGTAAACCGCAAACCACGCGTCACCGCATCATGGGTGTCGATACGCGCGACGGTTTCCAAGCGGTATACGTGGATACACCTGGGCTTCACATTGAAGAAAAGCGCACCATCAACCGATTGATGAACCGCGCGGCATCAAGCTCATTGACCGATGTTGAATTGGTACTCTTCCTCGTTGACGGTACACACTGGACCGAAGATGACGAAATGGTGCTGAACAAGCTCAAGAAGTCTGAATTACCCGTTGTTTTGCTGATCAACAAAGTCGACAACGTAAAAGAAAAAGCGGACTTGTTCCCACATCTTCAAGCATTAAGCGAGAAGATGGACTTCGTTGATGTTGTGCCTGTTTCTGCGAAGAGCGGTAAAAACATCGATGTGGTTGAGAAACTGGTGCGTGCGCATTTGCCTGAAGGCGATTGGTACTTCCCAGAAGATTACGTGACAGACCGTTCACAGCGCTTTATGGCGTCTGAAATCATCCGTGAAAAGCTGATGCGTTTTACGGGCGATGAACTACCGTATGCCGTCACCGTTGAAATTGAGCGTTTTGACTACAACCCAGACACTGATGGCTTTGAAATCAATGGCCTGATCTTGGTTGAGCGTAACGGTCAAAAACGCATGGTGATCGGCAAAGGTGGCGACAAAATCAAAACCATCGGTCGCGAAGCCCGCCTAGACATGGAAGATTTGTTTGAACGCAAAGTCTACTTAGAGCTATGGGTGAAAGTGAAATCAGGTTGGGCAGACGACGAACGTGCACTGCGCAGCCTTGGCTACATCGACGATCTTTGATCGCCGAATATTCAGAATAAGAAAGGTGGGGTATGGAAGGCTTGCAGCGTTGCTTTGTCTTGCACTCTCGCCCTTATAGCGAAACCAGCCTTATTCTGGATGTCTTTAGCGAAAATCACGGGCGCGTTAGCCTTATGGCAAAAGGCGCTCGTGGTAAACGCTCTCCCCTAAAAGGCGCACTTCAGCCTTTTACCCCGCTTTTAATGAAATGGTCTGGTCGCGGTGAGATGCATACGATGCGTCACGCTGAAGCCATGGGCCTTGCTATTCCTCTTTCTGGTAACGCTCTCTTTTCTGGTTTCTACCTCAATGAAATTCTCAGTCGTGTGGTTGAGCCTGAAACGGCGTATCACCAATTGTTCTTCGATTATGTTTCTGCATTAACAGAGCTCGCACAATTCGAAAACCCTGAACCTGCACTACGCCGATTTGAGTTGGCCTTGCTGGAATCATTGGGCTATGGTGTTGATTTTCTGCATTGCGCCGGCAGCGGTGAACCTGTTGGGGAAGGAATGACATATATATTCCGAGAGCAAATGGGATTTGTTGCCTCGCTCATGAAGAGCCACAACCTTGCATTTCAAGGCAGTGATTTAATTGCGCTCTCAAGTCGCCAATTCTCGACCACTGAACAGTTAAAAGCCGCCAAGCGCTTTACACGGCTGGCCCTCAAGCCTTATCTTGGCTCAAAGCCTCTCAAGAGCAGAGAGTTATTTTTGTTACGAACAAGGAAATCTACGCAATGAATACCATTTATTTGGGCGTCAATATTGACCACGTGGCAACGGTTCGAAATGCACGCGGCACCAAGTACCCTGATCCTGTCCATGCCGCTGAAATTGCAGAGCGTGCAGGTGCCGATGGTATTACTGTTCACCTCCGTGAAGACCGTCGCCATATTAAAGATCGCGATGTTTACTTGCTGAGAGATACCCTGCAAACACGCATGAACCTTGAAATGGCAGTGACAGATGAGATGGTCGCTATCGCGTTGGATGTGAAACCTGCTTATGTTTGCTTGGTGCCAGAGAAGCGCGAAGAGCTGACCACTGAAGGTGGACTGGACGTGGTGGGTCAACTTGAAAAAGTGAAAGCGGCTACTCAAACACTGGCGGAAGCAGGTATTAAAGTGTCACTGTTTATCGATGCTGATCGCGAGCAGATTGATGCAGCAAAAGCCTGTGGTGCACCTTACATAGAGCTTCATACGGGTCACTACGCCGATGCTGAATCTGATGAAGACATGCAGGCTGAGCTGAAAAAAATTGCCGCCGCCGCGAGCTACGCAGCTGATCAAGGCATTAAGGTAAATGCGGGTCATGGCCTGACATACCACAACGTGACGCCAATTGCGGCTATCCCTGAAATCTACGAGTTGAACATCGGTCACTCGATTGTGGGCCGTGCCGTGTTTGATGGCCTGTCAAAAGCCGTGGCTGACATGAAAGTGATCATGCAGGACGCGCGTCGCTAATGTCGGTTGTGGGTCTAGGGACAGACATTGTTGAAATCGCGCGATTTGATGACATCATCGCGCGGAATCAAGATGCCTTTGCCAAGCGTGTGCTTACGAACTCTGAGCTCGAAAAGTATGGCGCGACCAAGTTTCCAGCCCGCTACCTTGCTAAGCGTTTCGCCGTAAAAGAAGCGGCGTCTAAAGCCTTGGGAACAGGCATTGCCTGTGGCGTCACGTTTCACGACTTTGAAGTGTCCAACGATGCTTTGGGTAAACCGATTGTGGCTTTCTCTGGCGTTGCTAAGCAGATGGCGGACGAGCGTGGCGTGACCAACATTCTTCTGACCATTGCGGATGAAAAACGCTATGCCGTGGCGACGGTGTTATTAGAGCGTTCATGAGTCTACGCACAAACATAAAAATGCCCGCACATTGCGGGCATTTTTGTCTCTGGCTCTTTTTAAACGTAAAGAGACCGAGTGCGTTTACGCTTGGAAACGCTTAAAGATCAGTGAGGTGTTCACACCACCAAAAGCAAAGTTATTGCTCATGATGTAATCGCAATCAATATGACGGTTTTCACCTCGGATGTAATCAAGATCGCCACAGGCTGGATCGATGTTTTCAAGATTTAGTGTCGGGCTAAAACGGCCTTCATTCATCATTTCGATAGCAAGCCAGGCTTCAATCGCACCGCATGCGCCGAGCGTATGGCCAAAGTAGCTTTTCATCGAACTGATTGGAATTTGATTGCCAAAGACGTTTGACGTTGCTTGAGATTCAGCAATATCGCCTTTTTCTGTTGCTGTGCCATGCGCAGATACATACCCAATTTGAGAGGGCGTTAAGCCTGCGTTTTGCAGTGCCATTTCCATACAAATTTGCATGGTTTCCATTTTAGGCTGTGTCACGTGGGCAGCATCGCAGTTGCTGGCAAAGCCGACCAATTCAGCCAGAATCGTTGCGCCACGAGCAACCGCATGTTCGTATTCTTCCAGCACCAAGGTTCCAGCACCTTCGCCAATCACAAGGCCGTCACGGTCTTTGTCGTACGGGCGCGGTGATGTTTCAGGGGCGTCGTTTCTCAAGCTTGTCGCGAAAAGGGTATCGAACACGGCTGATTCTGTCGGGCAAAGCTCTTCAGCGCCGCCTGCAACCATGGCTGTTTGATAACCGTGTTTAATGGCTTCGAACGCATAGCCAATGGCTTGACTGCCCGACGTACATGCACTGCTGGTTGGAATAACGCGGCCTTTAAGACCAAAGAACAGACCCACGTTAACCGCGGTGGTGTGCGGCATCATTTGCACGTAGGTGGTGGCTGTAATGGCTTTGGTGGTTTTGTCATTCAACATGACACCGAAAGCGCCGATAGCGGGTGTACTGCCCGTTGATGAGCCATAAGCGATACCCGTTTGGCCATCGGTGAGCGTGTCGCTGCCAATCAGCCCGCTCTGAACCAAAGCGTTCTCTGTCGCTACGGTGGAAAGTTTCGAGACTCGACCCATACCGCGCAGTTGCTTGCGGTTGTAATGCGAAGGCACTTGAAAGTCGCTGATCGGCGCGGCGAGCTTGGTGTTTAGTCCGTCATACTGTTCGTAATCTGGCATGTAACGTACCGCATTTTTAAGCTCATCGAGCTTGGCGCTAACGTCTTGCCAGTTGTTACCAAACGCAGTGACACCGGACATACCAGTGACAACAACTCTGCGGTTCATATGAGGCCTCCATTGACTGAAATGACTTGTCGCGTGACATAGCCTGCGATGTCTGACATCAGGTAGCTAACAAGGCCTGCGACTTCTTCAGGTTCGCCCATGCGACGCAAAGGAACTTGTGGTAGCGCATGTTCTTTTACATGCTCGTCAATCATGCCTGTATCGATCAAACCGGGTGCGACGCAGTTGACCGTGACTTTTCGCTTGGCCAACTCCAATGCCAGTGCTTTTGTTGCACCGATAATGCCCGCTTTCGCCGCGCTGTAATTGGTTTGACCGCGGTTGCCCATCATACCGGAAACAGACGCCATGGTAACAATGCGCCCGCCTCTGCGGCGTTGAAGCATCGGCATGATGCATGGGTGAAGCACGTTGTAGAAACTGTCTAGGTTGGTATGAACCACGCCATCCCATTCTTCAGCTGTCATCGCTGGGAAGGCGGTATCTGCGGTAACGCCAGCGTTGTTCACAACGCCGTAGTAGCCACCGTGTTCTGCAATATCGGCTTCTAAAGTTTCACGGCATTGTTCACGGTTGCTGATGTCAAAACTGATGAGGCGACCTTGTCCATTTTCAGCTTGAATAGCAGCGAGTGTGTCTTTTGCACCTGCTTTATCTCGGCCATAGTGCACCACCACAGAAAACCCATCTTTTGCGAGTTGCAGTGCAATCGCTTTACCGATGCCTTTGCTGGCACCCGTTACCAGTACATCTCTGTTCATTGGGTATCCCTGTTCATCATCTGTTCGAGTTTTTCTTTTGGCGGTACAAATGCGTTGAGCTGCGCGGTGGCAATCTCAACGCCGTCATGTTCTATTCGGCAAGCAAAAACGGCCATGCCGTTGCTTTCCATCATGTGATCAGCATGAATGTCTAACACCTGCCCAGCAGGAAATACGCTGGTGTCAGTGTTGTAGCGACGACTGCCGAGCAAGAAGCCGACAGGCGGTTCGCCGCCTTCATGCCAAGCGTGATACCCCGACCACGCAGCAATGGTTTGGGCCATTAACTCAATGCCGACCCAACCTGGGATCGCTTTTATCTCTTGATCAAAAAAGAGGTTGCTCTCTTTTGAGGTGACGCGGCAGTGAATGTGTTTTTCACCCACATCGATCATGTCGTCGATCAAGATCATGGGTGCTTCGTGAGGAAGCAAATCATTCACATGAGGTACTGTTTTCATACGTGTCCAAAAATCAGGCTGATATTGTTACCGCCAAACGCAAAGGAGTTACTCAAAATGGCCGGTTTTTCCAGTGTATCGCCGAGCTGTGCCAATCGAATCGGCGCGACATCCGTTGCATGCGCTTGTTGATGCTTTGATACGGGTAGCGGCAGTGAATGTTTCAATACGTGCCAACAAATGCTGGCTTCAATGGCACTGGCTGCGCCTAAAGTGTGTCCCGTCAGCGGCTTTGTCGAACTCACAGGTACGTGTTCACCTAAGGTGCGTAAAATGGCTTTAGATTCCATCGCATCGTTCAATGGCGTAGACGTACCGTGCGCATTCACATAACCAATGTCATTCGCGGTGAGATGCGCATCCTCCAGCGCGTTTCTCATTGCTCGTTCAGCACCATCCCCTTCAGGGTGGGGCGCTGAAATATGGTGCGCATCAGAACTGTCTCCCGCGCCGAGTAATGCAATATGAGGAAGGTCAGAAGGCCGCTCAAGCGAGAGAAGCATAAAAGCCGCTGCCTCACCAATATTTATCCCGTTTCGGTTCTCTCCGAATGGGTTGCAAAGCTCAGGAGAGATTGAATCCAACCCATGGAACCCGTTCACTGTTAACGCACACAAACTATCAGCACCACCAACGATCACTGCATCGGCAAGGCCTGCTTTTAATAACCGTTTCGCGGTGAGAAAAACGCGGCCGCTGGATGAACATGCGGTTGAAACCGTATAGTGCAACCCCGTTAGGCCAAAATAGTCACTGACGAAGTCTGATAGGTTACCGAGTTCTTGCTGGTGGTAATGGTAAGTTTTTGGGAATTCACCCTGATCAATGTAATGTTTTAACGCGCGCTCACCGTCTGAAATGCCGGACGTGCTCGAGCCTAATACCACGGCAATGCGATCAGGGCAGAAACGCGCTTTGGCATCATTAACGGCATCAGACAGTTGCAGCAACGCAGAGAGTGCCAGTTGGTTATTGCGTGTCTGCTGATGTGAAGGAAAAGCTTCCAATGACGGCAGTGCGCCCACTGCGCGACCGACGGTCACCATGGTGTCATCGTTCAACCGAAAGCGCTCGCCGGACATACCTGGGCTAATGCCTCGTTTTAAGCTGGAATGAATCTCATCGAGAGTGCTGCCAAGTGCGGAGTGCGCACCGCAGGCATGTATGTAAACGGGAGTCATGAAGTTTACCGCCTTGGTGTTGAAATTAGCGTCCGTTCGGGCTCAGGGTGTTAATCGTAATGCGATAATGTTGTTGTTTGTGTTCGTATTGGATGAAGGCTGGCACCGTCCCCAATTTGAAGGGTTCATCATACTGTATTTCAACCACGGTTTCGCCGCTCGCATCGCGTAAGATGCGATGCTTATCTTGTTCGATCAGCGTCCAACCAATGGGCTTGAGATGCGGTGCCCATGCTTCCACTGGCCAGAGTGTAATCATCAAATTCATCAAGATTTGTCGGCTGTCTGGTAACACAATACCGAGGCCTGCTAGCGCATCTTCTTCGAGTCGGCCCTTCTCATACGTGGCGGTAATCAAGCGGGTTCCCCATGCCGAAAACCCGACCAACACCACACGCTCAGAAGATATTTCTAAATGCACCGGAAGCGTATGTGCTTCACCTTCCCAATCTGCGTTAATGAGTTGGCTAACACTCACGCTGCCGCCAAATTCTGCGGGTGTGGGGAGGGTGACAGATACCCCTTTGGCTAGCTCAACGCGGTTGTCAGATTCAGGCGTGCTTAAAAGCGTTGAACAGCCCATAAGGCTTATGGCCAAGATAATGAGAAACGCAAATCGTTTGATCATTTAGCGATACCCTTACTGTTTGCGCGAATCGCGATGGGGGAAAGAAGCCAAGCGGCACTGATACCCACGAGCACCGTAATGCCAAAGCTGTGAATGGCTTCTGTGTTGCTAAGGGACAGCAGACCAAACGCGAGCAAGGTGGTGAGCGCCGCTAAGGTGTTTGCTACCCACGCGCGAAGGCTGTCTTTCTGCTCGGCAAAGAAGAGGGCGTAATCAATGCCGATGCCCATCACGAGAAACAATGCCAGCAAGTTGAACAAGTTCATTGGCACACTGCTCAGTGCGCCTGCGGCCAAACCTATACCCGCTGCCAATACGGGCGCGATAAGAACTCGGCACGCGTTTTTCATGCCAAAGCGAAGGCTAAGTAAGATAAGAATGATGATGCACGACAACCCAATGAACACGCTGATACGCTGGCGGTAATCACCAAACAGACGCGATACCTCCTCGGCTTTGTTGAGCCAACTGACATGGGAGTGATGAGCAAGGGCGGCTTTCACATTGGCAGGAGAAGACACATCTTGGAGCAACACGAGCGCTGCGAATTGATCGTCAATGTCTCCGAGCCAAAGCGGTTGAAATTCACGGCCACTCGGTGACTGTAAAAAATCACGGAGTGTGAATGGTGTAAAAGCCTGTTTGAGTGTTGGAACCTCAGCCAAGCCGAGCTGCGTCGCCAGTTTTTCTGCCTGTGAGGCATAAAGCGCTTCGACGCGTTGATAGTTGTCTTTTTGTATCGACAAGGGCGGCACATAGTCGGCGAGCGTTTGGTAACCGCTGATATCACCGAAGGCTTTAAGCGCATCAAGAGACGGCGTTAATGCATTGAGTGACGTGAGTACCGCCTGTTCGCTATTGCCGCGCACCAACAGCATAGGCTGGCTGCTTCCCATCCCTGAAATATCTTGAATGCGTTGTTCTTGTTGTTTGAGTGACGGTGGCAGTGACTGCAACTTCTGAATGTTGTCATCGTAATCGGCATACACTAACCCGAGCACGCCGATACCCAGTGCAATGCACATGACGCCTCGCTGCCATGAGGCTTTTTGCCAAGGCGCGAGACACCAAACCGCTGCGCGTTGCCATGGCAGCGTTCTTTTTTTTGCCAGCTTCGCGGCAAGTAAGGGATACCAGCACATCACGCTGAGGTAAGCGCCAATGAGCCCTGCGGCTGAGAACACCGCGAGTTGTTGAAGGCCGGGAAAAGGCGCAGCAAACATGCTCAAGTAGGCGATTAACGTTGAGGCGAGGCCAAAGGTGATAGGTACAGCGACCGCACGCCAGCCAGCGTTGGCGTTCCATTTGTCGCCCATTGCCATTCTTTCCGTTAAGAAATGGAAAGAGTAATCGATGGAAACACCGATCAAACTGGCTCCAATGACCAGACTGAATAAGTGAATTTGTCCAAAGATGAGCAAACTGACGGAAAAGGCAGTGATAACCCCTGAGCCAATGGAAAGCAGCGCAAGGCTGACGGGCAAAAGGCTGCGATACACAAACAACACCAAGAGCAAAATACCCACCATGGACCCAACACCAATGGTGCTGATTTCTGACCGAGCACTCTCTGCGCCAAAGGCCGCGTAAAACACGGCGCCAGTATGCAGAACGTCCGCACCGTACTGCGTTTTTAGCTGCGCTTCAGCCTGATACAAATCTATGAGCTGTTCTTGTATGGGCACACTGTAGGCACTGCCTGACAGGCTTGCACGCACCAAGGTGTAAGTCTTGCCTTCAAACTGGGTGGTGAGCACATTGTCTTTTAGCGTAAAACGGCTGTTTTGCGCACCGAGGTGTAATAAGAAATCACGGAACAATAAGAAAGGATCGTGCGCGAGCTCTGCTCCGGTGACGCCTGAAAAGGGGTTATAGATGGATTGAATGACATGCGCAGTTTGTGCAGAGGGATTGTCAGCAAGCCTTTGGCGTTGTTCTGTTGTCAGCAGTTGCGATTTCACAGGCGCAAAGACAGTGCCCCATGAGTTTTGTTCATCGTCAGACATTTCTGCTTTGATGCTATCAAACAACGGAAGCTGTGTTAGCTGAGAGGTAAGTGCTTTTGTGGCTTCAATGGCAACACTTGGTGACGCGTGACCGACAAGAATAACAACCTGATCTTCAATGTTCTCAGCCGCTTGTTGGAACGCCTTTTGTGCCAATGGGTCTTGTTGGTTTTTAGGCAGAAGATTGAGGACATCAGTGTCCAACATTGGCAAATCACTAGGCTGGCGCCACAGTGAGGTTGCGAAGAGCAAAACAAGAACAAGCAACCAGCCTGTTGCTTTAGTCAGCAAATTCACCTAGTTCTTCTTCTGTCAGGTTCGTGGGTGTGAAGGTCACATTGGTAAAGCGAATCTCTGAATGATCGCCTCTGACTTCGTGCAAGGTCAACATATCGATGTGCTCTGTGCCTTGAAGCGTGATTTCTTTAAATACCTGAGACAGCGGCGGTTGTTTTGGGGTTAACACCAAATGCCACTTCTCTGTGGTTCCCGTTAGCTGCAAATCAAACTGCGCTGCTAGAGCGTCGGTATCTCCTTGGAACAGAGATAAAAATAAACGACTGAAGTAGAACACCATCGGATTGTCATCCGCATTGACGATGTTGTCTGCTTGCCCAGGGATGCGCTGTGTCAGGGTTTTCCCTGTTAATACCAAGGACAGCGGAAAGGGGGTGGCTTGTTGCCACAATAGGCCGTCGGTCTGGCTCAATAGGAATGCACCTTGGGACACCAATGGCATGTCCAACATGGCGAGATGACGCGTTTGGGTAAAATCACCACGTGTGATGTCATGTGCTGAAAGGCGTGTCTGTAAATCAGACAAGGTTAATGCGTGCGCAGGAAAGACACACACAAACAGCAATAGCGCAGAGAACAAACGGCGGCATTTATTGAGCACTCAGGTACGCCTCGAGTTTTTGGGTAAAGACGGTCGGAGAGACAAAACACATCTCTTCTGTGTCGATGCTGACGGCCACTTGAATGGTGTGGCCTTTGGTTAAGCGTTTGCGGGTGGCTGCATCGTAAATCACGTAATCGGTGCGAAGGCGATTTTCCCATTCGGTGAGCTTGGCGGTAACGATGATGGATTGGTCAAACTTGATGGGCTTTACGTAGCGCACAGCGGCATCAATGATTGGCCACATGTAGCCTGACTCTTTCATCGCCATGTAGCCATAATCGAGTTGTTCCATCATGGCGCGACGGGCTTCTTCGAAAAAGCGGAAATAGTTTCCGTGGTAGATCACACCCATAGGATCGGCGTCCTGAAACGCCGTCCTTAGAGTAACCTCAGCCTGTAAAGTGGCTTCTGGCATACTAGTAAAGCTCCCATCCTTGATGCTGGATACGATCGATAAAGCGACGTAAATCCTGCTCCAACGGGCGGTCTTCAACCACAAAGTCAAAATCGCTCTGCACGTCTTTCATCATTTGACGAAGTGCTGGGCTCAAGTGATTCATGTTGAGTTCGCCTTTGCGAATACGAATTTCAAGCGCCTGTGTCGCTGCAAGCAAACTTGCAGCGGTGACTTGCTCTGTCAATTCCAACACACGAAGACAATCGCGCGAGGCGATGGTGCCCATGCTGACTTTATCTTGGTTATGACATTCAGTTGAGCGCGAAAAGACACTGGCTGGCATGGTGTTTTTCAGCGCTTCCGCTGTCCATGCTGAAATGCCGATTTGTACCGCTTTAAAGCCATGGTTAATTGGCTTTCTCTCGCCTTCAGCGCCTGTGAGGTTAAACGGCAGTCCGTTGTTGAACTTGTAGTCCATCAACTGTGCCATTTGACGATCAAGCAGATCGGCGATGTTTGCCACGGCGGTTTTCAGTGTGTCCATTGCCATGGCTATGTGCCCACCATAGAAGTGTCCACCGTGTAGTACGCGCTCGTTGTCGCCATCAATGATCGGGTTATCGTTCGCGCTGTTTAGTTCGTTTTCAATCATTTGGCGTAGCCATGGCAGGGTGTCTTGAAGAACACCGATGACATGGGGTGCGCAGCGCAGCGAGTAACGATCTTGCAGACGGTCGCTGTTTCGTGGTGGACGATCGGCTTGCAGATCATCACGCAGCCAAGCCGCAATTTGCTGCTGACCTGGGTGAGGTTTCACTGCAAACAAGGCTTCATCAAAGTGGAAATCGTTGCCTTGCATTGCCAATGACACCATGGCGGTAATGCGCGTTGAAAGCTGGGTCAGGTATTCTGCACGTTTGAACGCAAGACACGCGAGTGCCGTCATGACTGACGTCCCGTTCATCATCGCCAAGCCTTCTTTTGGCTTGAGTTTGATGGGCTTAATGCCAAGCTCTGCAAACACTTCTGCCGTTGGGCGGATCTCGCCTTTGTAAATTACTTCACGCTCGCCGATAAGGGTCGCGGCAACATAAGAAAGCGGCGTAAGGTCGCCACTTGCGCCCACCGAACCTTCTTGTGGAATGCGCGGAGAGATGTCGTGATTGATCAAAGCTGTGAGTTGGTTGAGCAGTTCCATGCTTACGCCTGAGACGCCTTGGGTTAAGGAGTTCAGGCGCGTTGCCAATACTGCGCGGCTTTGGGCATGGTCTAGGTTTTGTCCCAATCCACAACCGTGAAAACGAGTGAGGTGAAGGGGAAGTTCATCAACAAGAGAAGGCGGAATCGCCACGGTACAAGAATCCCCGTACCCGGTGGTGACGCCATAAATCACGCCTTCTTCTTTCAACAAACGCTCCAAGAATTTGGTGCCGCGGTCAATGCGCGCGCTAAATTCAGGAGAGCTGTTCAATGCAGCGTGTTGTCCATTCGCGATGGCAACAACAGACTCGATGGTGAGCTGATCATCCCCAAACACAATAGGGTTGTCAGAAATCTTATTCATTATTTTTACCCGCTAACTGCCAGAAATTGAAAAAGTTGTACCATTGGAGTGGTGCTAAAAGGGTGTAGTGTTCCAAACGCGAAGCGTATTGTTGTACTACGTCTTGAAGTGCTTCTTCTCGCCTTCCGCGAGGCAGTACAATCGGGTCATGAAAAGGTTCGAAGTAGACGTTGAAGTGCGGACCGCTTTCGCTTTGGGCTCTGAGGCCGAAGAGAAGAAATACGGGGGCTTTCAATACCGACGCGAGCACAAAAGGACCTTGTGGGAATGGCGCAGGTTGACCAAGAAAATCGGCCATCACAACGCGCCCTTCGCGGGTCACTGATGTCCGGTCTCCAACGATGACAATCCATTCCCCTTGATCGATTTTTTGTTGCAACATGATCGCGGTGTCAGGGCCAAGGTTGGTCACTTGAATCAGGTTCACGGCGGAGTCTGGGTTAACAGCTTCCATTACCGAGTTAAATTGAACTGCATGTTCAGTAAACACCAAGGCGTTTATTTTCACACCTGTGTGTCGACGGCTCAACGCTCTACACAGTTCAATATTTCCCAGATGCGAGCCTAATAACACTGCGCCTTTGCTTTGTGACACAGAGTCATGAAAATGTTCCGCGCCACTTATAGTTAAATTGCTCTCGTCGAAGTCACCTTGCCATGCCGCGAGTTTGTCGAGCATGGTTTCTCCAAAAGATAACAAGTGCTTATACGATGTCATCTTTTCAGGGAACGTGATGTTTTGCTCCGCACCGTAGGCATTCAATCGCGCTAAATATTGCTCAGATGCGCGCTTTGCGGATTTGCCCGTAAGCCAGTAATACGCCATGACGACACGCAGCAACAGACTGAAAACCCCCCGCCCTAATAAGCGGTAAGATCCCAACAGAATTTTAATGCCAAGAATGGTGCCACGCTCTTTTTGCGTTGACCAGTGTTTGGCTTTTCGGCGTTTTCTGCTGAGTAAATGCGGGATTTTAGGAAACATCGAGAAGAACAACTTGCTGTGCATTTTGCTGATGCGCACGTTGTCTTTCAACGCATCGAAATGCGAGATGCCATCTTCTGGGTAGATCACCCGCGTATCGACAAACAAGATCTCAGTGTCGTTCCAGTAAAGGCGCACCATGATCTCAATGTCAAAGTCCATGCGTGTGCCAATGGCTGCACCGTCGATGACTGCCAGCGTTTGGGTCAGTGGATAGGCGCGAAAACCACACATGGTGTCTTTTACGGAAGTGGAGAGGGTTTCTAACATCACCCAAAAATGCGTAATGTAGCGACCATAACGACGAGACGCGGGAATGGACGCATCATAAATGGGTTTACCTGACACCAAGGCGTTCGGGTTGTCTTCCGAGGTTTGGATGAGTTCTGGCAATGCCTGTGTGTCATGCTGACCATCGGCATCGATTTGAATCGCATGGGAGTAACCCAGTCTCTGCGCTTCTTTTAGCCCTGCGATGACCGCGCCGCCTTTACCTTGGTTCTCTTTCAATGTCAGCAAAGTGACATTCGGTGAAAGGGCGGCATAGGCGAGGGCAGCTTTGGTGTCAGCATTGCTACCGTCATCCACCAGCAACACGTCAAAACCAAAGGGCATCAACTGCTGAACAACACCATGCACCGTATTGCCATGGTTGTAGCAAGGGATCAGAAAACAGGGTCGATAACTGCTCATACGACGTTAATCACTCACTGTGCCTGACGAAGGGTTACGCGGCCTGATGAGTGCGCAGTGGTGCCTGATTGATAGCTGAAATGCAGTTTCTCTTTGTCTGGGTGCCATGTAAGCGTTAGGTCTACTGTGGCATTAGGCAAAATTGGGTCTTGGAATTTGATCACTTCCATGCCACCGAAGGTGCCATTAATGCCAAGGGTATCGCGTGCGTAACGCACCGCCAGATCAATCTGGGTCACGCCAGGGAGAAGTGCGAACACTGGAAAGTGGCCTTTGAAGTCTTCAAGGCTTGCGTCCACTTTCAAGGTTAATGTGGCGGTGTTCTCACTCAATGTTGTATTGAGTAAAGTGGGTTTTCTTTGCATGGTTTACCTGTTACTCGTTCGTCGACGATGCGGGTGAAAATAAAGATTCAATCACCTGTTTCTGTCGTTTTCCCTGACTGTTTTGCGGTATTGCATTAACAAATCGGAGCTGGCGAGGAATCGCAATCGGCTCTAACCAATCTCGAAGTTGTTGTCTCAGTGCTAGCTGAAATTTTCCTTTCCCAACGTCGGCAACCTTCCGCTGTCCTTTTGGGGATAATACCACGACTGCGGCAACAACTTGGCGCTCATCAAGTGACAAAACCAAAGAAGCGGCATCAGAAATCCATGCGTTTTCGCAAAGTCGTTGTTCTATCTCAGATAATGAGACGCGCTTTTCTTCCAATTTTATGACGCGATCTGCGCGGCCTTTCAGCACGAACTGGGTGTCGTTGATGAGGTCGCAAAGATCCGCGGTTTGGTACCACGCATTGGCATCAATGTAAGGAGACAGTAAGCGTAGGCAGCCGTGCTCATCCAGTTCGGCACGAATGTCATCAAACAATTGCCAAGGCTGAGTCGAAAGGGTTTGTTGTCTAAAACCAATGCCGCCGGTTTCTGTGCTGCCATAGACCTCGACAGGGCGTTGACCGAGTAACTGCTCACTGTGCGTTGAAGCATCAAAAGGAAGCGGGCCGCCGGACGAAAATACCGCGCGGTATTCGTTGTGTTTGCATTGGCCTTCTAAGCGTTTTAGCAACGCTGGGCTGCTGATCAAGGTGGCATCGGATTGCGCTGCGGCGCTGACTTGTTCAGGGTAAACCAAATCACTGCATGAGAAGGCACGGCCTGCACTTAATGGCCAAAGCACGCGGAACAACAAGCCATAAATATGCTGGTGGGATACCGTACTTTGAACGCGGGTGTTCGACAGTGATTCCCCCCATTGAAACTCAAGCTGGTTGAGCTCTGCTTGGAGCTGACTGAGCTGTTTCACGATGGCCTTCGGCGTCGAACTTGACCCAGATGTAAACAAAGTCAGCGTGACAGCATTAAAAGGGGCAGGGCGTGAAAGATTGGCGTGCGTGTTTACCTCTGCGTACGGAAGAGATACAGCAGGGGTGTTTGCGAGCAGTTGAATGCGCTCATCATGCACAATGGCATCGAAATGCGGACGCAGTTCATTGAGCGCGCCGGGTTGGAGATTGCCAGGAAGCACAATGTTTTTTCGTGCGTGGCAAAGCGCCAAAAAAGCGGTCGCAAACAGGTAGCTGTCATCAAATGCCAAGGCCCAACGTTGTTCTTCTTTGGCCTCGAAGTGCGCAGTAAGTGACGACACGTCATGTTGAAACTGTGCCCATGTTGCTGTGTGATTGTCACTGAACGCGACAGGGTGATCATGCGGACGTTCACACGCCAGCAACTGTGCAAGAGGAATGAGAGACATTAGGACGTCTGAACCCTTTTTCTGACCACAAACTCAATGCCGAACAAAACGCCCGCCGCAACATAGCTTAATAAGCCGTTGTAGAGTGTCCAAGATGTCAGGGGCATAAAACAGGTTGCTAACGCAATGCTGCCATTCACCAGAAAAAACACACACCAGATTTTGGTGACGTTACGGGTATAACGTACACCGGAAGGTGGGAGGTCGGGATCTTGCAACCGTGCGAGTCGTTCAATCATGGATTGAGATTGAGTCAGACTATAGGCAAACGCTGTCAGCATGACGCTATTGACGGCAACCGGGTAAAACAGCAGCCAATCGTGTTGTCGAAACAGATAACCGAGAGACACGAGCACAATACCGATTGCGCCAGTGACGACAGCGAGGTGTTTCAATGGTCCACGATTGGCTAAATGACCAGAAGCGATGCGAAACCCAAAAAGGATGACGAGCACAAGTGCGAGGGGAGCGATCCCAAAGTTTGAGAGTCCTGCGTATACCGCTAGCGGATAGGCGAGCAACAGCAAGCCCGCTAAAACGGTAAGTAGCCTCATTGGGCTTCAGAAAGCAGATTAACTACGGAATCAACAACGTCTTGTACTGTGCGTACTGATTTAAACTCTTCAGGTTTGATTTTTTTACCTGTGAGATTTTGCAGATGAACAACCAAATCAACCGCATCAATACTGTCTAAATCAAGTTCTTGGTACAGGTGGATTTCCAGTGTGATGTCCGCTGGATCGAGCTCAAACAGCTCAACAAGAGCGTCACGTACCTGTTCAAATACTTGGGTTTTGCTTACTTCTGTCATTATTTACTTACGCTTTGTTGGCAGAGATGAACGTAGCCAAGTTAGCGACAGAAGCAAAATGCTCGCGGGTGTTGCTGTCATCAGCATCCAGTACCACGTTGTACGCTTTTTTAATGGCTAGCCCAAGCTCTAGGGCATCAATGGAATCAAGCCCAAGTCCTTCTCCGAAAAGAGGAGCATCGGTTTCAATATCGTCAATAGTCAGATCTTCAAGGTTCAATGCCTCGATAATCAAGGTTTTTAGCTCGTTATGTAGTGTATTCACCATAGCCTTCTTATGTTGAGTGTTGATGTTTGGAATTGTCAGTGTTTGGAAATAGTGCCGATGCCAGCGTTTTATTCAGCCGACGAGCCAGTGTCGCTTCCGCTACATCACAATCTGTGAATTCACTCGCGACTATCTTACCTTTCACCTGCACATGAAAAAAGGGTCTCGTGTCTGGAACTTGATACCATTTCTTTTCTTTGGTGAGAAAACTGGGTGTGACGGTGATATGAACGATGCGGATGTCCGTTTGTGTTCTTACGGCAATCTGTGAGGCACCGCGTTGCAACACGGACCGCTCATTGGGCGTGGTGCGCGTACCTTCAGGAAAAATGAGCAACACGTTACCGTCGCCAAGGCGTTCACCGCAACGTGAAAAAAGATCATCAGGGCTGTTATTGGGGATGTAGCCTGCTGCCTTGACGATGCCCTTCATAAAAGGGTTATGCCATATGGCTGATTTCACTAAACAATCACATTGTGGTAGTTGCGATGCGATAAGTACGTAATCGATCAAGCTTGGGTGGTTGGCGAGGATCAGGCAGCTTCTGTCTTCCTTCAGCTTTTCGGCACCCGTAATGCGAAAATTGATCGCACCTGTGTATTTCATGATCAAACAGAACAGTAGAAACGTTTTTTGAATGATCCGTTGTACGCGCTTTTCCCTGTCTTGATGATCCTTTGCAGTAAAGGTCATCAAAGGAAAAACGAGGAATGTCAGCAGCAATGCGCCCAGCCCAAAAAGGCTGAAACAAAAACCAGTAGCAAAAACACGCCATCCTTTGCTGACGGCAGTGATCATTTTTCTGCCTGCTTGATGTGCCAGCGCCAAGATTGGCGTGTGCTTTCAATCTCAAAAAGGGTGCGTTGGTCAAGCCATTGTGAGTAGAAGGCAAGCCCTTGTGGCAAGTCTTTTTCTTGAGTATCACCACCGTTAACGCCGTTCATTGGGTGTCGATCAATACGAATGTCGTCACCTTTTGTGAGTAACAAACCCAACGCATAGGGTTGGAATGCTTGCTGTTCAAATGCATCGTAAGGTTCAGGGGTAGGCGCATCGAAATCGATCACGAGAACGCGGTGTTCAGGGTGCTCGCTAAGATAAATCGCCGCTTCCGTCAGGGCGCAGTGAAAGGTGTCTTCTCCCGCCGCCAATGAGGTTGCGGGCACAGGCGTTTTGGTGGCGATAGTGAATAAGCCTGCAGCGGTATTGTGCACCGATTGTGAGAACGCGGTAGGAGACGCTGGCTCTCCCATCTGTATGTCTTTCAACAGGGTGGCTGTACGTTGCAGTTCACCATGACGGCTTGAAAACACCACGAAATCGATGTGCTCAGCGCGAGAAAGTTCAGTGGCAACTTGCACCGCTAACTTGCTGATTGGACTCATTCTACGCTTCATCATGGCTGGAATGGCGTCTGTTCTAGGTGCAGGCGCGCCCTCTGGCCAAGCGTGATTTCGCTGACACCAATTCTCCCATGCCTCAGTGTTTTCAAGGCCTGGTGACAGTGCATTTAGTCGTTGCAGATTGAATTGAATACTACTCATGGGAGGTGCTATAACGTCGCTGATTATGTTATTGATCAATTTTCTTACGGTTCGATCAATGTTGTAATGCATGATCATATCGTAATCTTCGGTATAGGTAATCAGCCCGCCTGTGAAATAACAAGGAGTGTGTCGTGAAAATTCAAAAATATCTGGTTTTGCTTACCTTGTCTGTCTTGTTAGTTGGTTGTGGTCGCGTGCAACCGATCAGAAATGTTGAAAATGCCCCTATCGCGTATAACCTGCCGGCTGCAACCGTGAAGCAAGCTATTCTTCAGTCTGGGTCAAACCGTGGATGGGTGATGACTGAGATTGAGCCTGGCGTTATCCGCGGCGAATTATTTGTACGCTCTCACAGTGCGGTCATTGATGTGAAGTACAGCGATAAAGTGTATTCCATTCACTATGTTGACTCTGACAATTTAAAATACAGCGATGGCAAGATTCACCGTAATTACAATCGCTGGATCAACAACCTAGATGTAGATATTCGTAAAAAGCTTTCAATGCTGTCTGCATCTCAAAAGTAACTGATGTTAAGTAATAGGTTTTAATTTGAATTCTTTTGATGTGGATACCATTAGCGCGTTTGATGCTAAGACCGAGGCGCAAAAGCTTGCTTTTGCGCCGATTGTTTTTCATACCGCCAGAACATTACGTGATCTGGGTATTTTGAAAGCGCTGGATGATGCAGACGCTGAAGGCTTGGATGCAGTGCGCCTCTCTGAGGTGACAGGTGTGTCTGAGTACGGCGTTAAAGTGTTGCTCGACATGGCACTGTGTGCAAAATTGGTGACGTGGCACGAACCACACTACCGAATCGCGAATATTGGCCATTTTGTGCTGCATGATGGCATGACGCGCGCCAACATGGATTTCACCGCAGACGTGTGTTACGCCGCGATGGCGCATCTCACTGACGCCATCAAAGAAGGTAAGCCAGCTGGATTGAAAGAGCTGGGTGAGTGGAGCACGATTTACGAAGGCTTATCTGAATTGCCTGAAAAGGCGAAAGAAAGCTGGTTCCAGTTTGATCATTTCTACTCTGATCGTTCGTTCCCATTGCTACTTAAAAAAGTGTTCGCGCGTTCACCGAAAAAGATTTTTGATATCGGCGGTAACACGGGCAAATGGGCAATGCAGTGTTGTCACCATGATGACAACGTCGACGTCACCATCATTGATTTGCCGAAGCAAATCAATATGGCGCTAGAAAATGCGAAACAGCAAGGATTTGAAGGTCGCATTCATGGTCATCCTTTTGATGCGTTGAACACGTCTTTGGCACTGCCGCAGGGCGCGGACGTGTGGTGGATGAGTCAGTTCCTTGATTGCTTTTCACCGATGGAAATTCTCAGTATTCTCCGCCGTGTGAGACAAGCAATGGCGCCGGATGCGGTGGTGTATGTTCTTGAATTGTTTTGGGATGCGCAAAAATATGAAGCGGCGTCGTACAGTTTGAATGCGACCTCGCTATATTTTACGTGCCTGGCGAACGGCAACAGCCGTTTTTACCGCTGCAATGAATTCCTTCAAATTGTGGAGGAAGCAGGTTTTGATGTGGTGGAGCAAACGGACAATATCGGTTTGGGTCACACCCTATTAGAATTAAAAGCACGCTAAAAAAGGTGTGTCGACAATCCGTGTTTAACGGCTTGCGCGTTGGTGTTATCGAGCATGGTTTTTATTAAGGAGAGATGTTGTTGAGCCGTGAATCCACAGAGGTGGTCATTATTGGTGCGGGGCCTTCTGGTTCTATCGCCGCCGCCTTATTACACCAACAAGGCGTGAAGGCGCTGGTGTTAGAAAAAGCGACCTTTCCTCGATTCTCTATTGGGGAGAGCCTTCTCCCTGCCTGTATGGAATCGCTTAAAGCTGCCAACATGCTCGATGCGGTGAATAGCGCCGGTTTCCAATTTAAAAATGGGGCGGCGTTTAACTGGCAAGGACAGTACACCGCCTTTGATTTTACCGACAAATTTTCGCTCGGCGAGGGCACGACGTACCAAGTGCAACGCGCACAGTTTGATAAAGTCCTCGCTGATGAAGCGGAGCGCCAAGGCGTTGAAATTCGTTACCAGCACGAAATACTCTCGGTTGACCTTTCTTCTGATTCTCCGGTTCTGCGTGTCAAAGACGAACACGGATTGGAGTATGACGTTGAGGCCAAGTTTATTCTTGATGCGAGCGGCTTTGGGCGCGTGCTGCCGAGGTTACTCGATCTGGAATCGCCGTCTTGCTTGCCGCCACGCAAAGCCATCTTTACGCACATCATCGACAATATCGAGGATGAAGAATACGACCGCGAAAAAATCCTTGTCTCTGTCCATCCCACTTCAAAAGATGTGTGGTATTGGTTGATCCCGTTCAGCAACGGCACTTGTTCGTTCGGCGTTGTGGGTGAGCCTGAGTTCTTTGATCGTTATCCTGATAATCACTTAGAAGCGCTGGCTGAACTTGCTTCGGAAGAGCCGCGCTTAAACGCCTTGTTGAGCAAGGCAGATTATCCGAACCCTTCAGGCACCATTGGTGGCTACTCCGCGAATGTATCTACTTTGGCGACGAAGCAGTTTGCATTGCTTGGAAATGCTGGCGAGTTCCTTGACCCTGTTTTCTCTTCTGGCGTGACGATTGCCATGAAATCTGCAGAGTTATCGGTTGCTGCGCTTTTGCGCCAATTAAACGGTGAGTCTGTGGATTGGCAATCAGAGTACGCAGAACCCTTGCTGAAAGGTGTTGATACTTTCCGCTGCTACGTCGAAGGTTGGTACAAAGGCACGCTGCAAGATGTGATTTTCTACCCGTCGCCTGATCCAAAGATTAAACAAATGATCTGCTCGATATTGGCAGGGTACGCATGGGACACCGATAACCCTTACGTGAAAAATCCTGAGCGACGATTGAATACGCTTGCCGAGATATGTGCGGCGGAGTGAGATGAATAAAACAAAAAGCCACTGTTTCCAGTGGCTTTTTTTATGGGCGTTATTCTGACGTTAATCGCTAAGGTTGATAGCCTTAGTTGTTTTCCAAATAAGGCTCAGCTTGTTGGCGAATGTTGTCTAGCTCATCCATCAACTCAAGCAATTCAGGCTCCACGTCTTCGATGGAAGCATTGGCTTTCAGGGCGCTTTCTAAATCAAAACAAAGTTTCTTCAATTTAGGCACGCCGCTGTACGCACAACTGCCGTGTAGCTTGTGGATCACAGGAAGCAAATCAATCACCTCGCCGTTCAAGCTGCGCTGAACAATGTCTTCCACCGCGGAGAATGAGCGCACCAACATGTGCAGCATTTCTTTTGCTAAGGCTTCTTTACCGGCAGCTTGCTTCATAGCAAGAGACCAATCGACGCTCAGCGACATGTTGCCGTTGTTCGAGGCTATCAGCGGCGTGGTGGGCTGAAACGCGTCGGCATGCGTGTGCGTCCACTGGTGCAGCACTTGCTCAAGAATGTGCTCTTCAATCGGCTTGGTGAGATAATCGTCCATGCCTTCTGAAATCAATCGTTCACGTTCGCCCGACATTGCATGCGCCGTCACGGCCACGATCGGGGTGTACTGATTGAGCGGCGTTTTGCGAATTTCCTGACTTGCCGTCACGCCATCCATTTCAGGCATTTGAATGTCCATCAGGATCAAATCGAAATGGCGCTCTTTGGCTTTATCTAGTGCGGTGGTGCCGTCTGAGGCGGTAACGACATGGGCGACACGTTCTTTGAGCAGCGCCGTGATCAGTTTGAGGTTGGCGGGGTTGTCATCCACGGCCATGACAGTCACAGGCGTTTTACTCAAATGCACCTCGGTGACAGGTGGCAGCAGTTTTGGTTCTTGAACCGGCCCTTGAAGCTGTTCAATCAACTTACGTACCGACAGCGGTTTTGCTAAACAAGCTGCCACACCAGACTGCAAAAGTTGCTCTGACAGCGCCAACTCTGTCGTCGGCAGACAGAAGATCACTTTCTCTGCGACGTCGTCAGCATTGCTTGCCCAATCGAGCAATTGTTCTGGTTCAGGCACATCGTTAGCATCAATGCAGTAAAGCGCATAGGTGGTGCGTTCGAAGGTATCAGGTCGCTTCGGATAGCTATGAACGACCAGACCAAGCTGGGTCAATCGCTCGCTCAATACATGTCGGCTTTCACCATCGGGTTCAATCAAGAGCAACGATTTACCTTGAAGGGCGGTGCTATCAATGGGCTGAATCAATGGCAAATCGGTGTGCATCAGCGACAGCGTAAACCAGAAGGTTGAACCTTGGTGTAGTCGGCTATTGAAGCCGATGTCGCCGCCCATCTGCTGTACCAGTTTTTGCGTGATGACAAGGCCAAGCCCTGTGCCGCCGTAGCGGCGACTGATGCTGGTATCAGCCTGACGGAATGCTTGGAACAATTGGGCTTGTTGGCGCTCAGAAATGCCGATGCCGGTATCGCGGATCACGAACTGAAGTTCCAGGTTTTCGTCGCGATATTGCTTCAATTCCACACTGACATTGATGTGCCCGCGCTCGGTGAACTTGGTGGCGTTACCGAGAAGGTTGGTTAGCACTTGCTGGATACGTAAAGGATCGCCAATCACACCCGGTGGGATACGAGGATCAATACGAAGGTTAAGTTCCAACCCTTTTTCATGGGCCATTGGCGCAAGAAGACGCATGACTTCATCGAGTGAATCTTCAAAATCGAACGGAATGTTTTCCAGCAGCAGCTTGCCCGCTTCGAGTTTAGAGAAGTCGAGAATGTCATTGATGATGGTCAGCAAGTTGTTCGCCGATTTTTCAATGGTCAGGAGGTAATCTTGCTGGCTGCTGCTGAGTTGGGTTTTCAGCATTTGACGCGTAAAGCCGATAACGCCGTTCAACGGTGTGCGAAGCTCATGGGACATGTTCGCCAAAAATTCAGATTTCACCCGCGCAGCTTCTTGCGCGTTCTTCTTCGCGATGTCGAGTTCGACGTTTTGAATCTCTAGTTGCTCAAGGGTCTCACGAAGGTCTGACGTCGCTTGGTCGATGCTTTGCTGCATTTCTAAATGGTATTCAGACAAGGAGATCGCCATGGCATTGATACCGTTCTTCAAGGTATCCAGTTCACCCAATAATTTGCCTTCAATCCGAACATCGAGATGCCCCCGACGGATACGGTCGATCATATTTACCATTTGGGTGATGGGATGGGTGACATCCATCAGCAAGCGATAAGCGAAAAAACTCGAAAGGATGATGCCGAGGAGCAGTACAACACAGACGGCAATCACTTCTTGGTATTGTTGCAGTCGCACGGAGGAGAGATCCATCTCCATGGCGATGTAACCAATGGGCTGCTCGTTATCAAGGTTGGTGTTAAAGCGACCGATAGCGCGGATTGGTGCCCGCAGTAACAAGCTATCTTGAAGGCGAACCACTTGAAGTTTGCTTGGTATTGGCAAGTCTCGCTGTACGGCGAGAGAATCAAGGTTGTGGTGATAATTCGATGTCACGAATAAATCATTCTGCCCTGAAAACACCGCGATACTGCGCACGTACTTGCTGAACTGCTTATGAGTGTGGCCGATTAAGCGACGCACGTTTTCTCGGCTTTCATTGGCAAGGCCGATTTCACTGGCGATGGCCAACGGCTCAATAATGGCCTGACCCGTCACACTGAGTTGGTTCTCAAGTTCTTGATAGCGATTTGAAATGAAAATCGCACTTAGCAATACACCGACAATCAGGGTCGGTGCAATCGTGAGGGTTATTACTCTGGCGCGAAGTCCGTATTTGGTCATGCTGCTTGTTCTGTGGGAGAATTGACGTCATTTTTAGACGTACCTGAGTTATATTCTAACCCCTTGGTAGAAGTCTATGCCAAAGCTGTCGGCGATAATTCAGCAGGTTATCACAACTGTCTGGTCGTCAATACACGAATCACTGCTGTCAGCCCGATACATTTTGGGCTGATTTGACGAAGTTGGAACACATACATGGCGCGTTTTTTTAAGCCAGAGAAGAAAAAATCTCTCGATACCAAACACAAATCACTCAAGGTTGAGCGTCTTGATCACCAAGGCGATGGCGTCGCTTTCGACGGCAAGAAGCCTGTCTTTATTGCAGGCGCTTTACCGGGGGAAGAGGTGTTGGCGCAATTGACGGAAGATAAACGTCAATTCGCTCGCGCTAAGTTGATCAAAGTGGTATCGCCGAGCGCAAAACGTGTCGCCCCTTTTTGTAAACTGTATCGCCAGTGTGGTGGGTGCAACCTGCAACACCTTGACCATGACGCACAGATCGCAGCCAAGCAAGATACCTTGTCGCAACTGATGAAGAAGTTCGCTTCTGCAGAGTTGGTGCAAGACGCGCCAGTGGTTTCTCATGGTGAAGGTTATCGTCGCCGTGCGCGTTTAAGCGTAAAAGTCAGTAAATCTGGCGAGCTTGAAATGGGCTTTCGTCAGCGAAGCGCTAAAGACATTGTTACGGTTAAGCACTGTCCGGTCTTGGACGTGAAATTGGATGCGTTGCTTCCGCCGTTGTATGACGTTATCAACGCATTGCGTGGGCGCCGAATTATCGGTCACATTGAGCTGGTGGATGCCAACGCAGAACGTGTTCTTTTGGTGCGTGCGGTGAAACATTTGCATGACGAAGACGTATCTCGCCTTCAATCTTTCGCAGATGAACATGCACTGACGTTCTATCTTCAGCAAGGTGATGATGAACCTGAGCGTCTGCGCGGTGATATGCCTGCATACGGCTTGGACGATCTGATGCTGTCGTTTGAACCTCAAGACTTCATTCAAGTGAACGCGAACATCAATGAGCAGATGATTGCGCAATCACTGGAATGGTTGGCGCTTGAGCCCACAGACAAGGTTCTGGATTTGTTCTGCGGCCTGGGCAACTTCAGTTTGCCGATGGCGAAACACGCGGCTTCGGTTGTGGGCGTTGAAGGTGTGGATGCCATGGTGCAACGCGCAAGCGATAACGCACAGCGCAACGCATTGACCAATGCCGAGTTCTATCACGCCAACCTTGAGCTAGACGCCAAGGACACAGCGTGGGGCAAGCAGCGTTACAGCAAAATTTTGCTCGATCCAGCACGTGCTGGTGCTTTAGGGGTTATGCCATATGTGGCACAATCACGCGCTGAGCGAGTGGTCTATGTGTCTTGCAACCCAGCGACGCTGGCAAGAGACAGCCAAGTGTTGCTCGAAAATGGATATAAGTTGGCTAGGTTGGGCATGTTGGACATGTTCCCACACACCGGGCATTTAGAGTCGATGGCGCTGTTCGTCAAAGCCTAAACCGCTCGACACCGGCGACCATGAAGGTTGCCGGTTAAAGGATAAGAAAAACAGGATAGTAAAATGGTCGCAATTCGTGGCGCGCACCTTAATGACAATAAAGAATTTGTTCTTGAAAGCTGGGTAAAGAGCCTAGCACAAGACTCCGCGGTCTCTCAGACGCTGACCGATACCTATCATTATTGCCAAACCCTTGGTGATGAAGATGCGCTTGCACTGCCTTTATGGTGCGGACGCGAGATGATAGAAATCCTCGTGACGCTGAGTATGGACAAAGAAACGTTGGTATCTGCATTGCTCTTTCCCGTCGTGGAAGAAGGGCTGCTGGATAGCGCAACGTTGGCAGAGCACTATGGCGCAACCATTGCCAAGATGGTTGAAGGCGTGCAAGAAATGGCGGCAATCCGTCATTTGAACGCGACAACAGAAGAAGCCGCCACCTCTGCACAGGTCGATAACGTTCGACGCATGTTGCTGTCGATGGTGGATGATTTTCGTTGCGTGGTGATTAAGTTGGCTGAACGCATCAGCTACCTTCGCCAAGTGAAAAACGAACCTGATGAGGTTCGACAATCCGTTGCGAAAGAATGTGCGAACATCTACGCGCCTTTGGCAAACCGCTTGGGTATTGGACAGCTAAAGTGGGAAATCGAAGATTACGCTTTCCGCTATCAGCACTCTGCGACGTATAAACAAATCGCGAAACAACTGGCTGAGCGCCGCATTGACCGCGAAGAATACATCGATACCTTCGTGACCGACTTGCAGCAAGCGATGGGTGCGTCAAACATCAATGCACAAGTGTATGGCCGACCAAAACATATCTACAGCATCTGGCGCAAAATGCAGAAGAAGAGTCTCGACTTCGATGAACTCTTTGATGTGCGTGCTGTACGGATTATCGCAGACCAACTGCAAGACTGTTACGCCGCCTTAGGTGCGGTGCACACCAAATATCGCCACCTTCCCAAAGAGTTTGACGATTACGTCGCCAACCCGAAACCCAACGGCTATCAATCGATTCATACCGTAGTACTTGGGCCGGAAGGCAAAACCGTTGAAATCCAAATCCGTACCAAGCAAATGCATGATGATGCTGAGTTGGGCGTGGCTGCGCACTGGAAGTACAAAGAAGGTGCCTCTGCGAGCGGTCGTAGTGGCTACGACGAGAAAATTACTTGGCTGCGTAAGCTGCTTGATTGGCAAGAAGAGATGTCAGATTCTGGCGAGATGCTGGATGAGCTCCGTAGCCAAGTCTTCGATGATCGCGTCTATGCCTTTACACCTCGCGGTGATGTGGTCGATTTGCCGATTGGCGCGACACCGCTTGATTTTGCTTACCACATTCACTCTGAAGTGGGGCACCGCTGCATTGGTACCAAAGTAGAAGGGCGCATTGTGCCGTTCACTTACCACCTGCAAATGGGTGACCAAGTTGAAATCATCACGCAGAAAGAGCCAAACCCTTCTCGTGATTGGTTGAATCCAAGTTTGGGTTTCGTCAACTCGGGTCGTGCTCGTGCCAAAATCAACGCATGGTTTCGCAAGCAATCACGCGAAAAGAACATGATTGCAGGTAAAGAGATCCTCGATACCGAACTGGCGAAAATAGGCGCTGTCAGCAAAGATGCCTCGTTGGCCATGAAGCGCTTTAACATGAACAGCTTGGAAGAAGTGTACGCGGGTGTCGGTAGCGGCGATTTACGTATCAACCAAGTGGTGAATTACATCAACTCCTTGGTGAATAAACCCACCAAGGCGGAAGAAGACCAACAGCTTCGCGAAAAGCTCGAACAAGCTGAAACGTCGACAGCCCCGAAAAAGCCGCGCCGTGATGCGGTTGTAGTGGAAGGGGTTGATAACCTCATGACACATCTTGCGCGTTGTTGCCAGCCTATTCCAGGTGATGTGATTGAAGGCTATGTCACACAAGGTCGTGGTATTTCAGTTCACCGCGCGGATTGTGAGCAACTCGCAGAGCTTCGCCATCATGCCCCTGAGCGTTTGATTGAGACTGTATGGGGCGGTGGCTTTGTTGGGAGCTATCAAATCAGTGTGCGTGTGTCTGCGACTGAGCGAAACGGATTAATCAAAGACCTCAGCAGTGTATTGACGAACGAAAAAGTGAAAATCGCCGGCATGCAAAGTCGCGTTGATTACAAAAAACAAATGTCGATCATGGACTTTGATCTGGAGCTCAGTGACTTGGAAGTGCTGAGTCGCGTGATAAGCCGATTGGAACAAGTCAAAGATGTGCATGAGGCAAAACGCCTGCACTGAAAAATCAAAACATGAACAAAGGGAAAGCATTGGCTTTCCCTTTTTCTTTAAAACGACATATTGGCTCTGCATACTCGCTTTAAGTGATGAGCAAAGCGTCGTTTACGAAGGATTAAAAAGATGAAAAATGCGTCGCGAATGCAAGAATTGCTCGAAATTATGACCACGTTGCGAGACCCTGAAAACGGCTGCCCGTGGGACAAAAAGCAAACTTTCGACACCATAATTCCTTACACCATCGAAGAAACTTACGAAGTGGTGGATGCGATAGAGCGCCAAAATTGGCCGGATGTCCGTGATGAACTGGGCGATCTTCTGTTTCAGATTGTGTTCTATAGTCAACTCGGTAAAGAGCAAGGCGACTTTGAATTTGATGATGTCGTGGACGCAATCAGTGAGAAATTGGTGCGTCGCCACCCTCATGTGTTTGGTGAGAAAGATCAAGATGGGAACCCACTCGTTGAGGCGGATTGGGAAGGCATCAAAGCCAAAGAGCGTGAATTAAAAGCAGGCGCTCCCGAGCATGTTAGCGTGCTTGATGATGTGCCAAACAGTTTGCCAGCGCTTGGCCGTGCCATGAAATTGCAAAAACGATGTGCGCGCGTTGGCTTTGATTGGGATGCTGTTGGCCCTGTTGCTGAGAAGGTTCATGAAGAGCTGGATGAGGTGATGGAGGAAGCATTGATGGTCGATGTGGACCAAACGCGTGTCGATGAAGAAATCGGTGATTTATTATTTGCTGTGGTTAATTTAGCTAGGCATCTCGGCACAAATCCTGACATTGCGTTGAGGAACGCAAATCGAAAATTCGAAAAACGTTTTCGCAATATTGAAACGAAATTACGCGAAAATGGTAAAAACTTGCAGGAAAGTGGGCTAGATGAGCTAGAAATGCTTTGGCAAGAAGTGAAACGTGACGAAGACAACACAGCGTCGTAAATCACTGAATTGATTTACGACAAAAAAAAACGGCGATCTGTGTGATAGTTTTCACGTTGTGGGAAGTTTCGGGCTCTGGTAACATGTCGTCCCGTCCAGATTTCCAATAATTTCCCCTAAATCCAACTCTCAGGTTTAGCATGACAACGAATTACATTTTTGTAACGGGCGGGGTGGTTTCCTCCCTCGGTAAGGGTATTGCAGCAGCGTCTTTGGCAGCAATTTTAGAAGCTCGTGGTCTTAATGTGACCATGATGAAGCTTGACCCATACATCAACTTGGATCCGGGCACGATGAGCCCAACCCAACACGGTGAAGTATTCGTTACGGAAGACGGTGCAGAAACTGACCTAGATTTGGGTCACTACGAGCGTTTCATCCGTACCAAGATGACCAAGCGCAATAACTTCACATCTGGCCGTGTATACGCCGATGTATTGCGTAAAGAGCGTCGTGGTGACTACTTGGGTGCAACCATCCAGGTTATCCCACATATCACCAACTCAATTAAAGAGCGTGTGCTTGCAGGCGGCGAAGGTCACGACGTAGTTATCGTCGAGATTGGCGGCACTGTTGGTGACATCGAGTCATTGCCATTCCTTGAAGCTATCCGTCAATTGGCGGTTGAATTGGGTCGCGAACGTACCATGTTCATGCACCTGACTCTGGTTCCTTACCTTGCAGCAGCAGGTGAAGTGAAAACCAAGCCTACTCAACACTCAGTAAAAGAATTGCTGTCTATCGGTATTCAACCAGACATTCTGGTGTGCCGTAGCGATCGTGCTATTCCTGCTAATGAACGTGCAAAGATTGCGCTTTTCTGTAACGTACAAGAAAAAGCCGTTATCTCCATGAAGGACGTAGATTCCATCTACAAAATCCCTTCATTGATTCGTTCACAAGGCTTGGATGATCTTGTTTGTAAACGTTTTGGTATTGAAGCGCCAGAAGCAGACTTGGCTGAGTGGGAACAAGTTATTTTTGAAGAAGCTAACCCAACCGGTGAAGTTGTTATCGGCATGGTTGGTAAATACATCGAACTGCCAGATGCATACAAGTCTGTTAACGAAGCATTGAAACACGCAGGCCTGAAAAACCGCCTGACAGTGAAAATCAAATACGTTGACTCACAAGATGTCGAAAGCAAAGGCGAAGAAGCATTGCTTGGCTTAGACGCAATCCTTGTACCAGGTGGCTTCGGCGACCGCGGTGTTGAAGGTAAAATCTTGGCAGCGAAATTCGCACGTGAAAACAAAATTCCTTACTTGGGCATTTGCCTAGGTATGCAAGTTGCGCTGATCGAATACGCACGTAATGTTGTGGGTATGGAAGGCGCGAACTCTACGGAATTCAACAAAGAAAGTAAGTTCCCTGTTGTTGGCCTGATCACTGAGTGGGTTGATGAAGAAGGTAACGTTGAAGAACGTAGCGAAAAATCTGATCTAGGCGGCACCATGCGACTTGGCGCACAGCTTTGCCACCTAGCTGACGGCACGAAAGCACGTGAACTTTACGGCAATGCCACTATTCACGAGCGTCACCGTCACCGTTATGAAGTAAATAACGTATTGCGTCCGCAACTCGAAAAAGCAGGCTTAGTTGTATCTGGCCTGTCAGCGGACAAAAAGCTGGTTGAGATTATTGAAAACCCTGCGCACCCATGGTTCGTGGCGTGCCAGTTCCACCCTGAATTTACCTCTACGCCACGCGACGGCCATCCGCTATTTGCGGGCTTTGTTGCTGCGGCAGGTAAAAATCAGCGCGGTGAGCTGTAACTGAACAAAGAAGCGGTCGCGATGGTTTGTTGTGCGACCGCTTTTTCGCATTTTTAAGCTATATGACATACGAGAGGAAACACAATGTCTAAGATCGTTAAAGTTCTAGGTCGTGAAATTATCGATTCACGCGGTAACCCAACTGTAGAAGCAGAAGTTCACCTAGAAGGTGGCTTCGTTGGTATGGCTGCTGCTCCATCTGGCGCATCTACCGGCTCTCGCGAAGCGCTTGAACTGCGTGACGGCGACAAAGCTCGTTTCCTAGGTAAAGGCGTACTTAAAGCAATCAGCGCAGTAAACGGCGAAATTGCTAACGCTCTTGAAGGTAAAGACGCGAAAAACCAAGCAGAAATCGACCAAATCATGATCGACTTGGACGGTACTGAGAACAAATCTAAGTTCGGCGCTAACGCAATCCTAGCTGTATCTCTAGCGAACGCTAAAGCAGCAGCTGCTGCTAAAGGCATGCCACTGTTCGAGCACATTGCTGAACTAAACGGCACTGCTGGTCAGTTCTCTATGCCTCTACCAATGATGAACATCATCAACGGCGGCGAGCACGCTGACAACAACGTTGACATCCAAGAGTTCATGATTCAGCCAGTTGGCGCTGCAACGTTGAAAGAAGCTGTGCGCATGGGTGCTGAAGTATTCCACAACCTAGCGAAAGTATTGAAGTCTAAAGGCTACAACACTGCAGTTGGTGATGAAGGCGGTTTCGCTCCTAACCTTAAGTCTAACGCTGAAGCGCTAGAAGTTATCGCAGAAGCTGTTGCAGCTGCGGGTTACGAGCTAGGCAAAGACATCACTCTTGCTATGGACTGTGCAGCATCTGAGTTCTTCGACAAAGAAGCTGGCATCTACAACATGAAAGGCGAAGGCAAAACCTTCACCGCTGAAGAGTTCAACCACTACCTTGCTGGTCTCGTTGAGCAATTCCCAATCGTTTCTATCGAAGACGGTCTGGACGAGTCTGATTGGACTGGTTTCAAACACCAAACTGAGCTTCTAGGCGACAAGATCCAACTAGTGGGTGACGATCTGTTCGTTACTAACACTAAGATCCTTGCTCGTGGTATCGAAGAAGGCATCACTAACTCTATCCTGATCAAGTTCAACCAAATCGGTTCTTTGACTGAAACGTTGGCTGCGATCAAGATGGCTAAAGACGCTGGTTTCACTGCAGTTATCTCTCACCGTTCAGGTGAAACTGAAGATGCAACTATCGCTGACCTAGCTGTTGGTACTGCTGCAGGCCAAATCAAGACGGGTTCTATGAGCCGTTCTGACCGTGTTGCTAAGTACAACCAACTTATCCGTATCGAAGAGGCTCTGGGCGAACGCGCACCTTTCAACGGTCTGAAAGAAGTTAAAGGCCAAGCGTAATCGCTTAGCACTTCATTCAGTCGGCGATACGCTGATTTAGATATGAAAACGGCTCCCTCGGGAGCCGTTTTTTTTGAAAGCAGATTAGAGAAAGAGCAGGTGCGAGATTCGAGAAAGAGCGGGTAGATCAAAGAAAGTGCTGGATTCCAGATGGAGTAGCACTCACTCTAGAAAACTCGAAACTCGAAACTCGAAACTCGAAACTCGAAACTCGAAACTCGAAACTCGAAACTCGAAACTCGAAACTATTTCTTCGCCAGCTTCGGCAAATCCCCACTTAATCCCAATGCACGCTTAATAAACTGTGTCTTAATGCCCGGTAGCGTCGCTGCGGCCATCAAACCAATACCACGAATCAATTTTTTCGCTGGGTTTTCACCGGCAAACAAATCTCTGAATGCCTGCATAGCGGCAATCATTTGAGCGGCTTCGGTT
>NZ_FOWR01000075.1 GCF_900115495.1 Enterovibrio norvegicus DSM 15893 | reverse complement strand
ATAAAATTGGCCGATTCAAGGTTCGCCGATTGATGAAAGAGGCACAACTCATCAGTAAGCAACCTGGCTCACATAACTATAAGCAAGCCTCGATTGAACGGCCAGATATTCCCAATAAGCTTGATCGTCAGTTCACTGTCGACGCTCCAGATCAAGTCTGGTGCGGCGATATTACTTATATATGGGCGGGTCAACGTTGGTGTTATCTTGCCGTTGTCATTGACTTGTACCGCAGACGGGTTGTCGGTTGGGCCATGTCTGACAGTTCTGACGCGGCATTGGTGACAAAAGCGTTGTCGATGGCGTATGAGCAACGAGGAAAACCAAGTGGCGTGATGTTCCATTCGGATCAGGGGTCCCAATATGGCAGTCGCCAGTTTCGACAACACCTGTGGAGATATCGGATGACACAAAGCATGAGTCGTCGGGGCAACTGCTGGGACAACGCTCCGATGGAAAGGCTATTCAGAAGTTTGAAATCGGAATGGATGCCAGTAACAGGCTACGCATCGTTTGCTGAGGCATCCAAAGATATCAGCCACTACCTGATGAACTATTACAACTGGAATAGACCACATAGTTATAACGGTGGGCTTCCACCTGCAAAAGCTGAAATTCAGCCTAATTTACTGTCCGGAATGAGTTGACCACTACAAATCAATAGTTAGTTCAAAATAGATTGTCTCGCCATCCTTTGCGCTTGTATCTACGATGAAGTGATCATCTTCTACGTTTACTATGTTTTGATAAATCGGTTCCAATACCAGGTTACTCTCTTTAGGAAAAAGCAAGCTGATTTGGTTTTGTGAGCGCGTTGGCTCTGATACCCAGACTTTGATTTTGTTCAATTTCTTTTCAAAAATCACAGCAGACTGAGCAGAGACTTCCAACACGTCACTTACGTAACCATCTTCTGCAAAAATGTTAGCCGCAACTAACCCTGCAGTAGTTAACGATATGACATGCGCGTCAGCGGATACGGTTAAAACCTCAACACCAACTTTATCACTTACAGCTAACTTACTATTAAAATCGGCCAAGCTAATAGATGGTATCACGATGTACGCATACTTATCATAAACGCCTCCACCAACACCGTGCATAATATCAATATTTACTGTGTTGTATTCTATATACGGGTTAGACATACGCTCTTCATTTACCGTATTCACTTCAATCCAGTTTCCCGCTTGATCTATTTTCTTCTCAAATTTGACCTTATCATTTCCTAAGAAGACATAACCTCTTGAAGAACTAACAATGTCACCTTCCAAAAAGATAGATTTGGGATTGCCACTATAGTCAATCGGTGTCAAACCAGATGGGTGCTGCACGCCATCGATGTAAATCTTGTTACCCGCTGAGCTTTTAATCTTCCTAAACTCTACGGCGGTTTTCGTCAAATTATAGTCAGACGAAGTCAAACCACCGCCAAGTGCGACAATCATATCTTCCAACATGAACCAAGATTTTTTGATTTCGACAGAATCATCGTAACTAAAGAAATGCATACCATAGCTACCAATTCCGCCGCTAACTTGATCTTGCTTTCTTGTTGATATTCCTCCCACCCATCTCATGTTTTGCTTTTTCGATGAGCCAGTTTCTATGTCTGTACAATCTTCGGGAGTAATTGAAATATCTTCAGTGGTTCCAACGGGCAGCAACGGATCCAACATTGGCCAGTAGTTAAAATACTGCTCTTGGTCACTGTCATAGATGTATGTCATACCGTCGCCAGTTCTGTATCCTTTCAGATTCTCCCCATTGATACATTCGTAGTTACCTGAACGGTATGAGTGAGCAGAGACCAAAAACATCCAATCACTCTTTCTGTGTGCAACCCTGTCCATCGAGTTAAACAAGAAGTTACCTACAAGTGGCCCACGTGGAGCGAGTTCTGTATCTCCAAGCACCTGCTCGTTGGCAATCGCCAACGGAACAAAATCGTTCGCGTAGTAGTCAATGAAGTAGCGCTCTCGTTGTTCTTCCGGACTAAGCAATTGCTCCTTAATTAGCCTACCAAGTTTGTTTTTGTACTCAGGTGGTGCTGAAGGATAGAGCCTCAAGAATGACTGAACGATATTTTGTGTTTCCTTTCGAGAAGTCGCCCATCCACGAGATGGAGAACGTCCCCTTACACCCTCAGCCAGTTGCGACTTAAAGATGAAAGGCTCAAAAGTGTCGAAAATCCGGTCGTACATAAAATTGAAGGGAGACAAGTCATAGCTTTTATCTGTGTTTGACAACACATAAGATACCTTACTGACTGTTTCCAACAATACCGCACCATACCCACCAATATAGGGGTAATCTATATGCTGAACCAAGCCGCCATCGCTATAAAAACCATCCCCGCTATCTACTATTTTTAAGGTGCTCGCAATCAAGTTTACCGACTCCTGCACCTGCGTCATATTGCCTTGTAGCACAGAACGCAGCATATTTATTTGGGCAAGATCCGTCCTATTTGCACCAGTTGAAAGCTCAGGAACACGTGTCGCGGTTGTTCCCGCACTATTGAAAATATACTTAGGGTCAGGAGCCATAGCATAAGAAATTTCAATGCCCTTGCTAAATAATGCAGGTGGAAGATCAAGGTAGGTTAACGTTAGAAAATCCATTAGTATTTTGTTGGTGCCAATCTCCCAGTACCACCAGTTTCCAACGTGTTTGCTGTCAACGGTGTAGTAACTCGAAAACAGTTCCCATGTAGCACTGACGATCTTCTCCAATACTTTAGGGTTTCGATACAGGCTATTAAAGTTGCGTTCATTATTCGGAATGTAATAAGCATTAGCGACAAACAGAAGGTACTGAAACGTTGTTCGGACGGCGGTGGGGTTTATTTCTCCACTGCTGTCGAGTAATTCGACACCCTCGAAGATTTCATTTTCCTTAAAAACCATCTGTTCATAGCGTTTTAATCCGTTTGCTGTTTTACCTTCTGCCAGTTTACTGAAACCGTCTGTTTCGAACATGTATGGCTGGCCGATAAGAAACGCGTTCCAATTGTCTATCAATAATTTTGAGTTAACAGCTTTTACACTGCGTTCGACATCGTTCGCACCATTATTGGTTCCCTGCACGGAAAAGCCACTGTCGCACCCATTCAGGTGCGACAGAAACAAAAAAACCAAAGACAAGCGCGTAATTTTAGAAAGCAAACTTTTGGTCACAGGCTATTTCCTTGTTCAAGAGTGCATCTACATAAACGTCTACGCGTCTTTTTGCATATTCACTCTTAAATCTAGTACGATCTTTACCATTTGCAATGTTGTGCCGTACGATTAACCCTTCGTTTTCAAAGAAATTTTCAACAGCGTCTACTCTGCGTTTAGACAGGGATAAGTTGTAGTTTTCAGAGCCTTTATCGTCTGTATAGCCGACCAATGATACGCCATTGAGGTTGTTAGCCTTCATGTATTGGCTAACAGCCCGCAATTCCGCCCTATTGTTCGCGCTTAGCACGCTCTCGTCGAAGGCAAACATAATTGGCGTGACTATCTTGTTACAGAACGCCATTGGCACAACTTCACTGATTACAGGTGTTGGTTGCTCTTCAACGACGAAGTCTTCAACAACCACTCGATCCAGTGCTGGAGCTGGCACCATTTCTTCGCGCCCTCCAAATGAATATTTAACACCAAACAACATGTTGTGCGCATCATATTCGCCAGTGAACAGATCACCAATGGCATTCACATATTGGTAAGAGAGGCTTGCCGATATGTTTTTATCGATATCGTAATCCAGTCCTACTCTTGCCATTGGTGCCACACCATTCGCCATAAATGTGCTGCTACCTTGGTGCTTCGTCATCTTCCAATAACCCGCCCCCAAACCAGCAACAACACTTACGTCGTGGCCAACAGGATAACGATAAGAAAGTTCATAATTATATATTTTTGTTTTAACTGACAGAGCTTTGCTATCTACATCGATTTTTGAATAGTCTTGGTATTGGGCTTTTAGATCTACGTTCTTGTATATCTCCATACCTAAGCCAATTCCATATACACCTGCATTTTCCGACAGACCCGTACCAGAATCCAATGCCTTACTATAACCCCCGACGACTTCAACAAATGGGTCAAATGGAAAATTTGCTTCAGCGGAAACCACTGAGTAAACAGGCAACATATTTAAACAGATCAATAGATAAAGCGAATTTAGTTTTTTCATACAAATTATTCTTAATAAATATGTAAATATATCTGAGCGACCTAGATAGGTAAGTACCACCCAGGTGCTCAATATATGTATTTATGTTAGTAATGCGATCAGTCGTATTCAATCACAAAATACATGCCGCATATCCATAGTTAGTTTCAGCCAATGTCGTCGGAATATTTCGGCTCATATTCACCACAATTCGATTCGAAGAATTGGCTGGGTCAGTATCTGACGTCCAATATTTTATATAGGTTGGATAACCATAATTTGTGTAAACCTTGAAGTTAGAATCTACAATCTTATCTACTTCTAAGAAAATCGTTCCCAGTTCTGCTACAGTCGGCAAGCGCCCACCTACAGCAGTACAATATGCGACAGCTTCGCTATATCTCAGTTTGTCAGTGACCTGTTCGTTGATTTCATAAACGCCAACTGAAGACCCAGAATATACAAAGTCTCTCTTTGTCAAACCGTCAGGTCTTGTAAAGTCGTTTGATGGACAACTCAAAGTCAAACCACCAGCAGTAATCTGGCTGTAGCAACTGACATTCCTCGGTGTCACTGTAGAAATGCTCTCTACATTGGAGCGAATTGTCGCACCGCTACTGTTTACATCAACAATGGATGCAGACACGTCGGCACTTATACTCGCCGTCCCAGCATCAACGCCTGCGTTTGTATTAAGAACACCGTCAGTTCCGTTGTCAGTCTGCGAGCCAATAGCGAACTTTGTGCTGGTCCAACTTACATTATTCGTTACATCTTTTTTCTGCCCGTTGCTATAAGTAGCCTCTGCAATAAATTGGAAACGTGATTTTGCGTTTAACGCGCTAACTACATTTGATTTTTTCACAGCCAGCGAAACGATCGTCGCAGCATCTACGATAAGTACCTTTTCAGCGGTAATCGCGTTTACGCCAGTTCCTAAAGTCGCGGTCAAAGTCACTGTATTACCTCCGACCAGAGGTGACAAACTATAACTCGCCCCTGAACTACTTACGCTGATGACACTACCAATGCTATAACTGAAACGTAAGTTGCTATCACCAAACAAACTGCCCCTTGTGCCATCTGAGTATGTTGCAATAACATCAAGAGGCTGATTCGTACCTACAGTCACCGTCCCAGGTAGCCCACTAATTACAATAGAATCAACAACCGGAGCAGTAACGAGAACAACAAGCGAGTCAGATACACCGTTAATTGTCGCTGTTATGGTAGCGTCACCGACCGCCTTGGGATTTACCAAGCCAACATTGCTTACCGTAGCAGTAGTTGTGTTGTTCGATCGCCAATTGATGGCTGGATTCGCTCCAACATTACTAACAGTGCCATCAGTGTATGTTGCACTAGCAGCAACCGTTGTTGCTCGTCCTTTAGGTAACGTAACGTCATTTCCTAAAGACAGAGACGCAATCTCTGCCGCTGTTACTGTCACGTTTACTGGTGTACTGTTAACACCTGATGCCGTTGCTACAACATTTGCATTACCTGGATTCACGGCCGTTGCTAACCCGCTAGCATTTATCGTTACTGCACTTGTTTCGCTGCTTTGCCAAGTCACATTGTTCAAAACCAGCTCTGCACCGTCACTGTATCGACCCGTTGCTCGAAACTGTTGCGTTAGTCCTTTCGCCAGGCTAACAGCTGTGTTTGGCGTGACTGAGACGCTCGTCAACACCGCATCGATGACATTGATCGAGATTTCGTTACTGTCCACTCCGCCAAATGTGGCTTTGATGGTTACAGACGTTCCAGTAGTAGAGCTAATTGCCGTTAACAAATTGCTGGCTGAAATCGTTATTTTTGTGGCGTCTGAAATCGACCAAACTGGCGTAACAGAACTAGTAGTACCGTCGCTGTAAGTCGCCCGAATAGAAAGATTCAGCGTATTGCCTCTCGGCAAGTTGCGCGTACCTTCCGGTGTTAATGCCAAGCTTGAAACGACAGCCGCTGTCGTTACGACATCTACTTTATTACTGGTTACGCCTTTATATGACGCAGTAATACCCGTCGCAGTACCTGAGCTGTCCGCTATAGCAGTGACAACCCCACCCGTCACAACATTCAAGAATCTATCGTCGTCTCGGGCATAGCTAACAAGCGACGTTACGTCTACAACATTACCGTTTTGAAACGTTGCTTGCGCTGTCAACCTTGTCGATGCACCCTTAGCGATTGTGTTGGCGGCCGTTGTAAGCTGAATGCTATCAACCTGATTTTCCACTACATTTGCCACGCTCTTATTACTTTCCAATGGTGACGATTTCAACAAGACAGAGATTTGCGCCTTACCTTTTTTAACTGCAGTTACCAAACCCGTATCATTGACTGTTGCAACACTCGTATCAGAACTTGCCCAATTAATCATGGCTGTATTCGAAGACACATTTACACTTAACCCATTGTTGTAATTTGCATCAGCGCGCAGTTGATAAGTTGCACCTTCAATCACATCAAAGCTTGGAGGTGTAACTTGCAATGAAACCAGTGCCACATCTACAACTTTTACGGTCGCGGTATTTGTGCTCGTCACATTTCCTAACCTTGCAGAAACTTTCGCCGTTCCGGTGTTCTTTCCGCCAAGAAACATTCCGTTGCCTTGATTTGTCAGTTTTGCTGTTCCTTCAACCGACCACTTCACCTCTCCGGTTACGTTTCGAAAGCTACCGTCGGAATAATATCCTGTCGCGGTTAGATTCACTTGCGTATCAACAGCAAGATCTAAATAAGGAGGTGTAACAGCAATACTCAGTAGCCCCTGACTAGTATTTGATACCGAACCCCTCTCAGTTTGACTATCTGAAAATGCACCTTTACCGTCACTATTACAGGCGGCGAGTAACATAATGAATAAAATAAACGAAAATGTTTTATAAAATTTAGTAAACATTTTTCCCTCAGCGATAATAGAAAGATGCAGAGTTCAGCATCTTTTGATTAAACATACATTTAAGGTAAAAAACCCACGTGTGCTTTAACCAAAACCCGAGTGAATATAAACAGACTTTCTATTTAAGCTGCATCACTTAATTTAAGATGCACACATTCAATCGACATCAACTCAAAGCACTTGACAGCGCTAACTGTACTCACAGAGCGCCTCTTTGAAAAGTCAGATGATTCCTACACCCATACATACCTTAAGTAAGTGTAGTGGTCAACGCTTACCTTAAATAAGTGTAATGGTCAACTCATTCCGGACAGTAAATTAGGCTGAATTTCAGCTTTTGCAGGTGGAAGCCCACCGTTATAACTATGCGGTCTATTCCAGTTGTAATAGTTCATCAGGTAGTGGCCGATATCTTTGGATGCCTCAGCAAACGATGCGTAGCCTGTTACTGGCATCCATTCCGATTTCAAACTTCTGAATAGCCTTTCCATCGGAGCGTTGTCCCAGCAGTTGCCCCGACGACTCATGCTTTGTGTCATCCGATATCTCCACAGGTGTTGTCGAAACTGGCGACTGCCATATTGGGACCCCTGATCCGAATGGAACATCACGCCACTTGGTTTTCCTCGTTGCTCATACGCCATCGACAACGCTTTTGTCACCAATGCCGCGTCAGGACTGTCAGACATGGCCCAACCGACAACCCGTCTGCGGTACAAGTCAATGACAACGGCAAGATAACACCAACGTTGACCCGCCCATATATAAGTAATATCGCCGCACCAGACTTGATCTGGAGCGTCGACAGTGAACTGACGATCAAGCTTATTGGGAATATCTGGCCGTTCAATCGAGGCTTGCTTATAGTTATGTGAGCCAGGTTGCTT
>NZ_FOWR01000037.1 GCF_900115495.1 Enterovibrio norvegicus DSM 15893 | reverse complement strand
ACTCAGACATAAAAAATCGGCCTCAACAATGTTGAGGCCGATTATGAAGCCTGCGTAGGATCGTTCAATGACTTAAAACGATCGGCATTAAGCCATTGGCTGCTTTTTTGTTGGTTCCTGTCACTCCGCACTTCGCATCAAGACTCGTGGCAATAAGGGGAATAGTCGCGTTAGCAATGACGACGATAAAAGCTACGGCGCTAAGCGCTCGATATCCCATTGGCCTTTTTCTTCACCTTGGTAGATAAAGCGGTCATGCAAACGGTGTTCACCACCTTGCCAGAATTCAAACGACTCAGGCTTCACGCGAAAGCCGCCCCAAAACGTTGGCACTGGGACTTCGCCTTTATCGAATTGTTGCTTCAATTCCATGTATTTGCTTTCCAGCGCTGATCGCGCAGAAATACGTTCACTTTGGCGACTCGCCCACGCTGCAAGCTGGCTCTCTTTTGGTCGTGATAAGAAATACTTCATCACTTCCATTTTACTCAGCTTAACCGCTTCGCCAGTGATATGTACCTGACGCTCAAGGGGATGCCATGGGAAATGCAGACTAATCTTCGCGTTGTCTACAAGCTGTTTCGCTTTGCGACTGCCAAGGTTGGTATAAAACACAAAGCCACCGTCATCGAAATGCTTCAACAACACGATGCGCTGAAAAGGCTGGCCTGTTTCATCCACGGTCGCCACTGTCATTGCCGTTGGGTCTGGTAATTTGGCATCAATGGCTTGTTTGAGCCAGTGCTCAAAGAATTGAATAGGGTTTTCAGGCAGGTCTTTGCGTCTCAATCCACCTTGGTTATATTCTCTTCGAATATCAAACAAATCCATGTATTGCTCCCATTAAGGTTTTTGCCATTTTGCGGCGGGCGGCGGCATTTCTCAAGTGAATTTCTTCGCCTCGCGCCCTTCACACATCAAGGAAGATATGCGCCGAATTCAATTTTTAGCCGCGGTTTCCGTGATGGGCTTCATCCTCACCGCAGCCGTTGCCGCATTTACGTACTTTTCGGTAGAGAAGCGATACACCAATGATATCCAAAATGATGTCTATCAGCTTCACGAGAAGCTCTCAGCCGAGCTTGCGCGTTACAGTGAAATTCCCGTCGTATTGTCTGCCGACCCTCGCTTAAAACGCCTGTTACGCGTGCCTAACAGCGAGCGCTTACTCTCCCAAACCAATGCCATTCTGGAAAGCTGGAACAATCGACTGAACAGCGATGTCCTATACCTGATGGACAAGAACGGCTTAACACTCGCCGCCAGTAACTTTGATTCCAGCACCACCTTTGTTGGGCACAACTACAATTATCGCCCCTACTTCCGTCAAGCCATGGAAGGGGAAAAAGGCCAATATTACGCGCTGGGTGTTGTATCCGATAAGCGAGGGTATTACTTCTCTTATCCTATTTGGGATCACGACCAGATCGTCGGTGTGTTAGTGCTGAAAGTTGATCTCTCCATCATCGATAGAATCTGGGATCAGCAGAAATTCGACTATTTGATTGCCGATCCGCTTGGTGTCGTGTTCTACAGTTCGCGTAACGATTGGCTCTACCAATCTCTCGCCAAACTCACCGACAACCAAAAGAACGCAATTCGCGATTCACGCCGTTACGGCGACAGCGCGTTGAATAGCCTGACGGAATACCAAGAACTCGAGACACTGAGACCCTTGAGCAGTTTATCCTTAGGCTTGTCGACAACAGGCCGAGAGCGCGTATTGGTGGCCAATACCGAACTTGGCAGCGCGGGTTGGCGTATCTATGGTTTTGTTCCTATCAGCAAGCTTTGGCCAATGGTGGTGCAATCGGCACTGCTTTTTGCCACCTTCTATGGTTTGCTGGTGCTGGTCATGACGGCGTGGTTACAAACTGTCAAAACCCAACGCAAGCTTGCCCAACTCAACGACGATCTCGAACAAAAAGTGGCAGCACGTACATCAAGCCTTGAAGAAACCAACACGGCGTTGCGTGACAGTATTACGCAATACGAAGACACCCAACGAGCGTTAAGGCAAACCGAATCCGAGTTAATTCAAGCAGCCAAGCTGGCGATGCTCGGCGAGCTTTCTGCCAGCATTAACCACGAAATAAACCAACCGCTCGCGGCCATGCGCACGTATACAGAAAACAGCATCAAATTGATGGATCGCGAACGTTATCAAGATGTGCAAAAGAACCTGACCTCAATTCACGAACTGATCGGCTTGGTCGCTGACATTATCGCGCGCTTTAAAGTGTTTGCTCGCAAGCAAGGGGAAGAAGGCCGACGCCTTGCCGCACTGGACGATGTGATTAATGCTTCATTGATGCTTTCCGAAGCCAGTTTCAACAAGAAGGGGATCCACATCGATTGTGCCATTCTTGAACGTGGGATCATGGTGAATGCTGACCCCGTCCAACTTGAACAAGTCATTCTGAATCTGCTTAGCAACGCCACGTATGCCGTCCGCCACTCAGACAGCCCCGCGATAGGCATCACAGTCTCTACGCATTTGGATTGGGTAGATGTGCATGTCTGGGATAACGGCCCCGGTATGGATAATGACACCAAGAAACACATTTTCTCGCCTTTCTACACCACGAAGAAAGACGGCCTGGGGTTAGGCCTAACCATTTGCCGCCGTATCATTGAAGCCTTTGATGGTCGATTGCGAGCAGAAGACCACACAGACGGCGGTGCAGAACTGATCGTCAGCCTAAAACGCCTTCAAGACGGAGAAACATCCCATGACGCATGAAGTTTGGATCATTGATGACGAACGTTCGATCCGTGACTCGCTTCAACAGACGCTCGACATCGAAGGCTATTTAGCGCGTGCATTTGCCTCAGCCCCTGAAGCACTCGATGCCCTAACCAACACGTTTGAAGGCGTCATCATTTCCGATATCAACATGCCGAAAATGAACGGGTTGGCGTTTCTAAAGCATGCCTTACAGATTGATGCTGAGCTCTCTGTCGTCATGCTAACCGGACACGGGGATATCTCTACGGCCGTCTCTGCCATGCGCGATGGCGCGTATGATTTTCTCGAAAAGCCCTTCTCAACCGACCATCTCCTAGACGTTATTCGTCGTGGTATTGATAAACGCCAACTCGTGTTGGAGAACCGAGAGCTCAAACGAGAATTGGAAACACACAGTGCGCCTGGTCCACGTATTTTGGGTAACTCGGAGCAAATTAAGCAACTGCGCCGCTCGCTATTCCATCTGAAAAATCTGGATTGCGACCTATTGATGCAAGGCGAACGAGGCACAGGCAAAGAACTGGCTGCACGTTTTATGCATGACCAAGGCACCCGACAGGACGAGCCCTTTGTCGCGGTGAAATGCCGACAGGTTCCCGAGGCTTTGTTGGAACTTGAATTGTTTGGTCCTGAGCAAACTGGCTTTTCCACGCATCCTTTTTATAAAAACAGCAAACTCGCCGCTGCGGGGACAGGCACCCTGTTTTTGGATGGCATTGAAGCCCTTCCTCGCCATGTGCAAGCTCGATTGGCAAACATCATGACAAGCGACAACACGTCACCACGGCCGAGAATCATGGCATCTACCCGCGTCGATCTGACCAACAGTGTCCAGCAGGGCATGTTCGATCTCGACCTCTATACCATTCTCTCAGCGGTCTCCGTGCCCTTTTCGCCTCTACGCGAACGCGGAGAGGATGTGATTACCTTATGCCAAAACTTTTTTCGAACCACAGCTTCTCGCTTTGGCATCGCGCCACCAAGCCTTAAAGACGAACACAAAGCCTCACTGACGCAGCACCAATGGCAAGGCAATATCACAGAACTACGAAATTTTGCAGAGCGTTGGGTCTTGATGGGGGAACAGCAAGCCATGCTGTCTGATGTCAGTTTGCAGGAAAAAGAACACGACACATTGGTCGAAAGAATACAAAAAGTAGAGCGCGCAATCCTAAGCGATGCACTCAATCGACACAGCGGAAGATTAAAGGAAATTCAGTCAGAACTAGGGCTTGCGCGCAAAACGCTATACGAAAAACTGAAGAAATATGGTCTCGATAAAGAGAATTTTAAGGCCTAGTCTCTAGGCCTCCCCTCCTCTCCCCCCCGTCAGCTCTCGCATCTTACTGATTATCAACATTCTTACCACTGAGATCATGGACTTGGGTCATCATCTGTACACTGTCCGCGATTAGAGAATATCCGTTACTTAAACTACGCTTAGTAAAAGTGTTTCGAAGATTTTATAGTTGGCAAAACAATGAGAAAAAAAGATAAATCTGCATTAACACTGCCGGCCAGTGAACATTTGGACTACATAGACGACAAAACCGCCGCGCTTTTACTTTCAACACCCAAAAGTGCACGCGTTTTGCTTTGGGTCATTATTGCGTTTCTCGTCGTGACCGCAGTGTGGGCATCCTATGCAGAATTAGACAAAGTGACCGTGGGTCAGGGCAAGGTTATTCCTTCTTCACAACTACAAGTGGTGCAGAATCTTGAAGGTGGATTGGTAAAAGAACTGTTGATCCGCGAAGGCGACATTGTCACCAAAGATCAACAGCTTCTGTTGATCGATGACACCATGTTTCGATCTGACTTCCGTGAACGTGTGCAAGAGCTAACAAGTTTGCAAGGCGATGCCGTCACGCTGAAGGCGCTGACCGACTCCGTGGTTGTGAATCCAGAAGTACAAACACGCGACTGGAAGCAAAGCGTCACACTCTTTCGCAGCGAACTCGTCTTTGAAGCTGATTTCATTAAAGAGCACCGCACCGTTGTTTCCCGTCAACGTGCCGCTTACAAAGAAAAACTCAACAACCTAGAGAACCAATTGTCTGTGACGGCACAGCAAATTCGCCAGAAAGAACAAGAAGTTATCGAGGTAAAAGCGCGCGTGCAGAACCTAAAACTGAGTTACAACTACGCGCGAGAAGAATACAACATCACCAAACCTCTCGCCGATGAAGGCGTTGTACCGCAAATCGATTTGCTCAAACTGCAACGACAAGTGAACGACACCAAACGTGAGCTTTCTTCGGCAGAGCTGTCTTTGCCTTCACTGACCTCCTCTTTGCAGGAGTTTGTTTTCAAACATATCGACGTAGCATTGAAATTCCGCGCCGAACAGCAAGAACGCCTAAACGATATCGAAGATAAGCTACTCGCCATGACGGAAACTCGTGTCACTTTGGAAGACAGGGTTGAACGTACCGTGGTACTTAGCCCTGTCGATGGCACCATCAAAAAATTGCACGTAAATACCGTGGGGGGTGTTATCCAACCCGGTATGGACCTCGTCGAAATTGTTCCTAGCGAAGACAACTTATTGATTGAGGCGAAGATCGCCCCGCAAGACATTGCCTTTCTTCGCCCAGGGCTCGACGCCATCATTAAATTCAGTGCGTACGACTTCACAGTGTATGGCGGCCTAAATGGCATTTTAGAAACCATCAGCGCCGACACCATTCAAGATGAAGAAGGGAACAGCTTTTACCTCGTAAAAATCAGAACCGAATCTAACAACCTCGGGGATGGATCAGAGCTTCCTATAATTCCAGGTATGACGGCTTCCGCCGACATCATTACAGGGAAGCGCAGCGTGTTGGATTACCTATTAAAACCAATATTACAAGCGCAGAAATCTGCATTGCGTGAATAGAACACTTTTTGGGAATGTATTGCCAACCCATTGATGGGAGACGTATTTTGAACTGGAAAAAATGGATTGTTGTAACAACAGTCAGCGCCATCGCTGCGCCGACGTGGGCTTTTTCTGTCGAGCAAGCTGTCGCAACGACCATAGCGACAGACCCCGAATTGAAAAGTGCATTCAATGATTTTATGAGCTCTCGTGAAGACATTGAATCCGCACAAGGCGGCTACCTTCCAGCAGTAGACCTGAGTGCAGGTTTTGGATACGAATACGTCAATAACAGCACAACCGAGGCCAGCGGTGAGAAGAGCTTTAACCGCAAAGATGCCACATTGAGCCTTACTCAGCTTATTTGGGATGGCACAACCGGCAACAACATTGAGCGCTCTGAATTCGAAGCCGAAGCGCAGCGATTCCAATTGCTGTCAGACGCGCAAGACAAGACATTACGTGTTACTGAAGTCTATGTTGCCGTGCTAAAGGCCGCACAGTTGCTATCCTTGTCAGAAGCAAACGTCGAAGTGCACGAAAAGATTTTAGGCGATATCAAACGTCGCGCTGAATCCGGCATTGGTTCGACCGCGGATTTGTCACAAGTGGAAGCGCGTGTTGCACGCGCCTTTACTAACATGTTGGCAGCCCGCAGTAATTTAGAAGATGCAGAATCTGAATTTTATCGTGTGGTAGGTGCAGAGCCAGTTAACCCAACAGATCCAGAGGTTGATGAGCTTTCACTGCCGACAACACGTGACGCAGCATTAGAACGCGCCATCGAACTCAACCCTGTGATAAAGCTAGCAACCTATGACATTGATGCTGCCCGTGCACAGTACCGACTAAACAAGGGCAACTTCTATCCAACCCTATCGTTTGAAGCCAGCCAAAACTGGAGCGACGATGCGGGTGGTGTAGAAGAACAAGTCGACGAATTTAGCGCCATGCTGCGATTACGCGTCAACCTCTACAACGGTGGTTCTGACACTGCCGATGTTCGCAGGAGCGCATACCAACTCAATAAATCGAAAGACATTTTTGATAATGCCTATCGATTATTGGAAGAGAGCACTCGCTTATCTTGGAGTGCATATCAGCTGACGGAACAGCAAAAAATCTACTTAGCAGAGCACGTTGATGCTGCTTCTGAAACGGTTATTGCTTATGAAAAGCAATTTCGTATCGGCCGCCGCACACTGCTCGACTTGTTAAACACTGAAAATGAGCTGTTCGAGGCACGTCGTTCGTATCTAGATGCTCATTACGCGAATATCACCGCAAAGTACCGAGTACTGAACAGTACAGGCTCGCTATTAGATGCACTTCGCGTGGACGTACCTCAAGAATGGCTCGAACCTGTAATAAATGGTGAGGGTTAAAAATGAAACATCTCTTGTTACTCGGCTTTCTCGTATCGGTGGGTGGCTGTTCGCTGTCTGCCGAGCCTCCTGCCTTAGCCGAGCAGCGCTCAGATTTACTGGATGATGATAGTGATGGTGTAATCAACGCACGTGATTTGTGCGATGGAACAGAAGCCAGTGCTGTTATCGATAATGATGGGTGCCCAACATACCTTTTAATTGAAAGTGATAATTCTCTCAGGATTCAGTTTGCAAACGACTCGTCAAATGTAGCACCAGCTTATAGCGAAGAACTGGACAAAATGGCTGAATTCCTTAAGCTCTATCCTGAAACCTCTCTAGAACTTCAAGGACATACAAGTTCTCCTGGCGCCAACGACTACAACCAAAACTTGTCTGTCCAGCGTGCTAAAGCAGTCAAGGCGCAATTGAAACAAAGAGGCATTGATGCCGATCGTCTCACTCTCGTTGGATTGGGTGAAGAGGATTTAATACTGACCGATAAAACGGAAACACCTCAACTGGTGAATCGTCGTGTTGTTGGTCGTGTAAAAGGATTCAAAGGAGACATTGAAGAAGCATGGACCATCTTTACCCGACGGGAACAATAGTTATTGAGGTCGCCTAATGCAAAAAAGGGCAACACTGTTTCTACTGTTCTTGTTGCCATCGATCGTTACATTTGCACTCACAGGCACTGATGCTCAGTGGGTGAACAAAGTATCAGCATTTTACGGAGAAAGGGCTGGGAAGCGTGTCACCGCTTGGAGAAATGTGGTTGAGGAGTCTAGCAACCTCTCCGAGCGGGAAAAACTCGCTGCTGTAAACAGCTTTTTTAATCAGCTCTACTTTGTTAACGATATCGATCTATGGGGCAAGAAGGACTACTGGGCTACGCCGCTTGAGTTTTTAGGCAGTGCGGCGGGTGATTGTGAAGACTTCAGCATCGCGAAGTACTTCACATTACGTGAGCTAGGCATCGACGATAAGAAATTGCGATTGGTTTATGTCAAAGCAATCAAACTTAATCAATTTCACATGGTTGTTGCTTACTACCCAACCGCATCTTCAGAGCCAGTGCTTCTCGACAATATCGATCCTGAAATCAAACTGGCATCAAAACGACGTGACCTCCTGCCTGTCTACAGCTTCAACGGTAGCAGGCTTTGGCTTATGAAAGAACGCGGTAAAGGTGAACTGGCTGGGAAGTCTTCACGCTTAGGGTTGTGGAACGATCTCAGAGCGCGAATGGGCACAGTGAAGCTTAAAAGACCGATCAAAAACTATGATGGGTAAATCTCTATGACTCTCTACCGGCAACTGTTTACATGGATGTTGGCAATTTTCTTTCTGTTGATCATCGCGGTCACAGGGATTGAATTGAACACGACACGTAACTTCCTGCTGACTCAGCAAACTGCTGAGGTAAACAATACGATCAACTCAATGGGTCTTGCGTTAGCGCCCTATCTCGAATCAGACGATAAGGTTGCGACGGAATCCGTCATTAATGCCCTTTTTGATGGAGGCTTCTACCAAGAAGTTCGCTTAAGAATGCTGTCTGATGGCAGTGAAATTATTCGCCAATACCCAGTAACGGTTGACGGTGTTCCCGATTGGTATATTGGTCTCGACCTCTTCCCTGTGATCACTGAAGAGCGCACATTTACCAGCGGGTGGCTGCAACTTGCAGAAGTGGTGGTGGTTTCTCACCCTGGTTTTGCATACAAGGAAATGTGGAGCGCCACGATTCAATTGGGTGTGTGGATAGGTATTTTATTTGCGATCGCCATGTTCATCATTGGCTTGCAACTTAGCCGCTCTTTACGTCCGCTTGCGTTGATCACCAACAGAGCGAAAGACATTGCGCAAAACAAGTTCGGCGAGCCCATTCCTTTGCCTCCAACGTCTGAGTTGAAAACCGTTGTTAAGGCAATCAACCAGATGAGCAAGCAGCTTGAAGACTACTTTGAGCAACAAGCCAAAGAAGCTGATCGCCTTCGCGAACACGCCTATCGTGATGCCGTATCCGGTTTGGGTAACCGCAGTTTCTTCGTCGGTCAATTGAAATCATGGTTGGCAGAATCGGCGGTGGGTGGTTTGGTCATGGCGAAAGTCGATTTGATCACAGACACCTATCAAAACCAAGGCTTTGAAAAAGGTGACAGTTTGGTCAGTCAGTTCGCGAAGAAGCTGAACACCACGATCACCGATGCAGATTACACAGCCTCTCGTATCTCCAAAGATGAGTTTGTCATCCTCGCGCCCAACGGTACGAACGAAGACATGCGCATGATAGGTGAGAGCTTGTTGGCCATCGTGACTGACATGCAACAAGACCCAATGGGCATTAGCCCGCCAAAAGTCGCCATTGGTTTAGTCGTGAACGGCGCAGGTAACCGCGATGCAAGTGTGCTGCTTGCGCAAGCTGACAACGCGTTAACGCAAGCGCGCAACGATCCTAATCATCCTATTTCGATGCTAGACCAAGCCGCCAACGACTCTTCCATGGGCAGACAGCAATGGAAATCGCTTATTTTGGATGCCATTGCTCACGATTGGTTTGTGTTTAAGTTCCAGCCCGCGTCTAGTAGCGATAAGTCCGTTCTCCACCAAGAGGTGTTCTCAGCCATTGAACGTGGTGATGAATATTTTGGTGCGGCGCACTTCCTCGGGGCTGTTGAACAACTGGAACTGGGCGAATCGTTTGACCGATATGTGGTTTCCCACATGATAGGCAAGCTCATTGATGACCCCAAAATGGGCCCTATTGCCATCAACCTGACCCAGAGCAGTGTCACAGATGCGTCTTTCATTCGCTGGTTAACCTCAGTGATGCAGAAGAACCGTGCACTCGCCGGGCGCCTGTTCTTTGAAATCCCAGAAAGTGTGTTTGTACGTTACCCAGACCATGTGGGTCTGCTGACAGAACAAGCGCACCGATTCCACTTCGGTTTCGGCGTGGATAACTACGGTAGAAACTTCCAATCGCTGGATTACTTGAACAAATTCAAGCCTTCATACGTGAAGATTGATTTCGCATATACAAGCAACTTAGACGACGAAGCACAAACCCATGTGCTAGCCTCAATATGCCGTACGGCACACAATTTGAATATCACGACAATCGCCACACGTGTCGAAACCGAAGCACAGCTAAATAAACTGTCAGAACTCTTTGTTAACGGTTTCCAAGGGTTCATCTTCGAGAAAAAAGTAGAGCATCATGGTTAAAGATCCACTATTGCAATCTCTGGTCTACGTAAGCCGTTATTTCGGTCAATCAAACTCGCCGGATGCCTTGGTATCCGGGTTGCCGATTTCTGACGGCTACCTCTCCCCTTTCCTCTTCCCTCGCGCAGCGGAAAGGGCAGGTATTATCGCCAAAGAAGCAAGAATGGATATCAGTGAACTCTCTCTGCTTCTTTGCCCTTGTATCATGTTACTCAAAGGCAATGAGGCCTGTGTGCTTCTCAGCATTAGCCATGAAACAGGCGAAGCTGAAATTGTTACACCGCATACCGACACAATCACCAACGTGGTGAAAATCGAAGACCTGAAAGAGGATTACCTCGGTCGGGTTTTCTTGTTGAAAAAGCAATTCCGTTACGACGAGCGTTCGCCGGAGATGCTGAAAGAGCGCAGTGGTCACTGGTTCTGGAGCACCTTGTGGGAATCACGTTCAATTTACCGTGATGTATTACTCGCCTCGGTGTTCATTAATGCCTTTGCCATCGCGACGCCACTGTTCTCGCGGATCGTGTATGACAAGGTGGTACCCAACCTCGCCTTCGATTCCCTTTGGGTGCTCGCGAGCGGTATTTTCGTTATTTTCATCTTTGACTTAATACTCAAACTGCTCCGAAGTTACTTTATTGATATCTCAGGTAAGAAATCAGACCTACTGATCTCCTCGCGCATCTTCCAGAAAGTCATGGGGATACGCATGGAAGCGAGGCCGCCATCAGTTGGGGCCTTTGCACGGCATATGCAAGAATTCGAATCGATACGGGATTTTTTCACGTCCGCATCCGTATCAGCTCTGATTGATTTGCCGTTTGCATTCTTCTTCCTGTTTATCATCTGGATTGTTGCCGGGCCGTTGGTCATTGTTCCAATTGTCGCTGTGGCTTGCTTGGTCATTCACGCGATGATTATTCAAAAACCACTACGCCATACCATTGAAGAAGGCTCTCGTTTGTCTTCTCAAAAGAACGCGAACTTAATTGAGAGCTTGGCCGGTCTTGAAACCATCAAATTGTTTGGTGCAGAAAGCCAGTTCCAATACCGTTGGGAAGAAGCCGTCGCCCACATGTCAAACTGGGGCATTAAAACACGTCGCCTTACGGACTCGGTGCAAAACGCAGCCGGCTTCATTCAACAGTTTGTTTCTGTCGCGATGATCGTGTTTGGTGTGTATTTGATTGCCAATGGTGACCTCACCATGGGTGGTTTGATTGCAGCATCAATGTTGAGCTCCCGTGCTGTCGGTCCTCTAGTTCAACTTTCCTTGCTGTCGACACGTTACAACCAAGCCAAATCAGCCATGGCCATCATTGACCAACTGATGAACATGCCATCAGAACAAGAAGATGGTCGTCGTTATATTCACCGTCCTGTGATGCGCGGTAAAATTGAGTTTGATCGTGTTAATTTCAGTTATCCGAATACAGATGTTTCTGCGCTACGCGATATCTCGCTGACCATTCTTCCGGGCGAAAAGGTCGCAATCATTGGACGCATCGGCTCAGGGAAAACCACATTGAGTCGCCTCTTAATGGGCCTGTATCGTCCTACAGAGGGTTCTGTACGCATCGATGATACTGATATCACCCAAATCCACAATATCGACATACGACGTAATATAGGCTGTGTTCCGCAGGATCCAACGCTGTTCTTTGGTTCAATCAGGGATAACATCACCCTAGGACGTCCTCTGGCTGATGACCGAGATATTTTGGATGCGGCAAACCGTTCTGGTGTCACCACATTTACACAACGCGATCCCGCAGGGTTGGAACGTCAAGTCGGTGAAGGGGGCAATCAGTTATCAGGCGGTCAACGACAAGCCATTGCCATCGCGCGTGCCATGTTAGGCCGTCCACCCGTGCTATTGATGGATGAACCCACCAGTGCGATGGATAACCGTTCCGAGCAATACATTAAGCAGCAACTTGCTTCAATGCGTCGCGATGAAACACTGATTCTGAATACGCACAAGACGGGCATGCTTGATATCGTCGACCGCATTATTGTGGTTGAACAAGGCAGTATCGTCGCAGACGGTCCTAAGCTAGCTGTGCTTCAGGCGCTGAAAGAAGGCAAGGTGCAAAAAGCGAGCTAATCGCCAATTGAAAAATGGCAAAAACGTACAGAAACAAAAAAAGCACCCGAGGGTGCTTTTTTATTTCTATCAGGCGCATAACTAAGAATACAAGCGCTACCCTATTTACACTGTAAAGGCCTGAGTTAAGAAGAAAGCCATGGCATAAAGAAAAAATGCAAAGGAAAGCGTTACAACGGTTCTGGGTAAACTTCCTTCCCATTCGTCACAAGACGACAAGCGCCGAGTTCAGAGGTAACAGGTAAAGTCGATTCACCAATCTGGCAATACACACCAGGGAAACAGTGCTTCAATACATCAATCGTGTGGCTGCGGTACAAGGTGTTTAACTCTGATGACGAGGAGTCCATCTTGGCTTTGATCTCAGCAATACGTTCAAAGTGATGCGTTTTAGTCCAGGCAAGGCGCTCTATCAACGCCTCAGGGCGTTTATTTGCAGGTTGCTGAAGCAACTTCATCTCAGCGTCCTTCACCTTCATCAGTTGCTCATGCTCGCTCTCCAACTCTTTACCAAGTTGAATAGTGTCTATCATCATGGCTTCTAAACCAGTGAATGCATGAACACGCGTTACCACGCCAGACGTCGCCCCCAAGGTAACGACTTTCACACCACAGCGCGCAACGTGATTGCCCCCCGTTAACGTGCCCGTGCGTTTCGTTTGGTCGCAGATAAGGAGGTTACTGTTGGTGCGCGTTGTACAGTGCATCGCATGTTGGCTGATGATGATGTCACCCTCAGCTTCAATGTGTGCATACTGGGCAAACTTAACGATGACAGAGCCTTTGGCCCGCATTCTCGTTGTGATTTCTTGATCACCCTGAAGCTGCTTACCCAAGATACCGTTGTGAATAATAATGTCACCGCCGGCCTCAAGAAACGCAGTTTCCACAACACCACCTACGGTGATCGAACCTGTGGCGCTCACCCGCATACCGGCATTCACGTCACCATTTATCACCACGCTGCCTTCGAAATCGACATGGCCAGTCGCCACTGTGACCGATTTCATACACAACGCGTTATCCACCTCAACACCTTCGGGATGCAAAATGGGCATTCCAGACGTTGTCGCCACAACGATGTTCTCGTCGTTACTGCTGAAATCACTACCAGGGAAAAGACGCAATGGAATATCTTTACCCGGTGTTGTCGGTAGGACTTTCCCGTCTACACGGAAACCTTCAATGCCTTTTGTTGGCGGAATGCGTTTAGCAAGAGGTTGCCCTTCTTGAACCGTGACCATCTTACCAAGGTCACGCATATCTACCGTGCCATCTTCACGCTCTTGCGGGCGCAAAATACGCGCTTTACTGTCTTGTACAAGGAAAGCTAATTTTGAATCTTCGCCAGGAATCGGCCATTTACCTGCCGCGATAGGCGCTTCAAGATATTCACCAGGCTTAAGGCGCGCCGAGGCTGTGAGAAGTTTTTGAAGTGTTTGCTTTTTCACACCGCGAACAATTTGTGCTTCTTTTAACGAGGCAAGCAAATCACTTCCTTTAATAGGGTTACCACCACACGCACCATTCACACGAAGGAAGGCCGTCATTTTCTGCTCGTCAAAACGCGCGGTTACCGACGCATCGCGTCTCTCGGCAATAACAACGTCATCAGGCTCACCTTTCCATTCGTCATTAGACGCATTGATTTTGTCTAGCACCTTCACAATGGTTTCTTCAAAACGAAAAAAACTCGCGACCTTTTGGTCGATCAACCATTCAACAATGTGCTTCTTTTCAATCCGGGGTGTATTTTCGTCTGCCTTTGGAATGACGGTCATATAAACCCTGCGACCATCATTGGACAGCCGCAAAAGCTGTTGCAGCATGTAATCCCCTAAAATAGATCATTAAAAATACGAACCAATATCACACTTACATTCTACATATATAAATGCCGTCTCATGCCTAATAGTCGGCTCAAGTTGGATACAGATCGCATTAAATTACTGACTAAAATCTCAATAAAGACACTACGTCATATAAATGAATTATAGAGAGTTTTACTTAATATGCCGCACTCACCCTCTTATTAATTGAACTTGGTTTAGAGAAAAGTAACGCAGTAAAAATACTGCGCTATTAAAATCAGTGTCTTAAAGGAGAGAAGAATGAGAAAGGTTATACAGACAAACGTTGGTGATTCTCTTCAGACAGCCATTCATCAAGGCTAAAGCCATATCGATGCTGACCGTCAGCTTCCTCTTTACGATAAATAAGTGTGCCTTGCACTGGTGTCAGATTAACGACATGCAACATACATAGAGAATCCAACGTTAACTCATCATTGCACAACAGCCCAATGCCACTTCTGCTTACATCTCGAATAATGACCTTATGCCCAAAGTCATCATCTTCATGATCAACATCTAGATACGGATGAACATGTAAACGAGCAAGTATTCCACCGTTGCCTAACTCAATCCTTTCTTGAAAACGTTTACAGTTTTCTTCCCCTCCCGATTCACTGATCAGGGCTTCATAAAGCTTTTCGATGTCTTCCGCCATACTGCCTCCCAACGACTACTGCCAAGACAGCCCACTAAGCAGCAAAATTTAAGTATATGCTTATACTATTATCAATATTGTATTGAATGTTAGATGCTTACGCCCCTCCACAAGATGGCATAACATTCAGATTTATCAAATATGTGCGTTTTAGATTTCAGTACCGATTGCCTACTTTACAGTGTAAATCGATTAGTCAGCGAGAAGCTCCGACACCCTACGTTTGCGAATGGACTGACGCTTTACCAGATACTCTTCAAATATCGACGACTGACTGGTAACAACCTGGGACTCTTGCAAGCCGACTGTTTTGATGATGTTAGCAACATCATCAAGTCGTCCAATATCGGAAGCGAAATGTGCATCCGATCCAGTTGAAATAAATGCGCCACAATCTCTGGCAATTTCGGCGATTTCCAAACAGTTTGGTTCACTCCCCTTTCGCGACCCATTCAGTGAAGAGTTATTAAGTTCGAGCGCCACACCATGCGCAGCAGCAGTTTTGATAACCGCTTCCATATCGATGGGGAAAGAAGGATTACCAGAATGAGCGATCGCGTCTATCAGACCGGTTTTGATTGCGCCGATCATCGCTGAGGTATGCGCGGCTTTAGAGGATGGACGGAAGACAGGCTCGTGCAAGCTGGCGTTCACCCATTCCAAGTTCCCGTAAACATACGTCGGCATATCAAGCTCACCGTGCTCATTGAGTATGTTTGCTTCTGTACCTCTGATGATTCGCACGTCGCTTAAAAAGTCTGGGATCACACGTTGATTCACAAAGTGCCAAAAGTGAGGAGCGCCAGGCATTGTCGAAGCATGGTCAGTGACACATAAATAGGTAAGTCCGGCATCTTTCGCTGCCTTTGCATTTTCGATAACTGTACTGTACGCGTGACCACTTGCTAGCGTATGTGTATGCGTGTCCGCAACGAGTTTCATTGTTCATCCTTATTTGTCTAATGGTGTTTTGCGATCCATTGTCGCATCGCTAGTTCCGTGTCTTTACGTCCTTGATACCCAAATTCATTTGCAATGACATCCCAAGACTGTCGATGCAGGACTCGCGCAACCATCAACTGGCAACCTTTGTCTTCGCGCGTAATTGTCTTTGTTTGGCGAGCTAGCCAAGAAACAAGCCATTGCGACAAACTGCCCGTAACCAAATCATAGCCGAGCGCGCCAGACGCAAACAATGCAACCTGTCTATTTTGTGCCTCGGACAGTCTTGCAGGTTCGGCCATTGCACTGAGCAACAAAGCAGAAAGATATGGGTCGAGCTGGCTGAATTGTTCTGATAGTTGAGCATAGAAGTTAGAAGAGTACAGTGCCTGAATATCGTCAAACCATGTTGGCGCAGAAGAGAGTGCCTTTACCATTTGAAGCGAATGCGTGCCGCTTGCCGCATCGCGCTGAATACCTAAACGTGCAGGTATATAACCTTGTGATGACCAAAACTGCCAAAGAGAAGGTGTCACACCAAAGCTGGTTCCCATAACACCAACACCGTCGCGAGCTGCATAGGTCTCTGCGGAGTTCAACAACAAGGTACCAATGCCATTTCGCTGAAATAACGGTAATACGGCAATGCGAGAAACGCGAATGAGTACTGACATTAACGCATCCACCGTACCGGTATGAGACGCCAAACTTTGCGCTAACAAATGACCACGAAGTCTGCGTTTGCCAGCAACAACATCCGACGCCAGCGCTCCATCAAACCCTCCTTCTTTCTGTGCAAGCAAAGCACCGACTAACATGCCATGTGCAAACGCGCCGAACACAGACAGGGATTCATCATCAAGCAACTGCAGTAAATCGTTCGGCGATGTTTGATAGTGTGCTGTCACCAAAATGCTAAACAATTGCCTCAGCGTCGATTCGTCTTTAAGCAACGCATCTCTGTCTACAATGCGCACCGATATCTCATCGATGTTATCGGGATAAAGAGGCTCGGCATCAAACAAGAACGCATCGAACAACCAACGCTCTAGCGGGTCGTCCTGCGCCCATCTGACAGGTTGGTGCAAAGATACTTCCTTCCACCCTTTCGCTTTATCATTTAGAAGGCTTCTAAAACGAAGGCTAAATGCTCTGCCCGTGCCTTCATAACCATGTTCAGTCGTGGAAAATGCAATGCGACTGTAACTCGTCAACATTTGGTTGAGCATAGGAACCGGTATCGCTGCAGCTTCATCAACCAACAACAAATCGCACATTGGCTTGTCTTGAAGCAAAACATCGGGTGCGACAAACTTCAGTTGGCTGCCATTACTGTAAGTCGCCCGATATTTATTGGTCCTCTCACAATCACCGTCAACAAGCGCGTGCTGAAACAGGGTTTCTGCATTAGCAATCGAAGGCGACGTCACCAGTACCGTTTTTACGTCAGACGACAAAATTTGGCCGGCCGCAATGCCCATTGCAGAAGACTTGCCGCGACCACGGTCTGCAACGATGAGCGCAGGACGTCGACGGTGTCCTTTAAGAACCTGTTTGATGGCATCGACAGCACGTTGCTGATCTTGCGTCATGCCAGATGAGGTGAACGACGAGCTGTATTCAGGGACATGTTGTGAGGAGGATATCGACTGAGGAAGGTTCATGCCGCCATGTTGGCTAAAGTAGGCCGCATCGGCATGGTGATAAAAAGTGTTAAAGCGCTGGTAAAAACGGCGTTCGCTCTCCTCTTCACCAACGAGGAAGTAAACCAACTCACCGCCTTTGACGCATCCAGCAATGGCACAGAGCTTTTCGACATCGAAACCTTGGCGGATATCGAGCGCAAGGGAGTGAGTTTCCTGCCCCAATAGGCGTTTGACTTGACGCCAAGGTGTGGCGCCAGGCAATACATTACTAACAATCAATGACGGTGACGCCAACGCCAAAAAGTCAGAAACCGTTACCTCATCGCCAGCGACAAAAACAGGAAATCGAACCACGCGTTTTATCGCGGCATCTTGAAGCAATTGAATAAAATCGTTTGGAGTCACGGTTATGGCCAAGGTTGTCATCTACCTTTTCATCATACCGTATCCAAGAGACAAGCAAAAAAAAACGTGCCATAAGGCACGTTTTGTTTGGTTCAGATTATTCGTTTAGCCAAGTCGAGATTCTATAAAATCAAGAATGGCTTGTGCGTCATCATCGCTCATCTTTTTAAGATTGATAGACAAGGCATCACCTTTACGGCGATAGCTAACACGGCCTTTAATCAGGTCGGTCGCAGGCGATTCTTTCTTCACTGACGGTTTCAGTGACTCACGCCAATCTTCAATAATAATGGTCACTTCACGCGTAATACGGCTAACGCCGTGAGCATCAACAGTTTGCCAAAGTGGCGCTTCGCCAAGCTTTGCAAGAAGTTGTGATTGCTCGTCATGACTTAGTGAGAAGAACAAACGGTGAAGTTTCACAATCGTCGGTCGGCCAAGTTCAGCAACACTTGGGTAGGCTTGAAGCACCGGCAGTGGTAAAGAAGCCGCCTTAAGCGCGCCACTTACCAGCGCTTCGCTGCATTGGCACACTTTCGCCAGCTCTTTTTGATCGAGCACATCACCGCGGTCAAGCATGGCTTGCATCTCTTTACCACGCTCAAACAGTGACAAAGGCTTGTGTGCGTTCGCAACATCAGACAAGAATTTTGCGTGCTTGCTGTTAATGCCTCTGGCGACGTAAACAAGAAAATCTTGTTTCGCCAAAATACACGACATACGACGGCGACTACCGTCGAGCACTTCAATTTTATTACCGTCTAGCCAACGACCAACCGCAGGGTATTGCTGACCGCGGTCCTTCAACGTCACCAAAATATCGGATAAAGCCAGTTCGTTTAGAAACGATTGTTCACGGGCATTTTCTGCAAACACAGAGGTGCGAGAAACCACCTCCCCTGCCGCCACACGCACTAATTCAAATTCAACCGTCGCTTCACCAGCAACAGAAAGCTCAATCACCGCTGCTTTTTCAGAAGCCGCTTTTTGTGCTTCTTGCACAGTGGTTGCACGTCGTTTGTCCGCCTTGCCAAACAAACGCGCGTTCAATTCTGAAGTTTTAATCGCCATTTATCACTCCTGATTTCTCTGCGACCAATGGCTGTGAAGCACGCGTTCTAGCTCCAGCCCTGCACGGTGAACCGCTTCTTGCGCGGTAGATAAGGTTTTTTTGCCGCCTTCAAAGTCTTGTGCGGTCAAATCAAACACAGTGCTATAGGTATCAGCACACGTTTCAAAGGCACGGCTACGAGGAATGGTGGCCATCATCACTTGGTCACTCAACAGATAGTTCATCTCTGTGAGCACAGATACTTGCTTCTTATTGTCGTCCTCAAACATGGTCGGCATCAAGCGAACAAACTCGAGACCCGGCCAATCTTCAGGGAACATTTCGTAAACCGTCGGCAAATGCTGGAAGAAATTCACGGTAGATGCCCAGTCCAAACGCTTAGCTGCACAAGGAATAATTAAGGCATTCGATGCATACATCGCATTCCAAACCAACGGATCGATGTGTGGGCCCGTATCGATCATGATGATGTCGAATTCGTCAGCAATCGTGTCGATCACTTTCTCTTTCAATAACTGAACCACATCCAGCGAGCCGTTAGTCGCCAAGTTTTGCCATGCTTCGGCGTTAAACATTGCGTCTTCAGGGAAGGCAGCAATCGTTTTCAAATTAGGGTATTGCGTCGGCAAGAGAACATTCTTCATCATGAACTCTCTATCGGCGTCTTGTGGTGTATTTTCCAACATCACATCCACCGCCGAGTAAATGCCCTCTTGCTCGTTAACGCTGATCATAGGGTTAAGGAAAAGACGTAAAGAACCCTGTGGATCAAGGTCAATCAGGCAAATGCGGTAGCGTTTTTCAAGGTTCAATGCCATGCAAGCAGCCAAATGAACCGCACTCATGGATTTACCCGTGCCGCCCTTTTGGTTCTGGATATTGATAACCCAAGGCTTATGGCCAGCACCTTTACCCTGATGAAAAGCAGGCATTTTGGCCGCTTCCATAATTTGGTGTGCTTCATCTAAGGTAATAGAGTAATGGTTTGCATTGTTTTTCGTAAACTGATGACCCGCTTCTTCCATGCGGGTAATTGCTTCATCCAACTTACGACGAGTTAACCCTGAACGTGTTTCCATCAGTGCTTTTGACATTGGTGGGAACAGTTGATCATGACGTTCTTCCATCACGATCTCAATGCGGTCGGCTTGAACCTGCTTGGTTTGCTCTGCAATGGACTGCAGATTTTGTATCGTCTTTTCCCTATTCATTTTTCTTTTCGCCATAAAAGAGAATTAACTTAATTGTACAGCACTTTACGGAACGCACAATAAAAAGCTGAACGTACTGCATAAAAAGTAAGAAGGTGCTCACTTTATGACAAAACCTTGAAAAAAATCGACAAAATAATGTGACTTTGTCATGGCGAAAAATCACAGATTTAAAGTGTTACAGCGTCACCTTTTTACAATGTAAACCAATATTACAGACCAAATGCCGATCTTTCTGCGGAACAGTGATAACAATGCGCTAAATTACGGACGTTGTCGGTTCAACTAGTGATCACACTGAAAATCGTCAGTAAAAAACAAATAACATGAAAAAATCATACTAAAAGAGGGCGAACAGGCTTGTTTTGTCGCTTTACTTGATCATGTTTCCGCAACGATGATCAAGAGAGAGGCGGTTTCGAGTATTTACATTGCGAATAGGGCTTCTCAGTTCCTTGATCATCTTTCCAAGTGTAAATGTGAGTTATGGATAAATGATCAAGGCGCTAATGTGCCCAAAATTTCAACGCGAACGAACACACAAAGATCGTATTCCTCCGAATGAATGATCAAGGGGAATAGCAGTGAAAGAGAAACGATAAAACACACCGGAACGATATGAAGTAGCGACAAAATTACGGTACATGCCTTTTCAATACTGGATCTATGGGCTTAACTCAATGAAAAGAAGGCAAAGATGAAGCGAGAACTCGTATTCATATGACAATATTGAAATACAAAGACACTCACTTGATCATTGTTTCGGGCATCGGACACATATTGTCTCCCGTCTAAAATACGTTAGTTGTCGTTTCAATATGTGTAAATGGATTCACATCATCCACCAGCCGCCACCAGTGTCGCTAGAATATTGAGCCATAAAGGCGGAAACATGGTCAAAAAGACGTTCTCTTGATCATTTTTCCAAGGCCAAATAACGGATAAATACAGCATGAAGGGCAGGGGAGCGCAAAGTTATCATTTTGGCTTGTGGATAACATGTGTAATTGCCATGATCATGCTTTAGGAGGTTCGATGATCACGTTTTCGATATCCTGATGATCATCGTTTCATGCTGCTAATGATCATGCTTTCAAGTGTTTAATGATCATCTTTCCAAGCACACCATGATCATGCTTTCGATCTGGCTCTATTTTTACCTTCTTACTATCAATCACTTACAAACTTATGAACGGCCAGATCATAAGATCATATAATCAGTAAGATCATACTTAATCAAAAAGATCAGTTAAAAGGGAACAATAAAAAAGATCTTCCTTTCTTATTTTTTTTCTATTAATCTTCTCGGAAAGATGGCTCAATTACGGCCACATGTATTCTGATAACTCTACAGGCTTAACAAGGAGCTGTGGCACGATGGCCTCAAGTCCCTCGGAAAAAATTCTGATCCCCGCACCACGATCACACAAGGATGGTCACCTTTTCGAAGTACACGCGCAATTGATCGATTGGTTACCCCAATACGAGCATTTCCGTGGTGTAACCAAAAGCATTCTTGAACTGCTTAATCTTATCTCACTAAGAGGCTTTGCTTCAAAAGACGGCGTGGTCTCTACCACAGAGCTTGTTGAAGCAACAGAAGGCCAATTAACACGCGCTGCCATTCAGCAACGCTTGAGAGCTGCGGTACAAATTGGTTTGTTTACACAGCAAGGTGTGAGATTCGAAGAGGGGTTGGCGGGCAAAACCATGTTGCACCGTTTTGTGAACCCAAGCCAGTTGATCTCAGTGCTAGGCTCAGCAGGCCTGCAATCGGAAAGAACCAAAGTGATGGAAAAGCAAAAGCGTTCTAAAGCGCTGGCGCAGAATCACGTCAACAAGCAACTGCTTAGCGAGCATGGTTTGGGTATACCGCCATCGATGCAAGATGAGAAAGATCACATTGTGATCGCGCCAACCAGTTGGGCTGGGATCATCGACCAAGCACTGGCACCGCCAAGAACGAAAAAAAGTTACCAAAAGTCGATGGTGGCGATCAGCGGCACCAAAGCGATCATTGAAACGCGATCGTCAAAGTCGATCATGACGGTTGATGATCTGATGACCTTGTTCGCATTGTTTACGTTGACCGTGCAGTACCATGATCATCATTTGCCAAACTACGAACTACAAACACAGAAAGTTGGGAATAAGACGCCAGTCTATATCACGGACATTCTGTCACTGCGCGGCAAAAAGGACAGCGGGCCTGCACGTGATTCAATCCGTGAGAGCATCGATCGCATCGAATTTACTGACTTCCAGCTTCATGAACTGACCGGACGTTGGTTGAGTGAAAATATGCCTGAAGGCTTTAAAAGTGATCGTTTTCGCTTTATTGCCCGCACCATCACTGCGTCTGAAGAAGCACCGCGTGAAGGTGAAGATGGCGAAATTCGCATTAAGCCTAATTTGTACATCCTGGTCTGGGAGCCGTCATTTTTCGAAGAATTGATGACGCGTGATTACTTTTTCTTGTTCCCACCGGAGATCTTGCGCCAGCATACCTTGGTATTCCAGCTCTACAGCCTCTTCAGAAGCCGCCTGTCGCGTCGATTGGAAGATTCCATGACATTGAGTGACCTAAACCAGAAAATGGCTAGAAACATCGAATGGCGACGTTTTTCGAGTGATTTGATCAGAGAGCTGCGAAAACTGGCAAAAAAGGAAACGCAAACCGACGATGTCTTTGCGGTTAACTTGTGGGGTTACCACTTAACCGTGTACCAACTCGACAACGACAAGAAGCACCCAGACTACCGTTTAGACATCAAATGTAATGTCGACGAGGTGATCCGTTTTTCTCGTGCCAAAACGTACAACGAAGGGAAGCGCTCCTTGGCTCCCACCATGCCAAACCCCCTTCGCAATGAGATCATGCCAAAGCAAGACCTTGATCAGCTTTCCGAGATCATTGACGGTGAATTCGAACCGATTCAGCGTAAAGAGAAGCGGGGAGGGCGATTGGGACGCCGCGTTAAGCTGCGTAAGCATCTGGTTGAAATCAATGCTGATGAACTGACGATCACCTTGTCAAAATACACCTCGCCAGAGGCGATGCAACGCAGTATTACCGCGTTGTCGGCCATGACAGGGCACCCTGCGGCGACAATCACCGAAGAATGTCAAAGCTACATGGACAAATTGGATTGGTTACGTGTGGACGGCGAAATCATGTCATACGAAACCTTGAGCCGCACGATCGAGTTTTACAACAGCCAGAACGAAGCGGGGCATTTGTCGATTGAGCGCTTAATCTCTGGTTTGGCGGTACGCCGTAAGGTATGTCGTCAGGTATTTGATGGCCATTTAGATGGCACGGTGTTAGCCGTTTTAGACGAAGTGGCTGCCGGAGGATAAGACAAAAGGGTGAGAGAAAATGACCAAGCGTTGACAAAACGCTGACATGTACGCACGGCCTGCCTACTAGGATTATTAGCGAATAGATACCTTTGTCCTATTGGCATCCGGGCTCCCACCCGATGCAAATTTTGCTAACCCTTTCACGAGCCTACTCCGGCTCGTTTTTTTTGCCTGTCGTTTAGGATTCCTGCCTAAATAGCTGTTCAAATTTGATTCGAAATCACTACTGATAAATTAATTTTTAAGCGAGTGATCCAGCTCTCATCGGTATATTGCAAATATGTTAACGCGGTGATAGCGTTTTAGATTGAGTCGCAGATATCGACTTGCCGCCCACGTGGCAAAGCGCACGCAATATCTACCACCCCTAAAAATTCAAGAATTTGGTTGTCACCCCGGAAGGGATGTGTGCTGTGAGTGGGCCGCTGCGTGCGTATTTTCACCGGTCAATGATCCTTAAGGAACACTGTGGCATCCATGATCCCGTCAGCCGCTGACATAAAAAATTTCAAGCGGTTAGCTAAACAACAAAAACGTATCTTGCAGTGTTCTCACATGCAGGCGTTGGAGTTTGTTGCGCGTCAGCACGGGTACGACAGCTGGCATCAAGTGCTCAAAATTGCCGATCAGGGAATTTTGTTTCAGATCCCAGATGACACCACGAATGCGCAACGTGTTCTGCTAGATAACCCCTTATACTCGTCCGTTCCGGTCGGGTGGTTGATCGGTCGAAAACCCTACCCAGACTTTGCTCTCCGCCAAGACGACTGTGCTTTACCAGACAAAATGACAGAGCTGGAAGTACCATCTTCTCGTTGGCAAGCGGAAAAGAAAGTGTAACGCCGGGATGACGCGACAGGGAGTTATCCATGAAACGTTCGATCTTCGGAGCTGTTGTTGCTTCAACTCTTTTGAGCTTTAGCGCGCAAGCGGAAACGATTTCTATCTCATGTGGTGCAGTTGGGCAAGAGCTTGAGCTGTGTCAACAAGGCATTGCTGCATGGGAAAAGGAAACAGGCCACACGGCCAAAATCGTCACCACCCCCAATTCAACCACTGAACGTCTTGCGCTCTATCAGCAGCTTCTTGCTGCGGGTGCGAATGACATCGACGTCTTCCAAATTGATGTGATTTGGCCCGGTATTCTCGGTAATCATTTTATCGATCTGACTGAATACACCAACGGTGCGCAAGATGCCCATTTCCCAGCCATCGTGGCGAACAACACAGTGAGAGATCGCTTTGTTGCAATGCCTTGGTTTACCGATGCTGGCGTACTGTATTACCGGTCTGATCTGCTTGAGAAATACGACGAAGCGCCACCTGTCACGTGGGAACAACTGACGACAACCGCTGAAAAGGTGATGAATGGTGAACGCGAAGCAGGCAACGACAAAATGTGGGGCTTTGTATGGCAAGGCCGTGCCTATGAAGGTTTAACCTGTGATGCCCTCGAGTGGGTCGCCTCCTACAACGGTGGCACCATTGTTGATGAAAAGGGCAACATTACCATTAACAATGACAGCGCTAAACAAGCGCTGACCACGGCGGCGGGTTGGGTCGACACCATTTCCCCTCCAGGCGTACTGAACTACGGCGAAGAAGAAGCACGTGGGGTTTTCCAAACGGGGAATGCCGTGTTCATGCGTAACTGGCCGTATGCATGGTCTTTGGGTAACAGCGAAGATTCGCCTGTTAAAGGCAAGATCGGTGTTGTTGCACTGCCAAAAGGCGGTGAAGACGGCAGCCATGCGGGCACCTTGGGTGGTTGGCAGTTGGCGGTATCCAAATACTCTGCAAACCCTGACGTGGCTGCAAGCCTCGTTAATTATCTCACCTCTTTTGAAGAGCAAAAGCGCCGCGCAATCGTCGGGTCGTATAACCCAACCATTGAAGCGCTTTACCAAGACGAAGATGTCCTTACCGCTGTGCCTTTCTTTGGCAGCTTGTACACCACCTTTGCAAACGGCACACCACGTCCGTCGTCTGCAACGGGCGCGAAGTACAACCAAGTCTCTAATGCATTCTGGAACGCCACACACGGCGTGTTGTCAGGGCGCACTGATGCCGATGCGGCATTGACCAAATTACAAAAAGATCTGAAACGCATTAGCCGTGGTGGTCGTTGGTAATTCTTTGTTATAGCCATCAAACGCGCTGAGCGTTTGATGGCGCTATTCAAAAGGACATTCTATGGAACAGACCAGCGCACTCACGCGGAAACGCGTACGCGCCGCCTGGTGGTTTCTAACGCCAATGCTCATTACGCTTGCCATGGTGGCAGGTTGGCCATTGCTAAGGACGTTTTGGTTCAGTTTGACCAATGCGACCTTGGATGGCAGCGGCGTTACTGAGTTTATTGGCTTTGATAACTACCTCATCTACGAAGACGGCGAATTTTACGGCATCTTGGTTGATCCGACATGGTGGCAAGCTGTGTGGAACACGCTCTATTTTGCCATTGTCTCCGTCAGCTTAGAGACCATGTTGGGCATCATTGTTGCGCTCGTACTGAACACCAAGTTCAAAGGACAAGGTTTGGTGCGTGCGGCGGTCTTGGTGCCATGGGCGATCCCGACTATCGTCTCCGCCAAAATGTGGGGCTGGATGCTTCACGATCAATTCGGGATCGTGAACGACTTTCTCATGACCTTTGGCTTGATCGCCGCGCCGCTGGCTTGGACAGCAGACAGTGATCTCTCATTGAACGTGGTGATTGCAGTCGATGTGTGGAAAACCACGCCATTCATGGCGTTGCTTATTCTCGCCGCCCTGCAAATGCTGCCGTCTGACTGCTACGAAGCTGCGAAAATTGATGGCATTCATCCGCTCAAAGTGTTCTTCAAAGTCACGTTGCCACTCATCATGCCTGCCGTGATGGTGGCTGTGGTATTCCGTGCCTTGGATGCGTTGCGGGTGTTTGATTTGATTTATGTACTCACACCGTCCAACGAACAAACCATGTCGATGTCGATTTATGCTCGGCAAAATTTGGTGGATTTCCAAGACGTGGGTTACGGCTCCGCAGCCTCAACACTTCTCTTCCTAATCGTTGCACTGTGCACCATCGCGTATTTATACGTTGGGCGAAAAAGCATGAATGAGGGATCCTAATATGTCGAAGAAATGGTATTGGCAAGTCGGCTTTTACCTCTTGGTTGCAGCCATTGTGTTGTTCTCCGTCTTCCCGTTCTATTACGCCATTGTCACCTCGTTCAAGTCAGGATCTGCCTTGTTTGAAGTGGAATATTTCCCGTCAGTGTTTGACTGGGCGAACTACGCCAACGTCTTCTCTGGTGGCACGTTTGGGCGAAACCTCCTGAACTCCGTCATGGTGTCGACCGTCGTGGTGGCGATTTCATTGTTACTGGGTGTGACGGCGTCTTACGCGCTGGGCCGCATTCGCTTCCGTGGTCGAAACATCGTCTTGATGACCATCCTTGGGGTCTCGATGTTCCCGCAGGTGGCGGTTTTGTCAGGCTTGTTTGAGCTGATTCGCGCCATGGGGCTATATAACTCCATGCCGGGGTTGGCATTGGCCTACATGATATTCACCCTGCCGTTCACCGTGTGGGTGCTGACAACCTTCATGCAGCAATTGCCGCTTGAACTTGAAGAAGCCGCCATTGTTGATGGTGCGACGCCGTGGCAAATCATCGTCAAAGTCTTGATGCCGCTGTTGTGGCCTGCATTGGTCACAACGGGCCTGTTGGCATTTATCGCAGCGTGGAACGAATTCTTGTTCGCGCTCACCTTCACACTCACCAACGAACAGCGCACTGTGCCTGTTGCTATCGCGCTTATTTCGGGTGCGGGTCAATACGAATTGCCGTGGGGCACCATCATGGCTGCGTCCGTTATCGTGACCGTTCCACTTATCGTTATGGTGTTGGTGTTCCAACGACGCATTGTATCTGGCCTCACCGCAGGCGCAGTTAAGGGATAAATAAAACATGAAAGATCAACAATTGCCTTGGTGGCGCGGGGCAGTCATTTATCAGATTTACCCACGTAGCTTTAGCGATGCTAACCAAGATGGCATCGGGGATTTGCCGGGGATAACCCAGCAACTTCCGTATGTGGCGGCGCTGGGGGCGGAAGCGATCTGGCTATCGCCGTTTTTCCATTCGCCCATGAAAGATTTTGGCTATGACGTCTCTGACTACTGCGACGTGGATCCGCTGTTTGGATCCTTGGATGATTTCAGAACGCTGATCAAGGTGGCGCACGAGCTTGGCTTGAAAGTCATGATCGACCAAGTGTTGAGTCATACCTCTGACGAGCACGCTTGGTTTCAAGAAAGTCGCCAAAGCAAAGATAACCCGAAAGCGGATTGGTATGTCTGGGCAGATCCAAAGCCGGATGGCACGCCGCCAAACAACTGGTTATCTATCTTTGGCGGTTGTGCATGGCAGTGGGAAAGCCGCCGCCAGCAGTACTACCTTCATAACTTCTTGGTTAGCCAGCCCGATCTGAATTTCCATAACCCAGAAGTGGTTAAGCATCTGCTGGAAACGGTGAAGTTCTGGCTTGATTTAGGCGTGGATGGGTACCGACTCGATACGGTGAATTTCTACACCCACGATCGCTTGTTACGCGATAACCCGCCGCTGTCAGAAGGGGACACCAAATCTTTGGGTGTACCGGGGACCAATCCTTACTCCATGCAGCGTCACCAATATGACATTTCACAGCCTGAAAACTTGTCGTTCCTGAAAAAGCTGCGTCAGTTGCTCGACCAATATGACGACATCACGACCGTCGGGGAGATCGGTGACGACAATCCTCTGGCATTGATGGCGGAGTACACGAGCGGCAACGACAAGCTGCACATGGCGTACACCTTCGACCTGCTGAATGTGCACCGTACACCGGCTTACTTGGCCTCGGTGATTGAGAACATTGAAGCTGCGATTGGCGATGGTTGGCCGTGTTGGGCGCTGTCGAACCACGACGTGGTGCGTGCTATCACCCGTTGGGGGGAAAACGAAGCGGATCAGCACGCTTACGGCAAAGTGCTGCTCGCTTTGTTGACCTCATTGCGCGGCAGTGTGTGTTTGTATCAAGGGGAAGAGCTTGGTTTGCCGGAAGCAGAGATCCCGTTTGAGAAGATCCAAGACCCGTATGGCATCCCTTTCTGGCCGGAATACAAAGGCCGTGATGGTTGTCGCACGCCGATCCCTTGGGTGGCTGGCTCTGAAAACGCAGGCTTTAGCCATGTGCAGCCTTGGTTGCCTGTTGATGATCGCCATGTGCCGCTCTCGGTGGACGCGCAAGAAACATTGAGTACCAGCATGTTGGCCCACTACCGCACATTCCTGCGTTGGCGTAAGCAGCACCCAGCGTTGGTGCACGGCGACATCAGTGATGTGAAGGCCAATGATCAAGGGCTGCAATTTGTCCGTACAGACACGCAATCGCCCAATAACGCGCGCGTACTGGTGGTGCTCAATCTGTCTGATGCGCCGATGACAGTATCGCTCCCGAAAGGCACTTGGCGCGCCTTGGACGGGCATGGTTTCACCTTCGACCTTAGCAACGAGAAGGTTAGCGTTCCGCCCTATCAGGCGGCATTTGCAACAGATTCAACCGGGTAAGGATGCAGTATGGCTGAGGTAGTTTTAAATAAAGTGAATAAGAAGTTCGGCAAAGTCCACGTCACCAAGGATGTTGATTTGCACATCAACAAAGGTGACTTCGTGGTGTTTGTTGGGCCATCGGGTTGCGGTAAATCAACGCTTCTTCGTTTGATCGCAGGCTTGGAAGACATCACTGAAGGTGTGTTGAGCATTGATGGTGAAGTGTGTAACGACTTGCCACCGCCTGAGCGCGGCATTGGCATGGTATTTCAGTCCTACGCGCTGTACCCGCACATGACGGTTTATGAGAACATGGCGTTTGGCCTGCAATTGGCAAAAACAGACGCCAATGCGGTGAAAGACAAAGTGATGGGCGTGGCGAAAGCGCTGCAACTTGAGCCTTTGCTTGAGCGTAAACCGAAAGAGTTGTCGGGCGGTCAGCGTCAACGTGTGGCCATTGGCCGTGCGATTGTGCGTGAGCCAAAAGTCTTCTTGTTTGATGAGCCATTGTCGAATTTGGATGCCTCTTTGCGTGTGCAAATGCGCATGGAAATCGCGCGTCTTCACGAGCGTTTGGGTGCAACGATGATCTACGTAACGCACGATCAAGTCGAAGCCATGACACTCGCGACCAAGATCGTGGTGCTTGATGCGGGCCGCGTAGAGCAAGTGGGATCGCCGCTTGAGCTCTACAACCACCCTGCAAATACTTTTGTTGCGGGCTTTATCGGTTCACCAAAAATGAATTTTTTGACGGCCGACATCGTGGAAACCGGCGAAATCACGACACGGGTGAAAATTCACCGCGGGCAAGAAATCGTGGTATCGGCAGATACCCGCAATGCAAAGGTTGGCGACCCAGCAGTGATCGGTATTCGCCCTGAACACATTCAGTTTGGCGAAAAGGATGCGATTAAAGAAGGCGGCGTTGAACTGAGTGTGGTGGAGCAGTTGGGGAACGAATGCCTGATGTACTTCAGTACGCCGCAGAGCAATGAGCCTGTGGTTATTCGCGTGGAAGGGCAAACCACCATCAAAGCGGGTGATAAGCGTTGTATCGAATTCCCAGCGGACTACTGCCATCTGTTCGATAAAGACGGTAAAGCCTACCCACGTTCAGTGGTCGGTGAAACCAAACTGTCATTGGTGGTGGGGGGCGATTAAACGTTCATTGTGTGTTTAGTGAGCAAAGCCGCAGGGTCAAGTGGCTAGGTGACTAACGCAATGATCCTTAAACGAAAAAGGCAGGGATCATCCCTGCCTTTTTTGCTTAGAGTTTGCACATTACCACGATCGTGCACCCACGCCGGAATATGGGATCCCAGTGAGCTCAGCCATGTCTTTATGGAATGTCGCCAGATCATCAATCACGAACTTACCGAGGTGATCGTGTCCACATGCTCTTGCCATGACTTGCATCAAATGCGTAGAAGCGTTGAAGAAGTTCTGTAAACGCTCAGCGCCTACATCAACATTCATGCGTTTGCGAAGCTCTGGATCTTGCGTAGCAATGCCTGATGGACACATGTTGGAGTTACACATACGCGCACCTACACAACCAATGGCTTGCATTGCACTGTTGGACAACGCAATACCGTCTGCACCCAATGCCAAGGCTTTTACAAAGTCACTCGGCACACGCAAACCACCCGTGATGATGAGCGTCACGCCGTTTACACCTTGCGAATCAAGGAAGTGACGAGCACGTGCTAACGCAGGAATGGTGGGGACACTGATGTGATCGCGGAACATCACTGGCGCAGCGCCCGTACCGCCGCCACGACCATCAAGGATGATGTAGTCAGCCCCCGCTTCTAATGCGAACGCCATGTCGCGCTCAACGTGGTTGGCGCTGAGTTTGAAACCAATCGGAATGCCGCCACTTTCTTTTCTTACATCATCCGCGAAACGCGCAAAATCCGCGGCGGTTTTCATGTCCGTAAAGGTTGAAGGCGAAATCGCATCTGTGCCTTCGGCAATGCCGCGGACTTGAGATATTTTCCCTTTGTTTTTGATGCCGGGGAGGTGCCCGCCTGTCCCCGTTTTTGCGCCTTGGCCACCTTTAAAATGGAAGGCTTGGACTTTTTTCATCAAGTCCTTGTTGTAGCCAAATTCCGCACTGGCAAGTTCATAGAAATAACGGCTGTTTGCTGCCTGCTCTTCGGGCAGCATGCCACCTTCACCGGAACAAATGCCTGTCCCTGCCAACTCTGCGCCTTTTGCAAGCGCGACTTTCGCTTCTTCAGACAGCGCACCGAAGCTCATGTCAGAGACAAACAGTGGCGTTTTTAATGTCAGCGGCTTTTTCGCATTCGGGCCAATCACCAATTCTGTGCCAACCGGGGCATCATCCAGCAATGGCTTCGCCGCCATTTGCGCCACCATGATCTGGATTTGGTCCCATTCAGGCAATTGATAGCGCGGCACACCCATCGACGTCATAGGACCGTGATGACCAAATTTGGTAAGACCATCTTTCGCAAGCTGGTGGATAAGCTCGACGTTCGGTTCTTCTTTGGTCGCTTTCGCTGCAGGTTGTGTGGCAGCATCGGTAACGATCACTTCTGGTGCAGGTTTACCAACGTCTTCTGCGGTATAGCGCGTATGGGTGCCATCGCAAAACGGCATGTTGGCGGAGTGTTTACAGGCGCAGAAATACGCTTCACCGTCTTTCTCTGCTTTGTAGGAGAGCGGCGTAATGCCAGTGCCAGCATGAGAGCCATCACAGTAGGGCTGAGAGGCTGATTTACCACAGCGACAGTAGTAATACTCTTTGCCTTTTTCGAGGTCGACTTTTGTAGGTTTGTTATCAAACACGACAGGGTCTGTCATCGTTCGCTCCTTTTAATGACATTGGTTCCAGTGTCCAAGCTTGTAAGGTTTTTAGGGGTGCTTGGTGATAACAGTATGGATGTTTGTTCTTCTTTTTGGGTGTTCAATAATGAGCTTTATCTAAATTAGCAGGCTATTTTGAAGGGAGCTTCCTAATGAACAATTGATGCGAATAAACAACTAGTTGCTATGCAGTTCACCCACCCAAACTTGCCAAGGAGAAAGATGTAGCACGTCATTTTCTGTTGGTGCTGAAACATGCATATGAGGCAGAGGAAGCGTTTGTGCTGGGCTTGGAAGGTTTAGGCGGATCGTCGCCTCTTGGTTAGAGCCGTTGATGGCAATCACCAAGGTTTGGGATTCATGATGGCGCTCAAACACCATGAGTGCTTCGTTGAACGCCAGTATGCGACAACTGCCTTCTCGCAATGCTGGTTGTTGCTGTCGCCAAGCAAGCATTTCACGGGTGAAGTTGAGGGTTGAGTGTGGGTCTTGCTGCTGTGCATCTATAGAAAACGCGTTGTGCTCGTCATCAATGGGGAGCCATGGTGATTGGGTGCTGAATCCAAAGAAGGGGGCATTTTCTTTCCAAGGGAGCGGTGTGCGGCATCCATCTCTCCCCACATAGTTGGCAATGACTTGCTGACCAAATAAATCTTTACGATCTGACGGGGAAACATGTGCCTCGGGCAAGCCCAACTCTTCGCCTTGATAAATACTTATCACGCCTTGTAATGAGCAAAGCAAGGTCAGCAGCATTTTCGCTGCGGTAGGTTGATTGTTCGCATGCTGCCAGCGAGACACCGTGCGCGCAATATCATGATTCCCCAACCCCCAGCAACCGACGCCCGGATGAACGGCATTGAAAAACGCGGTAAATTGCTCGCCCACTTGTTGTACATTTTGGCAAAGGCTTAGTGATTCAAAAATATTGGCAGCATCAAGGGCATCCCCTTCGCTGGTGTAGCGATCAATCACGGCATACGGAGAGGGGTCACTCAATGACCCAAGCAGCCATTTTTTCTCATCATACCCATCCGCAATCACCCGTAATTGTTTAAGCAAGTGAATGTTTTCAGGACGGCTGATGTTGTATCGCTGACTTTGATAGCGGTAAGGATCGCTTCTGGCTTCATCTTGCCAACCCAAGTGGCGAGGCGGATTGTTACGCAGCTTATCGTCGTGTAAAAACAGGTTCACGGAATCAAGGCGAAGCCCCGCAATGCCGGTATCGAGCCAAAAGCGCACATCTTTCATCAACTGACGGACAACATGTGGGTTGCGGTAGTTTAAGTCGGGCTGATTACTGAGGGTGTTATGCAAGTAATATTCACCACGTGTTGGGTGCCAACGCCATGCCGATTCCCCAAAAATGGTGAGCCAGTTATTAGGTGGTGTGCCATCTGCACGCGCAGGTGCCCAAACATACCATTCCGCTTTTTCGCTGGTTTTGCTGCTCGCGCTTTCCAAGAACCAAGGATGTTTACTCGAGGTATGATTCGCCACGAAATCCAGAAAAACCGCAATGCCGCGTGCTTTGGCTTCTTCCACCAGCGCGGTGAATGTCGACATGTCGCCGTATTCAGGGTTGATCGCACTGAGGTTGGTAATGTCATAACCGAAATCGCTCAATGGCGATTCAAAAATGGGTGATAACAAGATCCCGTCAACATTGAGCCAAGCAAAATAGTCCAGCTTTTTCCGAATACCATCAAGATCGCCAACGCCGTCGCCATTGCTGTCGAAGAAACTTCTAACGTAAATGTGGTAGAGAATGGGGGATGCACTTAGTTTCATTGTTTTTCTTTATTTCATAGCGAGTTAACCATCATAGCGTAGCGCAAGAGTGCACCATATTGGTGGTTTATTATGTGGACTTTCGGTTTACAGTGTAAATGTCACACATTTTTAATCTTCTAATATTTAAGGAAATATTTTCCTTCAAGTATGCCAAGCCAAACTTATTTAAATCGTCATGAGGAGCCTACTTTGCACACCATCTGTTAATCACTTAAGCTGAACATCTGGGCTGGGAGATGCCTGTTATCGCGACATAATGGAGTAACTATGGGTGTGTATCGCTTGATTTTGGTTGGATTCGTATTAGTCGTTGTTGGTTGTGCCAGCACGTCAGAGAGCGACTCAATAGACCAATGCTCAAATAAAACACTAGGGTCTTTGAGTAAAGAACTGAAAATGATGGGGAAACCCGAGAGCGACGAAATGGCAGCCCACACCGTTTCTCAATATGTCTATCGAGCGGCAAAGGTGGCAGCTCAAGATGGTTATGACAAGTTCGCCCTCATAAATATTCCGCTGTGTGATAAGCCCGCCAACATAGGCGTGTTCATGCATGATAACCAACAAGAGTTGCAGGGCTTTATGAGGCGATTCGGTGGGACAAAAGGTCTAGAGTTGTTAGGTGTGTTTAACACAATGGACTATCAAGGAAAGAGATATCTTGATGTTCGTAGTGTACCAGGTGCGGCTTAGCCTATTACGCGCACACAACTCCCTTTAGGAGGTTTTTTATGGGGCTGGGTAGCACCCATCATGTCAATGTTAGGTAAAGCATATGAATTTTGATGTAGAGCGATTCAAGCGTTCTTGTGTTTATCAGGTTGCTATTGATATCGAAACCAATACCGTCGAGATAGGGTTCAGTTGGTACCCTGATAAGACTGAAAGTCTGATACTCATAGGTCTTCTATCTATGAGTTATCAACCTGACTTCACTGACGAACCGCCATGGATGTGCCTTGATTTTAGTGTCGAGTTCATCCATTCGATGGATGAACTCGAACAAAGTGAAGTACTTTGGGAAAAGGGGGCGAATGCGTTAAAAGACCTTAGTTTTCCGATATACAGGTTCCATGCAGGCTCTGCTGATTTTGTATTTTCGGCTGTTTGCCAAGAAATTGAAGTGTCTTGCATTAGCTGATTTCATTGAACAAAATTTTTCTAACCGACATTACCCCATTTAGACTTTGCATACCCTGTGAGTTCATAAACATGCCAAATTAATATGTGTTCCAAGAGCACTTAAGTCTAGAAAAAACCTCCTTTAAGCCATAACTCCGACCGATGAACTCTCTGTCGCTGAATGTCAGGGAGGTGTTGGTTACTGAGCTTCACTGCGATTTGATAGTGAGGTTCTATGAGAGTGACAACAGGACTTCTTAGCGTTGAAGTCGTATTACCTCACCTATGGATAGTTTCATTAGATAAGGATATGAAATGAAAAGTTTCCGATTTTTCTTTTTGGTTACGTCTGTCATTTTGCTGTCTGCTTGTTCGTCCAACAAGTTCGAACAGGTGCCTATGACACTCGATGTCAAAGGGGAAAAGAAATTGGACGCTGGCATCGCTTACTTGTTGGGGGTTGACGATGGTGTCTATGCGGCTCATGACTTCAAGGGTTATGACCAACTCCTCGTGTTGTCATCAGCTCTAGAGCTTTTAGAAAGTAGAGATTTCGATGATTTTTCTATTTTTATCAAGGACGAAAAGAACGATGAAGTAATTAGCATATTTGGTGACAACAAAAACAAATTTGTTTTCAACTTCATTAAGAAAAATGAAGAATACACGTTTATTACAGAGAAAGATGGCCGGACATCAGCCTATTACACTGAGTGGCATTTTTTTGATAACACGATGATTAATTTCTCCAGAGGTAGTCCGGTACGTATTTACAAATTACCGAGCTTTGAACTGAAAAAAGAAATACCAGCTTTGTTGCGAGGCTTTCGGGTTCACCATGCTCTCTCTGAATCCAAAGAATTTCTACATATCTTACAACAGGATGGTAATAACCATAAGGTCATCGACTTAGACGATGGCGTTATCCTGTCTGATGGATATGTTGCAATGACCGACAGGAGTGAGAAGGTTGTTGGAGCGATGAAGTTTCATGATGACATCGTTATTTTTATGAGAGGTAATAAGTTAGTGCAAGTGGATGAGCGTGGAAACTTCATCAAGGCGTTGCCTCTTCATGTTAGCGTGGAGTCATTCGGTCAAGTGGGTGATTGTTTGTCTATTGGTACCGTTGATGGCCATATTGGCTTCATTACCAAAGACCTCTCAACGATTTACGTTACTCAGCAAGTTCATAACGGCTGGGTTTCGCACGTCACTACAGACCTAGAAGGTGTTGGCTACTCCGCTGGCGTAGACAGAAAAGTAGTGTCATGGCCCGTACCTGATATGTGTTTATCAAACTGAACCTTTTCACCTAATCTCCTTTAATACTGCCCGCGCTACCGTGCGGGCATGCACACTGGAACTCTGATTTTCACCACTGAACTCTTTTCGCTTGCGGCCAACAGTGCAATGCACACGACAGAGAGGACATCATGCCTTTACCACTGGTGATATTTGTACTGCACGGGCGTTGAGTCATACCGATGCCGCAATACAGTCAGGTCGCGACCGTCATCAAATCGACCTCGGCGGATAGTGTTCAGTTACTCCTTTATGGCTTTTCTGACCTCACTGTAAAGCTCCACAGTGCTAGCGTGTGGATGAGATGAACATCTCTGCAAAGCTTTTTCATGAATGTGATGCTGGTTTTCCGTGACCAATTAAAAAAGGCGAAATGGTCACTGTCATAGCTTTATGTCTGGGCCGTTGATAACTTGGGTCCACAAGACTTTCCGCAATAACCCCACGCGCAAGGATGTGCCGATGAATATGAGAACATGGATTGGTACTGCTGCTATTGCGTTTCTTTCATGGGCAGCAGTCGCTGAAGAAAAGGATGTTTATCGGCAGTTTGTGGACATAAGTGTTGACCGAAACATACCGCTATCAATAGACATCTGGGCAAATAAAATCTTTGAGGGAGAAGATGATAAAAAGTTTCTACCAGTGATTGAAGATTTTGTGAACAGTACCTTTTCAGACTCTTTTCGCGAGAGAACAGCAAATACTTACCGTAGAATTTTTAGCAAAGAAGAGATGCAAATACTTGCTGAAAACTTGATGACTCAAATCTGTGCGCCAATTTTTAACACTGATTTCATTGAACGTGCTAGCGGAAATAAGAGTATATCAAAAGAAGATAAAATATCTGTTGATAGGTGTATTGCTGGCTTACAGGACATCGATAATGCTGAAGAGAAGTTAAACAAGTTGGCGGCAATTAATGGTGAATTTTATGACGCGTCATTTAACGTTCACTTCGAAGAGTTCATAGAGAAGCTCAAGCAACAAAAATTAATATTTTATATCGCTGATGAAACCAGAAAAACGCTACCGTTTATATTTGATGAAGAGCTTACTTGGTTTGATATTGTCGGTGAGTACTTGGTGCTTGAATACCTTTACACGTTCAATGATGTTTTCAGGGAAGGTGAGAAGTATGACTTTGATAGAGAGAGTGTATTGAACGATGTTTGTAGGGAGTTTAAAACCCATTTTCGTGACTATGTATCAGTGAGGTATTTGGTGTTCGACCTAGATAGCAAACGGGTCGGAGAGGCAACGATAAAACTCAGCGAATGCTCTTGACTCTCTAACATACAGGGACAGTTTCTCCACGAGGTTGAAGTCTTATAAGGCAGTTTTACCCGAGATGTCTCACCGGCGAGGGTAGGTTTCTCGCGGACCTTGCGAAAACCCGAAGGGTGAATGATTTCATGATGACGACTTTACCTTTAACTCGGATTTGTTATGAGGGTAAGAGCGATAGAAGGCCAAGTGCTTGATGGACTCTTGTGGAGACATTATGACTACCAAAAAGGAGTCCTTGAACTCGTGCTCAATCCAAACCTTGGGCTTGCTGCGCAGGGTGCTAAATTTTCGACAAGTGTTTACAGTGTAAATGTCATTGCATACCCAAAATGCATTGATAAACCTCGGTCAAAGACGAGATTGATGCTGGATCGCGCTTTCTTTCGTTGATGCGCCATTACGAACGTCATGTCTTCATCTATTTCCCATCTATCCCTTTAAGAAATCATATTTGTTGGTCTTAAAATCCCTGTCTACTATTTATACAAATGTCACAACGATGGCATAAGTGTTCCTTTTACTCATTGCAGGTCTAGAGATATGGGATTGTTTGGAAGCAAAAAAAATGGCGTGAGCAAGCAAATTCTGGATAAAGCATCCGATGCGATTGTTTATACCGACAAGAAAAATCGAATTAACTACATGAATGCCTCAGCGGAACGTTTTTTTGGCGGCTCTGTAAAGGACAAAATTGGACAAGATATCAGCACATTGCAGCTTGGCTCTTTGCAGGAAGGCACCACGCGCACAGAACTTCAGAATCATGCGAACAAAAAAATTTGGTGCGATTTAACCCTCGACAAAGTTGATGTTGCTGGTGGGAGTGGTTGGTCTGTCTTTATTCGCGATGTAACCGCTGAAGTGCTCGCGCGTGAGCGCTCTGAGCAAATGGTGTCCCAATCGGTCAATGCCGTTGTGTCCATTGATGGTAAAAACTGCGTGACATATATGAACGATGCCGCGGTTGAGCTTTGGGGCTACAGCAAGGAAGAAGTCATTGGGCAGAATGTCAAAATGCTTGTGCCTAAAGACATTCGCTCTGTTCACGACAGCTACGTAAACACCAACCGTGACTCGCGCGTTGATGTCATTGTTGGCACCAGCCGTGATGTAGAGCTTGAGCGAAAAGATGGCAAAAAGCTGTGGGCGAACTTGTCACTTTCTCGCATCGAAGTGGGTGATGAGGTGGGTTACACCGCTTTTGCGCGAGATATTACTCAAGAGCGTTTGGCGCGTGAAGAAAATGAACAAGTGCTTCGACAAGCAATCGATGCTGTGGTCAGTATTGATGCAGACAATAACGTGACCTTCTTTAACCCTGCCGCTGAAGAGCTTTGGGGTTTCAGTAGCGATGAGGTGGTGGGCAACAACGTTCGAATGCTGGTGCCGGATGAATTCCAATCAAACCACGATAATTTCGTGAACGCGAACCGCCGCACGGGTAACAACAAGATCGTCGGTCAAGCGCGTGAATTGGAAATGCAGCGTAAAGATAAATCACGTATTTGGGTGAATTTCTCGCTGTCGAAAGTCGACATTGGCGGCAACATTGGTTACACCGCGTTTGTGCGTGATATTACCGAGCAACGCATGGCGCAAGAAGCGATCAACCAAACCTTGTCACAGGCATTGGATGCGGTTGTCACCATTGATGAAAACAACATCGTGACCTTCTTCAACCCGGCTGCGCAACAGCTTTGGGGGTATGAACCTTCTGAAGTGGTGGGCCAAAACATCAAAATGCTGGTGCCGCCGGAAATTCAATCCAATCACGACAGCTATGTCAACGCTAACCGAACGACAGGGCAGGATAAAATCGTTGGCTCAAGCCGCGAAGTGCCCGTTCACCGCAAGGACGGAAAGCTTGCTTATGGCTTGCTGTCATTATCCAAGGTCGAAGTGGATGGCAAAACCATGTACACCGCCTTTGTGAAAGACGTTACCGCGCAAGTGCAGCAGCGTGAAGGCATGAGTGAAATCATGGATGGCGTAGCAAACTCGAGTTCTGAGATTTCCAACATCGCAAAAGTGATCGACGGTATTTCAGAGCAAACCAACTTACTGGCACTGAACGCGGCGATAGAAGCAGCACGTGCAGGTGAGCATGGTCGAGGGTTTGCGGTGGTGGCAGATGAAGTGCGTCAATTGGCATCTCGCTCATCAGAGTCAACCAACGAAATTAACCGCCTCTCTGATGATACACAGAAGCTGCTGGACGAGTTAGCCGCAGTCCTCAAAGTATCAACGGGTCAGTAAAGTTAGACATGGGGACACCTTGTCCCCATTCATACATTTCCCGCTAATTCACTGCATTCCCCCCAACTCGTACTGTACTGTTATCCATGACTTTACATTCCTATCTGCATCAATAAAGAGACACGTTTTTGCGTACCGTCTTCTAGACTAGTGTTGAACATAATTTTAATTCTGGAAGCGACTCGGTCATTGATACCGAGATAGAGGGACAACGTCATGGATCAACATGAATCAGATATCGTTCAAGAACCCGAAAAGCGGAGTTATGAATGGCGTGCATTTTTCTTTATTGCCGTCTTCCTATTCCCTATTTTGAGCGTGATGCTAATCGGTGGTTATGGCTTCGCCATTTGGATGAGTCAGGTGTTCTTTTTCGGCCCCCCAGGGCACGGCTAACACGAGTGACACCTCCTGAGAAATGATGAAGAGCAGATAACCATGAAAGAATTTGTACTAAAACTTTGGGCGACGTTAAAACGCCCAGCAACCAAAATCAGTCTTGGCACCCTGACCCTTGGTGGGTTTATTGCTGGGGTGATTTTTTGGGGTGGCTTTAACACCGCATTAGAAGTCACCAACACCGAGAAGTTTTGTATCAGTTGTCACTCTATGCGTGACAACGTGTATCCAGAACTCCAGCATACTGTGCATTGGTCAAACACCTCGGGTGTGCGAGCAACTTGCCCCGATTGTCACGTGCCTCACAACTGGACGGACAAAATTGCGCGGAAAATGCAGGCGAGTAAAGAAGTGTATGCGCAGATTTTCGGCATGATTGGTACGCGTGAGAAATTCCTCGATAAGCGTCTAGAGCTCGCACAGCACGAATGGGCGCGATTCACCGCCAACGGCTCTGCCGAATGTAAGGCGTGCCACAAGTACGAAAGCATGCAGATAGAAAACATGCGTCCTGCTGCGCGTTTGCAAATGGCGCAAGCGGCAGAGCGTGATCAAAGCTGTATTGACTGTCACAAAGGGATTGCGCACGAGCTGCCTGCTGAAATGGATTCCACGGGCGGCATGTTGGGCAAACTCATTTCGATGTCTCACAGCACCAGCTACAAAAAAGACAAGCCAATTTACAGCGTAAACTTCCTTGAGCTGTACGTTGATCAAGAACTCAAAGATGACGGTGGTGTGCTTGAACCTGCATCTATGGTGACTGTGCTTGAAGACAGCGACGCGGCGGTCAGGGTGTCACTGACGGGGTGGCGTAAACTGAAAGGCTTTGGCCGCGTGATTTATGAAGACTTCGGTCTCAACATTCCATCAGCAGCCTTGTCGAAAGCCGTGGCGCAAAGCAATACCGACATCAGAACCTTCGAAACCAAAGAAGACGATCTGACGGGCCTGACGTGGCAGCGTGTTGAAGTCGACCTTTGGGCGAAGAAAGCTGACTTCCTCGACAACATCGATCCTGTATGGACAGAAGCAAAACAAGCGTATCAAACCAACTGTAGCTTGTGTCACACCCAGCCAGATGAAGCACACTTTGATGCCAATACGTGGCCGGGTATGTTTGACGGCATGATGGGCTTTGTGAATTTCGACCAAGCCACCCAATCGCTGGTACTCAAGTACCTACAAAAACACTCCAGCACGTTTGTTGAGCACTAAGAGGGATAGCCGAATGAAGATGAACCGACGCAAGTTCCTCAAAGGCATGCTGTCCGTCAGTGCGACGGCAGTGATTGGCCCGAGTTTACTTGTTTCTACTGATGCCAACGCCAGCTCAGAACTGCTGGACGGTGTATGGCGCACAACAGGCTCACATTGGGGCGCATTCCGTGCCCGCGTTGTGGGTGGTGAAGTGGCAGAAATCGTACCGTTTAGCCATGACAAAAATCCAAGTCAAATGATCGATGGCATCAAAGGACTGATATATAACCCATCCCGTGTGCGTTATCCCATGGTGCGCTTGGACTGGCTAAAACGCAGCGAAGGCTGGAATACCACACGCGGCGATAACCGCTTTGTTCGTGTTACGTGGGATCAAGCCCTCGATCTCTTCTATGCCGAACTTGAACGCGTACAGAAAACCTATGGACCATCGGGTTTATTGGCGGGACAAACGGGCTGGCGTCAAACCGGACAATTCCAAAGCTGTACCACGCACATGCAACGTGCATTAGCGATGCATGGCTATTTCGTGAAGAAAATTGGGGACTACTCCACCGGTGCTGGCCAAACTATCTTGCCGTATGTTCTTGGCTCCACAGAAGTTTACGCGCAGCAAACCTCATGGCCATTGGTGCTGGAGAATGCCAAGCAAATCATTATTTGGGCAAACGATCCGGTGAAAAATGCGCAGGTCGGCTGGCAGTGCCCAACCCACGATGTGTATGACTACTTCGCGCAACTCAAAGACAAAGTCGCGAAAGGGGAAACGCGCGTTATTTGCGTAGACCCTGTTGCGAGCAAAACGCAGAAGTACTTGGGTTGTGAACATCAATACATCAACCCGCAAACCGACGTGCCATTCATGTTGGCGATTGCGCATACGCTGTACACAGAAAAGCTGTATGACAAAAACTTCCTTGATGTGTACTGCTTAGGTTTTGAGGATTTCATTGGTTATGTCATGGGACAAACCAAAGACAAGGTCGAGAAAACGCCAGAATGGGCAGCGGAAATCTGTGGTATTTCTGCCGATGGTATTCGTGATTTTGCCCGTATGCTTGCCAGCGATCGCACCCAAATCATGTTTGGTTGGTGCGTACAGCGTCAGCAACACGGTGAACAGCCATATTGGATGGGCGCGGTGATTGCGAGCATGCTTGGTGGCATTGGCTTACCGGGCGGCGGTGTGTCTTACGCGCACCACTACAGCGGTATTGGCGAGCCTGCAACTGGCGCTGCTGGACCGGGGGGCTTCCCGCGTAACCTCGACCCTGGCATGACACCACTTCACGACAACAATGATTTTAAAGGCTTCTCAAGCACCATTCCTGTGGCGCGTTGGATTGAATCCATTGAAGAGCCGGGTAAAGAGATCAATTACAACGGCAACAAAGTGAAGCTGCCACCGATCAAAATGGTGGTTGTCAGCGGGAACAACCCGTGGCATCACCACCAAGATCATAACCGGATGAAAAAGGCGTATCACAATATTGAAACGGCCGTGACGATCGACTTTGCGTGGACCGCAACGTGCCGATTCTCAGACATTGTATTGCCAGCCTGTACCCAGTTTGAGCGTGATGATATCGATTTGTACGGTGCGTATTCCGCCACGGGCGTGCTCGCCATGCACAAGCTGGTGGATCCGCTCTATCAATCTCGCACGGACTTTGACATCTTCAAAGGGCTGACACAGCGCTTTGGTGTGGGCAAAGACAAAGAGTTCGCCCAAGACATGAACGACATGCAGTGGGTGGAAAAACTCTATAACGAGTGTGCCGAAGCAAACAAAGGCAAGTTCGCAATGCCAGATTTTGAGACCTTCTGGAAGGACGGTTACGTCAGCTTTGGCGAAGGCAGCACCTTTGTTCGTCATGCTGCATTCCGTGAAGATCCAGAGCTGAACCCGCTTGGTACACCCTCCGGCTTTATCGAAATCACCAGCCGTAAAATCGGCAGCTATGGGTATGAATACTGCCAAGAGCACCCCATGTGGTTCGAAAAAGCCGAGCGCTCACACGGTGGGCCGGGTTCCGACAAGTTCCCGTTTTGGTTGCAATCGTGTCACCCAGACAAGCGTTTGCACTCCCAAATGTGTGAATCTCCTGCGATGCGTGAAACATACGCTGTGCAGGGTCGTGAGCCTGCTTATATCAACCCTGCGGATGCAAAAGCCAAAGGGATCAAAGATGGCGACTTGATCCGCGTGTACAACGATCGTGGGCAGTTGATCGCGGGCGCAGTGGTATCAGACAGCTATCCACCGGGCGTGATCCGCATTCAAGAAGGCGCGTGGTATGGCCCGACAGGATCGGAAATCGGCGCGATCGATACATATGGCGACCCTAACACGGTGACGCTGGATGTTGGTACGTCTGAACTGGCGCAAGCGTGTAGCGCGTACACCTGTCTCGTTGAATACGAGAAGTTCAAAGGTGAAGCGCCTGCAGTGAATGCCTTTAGTGGCCCGATAGAAGTGAAGATCTAGCTTCAGGCTTTATTGACGACATGAAACCTAAAAAAACGGACGCGTCTCTCGCGTCCGTTTTTTCATTGAGGGGGTTGGGTGACAGGCGCTTAATTCGGTCGAGGTATAAGTCTAATCTGGCATTTCTTCTTTCATGGTATCAGCCACGAAATGAAGCAACGCAACCCAAGCTGCACGTACCTCTGGCGTAAATGCATCGCCCAGCCCGATTTTCAACGTGTTCAGTAACGCGTTACACACGGGCGTGAAATGGGATTTTTTCGCCCCATAAGCCACATGTCTTTTTGCCAGTTCTTGCAAAACAGGCACAAGCTTGTCAAGTGTATCCAAACTGTGAACCGCTGCATGCAGCATCGCCATTAACTTTCGACCCTGTTGTTTCATGTCACCCTTGAACAAGCGTTTTAAGCTCGGGTCGTAGGAAAACAAGGTGTCATAGAAAATGTCCGCCGCTTTCAACGCGATGGGTTCGACTTGGTTAAAACTGTTTGTGATGAGTGCAATTTGTTTTGATGTCAGAGACATAGCGTCAATTCCCCTAGGGCATGTCGTGAGCGCAATCTTTTGAGCGCCTTGTCTCAAGGTTAGGAAAGACCCCGCTAAAGTCCACTTTTTATTGTGTCTAGAACGTCGTAATGAAGGTGTTGAGAGAAAGGCGCGTGCCCCCGGTTTTTTCGGCGCATCTTGACACCTTATAAGCACGCGTTTTCACGGGAGTTTGACGAAGGCGAAACTCTTGATGCTATTGTCATGAATCCTGTTGGCGAAGAGCAAACACCTGCTATAACGTAAAGAAAACAGACCGCGATACAGCGGCAATGACAAAGGATTGTTATGTTGACGCTAGACGACATTTGCTTGCGACCAGCACGGAGAAATGAAAAAGATCTTCTGTGGCAATACATCTATATCCATAACGAATGGAAAGCGCACGACGCCCCGTATATCCCTCTCGAATACCAATCGCGATTCCAATTTGGACGTCGTCTTTTTAGGCGATTAAAGGAAGGAGAAACTGCCATGGTGGTTGATTACCACGGCGAAGCCATTGGTTACCTTTCTTGTTACTGGGAAGATCAATCAACCCGCTGGCTAGAAGTGGGGATCACCTTGTTTACTTCCCAGCACTGGGGGAAACAACTTGGGCGCAAAGCACTTACTTTATGGATATCTTACCTGTTTGAACACCATGACGTTGCCAGAATTGGTTTAACAACATGGTCGGGCAATCCACGCATGATGAAATGTGCCAAGGCACTTGGGATGAGTGAAGAAGGGCGGATGCGGAAAGTGCGCTTCTATCAGGGCGAATACTATGACTCGTTGCGATATGGCGTACTGAGGGAAGAGTGGGACGCGCTCCACGCTGAACAATTGTCGTTGAAAAAAGCAGGTTGATGAGCTTTTACACTGTAAAGCTCGGTCTCTTTTACTGTGGTGGCGGGGTAGACCTGAGCTTGTTGAGACTGTTCGGATTTATCGCGCCGTATCGATAATATCAACGCGACGATAAAGGGATCATTTTTAATGCCAACTTGTCAGTGTGTAAACACGAGCATCCATTATCAACGCGAGGGAAATGGCCCTACGCTTCTACTTCTTCATGGATTAGGGTCAAGCCATCGTGATTGGCAAGCGCAGATCGATGCGTTCAAATCTAATTTCGACGTGATCGCCCCTGATTTTCCGTTACACGGTGAATCAAATGGCGATATTCATACCTTTAGTTTGCCGTATTGCGCAAGAATCATTCATGCCTTGCTTGATGAACTTGAGGTAGAGCAAGCGATCGTCATTGGTATTTCTATGGGAGGAATGGTTGGTCTTGAGCTTGCTATTCATCACCCGCAAAAAGTGGCGCGTTTAGCCGTGGTGAATGCCCTTGCTGAGTGCAAACCCCGCCGATGGAATGAATGGTGGATGTTGTTATCTCGCCGATTTCTATTGGCCTACGTCTCTGTCGAAAACATTGCCAAGCTAATGGCCAAGCAATTGTTGCCAGGCAAAGGGCTGGAAGAGGCACGAAAAAACGCAGTAGCCCGTTGGTCGCGTAACGACAGAGAAAGCTATATTGCGGCGTTCAATGCCGTCATCAATTGGAGTGTCACGGGCAGGTTAGCGGCTGTTCGGTGTCCGATTTTTATTCTCTCTGCAGAACATGATTACACGCCCGTCGGCGCGAAGAAGGTACTCGCCTACATTTACCCTGAGGGTGAAATGGATTGTCTTAACGGGGCGCATCACCTCGCACCGCTCGAAGCCCCAGAGCAATTCAATCAGCGTCTTTCCCTGTGGTTACTTAATTCAGAGCACGTTTCCTCAGTCTAAGGTTTGTTGTCTTTCGAACCATTGCTAGAATTCACAGCAATTCCCTCGTTGGCATTGTAACTGGTCGCATGGGAAGACATAACAATAACGAAACCAAGAGAAAGTGAGTCACCATGAAACTGGAAGCAGTAGATTTTAACGCGGAAGACGCGGCAGAACGATTTGTAGAATCACTTCGAAACACCGGCTTTGGCGTTCTGAAAAACCACCCGATCAGCCAAGACTTGGTGTCATCTGTCTATGCAAACTGGCAAGGCTTTTTTGATAGCGATGACAAGGGCGATTTTACCTTTAACCCAAAGACCCAAGATGGATTTTTCTCTGCCAAGGTGTCAGAGGTCGCGAAAGGCCACAAGAAGCGAGACATCAAAGAATTCTTCCACTATTACCCTTGGGGACAATGCCCTGACGCGCTAAAAGCTGAATTGGATAACTACTACGCGGAAGCGAACAAAGTGGCTTTGCAGCTACTGGGCTGGGTTGAGCAACATTCCCCTGACAATGTCGCCGCAAACTATTCACAGTCATTGTCGAGCATGGTCGATGGCAGTGATAAAACCCTGCTTCGCGTTCTTCACTACCCACCAATGAGCGGCGAAGAAGACGTCGATGCCATCCGTGCTGCGGCACATGAAGACATCAATTTGTTGACCATTTTGCCGTCGGCAAACGAGCCGGGGCTGCAAGTGTTATCAAAAGAAGGTGATTGGCTGGATGTGCCTTGTGATTTTGGTAACTTGATCATCAATATTGGCGACATGCTGCAAGAAGCCTCTGGTGGTTACTTCCCTTCAACGACACATCGCGTTGTGAACCCCGAAGGGGCTGACATGTCAAAATCCCGTATTTCTCTGCCCTTGTTTTTACACCCAAAACCTGAGGTGGTTTTGTCAGAGCGTCATACCGCAGACAGCTATCTGATGGAGCGCTTACGCGAGCTTGGTTTGATTTAATTCCCGCATTTTTTATTGAAGCCAGTGTTGCTAGACGGTGATGCTGGCTTTTTTCATTGTCGTGTTTCACATGGCGAATCCAGGTACTGTTTTGACCTCTCAAAATGACGGGATTTATCGCCAAATCGTCCCTGTTATCCGCAAGAACTCTACTAATATTCTTGTATTAGGAACAGGAGTATAGAAAATGCGAATATCCACACTGACCGCTTTATGGCGCGCATTGAGCAACATGATAGGTACTCGTGATGAGGCCAGCGAAGATGCGAATGCGAAGATGGCAGCATTGGACAAATCTCTCGCAGTTATTGAGTTTGATCCCACAGGTAAAATACTCACTGCAAACGACAACTTCTTAAGGGTAATGGGGTACAACCTTTCTGATATCCAAGGGAAAAGTCACGCTATATTTGTGGAGCCTGGGTATGCCAGTACCCAAGAATACAAAACATTCTGGGCACAACTTGGGCGTGGCAAATCGCAAACGGCGGAATATAAGCGTGTGGGGAATGGCGGAAAGCTTGTGTGGATCCAAGCATCTTACAACCCTGTTTATAATGCTGAAGGCAATGTGGTGAAGGTGGTGAAATTCGCCTCAGACATCACGAAGCATAAGATACGAGCACTGAATGTACAGGGACAACTTGATGCCATAAACCGCAGTCAAGCCGTCATTGAGTTCGACACCTCCGGTAATATCCTCTTTGCGAATGACAATTTCCTGTCCGTCATGGGGTACTCACTTAGCGAAATAGAAGGGAAGCACCATTCAATTTTCGTCGACTCACTCTTTGCCAAAAGTCGCGAATATAAGGTGTTTTGGCAGAACCTTGCGAAAGGGGAACACCAGAGCGCGCAATACAAACGCTTAGGCAAAGGTGGCAAAGAAGTCTGGATCCAAGCCTCCTATAATCCGATTTTTGATGACTCAGGTAAGCCTTTTAAAGTCGTCAAATTCGCGTCTGATATATCTGAACAAAAAATGCTTACGGCCAATTTTGAAGGTCAAATTGATGCGATCCATAAATCGCAGGCGGTGATTGAATTTGACCTTGAAGGCAAGATCTTAACGGCGAACGAAAACTTCCTCGATACGATGGGGTATGAACTGGAAGACATTGAGGGCAAGCATCACAGCATATTCGTATCAGACAACCATTGTTCAAGTCCGGAATATAAACGTTTTTGGCGACACCTCGCGGAAGGGAAATATCAATCTGGCGAGTTTTTACGTGTAGGGAAAGCAGGCCGTGATGTGTGGATTCAAGCCTCTTATAACCCAATATTTAATGCGTCGGGCAATCCGTTCAAAGTGGTGAAGTTTGCCACGGATATAACGGAAGAAAAAAAACGCAATGCAAACTTTGAAGGACAAATTGACGCCATTGGTAAGTCTCAGGCCGTGATTGAATTCAATATGGATGGCACGATCAGAGCCGCTAATGACAATTTCCTGAATGCGATGGGATACACGAGCAGAGAAGTGCAAGGGCGACACCATTCCATGTTTGTCGATCCTGAATACAGTGGCAGCGCGGAATACAAAGCGTTTTGGGAGAAACTTAATCGCGGTGAATTTGAAAGTGCGGAGTTTAAGCGTTTCGGGAAAGGGGGTCGCGAAGTGTGGATACAAGCCTCGTATAACCCGATCGCTGATATCAACGGCAACCCGTTTAAAGTCGTCAAATATGCCACGGACATTACTGCGAAAAAACGCGCGGTTGCCCTGATCAGTGAGTGTTTATTAAAACTCTCGAAGGGGGATTTGAGGCATTCGATCGAAGAGACCCTTGATGAAGAGTTCGAGCCTGTCCGCAATGCGCTCAATTCAACCATGCACCGTTTAAACGAGTTGGTGAGTGATATTACCCGTCTGTCTGTTTCGGTAAGTACGGCAGCAAGAGAGATTAAAACGGGCACAACAGATTTGAGTGATCGCACTGAATCGCAAGCGACCAGTCTTGAGGAAACCTCTGCCAGCATGCAGGAAATGACATCGACCGTCAGGCTCAATGCCGATACCGCAGTGACAGCGAATACTTTGTCTGCAGACGCAACCACCAAAGCGGAGCGCGGTGGGAAAGTGGTGTTAGAAGCGGTGGATGCGATGGCGGAAATCGAGAATTCGAGCAAACAGATCTCTGACATCATCGGCGTGATTAACGAAATTGCCTTTCAGACGAACCTGTTGGCTCTGAATGCGGCGGTAGAAGCGGCGCGTGCTGGCGAGCAAGGCCGCGGGTTTGCTGTGGTTGCAGGGGAGGTGAGAAACCTCGCTCAACGCAGTGCTAAGGCGTCGGTAGAAATAAAAGAACTGATCAATGCGAGTGTCAGCAAAATTAAAGACGGCACACATTTGGTGCGCGAGTCTGGCGATAATTTAGTGAACATTGTTGAAGCCATCAAAGAAGTCTCTGGGATGCTCTCTAACATGAGCACCGCGACACGAGAACAAGCACTCGGCATCGAAGAAATAAACCGCACCGTGACCGAAATGGACAACATGACGCAGCAAAATGCAGGTCTAGTGGAAGAAACAACCGCCGCGAGCGAGAACTTGCTGGTTGAAGCGGAAAACCTGTTGGATCTGGTGAAGTACTTTAAAACATCAGCAGCCTAGCTCTGTGGCTTAGATCGGTGACATAGTTCAGTGGCTTGGTTTAGCCGCAGCGTTAAGTCCGTCAGCGACGAACAGAGAAACAAAAAAATCCGGGATATGCTCCCGGATTTTTTTGAGACTGTAACTAATTTTGTGTAACTGCTTATCACACCATACTCTAATGAGAGTTAAGGATAGGCAGATGCGCATGAACAAGAAAGAACTCGAAGCTTTCGCAAAGGAAGCAGCCAAAGGTATCAAAACACCTGAGGACTTGAACGAATTTAGCCAGATGTTGAAAAAAATCACCGTCGAAGCAGCGTTGAATGCTGAAATGGATGAGCACCTAGGCTACGAAAAACATCAAAAGTCGCCATCAAACAACAGTCGTAATGGCACGAGCAGCAAACGCGTAAAAACCGAAGAGGGCGAGTTTGACCTTGATACACCGCGCGACCGCGATGGCTCCTTTGAG
>NZ_FOWR01000063.1 GCF_900115495.1 Enterovibrio norvegicus DSM 15893 | reverse complement strand
CTGCTCTATCTGCTCTATCTGCTCTATCTGCTCTATCTGCTCTATCTGCTCTATCTGCTCTTACTCGTCCCTCGCCTCTATTAATCTCGCGATTTACCGTCAGCTTGCTGACGATTCATCCACACAACACTCATCCACACAACACTCATCCTGCAAAAACGCCAATACCGCCTCTAGCTGCTCAAACTGAGGAACACAGTACAACACGCGTCCTTCGCGACGCTGCGTGATCAAGCCTGCTGACATCAAGCTGGAAAGGTGGTGGGAGAGGGTAGAGCCGGGAATGCTAAGATCGTCTTGAACGTCACCGACGGCGATGCCGTTATGCCCAGCGCGTACGAGGCGTCTGAAAATCGTCAAACGGGTAGGGTGTCCCAATTCTTTCAATGCTTTTGCTACTGCGTCCAGTTCCATAAAAACTGTCTCCGAAAAATTAATATTTCGATAATACCAGAAATATCTTGATCTCGTCGCCTGACAAATCTATATTTCGATAATTCCAGAAATACAGATTAAAGTAGATTGTTATGAATACAGACATCATTAGTTCCACCCTCGGTATGTTCGCGTTCCTCGCGGTGGAGATTACCCTTTTGTTTTTAGCGATTAGCTACTTGGTGGGCGTGCTGCAGATGTACATTCCGCCAGCGCGCATTCGCAACATCCTTAGCAGTAAGAACGGTAAAGGCTATTTCATGGCAGCGTTCTTGGGTGCAATCACGCCGTTTTGCTCGTGCTCAACCATTCCTTTCCTCAAAGGGCTGATTCGCGCACAGGCAGGTTTTGGCACCATGATGGTGTTCTTGTTAGCAAGCCCTCTATTGAATCCGATGATCATTGGCTTGTTTGCGGTCACCTTTGGCTTAGAGGTCACCATTTATTACTTCACATCAGCCTTATTGGTGTCAGTGGCTGGCGGTTACTTGCTCGAGAAGTTTGGCTTTGAAAAGTACGTAAAAGAAGAAGCGTATGCTGAACCTGCCGAGAAGGCATCGACCTGCGGTACATCATGTTCAGGCAATGTGAAGCCTGTCAGTAAGTGGCTGAAAATTTGGCAAGACGTGTGGAAAGACTTTAAAAGAGTGCTTCCGTATATCTTGGTAGGTGTGGGGATTGGCTCATTGATTTACGGTGCGATTCCGACTGATTGGATTGCTTCTTTTGCTGGTAATGACAACCCATTCGCAATTCCATTCGCTGCAATAGTTGGCATTCCACTCTATATCCGCGCAGAGGCTGTGATTTTGTTGAGCGCACCGTTAGCAGCGAAGGGTATGAGCATGGGTGCTATCATGGCATTGGTTATCGGTAGTGCAGGCGCTAGCTTAACCGAAGTGATTTTGCTGAAGTCACTCTTCCGTAACCAAATGATTATTGCCTTCCTAGCTGTGGTGCTGGGTATGGCGGTTATCACAGGGTACAGCTACGGCTTCCTGTTCTAAGAACCAGCCATTGACTCACTGAGTATCGAATGGAAAAGTGAGCACTTATAAGCAATAAGCCAGTGATGTGAAGCATCGCTGGCTTTTTCATTTCATTAATCGAACGGGAATTCCTCAGGGGAAGATGAGCGACTTGGACGTGCCTTACGGCGTTCCTTTTTCGCACGTTGTTGAGGACGATCGTCGAATTCTTCGTTGAACTTCGAATTAAACTTCTCTTTTTTGCTGCTGTCTTTATTAAGCCACTGTTCCCACTTGGCCATTTTATTTACCTTGTTCCTGTTTGAGTTACTTTTCACTGTGCCTATCTGTCGTTAAAGACATTCTCTGACAGGCTAAGTCCTTGTCTAAAATAACGTAGCGCCCATGTGTGACGCTATGATGAAATTACAGTGTCAGTACCATGACATCGAATTCACGCCAAGCATAGATCTGGACGACAGAATAAATAAAACGAAAAAATTCATTGCCGTTGATTAAAATATTTTATCGTCATAAACAGAATCACACCTTCATTCTTGGTTTATTAAACATGTAAAGAATTGAACGATAAGAACGTGACAACCATCAGCATGAGGTTAGTGAAAATGGGGGGTATAGCCATTATTGTTCAAGGTTTACTTTGTGTGTCTTAAAACATGGTTGATGGATAGATGAGCAGAGTTTGTTGAGAATTACGCCATATATTGATGTTTTTCACATTGTTACAAAGGCTTACTCTCAAACGTGTCGACCAGATTAATTTTCTCAGCTACCTTACGGATCAAACTCATGAACTATCTAACGCTAAAGACTCGACAGCGCTTTTAATCGTTACTATAAAGCAAGTTGTGAATTAAATTTCTTTATCGTTAGGTCAACAATATTTTTCTTTACACTTTGTGGGTTTAATGAAGAATATTGCGCAAATTTACTAAGGAGCTAAATAATGTTTAGTGGTCAAAGGTTTTTTGATGACAAGCATTTTCCAAAAGGTTTTGCCCGATCTGGTTATTTTACCATCAAAGATGCGCAGCTTTTGGAAACCTGTGGCCGTACTATGAAGGCGCTGTTCGAAGGTACGATGGTTCCACAAGACGAAGAACAGCAGAAATTTGTTGATGAAGTAAACGGTCGCCGCGCTGCTGAGTCTCAGTATTCAATTTGTTGGTTGAAATATCTAAAAGAGATCAACCACAAGCACGTGGTTTACAATCTTTGCTCAACCTCTCGCGGCGGTGCTGCAGAAGATTATTCAGAAGCCGAAGCGGACGAATAAGGTTCATTTGAGCGCAAAAAAAGCGAGCTTTGGGCTCGCTTTTTTATTTTGTCATCAAAACAAATCTACCGTTTTAGGCCAACAAATGTGCCAAGGTATACGGGTGACGAGTCAGGCCAAGCGCTTGTGCAGGTGTGATCCCTTCGCTGTTTTGATTACATAAATTGTTCCATGCTCGGAAAATATCCAGCAGCGGCAGCAAGCCACCTGGGCGCAAACGGCGTCGAGGTTCGTCAATCAGTGAACGAAAATGCTGATGGAAACGTGCTTGGTATTGATAGACAACCTGTGTGCTTGCATCTTGAAGCCACGCTTCTTCACTCCCCGTTTCACGCCCAAGATGGCAAATAGCCTTCGCAGCGGTACCTTCCTGTGTAAAAGCCCAACGATCACGCCACCAACTGAGCAGCATAATATCGATGTTGCTGGCTGCAGAACCCTCAACCCAATGTGCATTTTGCTCAACGTAAATAGGGTGACATGTCTGCGCCATGAGCCTTTCTTTGAAGATACTCATCATGGCAGAACGCATCAGTGGCTCTTGTGGCAAGTATAAGGTGAAGGAATCCCACGATTCCAACAGCTCTTTTAAGCGAAGATATTGCGCATACGCTGTGTATTGCGGGCGAATGAGGCAACCTTTCGATGGATAATCCACACGAATGGGACGCGTGTAGGGGTCTTCCACATTGCTTCTCGACAAGACTTCTTTGTATTTGTCGTTCACTTGCGTTAGCAAATCGCTGCTCTTTTGAAGGTGTATCTCACCGTTCGGGTGAAATGCATCAGGCATCAAGCGTGACGACGCATCAAACACATCTGCCAGGTGATCAGGTTTCTCTTCTGCCGCCGAGTAATTAATGTTTTGCAGCAGAATGTAACCATGCTCGGCATCGCCTGTCGTTAACCACATAACGCCATTGTCACTCTTCGGCTGAAGTGGTACCAGTGATGAAGCAAGCGGTGTGTTGGTCGCCATTTGCAGAAAACGCGCATCTACACTGGCGAGTTTGTTACGACAGCGCGCCGCAATCTGATCCAAGTGGTCGTAAAACGTTTTTGGATTGATGGCCAATTTACGGCAGATCTCTCTGACGGCATACCCGGTAAACAACAAGCCCAGTAGTTTTTGCTGGACGTCGATTTTCGGGTTCGCATTAGACCATTTATCAACAAAGGTTGATTGGCAATGCTTGCAGCGGTAACGCTGGCGTTCACCACTGTAACCAAAGGCATGATAGTGCTCTCTGTGCGTTAACACAGGGAGACCATGCGCAGGGCAACCTTGTGTACTGCACGCCGCGAGATTACCTGAATCCTGCGCTTTGAGGCGCAAATACTCATCCATGACTGCGTGATTGTTTAGGAGAGGAGGAAAAGCGCCACACTCTCGGCATACCAAACTTGGGCGAGATGGATCGGTATCTTGAAGAAGGTAAAACTTCTTATCACTCAATCCAAAGTTTCGACACGCCAATGTTTTACAAAAGTTGAGTTGTAATCCATCTGCCGCGGGCGGTAGCTTCCCTGTAGACACCAGTCCTCCTCGAGTTTTCGGTCGTCGTAAAAAATAGATAGCTGAGAAAAGCCCAGCTTGAACAAATGTCCCTAAGGACGAATTTTGTATTAAGAGAAGAATCGCTCAGCGATGGTTTGATAAGCCATACCACCAAGATAGATACCAACGATCCCCATGATGCCTGAAATAACAGGCGGTGCAGGCAATGGCAGTTTGACTGCGCTGAACAAAAATCCAACAATCACGCCCGCCGCTATGGCTAATAACACTTCACTCATGGGTTCCCTCTTTTTCGTGCTTTGCATTTGCAGATGCAGGTTATCGTTACGGCTTTGTATGTTATTGATGACGACACCGTTAACGTTTCGGTGTCCAGTGTATGGAAGCGACAAACATGATCAGCCGATCTTGATCACAATAAACGGGATCTTATTGTGGTTTCTCGCTGTATGTAACCAATTATGTTGAAAACGAGAGGTTGTGCGAGGGTGCATATGAAGGTGTGATGAGGTGAAGTTCGGCGGGTGATAACCGGCAAAAGAACAGATTGCTCATGGCCAGAAACAAAGTATGTACGGTAAAAATTAGAGTAAAAACGCAGATTTAGCCAAGGTCTGGAGAGTTGTGCAATCCATTACATCATCAATTTCACTTTATTGAATAAAACGAATTGCACTAAGATGCTGACTGAACCATCCAATTTAGGCGAATGTGTATGAAAAAGGTAATTGCTTCTGTTGCTATTGTATTGGCGCTTTCTGGTTGTGAAGAAGCGAACAAGGCGATTGACCAAGCGCAAGAGGCTGCGAACAGCGCGGTTGAGAGTATTCAAGATAAAGTCGACGCTGTCGATTTCAGTGAACTGAACGTCGAAGCCTTTGGCGGCGCGGCTGAATCTGCGAAAGCGTTCGCGGCATCGGTCGAAGAAGCGCTGAATGCAGATTTGACGAATGCAGCCGTGTTTGAGGACATGCAAGACAAGGTGGCGAATTCCTACGCTTGTTTGGTGGATGCAACCTCTGAAAGCACCGCAGAAAAACTGCTTAACCAATTCATGTCTGCGATCGGTAACGAAGACAACCGTTCTTTGATAGAAAAGGGCGTAGAGAAAGCCAAAGCTGCACAAGAGTGCGTGATGTAGTTTCTCTTCCCAATAAAAATTGAGAGTGCATGACGATTATCGTTTCTTGTTTCTCACACAAAAAGGGGAAGCACATGCTTCCCCTTGGTTTAGGTTTATTTAAGTTTTAGCGTCAAACTAACACGCAGAACTTAACGCTGTTCCCACGCATCTGCCCAGTAAAGGCTATCACCCGGCGCATATGACGCATTCGCACACCAGCTGGTGTAAGGCCAAGGCTTACACTCGTAAATGTTGCCATCCACACCTGTCACCATGTCGCCCGCTGCGTAGGCAGTACCAGACACATAGTTAGGGTATTCACCGCCAGGAGGTGGCGTAATCGCCTCATCTTTCACGGTAAATGCTGCGTTTTGCTTCACTGTTGTGCCGCTTTCGGTTTTACCAACAACAGACACGGCATACTGACCCACTTCCACATTGCTCAACGTCAGAGAAACAGCCAACTTACCATCAACGGACACTTGGGTTTCACCGCCAGACACCACCGACGCACCTGTTACTTTGATCTCAGCGGTCATCGCTTGGTTGCTTTCAAGAGAAAGATCGAGCGTCATACTGCCATTGTTGGCTGTGTAAGTGTTTTTCACGCCTGACAGTTTCAGTGTGGCCGTGGGTGTGCCTGTGTCACCACAATCGCTGTCTCCGGTTGCGCGCCAAACACCCCATTCGCCTGTTGTGCCCGGTTCTTCACCGCGCGTCCACCAACCGGCTTGCCAGTTTTTACCTGCGTGGCTAACGATGTCGTCCGTATTGTAAACCGCAGAGGCATCCCACGCGTTTACACAGGTGCTGCCATCGGTAACGGAAATGACACGGTCAACGGTCACGGTCTGCAATGCACTATCAGTGACGCTGTAACTAATGGTGTATTTGCCGAGCACATCGGTATCAATGCTCCCTTCCACGGCCACTTTGTCCGTCAAGTCCCCATCTTCTGCATCAGTGGCTTTTACGCCCGCCATCGCATCGAATTGAGCACCCAATGTTAGTGTTAGTTTTTCTACGCCCGAGAAAACAGGTTTCTGGCTATACACGTCTACAGTACGTGTCGCTTTGGTTTCGTTACCGTCTTCATCGGTCACACTGTAAACCAGCACGTATTGACCTAGGCGAGAAGTATCAACGCTGCCGTCAATCACGATGCTAAAGGTCAGGTCGCCGTCTTCTTTATCGAGCGCTTTTACGCCCGCCATCGCATCGAATTCGTCACCGTGGCGCACACGTGCATCGGTCACGCCGCTGATCACAGGTTTGCCTTCGACTGGTGGTGGAGGCGTTTGGCCGTGAATGAATGGGCCGTAATCTTTGATGAATTGTTCGTTGTATTGGTTGCCTGCTGCGTCGGTGCCCATGTCCCAGTTTACTGACCATGTCATGACACCACGAAGTGGCTGACCTTGGTTACTTAACTGACCAAACGCCGCATACAGCTTGGCAGGATCTTTCACAAAACCGGTTGCCGCTGCATCGTTGCTAGAAGGAATACCGAATACCAGTTTGTCGTGCGGGATCTTGTGGAAGCCGCGCGTACCGTTGATCAACGAATCAGAGATGTAGTAGATGAACTCTTGTTTTAGCGCATCGTTGTTTTGTGCAATCCAGCCCACACCATCAATCCAAATGCCGTCGCCGCCTTGGTTGTAAAACTGTGGGTTGATCCAATCGTAGTAGCCTTCCAACGCCGTAATGTAAGGGACGTATTTGCCGCCTTCAGTCAGATAAGGGAACTCTGGCGCCATGGTAATCAGGAAGTTTTTACCTTGTGCAGCGTAATGGTCTTTCACCATGCGCAGTGCCGCTGGGATAACGATTTGGTTGTCTGCCGCGGTGACTGCCGCTTGTTCTAGGTCGATGTCTAAACCGTCGAAGCCGTAACGGTCGGTAAGACGAATGATTTCGTCCGCGAACGCTTGCTCGTCGCCTGTTTTCAATTCAACGTGTGCGTCTGCACCACCCAGTGCAAGCAACACAGAACGACCTTGACGGTTTAGCTCAGCGATTTCGTTAATGAAATCTTGCTCAGACAAGCCAATCATAGGGTCAAGACGGAAAGTAGGAATGCGGCCTTCTGCGGTGTCAAACACCTTCATGAAAGATACGTCGACCACGTTATACATTGGGTTCACTTCGTCTAACGTCACGCACGGTGCGTTACCGCCTTTGTAACCGGCACCATCACACCAGTTGTGCCAGTAACCCACAACAACGCCACCTTCGGGGTTGACCATGTCATTACCATTCACCGCAGACACCGCGGCGTGAGAAGAAAAGCTCGTTAAGCCTAAAAAGAGCGCAGCACAAATTGCATTTGGTTTAAACGTCATGGCCGTTTTAATCCTTATAAAAGAAGAGACAGGTATTTTCGTCAGTAAGTTACGGGATGTTTTTTTAAGACATAAGCGAAATCTATGTCTGCTTTTTTTACATGGAAGTACGATCACTCCTTGTTCATTTTTTCGACAAGGAAATACAAAGTTATTCAATGTAACTCACTGAAATTTTGCGCGAATTGTAGGGTCGAGATACGGGTGAAATATCAGGGGAATGACGAAAATACGTCAGGGGAATGTCAGGAGTCTCAGTGTTGAACAATAAAAAGACAGGTGTGTAGTGCGTTTCCAGACAGTGGTGTATTTAAATATTTACCTCGATTTTTATTTGAGCTGCAGGAGAAAAAAGTGCCGATTTGCATCGGCACTTTGATTCAACGTAGTCGGTTACTGTATGTGTTTTATGATACTTGGATTAGCAGCCGTTATTATTTACTAACGTCCAAACCCCCCACTGTCCTGTCGTGCCTGGCTCTTCGCCTTTGGTCCACCAACCTGCTTTCCAGCTTTGATTGTTGTGGCTCACAATGTCATTAGCGAAGTAAACGGTTCCTGAATCCCACGCATTTGCACAGGTGTTTGTATCAACAACTGTTACAACACGATTTGCCGTTACCGTATTTGAGGCGCTGTCAGTAACACGATAGGTGAGGGTGTAGTCACCCAGTAGGGCAGTGTTTACCTGACCTTCAACGGTAATTGAACCTGTTAAATCACCATCTTGTACATCAGAGGCTGAAACCCCAGAAAGTGGATCAAACGCTGCGCCAAGTGTGATTGGTGTGTCGGCGAGGCCAGTGAAAACAGGAACGTCGTTGAACACGTCGATGACGCGAGTTTTGACCGTCTCGTTAAGGTCAGAATCCTGCACGCGATAGGTCAGTACATATTGACCCGCGAAGAATGTATCGATGTTTCCTTCAACAAAAATGCTCGACGTCAGATCGCCGTCTTCTTTATCGTTAGCACTAACATCGGCCAATGGGTCAAACAGATCGCCCACTTGCACTCGCACGTTTTCGATGCCTGTGAATACTGGTGCGTTCTTAGGCGGCAAGATCACGTTGTTGTGAATGAAGTCACCATAATCTTTGATAAAGCTTTGGTTGTAGTTTGTGCCTGCCGCATTGGTGCCCATGTCCCAGTTCACAGACCATGTCATCACGCCACGCAGAGGTTGGCCTTGTTGACGCATTTGGTCAAACGCGGCATACAAATCCTTCGGGTTTTGGATGTAGCCAGTGGCGGCGGCATCGATGTTAGATGGAATACCAAACACAAGTTTGTCGTGAGGGATTTTATGAAAACCACGCGTTGCATTCGCCAGTGAATCAGAGATGAAATAGATAAACTCTTGTTTCAGCGCTTCGTTGTTCTGTGCTATCCAACCGACGCTATCGACATAGACGCCGTCGCCACCTTGGTTATAAAACTGTGGGTTGATCCAATCGTAGTAACCTTCCAATGCGGTGATGTAAGGGACATATTTTCCACCTTGCGTGAGGTAAGGAAACTCCGGCGCCATCGTGATCAGGAAGTTTTTACCTTGCGCAGCGTAGTGGTCTTTTACCATGCGTAATGCTGCAGGGATAACGGTTTGGTTGTCTGCTGCTGTTACTGCAGCTTGTTCTAGGTCGATATCAAGACCATCAAAGCCATATTTTTCGGTGACGCGAATGATTTCATCTGCAAAGGCTTGCTCGTCACCCGCCTTCATTTCGACGTGAGCATCTGCACCCCCCAATGCCAGTAAGACACTACGTCCTTGTCGGTTTAGATTGGCAATCTCGTCAATGAAGCCTTGCTCAGACAGGCCGATTTTAGGGTCCAGACGGAAGGTTGGAATTCTACCTTCTGCAACGTCATAGACCTTCATGAACGACACGTTGACTACGTTATAGTCTTTGTTTACTTCATTCAGTGTTATGCAGGGCGCGTTGCCACCCTTGTAGCCGCCTCCGTCACACCAGTTATGCCAATATCCCACCACCACGCCAGCGGTTGGGTTGACCATCACTTCGCCACCGTTTGAAGCCGAGGCATGTGAAGTGAAAGCAGACAGCCCAATGACGAGGGCGGCACATATTGAATTTAGCTTGAAAGTCATCTCAGTGTTTTCCTTTATGGTTTTTGTATTATCTGGTCTTGGCTCAAGAGAGTTGAGCGCGAGAGTCTCAGATATAGGAACACACCAAACCTACCGATTCGTTGGCTGAGATAAAGGCAATTTACGCTTTATTGTCGACCCATGGAGCACTGTTCACAGAGAGGTCATGCATGGTTAATGCGTTTTTCATTAATTACTTAACCTAAGTCTCGATAAAAACAGTTTTTGTACGCAAAAATCCTTGCGATGGATATCTATAAACCTATTTATATATCTGAAATTAATGATTAAAAATTGCGTCACGTATCACTTATATATTAAAGGAGGGAGCGTAAGTTGGAGTTGTGTGTGAGTTTAGCGCTCGCCTTAGGCGTCTAGTAAAAAAAAGGCCAAGAGATGTACGCTTGTAGAAAGCTGTCAGGTTTATGGCGTTGACGTGAATCTTGTTGCTATTGCGATCTGTCTCGACCGCCTTCGTGAAGAAATTCAGATAAGCAATTTTAGCCCTTACTCACCATCACTCAATCGTTTCAAAGTGGAATTTGTATTCACGCACTCCGTCTATTTGAACCCCTTTCTCTCTCAGCTCAAGGTACTGCTTTAGCTTCACGGTTCTGAAATCCATCGCCTTCAGTGCAAGGATTATCCGTAGTTCATCCATTGAGCGTGATTTAGCGTCAGAGCCACACGCACCGCAGACAACATGCGCTTTTTGCTTAAAGCCCACCTTATCCAGCCAGTTCAGTTCTTTGGGTTCTTTTCGTGTGCCACAAAAATAGCATTGATTATCTTGCTTCAATGCTGCCTGTTCCCTTAGCGCTTTAGGGCTTGGCGATTGGGTTGCTGGGGCAGTGTTGGTCTTCTTATTACCACCAAACTTCGCAAATTGAACGACATTAGACATTGGGATTGCTCTTACTCATCAAGGTATATGGCATGTCACGAAACATGATTATTACGCACCTTTATATCCTATTTTCTGAGGACTGAATGAGTCAAATTAATCTAAGCATGCTTGTTCCGTGATGGCCGTGCTTGGGTAGGCGCTCGTGAGCTAGATCTGATGGCTAGCTCATAAACGTCAGTCAGCAGGCAATTGCATCGGCGCTAAGTTGGGTGACACCAAAAGCGTGGCCTCTGTGGCGGCTTGAACGTCTTCGATGGAAAACTCAGGGGCAAGTTCAGTGAGTACCATGCCGCGTTCGCTGATTTCAAATACCCCCATTTCTGTCACGATCAGGTTGACCTGATTTGCGGCGGTGAGTGGCAAAGAGCAATGCTTTAACAGCTTCGGCTGGCCTTTCACGGAATGCTCCATCGCGACAATGACCTTTTTGGCACCGACGACCAAATCCATTGCGCCGCCCATGCCCGGCACCATTTTCCCTGGAATGATCCAGTTGGCGAGGTTGCCCTGTTCATCAACCTGCAGCGCGCCCAATACCGTGGCATCGACATGGCCGCCACGGATGATGGCGAAAGAGTCGGCGCTGTTGAAGTAACACGCCCCGTTTACGGCAGTAATGTGTTGGCCGCCTGCATTCACCAGATCGGCGTCCATGGTGTTTTCACACGCTAATTGATCAATGCCCAGCAGGCCGTTTTCCCCTTGCAGTAACAACTCGACCTCTTTGTCGACATGATTGGCAACCAGTGTGGGTAAGCCAATACCCAGGTTCACCACATCACCGTCTTTCATCTCGCGGGCGACACGCCATGCAATGCGGTGGCGGATGGTGTCTTTATCTAATTGCGCTGTCATTGCATGTCCTCCACCTGAATGTGATCAACAAAGATATGATCGACAAAAATACTTGGGGTATGAACCGCTTCAGGTGCAATGTCGCCAAGCTCTACAAGTTGTTCAGGTTCGACAATGACGGTTTCTGCCGCGGTCGCCATTAACGGGTTAAAGTTCTGGGTGGTTTTGCTGTAAAAGACGTTGCCACGACGGTCGACTTTCGAGCCTCTGATCAAAGCCAAATCGGCTTTTAGCGGTGTTTCCAACAAAAATGGTTGCCCATCGACGTCTATCACGCGTTTGTTTTCCGCGACAATGGTGCCGAGCCCTGTTGGCGTGAGTACGCCGCCTAACCCTGCACCAGCAGAGCGAATGCGTTCCGCGAGCGTGCCTTGAGGAACCAGCTCAACCTCCAGCGTCCCTTCGTTCATTTGCTTGCCCGTTTCAGGGTTCGTCCCAATGTGGGAGGCATACAGCTTTTTCACCCGCTTATCAGCAATCAAACGGCTTGAACCACGGCCGGGAGAACCAGTGTCAGTGGTGATCAGCGTAATGTCTTTGATGTCTTTTTGAATTAAGAGATCGATCAGGCGTTCTGGTGCGCCTGTCGCCATAAAGCCCCCGATCATGATGGTCATGCCGTCATGCAAGAGGTGTTCAATCTGTTGGGCGGTCGCTGCTTTTTTCATGGTGTCCATTCCCTTAGCAACGTTTCAGAATGAGTGCCGTGCCCATGCCGCCACCAATGCACAACGACGCCAGACCATACTCTTGTTGCGTGCGTTGCAGTTGGTATACCAGCGTGGTGACAATACGGTTGCCGGATGCGCCAATAGGGTGACCAAGAGCGATCGCGCCGCCGCTCAGGTTGCTGCGCGCCAACAGCCAGTCTTGTTCGATCTGATGTTCTTCAGCGACTTCTTTGATCACACCAAGCGCTTGAGCCGCAAACGCTTCGTTCAGTTCAAATACCTTGATGTCTTCGATGGTCATTTTGGCCTTGGTCAAGGTGTTGGCGATGGCTGAAACAGGCCCAAGTCCCATCACTTCTGGTGCAATGGCGCCCTGTCCGTATTCCACCAACTCAGCCAATGGGGTGAGGTTGTGACGTTTCACCGCGCTTTCTGATGCCAGCAAAATGGCGGATGCGCCATCGTTAATGCCAGACGCGTTGCCCGCCGTCACGCTGCCTTGTTTGTCGAAGGCTGGTCGCAGCGCTTGAAGCCCTTCAAAGGTGGCGTTTACTTTGGGGTATTCATCGTCTTTGACGTCAAACTGGCGTTTTCGCTCAGTCACCGTGATTGGCGCGATTTCCGCTTCGAAATGACCGTTTTCAATGGCGTTCACGGCTTTCTGTTGGCTCTGCAAGGCAAACTGGTCTTGCGCGTCGCGGCTGATATTGCACTGGGAGGCGATGTTCTCTGCGGTCACACCCATGTGGTAGTGATGGAAAGCATCGGTTAAGCCGTCTTTGATGATGCTGTCTTCCTGCATTTGTTGGCCCATACGAACGCCGCGGCGAATTTGCCCAGAGGTGATAAACGGCGCGTTGGACATGCTTTCCATGCCGCAAGTGAGGACAATTTGTGCATCGCCAGCGCGAATGTGACTCGCACCGTCCATGATGACTTTCATGCCGCTGCCGCAAATCATGTTCAGCGTGTAAGCAGGCACCGTATCTGGAACACCTGCATTGATGGCAGCTTGACGGCCTGGCCCCATACCTGCACCGCCGGTCAGTACATTGCCCACAATCACTTCGTCGATAAGATCCGGCGTGATGTCTACCTGTTCAAGTGCGGCTTTCATCGCATGTGCGCCAAGCTCAACGCCTGACAATGACGCGAGAGACCCGTTAAAGCTGCCGATTGGCGTGCGCTTTGCCGCCACAATATAGATGCGTTCCATGTCACCCGTGCTCCCATGCTTGCGATTGGTGATTTGCTAACTGCTTTCTAGCTTACGGAAGGGAAGTGAGTGGCGATATAGACAGAAATTCAAAGTGGCTTTGCGAAAATGCAAAGCAGGGGGATGAGGTGTGTGAAGCCCTATTAGTAAGGCGTCAGCAAAACGTGGTCAGCAAGGGTTTTCCAGTAAGAAATCCTTAAATTTACTGGCGACAGGTGAGGCCACCGAAGCGGGGTGATAGTAAAGATTCAAACTCCAAGTACTGGTCGTAAAGTCTTGCAGCAAGGGAATAAGCGCACCGTTTTCAACCGCATCTTGGGTGACGAATTGAGGAAGGTAAGCAATCCCCGCACCTTGGGAAACGCCGCGTAATAAGAGGTCGCTGTCGTTCACCTCAATGGTTTTCGGCACTTTCAGTACGATGTTTTCAACGCCTTTTTGGAAGATCCATTCGTTACTGCCCGTGAGTGTGGTCGCGACCAAACAGGCGTGATCCTGCAAATCTTCCGGTTGGGTGGGTAGCCCTTGTTGTTCTGTGTAGTGCGGTGCAGCCACCACCACAAACGGAGAGGCCAACAGTTCTCGTTTGACCAAGAGTAAGTCTTTTTCTCGGTAGCCCTGAAAGCGGGCGTTGGCACTGATCATTAAATCGCTGGTACTGGCATGGTCGAGCGCCCAAGGCGTCACGTTAATATTGAACGTCACTTTCGGGTTGAGTCGGGTGTACTCGGTGATTTTGTCCATCAAATAGTGGTTGGCATAAACAGGCGTGCAGGCAATGTTGATGTGGCCTTTTTCGTTATCCTGAAACCCTGCCAGTTTCTGAGTGACGCGCTCGGCTTTATCGACGATCGGTGAGAATTCCTCATAGAGAGTCTGACCCGCTTGTGTGGCTTCCAATAGGCGGTTAGAACGGTGGCAAAGGGTAGTGCCGAAATGTTGTTCCAAATCTTGTAGCCAGCGGCTTCCCGCAGAGACGGAGACATTAAACTGACGCGCCGCCGAAGAGATAGACCCTGTGCGGATCACGTAGATAAAGAATGCCATTTTATCGAGCATGAAATCTCTCCGAGGCTGTTTAGGTATATGCGAAATCCCTTTGTAAAAGATTCGGTTAACTTTTGCACGTGCGCAACAAGCAGTTTTCAGATTTGGTCAGTTCTTATACCGCAAGTTGCCATTTTTACTTACGACTGTGCCGAGCATCACGAGAAAATAGCGATCGAATGATGGATAGACTTAAAAACAGACCTTGGCAGGTGAGAACAGAGCGTTAGAAAAGAGAACATATATATAGCGGGAACTAATCACATTTGAGCAAGTAATCGCCTCATTTCGACCAAGTTTTTGTTATGCAAAATGCCTGTATAAAATCGCAGTAGAGCGCATATAGTGAAAATTTGTACATTTTTAGTGCGGGATGCCCGACTTTTTCATTCAGACCACAGTTTATGGAGGTTAATTGTCTGATTTAATGAAACTTTATGGTAAATTAGCACAAGTGTACGCGGACTAGTCGGGCGTCCCGATTTTGGAATAAACGGGCAAGTTGCCCGCTAATAAGTTGTTATAAGCACTAATTTCAGTCCTGTATATGCAAATTGTAGTGCAAGCACTGGAGTTAGGATATCATACTGAAAATTACTTGTTAAATTAGAAGGGTTTATGGGTGAGTTGTCGAAAAAGATAGGTGAGCACGGTGAGCGTGTTGTCAGAAGTTTTCTTGACATTATTGGATGGAGTGGCGCTCAGGAAGGGGAATCTCTTACTTGCTCAGAACCTGACAAACACCAACGAAAAAAAGGTACCGTTCGTAATACCCATGGTATAGATCTATTTTATTCGTCAAAATCACAACTTCAGGATTATACGTTAGATAATGTGATAATCTCGGTAAAATACACGTCTAATGCTTACCCTGTTAACCCTAGAACTATTTTCAAAGCACACATTAAAGACTTAGCTCAAACAGTTGAATGTTTTATGTGCTCAGAGTTACGGGCTGATAATAATGAGTCATATGAAATGACAGGAATTAACTCTGCTTGCGATACTGGAGTTTTATTTTGGTTAACTAATGATAAAAGTTCAGACCAAGATGTCATATCAAAGGTGAGTTCAGTCCAACTAGATAGTGAACTTGAATTCGGTGCTATTCATGTTGTTGATAATTCAAAAGCATCATTCATATATGATTCAATTTCTTATGCTAAAAATAGATATAAAGATAGTAAAGTTTACTTTCATTATGCTTTTGGCTCTTCAAATTATAATGACCCAGATATAAAAAAATATGGTTCTATTCTTCCTGTCGAATATCTTACATCAAATATATTACCATTTAGATTAGTTAATAATGACAGTGGCAAAGTTAAGTTTTGTATATCGTGTTCAGAGAACTTCTCGGAGGAATCAATTTCTAGACTTATTTCACTTGCGAGTGATGTATCTTTAGAATTTACGACTGACTTTGTTTTCCTTTTTCCTGATTATGACCCTTTGGATCATGAATCTATTGTAAAAAAGGCTATTCGTTTATTACAAGAGAAATCTAACAATGTAGAAATATCTGTTTTCTCTTATGAAAATGATTTTAGAGGTCTAATTAATGAAAGATAAGAAGTTTGTTTTACCTTATGGTGATGCTTTAAGAGACCTTTTAAATGATCAGGGCGTAACTAAATCTGATTTGAAGTTAATTTTGAGAAGAAGAGGGGTATTTGTAGGAAATGACGAGAAATCTTCCTACATTACGATGCTCTCTCGAACAGGTTTAATGCCTTCTGAATTGATTGAAATTCAGGAGAAGATTCGAATAAAAGAAGAGAATCCTAAATTTCAGACCCAAACTATAAAATGGTCTGGTGGGGATAAGAACCTATTACAGTCTGTTCCAAAAGCATATGATATTAATAAATTAATATCTAAACCTTTTTCAAACTACAAGGTACTTGGTGCGCCAAGCTTCAAAGCTGTCGATGGTGATAAAGATCATGTAGAGTTATCTTTCAATGTTGAAAGATATGATTATACAAAAAGTTGGGATAAAAATAGATCTCAATTTTCAGGGAAAGTTAGGTTTAAGAAAGGTGTTGATAATATAGATATTTGTATCAACTTATCACATACTTCACCTCAAACTAAAGAAGTAGCTAATTTAATTGCTAAAGATATTGTCAACACATTCAAAAGTAATGGGTTAGTTGACAATAAGGAATCGATAAAAAAAATCAGGTTTAATGATTTTACTAATGATTCAAGAATTCAATTCTTAAAAGATTTAAGTCAGAGACAGTTTGAGAATGAGTTATTATTTAAAGACACCAAAGATATAGGTTTTCGTCCTGATAAAAGTAAAGATCTTCCTGAGGATATATCTTGGATGCAAGAAAAAGTTTCAAATTTAATATTGCAAGGTAAAAATCTACATTCAACATTTTTCATACATAATAAATCTTATCATCAGTACATTCAGATGCACCGTGTTGATGCTGACTATAGCTTTGACTATAAAGATTATTCTGGCACATGTCGTATGTCATTCGACTTTCCTGACTTGATAACCAAGGAAAATCAGGGGGCAGAATTAATTATTAAAGTTGTAAATTTAAGATTTAAAAGTAAAAATGTATCAATATCGACAAGTAAATTAAAGGAAATGCTACTCACTCACTTGGAACCCGCAAAACTAGAGTTGTTTGAAAGGCTCTCAAAATAAGTAATATAATAAACGTGCTTATAACAAATGCATCAACACGATTTACTACACTCGGCATCTCAGGTTGTCGGGTGTTTCTTGTTTTAAGGCGTCAAATTCAAGTATGAATGCATAGTAGTAAACGTGTTATGCCAGCGCTGAAGGATCCCCTCATAATTCGCCCAACCCTGACGAATGTGTCAGCCTCTGATATTCGAGCATAGCCCACTGATATTGCTGCTCATTGATGCAATATCGTCGGTGGTTTCTCACCTCTCTCCCTAAACGAGGAATAGAGAGAACACGCCGATGCTTAATGGTGTTGGCTTGAAAGTCGTATTGCCATTTAGCTTTTGTCGCAATCAGACCGTTCCACCACATCAGTACCTCTGCCAGCAGCGCAATTAATAACAAGATGTTGAGGCGCTTGATACAACGGGTTCGGTTATGCCGAAGAGCCAGTCCATATGCGGGACTTTTTAAATCGCGGAACGCTTCCTCTATCTGC
>NZ_FOWR01000038.1 GCF_900115495.1 Enterovibrio norvegicus DSM 15893 | reverse complement strand
TCGCCCTCTTCGGTTTTGACACGTTTGCTGCTCGTGCCATTCCGACTGTTGTTTGATGGCGACTTTTGATGTTTTTCGTAGCCTAGGTGCTCATCCATTTCAGCATTCAACGCTGCTTCGACGGTGATTTTTTTCAACATCTGGCTAAATTCGTTCAAGTCCTCAGGTGTTTTGATACCTTTGGCTGCTTCCTTTGCGAAAGCTTCGAGTTCTTTCTTGTTCATGCGCATCTGCCTATCCTTAACTCTCATTAGAGTATGGTGTGATAGCCAGTTACACAAAATTAGTTACAGTCTCCCTTAGTAACTTTAACTCGTAACTTCTCTTTCTGGTAAGGGTGGTTTTTCTCTGCCAATCTTTGATTTAAAGTTGAGAGCGTCATTCTTCAAGCCCTTAAATTTATTGCGATCGGAGAATCCAATAACCCCATCTATAAATGTTTCCAAATTCATTGAGTTTGTCCAACGCTCATGCTTCAATATGGTGCCGAACAACAAGTCACTGTCAATAGGGAGATACATTACACCCGTGTAATCATGATAGTTAATATATCTAGCGTTGATTCTTTGCCTATGTGCGAACTGAATTCTGCAATAGTCTCTTAGTATAAGACCGACGGTAGTTGATAGTAGCTCTTTATCCCCATAATCAAAGCGTTCTGCGGTTTCTAGTATGCCTTCTATATGTGCTGACAAAGATGTGAAGTCTTCGCTACTAAAAAAACGCAATGATTCTATTACTAGATTTTTGAAATTCGGCTCCTGATTTTCAACAATACTATTAAGAAGAGCATATAGATCATCGTCATTAAAATTTAGAGTATAGGTCTCACCTAGTGCTTCTTTTAAGATCTCAATAAAATCATCAAATTTCACCCCCAACTCCAATGAAGGATTTTTAATAAGAGCTAGTTCATCAGGGAAGTGATTCAAAGGAAGCAATGTGCTAAGCTTTTTCTTACTTAATGAGTCTATATTATATTCAATATATGCTTCTCTTCTAACCGGTGACTGAGATAATCCCAATAAGAATTTATATGATAGTTCAGGGGATTTAGCGCCTACAACCACGTTTATCATAGAAGACAGAATTCTTTTCTTAGACATTAAATCGAAAAGAGTGTGAGTGACCATATTGGCTAACAAGAACTCAATTGTTGTAACTAATCTGTCACTTTGTCCTGTGAAATATAGGTAATTTATGCCATCAACAATGTTCTGAACAACTTGAGAGCTATTATAGATTGAGGTGTCGTTTGCTATCAACTCCCATGCATGGGAATAGGCGCCAGATATTATTTCAGGGTAATATTTTACTAATGAGAAATCATTTAGATAATTGTAAATCAGGTCATTTTGTTCCCGATCCAAACTGCATCTATTAAGCTCAATTATCCTAGATTTCTTCCAATCTGATAATGACTGTTCAGCTTTTGGGTTATTGCGGTCTCTAAATAATCTAGGAGTGTATAAAGGTAGCTCATTAACTTTAAATCTATCTCCTGTGAAATTAAAAATACTTGGCTGATATAGTTTAACCTCATCGTTGAAATACTCTGTTGATTGCGCAATCACAAAGCCGATGTTGTCATAATGGCTATATGGCTTCCCATTATTACCTGTGTTTGGTTGAGTCCAAGCGGGAAAAACGGACTTTATTTCCTTACCACGATGTTGAATAACTATCTTCATTTTGGATAGAGGATCATCTTTGTTGATGTAACCAACGATTTGGCCTTTCTTCCTTTGTGTAATATCTTCGTTCGCTAAAGCTTCTTCTACGACCTGTATGATTTTTTCGCGATCATAGCCTATAGGAAAAAGAGTCTTCCACAAATAACCTGATTTATAGTAGTCATCAGGGTACATGGTTATGCTTGCCGCTTTTCCCGAAAATAATTCTCTCGGAAGTCTTAAAGTTACAACTCCATTCCCCAACTCTCTGGCATAGTACCAAAATGAATGCTGTGAACTATTATAGAAATGAAGGTGTTCCAGTTTATTTCCATAGCAATTTCTAAAATCAATCCACGCTTCACAGGTATGAAGTCCACCACTAAGAACCTTCATATCTTCTCTATCTTTCATTGGGCGAATAACGAAGTTACCCTTTAAGACATGCTCGAGCGCGTGTTCTGTAAGTTCTAGTTTTTTGCCATCTTCTTGTATGAACTCTAATAACATCCACTTATCCTATACTTGTCGACGAAATTTTTATAACTCAATCACTCTGTTGGAGTATGTGAAGAAGAATGGCTATATTTTTCTCGGTTCTTAACTCTTCATTTGGAATGCACAATTTTATCTCAGCAATACTTTCATTACTTGTGATGTGATACCAGTCGGCGGCAGTGCTTGGACCAGAGAGATGAATCCAATCTGCGGCAGTGCTTGGACCAGACACAAAGATCAAGTCTGCATATGTTGGAGAAGAATCTAGAAGTTGAATTGGACTTTCATGACAATTATCGGTGGTATACACATAAGTAGCTGCTGGTGACGGCCCAGAAAAGTGTATCCAATTAGCAGCTGTCGAAGGGCCAGAGAAGTGAATCCAATCAGCAGTAACAGATGGGGTTTCTGCTATAGCTAGCTGTTTGTCGGCAGCGTAGACTAGACTTGTTGACGCTAATAACAGTGTTATTAACAATATTTTTTTCATAGACGCCTAATCCTCTAAATGCATACGCACAATTGATGTCTGGGTTACACAACTACACCACTCAAAAAATAACGTGGTAGCTATTAATTCTAGTGCCAAAAAACAAGCGTGACTAATCAGCTTAAATGAGTGGTTAGAGGTTTTTTATCGTGTATAAAAGCTTCTTGCCTTGTTCTGTAGGGATATAGAATCCTTTGTTATTTCTTTGTAGTAAGGATAAGTCTTCGAATTTTTCAAGCACTAGGCGCTCTGATGTACACCCCACATAGCCCTCGTCACCCATAGCCCGAGCTACATGCCTCATAAACATGACTTCTTTAGTCGAAAGTTGAGAAACAATACGAGCAAAATTTAATGCTAGAAAATCGTTTTCATGTTGCGTCTCGCCGGCATCCTCAATCTTATGAGATATAGCCGCCTCATTGGCTAGTTTCTCTAGTGCTTTCAATTTTACGCGTTGTCCTAAAACATCTATTTCAAGTTCATGTGACTTAAGTACTTTCTTAAATAGTTCTTGAAATTCTTGCTTGAAGTGAAAAAGTACAACTAAAGTAACCAGTGGCCAAACTAACACATCAAAATATTTAAGGACTAACTCTGCGATTTCCACCAAACCTCCAACGTCATTTTATGGGAAAAAGTACTACACCCAAAGCTCCTGCTTTTACAACTAATACTTAAGCTGAGTTAAATCGCGTACTTGTTCTTTTCATCATCCAAACCTTTGTTAGTCACGGTTTGTAAACACTTTTTCTTTAAGCTTCCTCAATAGTCGAGAATAGGATATTACTTGAACATTTGGATGCATCCGATTCCAAGCAGCTTTAAATTCTCTAATCATTTCTAAATCTGACTCTTCTTCCGTCCCTATCAGGATAATGCCCCTAGGCTCACGAAAACCATTAAGGCCTAACTCATCACGCAGATATGCTTGGGATTTAGATGCATTATCAATGTAGCTAATTAATTGGCAGATCCCCTTGTTAGAATCTGCGGAAAGATAGACTCTTTTACCTTTATGAACAAAAGCTTTTTGCCGAGGACCTTTTAACTCGAGTATAAACCACTGCAAACCATCACTATTTGCGCCAGAAATGACATAATCTGGAATCATTCCGCCTTTTGCATCCCCCGCAGAAGGGCGCAAAACTAATTTAGGGTATATCCAAGTCGCGTGGTGGCCTGTGGAAAAAAGAAAAGCAGTTAAAGCTAATACTTCAGGATTGCTGGAAAAAAACTTTTCAACTTCAGTTTCACTTGCCTTGTTATTTACTAAAGATTCAAATTCAAAGTATTGTTCTTTCGTAACACCATGTTGCGATACATAGTTTTTTTATTCGGCCAATGCTTAGGCCAGTTTTCAAAAATAGAATCTATGCTTGCTGGTCTTATTTTTATCATCCAAAATTCCATTACAGTCAACAGCGTGAAAATTTCACGTTTATTTCAATGCTACCGCCCTCAGCTTCTCGGCATGCAATACGCCATCATTGTCTAATTTTTCTAGCGTGAATGTACGACAGAGTACATAAGGGTAGTCATGATTTAGTTCGCAGTTGTGGTGTGATTTGTGGGAATTTGTTCAATTTAATTAGGTGCTTGCGTGGTTAGAAGGTTGGCTGCACATGGCAGCCAGAAGATTACTATTTCCCCTTGGTCGGAGAAGGGCTCATACGTGTTATAGCAATCCATGTGACAACTGTTCTAACGGAGGATATGACTTCAAGTTATATTCACTTCTAACTGATTGAACATCTCTATATGTATTTGCAACTTGGTCAAGTGATAGTTTTCCTAATGGATTGTACCCGCCAGGTTGGTAATCTTTAGTTTTGTCTGGTAAATACCCTAAAAAGAATTTATCACAGCTTTCCATATGTGAAGTTGTTTCTGAGATTGTTGTGGGAAGACAATAACCAAAATCTGAAATGCCGTTGTAGTTTTGATATTGCTCCTCGGTCATTTCAATTGTTACCTTCAAGTAGATCCGATACCAAACAGGGTATCCTGCAACACCTAAAATAAAACACAAAACCCCAATGCCAAACTTAGTTCCCAAGTTGATACTCCTCGCTGCTATAACGTTCAAATAACGGGTGTTTACTAGCCAAACCTGAGTAATTGCCCAGTTAGGTAAAGCTACCACCCTTCGCTTATCGGCATACAACACGCCATAACTGTCTAAATTATCCGGTGTAAATGTACCACAGAGTGCATAAGGGGAGGCATGGTTTACTTCGCATTTGAGGTGCAAGTGGTGAGGTTTTGTTCAAGGGAATTAGATGGTTGTATGGTGAGAGGGTTGTGTGTGTGGCAGCCCGGTTTAAGTCAGCCAGCTAAAGTAAGATCCGTCACTCTCAATTTATCCCAGTGGATTTGTATAACAGGTTTTGTTTTTTGGCGGAAGTCGTGAGCTGACATATCATTTTGTACTTCGATGATGATGGCTGCACCAACAGGCGTCGCACTAGCAATAACGTCGACTTTTTCTAGGTCCTGAGCAAGAGCGGCAACATACTCTTGGAAGAATTCATTATCAGGCGGGAAGGGACATTCAACATTGATATCCGATTCAGTAATCTCGCGTAATGTTAACTTATATTTCATTTAGTTCCTCTCTTATAAAGCTTCTCAATTGAGCTTACGCTGCGCTTTTTGCATTAAGTCCAAGTTCTCGTAAAGTGTACTCATAGTCTTCACATTGCTTGTCCCACAATAGGTTCAGCTGGCGAAGGACTCTAAAGCAAAAGGCAAAGTCATCAATATTGTCGGCTGCTTTGACTACAAACTGAAACTTGCTTGAGGAAAGTTCATTTCCAATGATTTTGATTTCTGTTGTCTCGCGTACATACTGTATTTTTAAGTCTGCTACTCCAGACTCGACCTCATAGCAATCGAAGTCGCACCCAGCCGCATCGAATGTACCTAACTCAAGTAGTTGTACAATAGCGGTAATTAGATCGAAATAAACCTCTATATCCTCAAAGTCTGGGATTGAATAGTGGTGCTCCACTTTATTTCGAACATTGTTTAGTCGTACTAAATAGCGGGAATTAAAAAAACCTATAGCACCTATAAACTGCAGTTTTTTCTCTATCTTTATGTTGCGTTTCTTAAATAAAGTTCGGAGGTTATAGACTTCAAAAAATGTATCGAGCTGGCAATCAAGTGCTCGTTTTAGATGTGAAACACAGTTGATCAAACTTACAGGAGTATTTCGACTCAACTCATCTTCAGCAAACCTTAGGTATTCTCTGGGCGTTACTTGGAATTCAGTTTTCACACTAAAAGGGTTTTCTTTCCCTGAACCCTCAAAATTATGGATATTCTCTGCAAGGAACTTCTTAAATTCATCGATACTATTCAATCTGTATAAATCCTACAAAAACACATAACAGTGTATTGGATGAAAAATTTTCCGGTTCGTACATGACATTTTATATCTAAATAAAATATAGCTACACCGATCGTCCGGTTAGATATTGATTCAACGCTACCGCCCTTCGCTTCTCGGCAAGCAACACGCCATCACTGTCTAAATTTTACGGCGATAATATAACACATGGTGCATAATGGGGGCATGATTTAGATCGAAGTTGAGGTGCAAGTGTGGGTTTTGTTCAATTGAATTAGATGATTGCAGAGTGAGAGGATCGGTGGCTTTTGCATTAACCATTAAAACTTCGCTCAATTCTTTGAACGACCAATTCCCTCACTTTGGCTGAAAGAAAATGTGAGGGGATGTATCTAAGGCAATAAGAGTGACGCGTTGGTCGAGATGTTTGCTTGATGTAATTCAGAATAGCCTCTGCGTGCTCTTTGTCCCATGCCCACAGCAATTTACCTCGGATTTCCCATTGCCAATATGCATCAATTGGCCAGTTCAACTTATGCTTTCTATTTGAGTGGCAATGAGAACATAGAACTAAACCATTAGTAAGCAGTGGGTAACCGGCATCACCTGAGTCACCGCCACTTCTTAGAAACTGTCTGGAGCTTGATGGAGGCTTCCAGCTTATCTTAGAAGGAAACCTTTCGAGAACCCGCCAGCTACCCCATCTATGAATCGGTCTTGTCTCATCAGGGTGAATCTTACGGCTCGATAAAAACTTAAACGGCTCTTCGAATTTAGCTAGCTCACCACAATCAGGGCACTTTATGTCTATTGGCTTGTCATTCATTTGGTGTTCAAGTTTGAATTATCATTCATGTAGGACAGCTTACGTGAGCAAAGGACGTACATCAAAGGAGGCAGTCCGCGCCGTGACTTGGATTAAACGCTTGCTCAAATTCCCCGCTGTCAGAAAACCTAGATCTTGCTTATGAGACGAAAAACTCTAGAATAAATACTGTATAAATGAACAGTATAAAATATGAACATTATCCCTATGTTTGCCAGTGCCGGTATCACTGGCTTTGAATCTCCAGCCAGCGATTACCGCCAACTTCCTCTAAGCCTGGATGAACTGCTCGTCGAGCATCCAAGCGCGACCTTCATTGGTAAAGCGTCGGGTGAGTCTATGCAAGGTGTGGGGATTTTCGACGGCGATATCTTGGTTGTTGATCGTCACGTTACCGCCAGAGACGGCGATGTGATTGTGGCGAACTTAAACGGGGAGTTTATCTGTAAGCTTCTTGATGTCCCGCGTCGACTTCTGCTTTCAGCCAATGACAAGTATTCCTCTGTCGCTATCACCAAACATGACATCTTCACGATAGAAGGGGTTGTGATCCGCTCAATTCGTTGTCACCGTCAGAGTCCGCTTCTGTGTTCGCGTTAGTCGATGCTAATTCCTTTTACTGCAGTGCTGAACAGGTGTTTAGGCCTGATTGGCGGGGCAAACCGGTCATCGTGCTTTCTAATAACGATGGCTGTGTCGTTGCAGCGAACCGCCAAGCAAAAGAGGCGGGTATCGAGAAGTTCAAACCTTACTTTCAAGTCCGCGCGCGTTGTGAGGCGGCAGGGGTGATCGTCTGTTCATCAAACTATGAGCTTTATGGCGATTTGTCAGAACGCATGATGCAGGTGATAGGGCGCTTTGCACCCGAGCAGCATGTGTATTCCATCGATGAATCGTTCCTGTCATTTCATCGTTGCAGTGCGGTACCTGATTTGCAAAAGCAGGGACAAGCATTGCGCCAAGCGGTATGGAAAGAGTGCCGATTAGCTGTAGGCGTAGGTATGGGCCAAACATTAACCTTAGCGAAGGCGGCAAACCATGCGGCGAAGAAGATAGCAGGATACAAGGGTGTCTGTGTGTTGGATTCAGAAACAGCGCGTATTGAGGCGCTTTCGCACATGGAAGCTGGGGATGTCTGGGGCGTTGGCCGAAAGATTGCTGCACGGTTGAAGTTTCAGGGGGTGAACACGGCGCTGCAGTTATCCAAGATGCCTACGGGTCTTGCGCGTAAGGAATTCAACGTTGAAATGGAACGCACCGTCAGGGAGCTAAATGGCGAGGTGTGCAAAGGGTGGGACGTGGCCCGCGCGGACAAGAAGCAGATCTTCTCAACGCGATCGATGGGTGAGCGAATTCAGGATGAAGAATCGCTACGCCAGGCATTGTGTAAACACGCGGGCATTGCGGCGGCGAAGTTGCGCGCACAAGGGTCACTGTGTTCGGTGTTGATGGTGTTTGCGGGTAACTCACCGTTTGATGAAAGGCCAAAGAGCTTTAAGCAGATGGTGCACTTTGCGTTTCCGGCAGATGACACGGCGGTGATTACGTCGGCAGTAGCGTCAATGGTACCCAAGCTATTTCAAGAAGGGGTGCGGTATTATAAAGTTGGCGTCGGGTTACTGGATTTGGTGAATGCAAAACACGTACAGCCAGATTTGTTTAACTCTCAACCTGGTAATCCAGCGCTGATGCAGGCATTCGATGGGCTAAATCAGCGTTATGGTACCGGCGCGGTGTTTATGGCCGCGCAGGGGATCGATCCGAAGTGGGGCATGCGACGCGAATTCTTGTCACCTCAGTACACCACGCGGTGGGATGATGTGCCGGTGGTGAGGTGTTGAAGATGCTGTTTTCAGTGTGCATCCTCAATACTGACCTCTCTTCGCTTGTTGCTAACGCATTGTGTTTGGTTTCTTTCGATTTATATGCCAGGCGCTTTCAATTCATCCCATCTTGTCTCTGGCCAAGAATGGCATCTGCTTGTTTAGAAGACGTCTTGATTTTCTTCAATGCACCCTCAAGCTTCAGTCTACTGTGTCGACGCTTTTTGCTCGGCGGAAAAAGATCGGCTAATAATTTTTCCCTCTGGGTGATTTAGTTGTCATTTCAACACTTTTCTATTTCAGTAATCACTGGGTAATTAAAGAAAAATCTATTCTAATAGGTTATACCCTTTAGGCTGAGCGCTGGCGCCATAATAAATCTTTATTAAGTTTTTGATGGGGGTAAACGTTGGTGTCGAAAACTTCGATAATCAGATTTTGGGTTTGGTGTCTTTTTTGGAAAAGAAAAGTTATTAATACACAACCTATAAAAATGATGTGAAAAAGCGCTGACGTTTATCAGCGCATGTTGGTCAAATTAATTTAACGGCGAGTAGAAAATATTTTTACTGAGCATTAGTTCAACTCATCAAAACCATTTACTCCTAAAGGTGCACCACCACCACTCGCATCCTGAGCGACTGCACCATAGAGTTTGCCGCCTTCTAAATTAAGTGTGACGGGTCCAATGGCCACTGTTTTTGAACCCGCAGGTGTAATTGATAAAACAGCATTGCCTGGCATAAAACCAACACCTGTTACGGTTTGCTTGTAGGTGAAATTACTGATGTTTGGATCAATGTTTGATATGTCGTTTGTCGGCGTAATATAGACATCTACTGTTCCAGCAGATACTGATCCATGAACTAACGTTATTTTCGCTTCCGTGGCCACTTTTCTTCTATCTTCTTCGAAAGGCAGGAGTTCAATATCAAACGCATCGGAAGCATCCACGGAACCTAGAACCACCGCATTGTAGAATTTGCCTTGTTCCAATGATACGGGCACATCGCTGAGTACATCTGTGCTGAGTGAAGGCACATTAACAGTGATGTTCTGTTGTCCTGATGGCACGGGTAAAAAAGCCGTCTCATTTTCATATGTTAGGTTGCTTACTGCAGGTGGTGTGCTGTTGTTCAGCAGAACATTCACTGCAGGTGCATCAGCGACGGCGTGCACTGCACGCAAATCAGCGCCTGTTGTTTGGTCAAAAAGTACTGATGCACTTTCACCTGAGGCGGTTAGCAAGACAACGGGAGAGGTGGAGTTACCGCCATAGACATTGGGGGCAGCAGTAACAAGAAGGTCGCTACCGGATGTTAATGATAATGTACCACTGTCAAAGACGACATTCTGAGTGCCGGCGGGTGTAATGCGAATTTGATAATCGCCAGCTGGAACGGTGAGTTGATCACTAAACTGTCGGTAATTCAACGTTAATGTAGGGGTTGTCGTGGTGAGATCTTCTGCCGGCGTTGTTATATAAACATCAACTGTTGGGGCTGCGGGCGAACCATGTACAGCTTGCAGTCGAATATAACCCTCAGCGATTGGAGAGTCAGCATTCTCAACGACTAACACTTCTAAAGAATTATCGGCGATGCTTCCGATAGCGATGGCTGAATAGTTACGTTCAGCTTTTAAATCATAATTTTCTGTTAATACTGTCGGTGTGGTGTTATTTGGAAGTTGAGCATTAACATCCACACTGTAGTTTTGTGCAGATACTTTCTTGAATCCACTACTTTCGCCGTAGTCTAATCCTTCAGTTATTGAAGTATTGTTTGCCAATATATTAACTTTTGGCGCATCAGATCCTGCATGAATTATTCTTAGTGAAGATTGATTGTGTGAATTATTGTTGTCGCTACCACAACCATACAAAGCGGTACCAGATAATAGAACAATTAAAGTCATCAAGTTTTTCATCCCGTTACTCCTTCTTTTTTCAACGAGTAGTGATGTAACGTGGTCGATTTTGTTGACGATCACATGGCTCAATTATATGTGTTGGTGTTTTATGTCAACATAAGGACATTATCATGAATGATTGATCTGATTTGATGATTAAATATTTTATTTAAGATGTTGAAAGCTCGGTATTTAATTTAAATTGATGGTGATTAAGGTTTTTTTATATTTGTTTTTTTAATTAATTTTAATTCCCAAAAATGAAACTGGATTCTATTTAATGATTATTGTTTTTATGATATCGAATGCTTATTACTTTTTAAATTGTAAACATGTTGAGGTTATAAAATTGGATGTGAAACATTGGTTTTCTAGACAGTATATCATTACGAAAAGGTAATTAATGGAGATTGGCCAGGAATGGGAGGGAGGAAGAAACATAATCTATGTAGAATGGTTAATGTACCTGTTCATAAGCTAAATAAAAAAGCCACACTGATTACGTTGTATGAGAGTAACAAGTATCGATAGAACTCGAAAGCGTCAGAGGACATAAGAACGGTTTGACCCGATATTCACGCCAAAGTACATAACGCGTGACAATCCAATTACACACTGAGAGAAAAAGCCAGTCTGGTGACGCTAACACGAGCATTAACTGCATTCTTAGCTGATGGGTATCAGAGAAGTGGAAGCATCACTTCCAACCCTGTATCCATTTCTCGTTGTTTTTAAGCTCAGTCCAATCAATGGGATAGTGGTTTTTCGAAAGAACAGCTTCCAATTGACATGAAATCACCACGCCTTCTTCATCAAACTCGATGTCAGAGACGAGAAAATGTTTCTCTCGGTTCCTAGGTGTTACTGCCGTCCATTTGCTGTTGCGAAGCTTGGCTGGGTTAATTCGGTTCACGCTCATTCCTTGATGTTCACGTTGTTGTTGCGAATAGAAGCATACGGCGTTCGCTATGCTTCAGTTCAATAGACTGTGAGTAGGTGATGCTTTTCCCCAGAGGGAAACAGCAGTCATTGAAGGCTTTTTGTGTCACGTGAAGGTTTAACCCCTGAGCGCATTGCGCCAGAAATCGAGGGTTTTGTCTGAAACGGTGCCCAACTCGGTCGCAGCATCAACTACAAACTGGCAAAGGTTGGCAGCAATGCGTTGATTGCCTAACAGGTGAAGGCTTCTGATCGCACGCGTGAGTCTTAGTTGATTATGATCGTGGGGTTTAAGCCAGATATGATGCTTCGGTGAAAACGGCAATTCTGACGTGATGGTTTCCCCAGTTCGCTTCATTCCCCAAAACTCAAGCATCAGGTCTAAGGCTTGCAAGTGAGCGCGTTGGAGCGATTCGCTACTTTCAAATAATGCACTGTCTTCGGGTGTCACCAAAGGTGCGTGTTTATTGAACTTCGTTCCTTCATCAATCGGGAAAAAGACTTGGATGTATTTGTGGTCATGCTCCAACCAGAAATGGTTGTAGGCCAGCAGTGCACTGATGTGCCTGCCAAATGCGTCAGGGATTTCCCCTGAAAGAAAACGCGCGATGTCACTCATTGTTTATCCTAACAAGCGCTTAAAGATGATCCTTAAAACTGTTTATTCACGCCATTTGGGTTTGCGCGGCACGACTTCAACACCACATTGATAGCGTTTTGCAATGGCATTCAACGTCAGTTCGAGTGCGTGCTCGCTGATGAGCTCGAATTGCTGAGGCAAGGAGTGCACTTTCAGTGGGAGGAAGTCCAACATGCGGTTATCACCGAAGGTTGCGAATTTCATCTTCTGACCGATTTCAGGGTGCACCAACAGCGCATCAAGCACGCCTTCAAACAGTGTGTATGACGTCGTGAGAATGGCGTCAGGCAGCAATCCCATTTTGTACCAGTCAATGACGATGCGTTTTCCTTCTTCTTGTGAGAAGTGATCACCGTAAGCGACTTGGGTCAGCACATTGCCTTTTCGTGCAGCGGAGAGAAAGCCTTGCTCACGTTCTTTTGATACGCCTAACTCAGCAACAGCGCCAACCAGCCCGACGGAAGCAACGTCGTGGGTGATGAGCTTTTCGGTCAATGAGAATGCGCCGTCTAAATCCTCGCTGATCACACTGGCAAAGGTTTCGTCATCTAATGCGCGGTCAATGGCAATAACTGGCGTACCTGATGCTTGAATAGATGGATAGAACTGCGTATCGGCGGGCAGGGCAGTAGCGACAATCAGGGCGTCTATTTTTCGACTCACTAAGGTATTCACCACCTGCATTTCGGTGTCAGGATCGTCGTCTGAGCAACTGATGATGAGCTGATAGCCTGCTTGACGAGCATTGCGTTCAAGCAACTTGGCAATTTTGGCGTAACTGGTGTTTTCAAGGTCTGGGATCACCAAACCGAAAGATCGGCTGGTGCCTGCGCGAAGGGCGCTCGCGGCGTGGTCTGGGCGGTAGTTGTGTTGATTCACTACTTCCATGACTTTCTGTTGTGTGCGTTCACTGATGCGATATTTCGCTGACTTTCCATTAATCACATAGCTTGCGGTGGTTCTCGACACACCGGCTAAGCGCGCAATTTCATCTAATTTCATTCGATGACGATCCTTGTTCTGTGCGCATGATCATAAAACGCGTTAAGGAAGATTAAGACTCTTTGCATTATAGGCTGAATGGATTCAGCATTAAAGCTGAAAGGTTTCAGCAAGATTCTAAAATGTGCGAGAAGCCTATTTTTTCGATTAAAAGCTGAAACGATTCAGCTAGATTTCAAGCTACGTTTTCAGCTGAAGATGTCAGATAAAGGTTTTCACTAACGGTGAAAGCAGTATCCGAATCGAAAACACGGTATTGGATACGAATCAGTAAACACGACGATGAATTCGAAAGGGTTGAGATTTCTGCCCAAGGTTGAGGAAAGAACATGTTGGAACTGACCACGCAAGACATCCTTTTAGGAAAGCATGCCAGCAACAAAGAAGAGGCGATAAAGCATATCGCGACCGATCTCGTGTCCAAAGGCCTTGTGGCTGACGGCTACGAACATGGCATGTTGGCGCGGGAACAACAAAACTCGACGTTTTTGGGGAACGGTATTGCGATTCCTCACGGCACGACGGATACCCGTGACTTGGTGAAACAAACGGGTGTGCAAATTCACCACTTCGCCAATGGCGTTGATTGGGGAGACGGTAACACTGCATTTTTGGCCATTGGTATTGCAGCAAAGTCTGGTGAGCACCTTGGCATTTTGAAACAACTGACGCATGTGTTGTCGAGTGACGGTGTTGAAGAATCGCTGAAAAATGCAAAAAGCGCTGAGCAAGTGTTGGCGATATTGACCGGTGAAAACCAGCAAACACTGCTGTTTGATGAAGCCTGCATAACACTGCATTTCCCGGTCACAGACTTAACGTCAATGAGTGCTGTGTGCGCAGGGAAACTGAAGAATGCGAGAGCAGTAAATCATGAGTTTGTCGCAGATCTTGTCGCTAAAGCGCCAACCCATATTGGGCAGGGCATGTGGGTGACATCTTCGTCAAAGGGCGTAAATCAAACCGCGTTGTCTTTGGTCACTGTCGAGAGTGAATTCCATCAATATGGGCACCCAGTGAAAGGTTTGCTGACCGTTGCGGGGAAAGGCACGGAATACATCGAAGCACTGAACAACGTCACCAACTTACTTATTAGCAACAAACTGGGGGATGTGTTCAACGCTTCTGCTGCTGATGCGGTGAAAATGTTGCTTGAAGTGCGTCAATCGGGCTTGAGCGAAACGTTCAAAATCAAAAATGCTCACGGTTTGCATGCGCGTCCTGGTGCGTTGCTGGTGAGTGTGGCGAAGACGTTTGATTCGCAAATCTGGGTAACGAACGTGACCGCTGAAGGTAAACAAGTGAACGCGAAAAGCTTGATGAAAGTGATCGCACTAGGCGTGAAACAAGGTCATGAGTTGGCGTTCGTTGCAGAAGGTGCTGATGCTCAACAGGCGTTAGACGCCATCGGGGTTGCGATTTCAAATGGTTTGGGCGAGGGGTAAGTCATGAGCACATTAAATGTCGTTACCGTGACGTTAAACCCAGCGCTGGATATGACAGGCGCGATGGGAGAGCTCAACGCCGGCAGCGTTAATTTGATTTCATCTTCAAATCTGAACCCTGGCGGCAAGGGCATTAACGTTGCAAAAGTGCTGGCTGACCTCGGTGCAAATGTCACCGTGACAGGGTTCTTGGGGGATGAAAACCAAGATCCGTTTTTGCACCTGTTTGAACAGCAGGCGATCACCGACAAATTTGTCCGCGTTGCCGGCGCGTCTCGCATCAACGTGAAGTTGGTTGAAGAGAGTGGCCGTGTCACTGATCTGAATTTCCCCGGCGTAGAAGTCAGTCAGAAAGACGTTTCTGCCTTTGAAGCAACCTTGTTTTCTTTGGCTGATACGCACGATGTGTTTGTGATTGCAGGCAGTTTACCGCGCGGCATGACGCCAGATACCTTGAAGGGCTGGATCCTCGCTCTGCATGAACAAGGCAAGAAAGTCTTCTTCGATAGCAGCAATGCCGCGTTAACCGAAGGGCTTAAAGCGACCCCTTGGCTCATCAAGCCTAACGATGAAGAGTTGTCGCAGTGGGCGGGCCAAGAACTGACATCACAACACGCGTTGATGCAAACCGGTGAAGCACTTGCTGAAACAGGCATTCAAAACGTGGTGATCTCTCGCGGCGCTGACGGTGTGCTTTGGTTTGCCAACGGTGAATGGCTTCAAAGCCAGCCGCCAAAAATGCAGGTCGTAAGCACGGTTGGCGCGGGCGATACCCTCGTAGCAGGGATGTGCTGGGGCGAATTGAACCAATGGCCGCGTGAGCAAACCCTTGGCTTTGCAACCGCGCTCTCTGCGCTGGCAGTGACACAAGTGAATGTGGGCCTTGAGAACATGAATGACGTTGACGCTCTGAAAGATCAGGTCAGCGTGAAGCAAATTACCAACGAAAAAGAACAGGGATAATGCAGATGAAAGCAGTCATCATTACAGCTTGCCCGAGCGGTATAGCGAATACCATCATTGCAGCAGGTCTGCTTGAGAAAGCCGCCTCAGCGTTACAGTGGCCCGTTTCTATCGAGTGCCAAACGAGCGTTAAAGCCGTTGAAAAGGCGTCGCTGGAAACTATCGACAACGCAGAGTTCATCCTTGCAGTGGGTCCCGTTGCTGATATGGTGCGCTTTGCGGGTAAGAAGATGTATCAGGCATCGCTTGACGCGGTTTATCAAGACGCTGCCGCACTGTTGGAAACTGCCGCATCAAATGCCACACCGTATGTCCACACGGAAGTCAGGACTGAATCTGTTTCTTCTGCACAAAAACGTATTGTGGGTATCACGGCGTGTCCTACGGGTGTTGCTCACACCTTCATGGCAGCAGAAGCGCTGGATGAAGAAGCACGTGCACAAGGCATGTGGGTAAAAATTGAAACCCGTGGTTCTGTGGGGGCGAAAAACCAATTAACCGCAGAAGAGATTGCGGAAGCGGACTTAGTGTTCATCGGCGCTGATATTGAAATCGACATGGCGCGTTTTGACGGCAAACGTGTTTACCGCACTAGCACCGGCGCAGCATTGAAGAAAACCAAGCAAGAACTGGCCGCCGCTTTTGAGCAAGCCGAAGTGTATAAGCATGGCGGCGCGAAATCTGAGCAAGGCAACAAGCAAGAGCGTACAGGCGCATACAAACACCTTATGACGGGCGTTTCCCACATGCTGCCATTGGTTGTTGCGGGTGGTCTGTGTATTGCACTGTCGTTCGTCTTCGGCATCGAAGCGTTTAAAGAAGAAGGTACTTTGGCTGCCGCATTGATGGAAATCGGCGGTGCGAGTGCATTTGCGTTGATGGTCCCTGTGCTGGCGGGCTTTATTGCTTTCTCGATTGCTGATCGTCCGGGCCTTGCGCCAGGTCTTATTGGCGGTATGTTGGCAAGCTCAACGGGTGCAGGTTTCCTTGGTGGTATTGTGGCGGGCTTCCTTGCGGGCTACACCGCGAAGTTCATTGCTGACAAGTTAGTGCTGCCGGATTCCATGTCAGCCTTGAAACCGATTTTGATCATTCCTTTGCTGGCGAGCTTGGTAACAGGTCTGGTGATGATTTTCGTGGTGGGTGGCCCTGTGGCCGACATCATGAACAGCCTCACTGAATTTTTGAACAGCATGGGCTCGACCAATGCCGTATTGTTAGGCGTGATCCTCGGTGCAATGATGTGTTTTGACTTAGGTGGCCCCGTTAACAAAGCTGCTTATACCTTTGGTGTTGGTTTACTGGCTTCTTCTACCTACACACCGATGGCGGCGGTGATGGCGGCTGGCATGGTGCCCGCAATGGGCATGGGCTTGGCAACCTTTTTAGCGCAACGTAAGTTTAACCCTCAAGAGCGAGAAGCAGGTAAAGCCTCGTTTGTTCTTGGCTTATGTTTTATCTCAGAAGGTGCGATTCCTTTTGCCGCACGTGATCCTATGCGTGTTATCCCTGCCTGTATGGCCGGTGGTGCGCTAACAGGTGCGCTGTCTATGCTGATCGGTGCAAAATTGTTGGCACCTCACGGTGGTATGTTTGTGCTCTTCATTCCGAATGCTATTACGCCTGTGTTCTTGTATGTAGGCGCTATTTTGGCGGGTACTTTGGTGACGGGTTTCTTGTACGCGGTATTGAAACGATCGGAAAGTACGACGGAAAGCAAGGTTGTGCAGACCGCATAAGGGCCCAGTGGTGGGAGAGCGATTTCTCGCCTTACGGATGATAAAAAACCGACCTCAGGTCGGTTTTTTTGTGCCGTTTTTGCTCGACGATTTTATACATCGCTAACGTTGGATGGTTAGCGTTAGATACCCTGCGCCAAATGCAGGTTTCGTTCGTTTTGGCCGAGCATGAACGTAATATGAAGCTCGACCAATTGCTCACTTTCTTGAAGCCAACTGTCTTTGCCTTGGTGTTGGCAAAATTCCATCATAGTGACAATGCACTGATCGAGCTTTTTTAGGCTCCATCGTTTTACGTCGCTTTCTGCTTGTGTATCGGATGCCAAGGCTTGAAGTTTGGCATAACAATATTGCATGTAGCTATATGCATCGTCGACACGGTCGATATGTTGGTAGTGACGTTGAAGAAGTTGGCAGGCATCGACAAAGTAAGCGATGGCATCGCTTTTTTCTTGCGTGATTGGCGAAGAGAAAAGGGTGGCTGGAGTAGCAGACAAAAGGTTCGCGAGGGAATCAAACTGTCGCGTTTCTTTGTTTTCGTACCACTGCTGTATGCTCTCAAACCACAAATCAAGACGTTCCATGTTTATGTCTCCTGATCCTGTGTTTGAAATGGCGAATTGCGTGGAAAAATCACTGAGGATGCAAAAGCGGCGGCCGAAACCGCCGTTAAGTCTGTGCCTTATATACCAAGGTCATCCATCAATGAATTGGAGTCAGACGCTGCGGATTTTTTCTTTTTCGATACGTCTTTGCCTTCAAGTTGTTTCAGGATTTCAGTTTCAAGGATCGCATCAGGGTTAACTTCTTCACCTTCTTCGAATTCTTCAAGTTGAATGAACTCTGTGCGTTCCATTGAAAGCTCAAGGTAGAAGATGTTGTTGTCTTCGGTATCAAAGCTTACACGACGCGCTTGAGGGCGTTCTATGTTGCTATCGATGGTGACATTGATGTTCTTATTGATCGCCATCATCTTAGGTTGGTTTTGAGTGATGTTGGTGTGCAGAGAGCGTTTGATCTTACCCGTAAAGTCACCCACGATTTGGTTCATGAGTTCTCCTAACACATCGGCGACTTCATCTGAGGTATGCAGGGTAGCAAGTTCTTCTTTCGGGATTCCCATATGGGACATGTATTTCGTGTATAACTCTAGCGCGGCCTTCGCGTCAAAGTTAATGACAACGAGCCCTGAGAATCCTCCGTCAAAGAGGACAAAACAGCCAAAGTCAGGCTTCAGGCTCGTCTTCGTGATCTTTTGCACCATTGCAGAATGGTGAACTTGAGAGTCGGTTGCTTTTGTTAATACTGCAGTAACGGACTGACAAAGCTTCAGCAGAATATCTTCCGTCGTGACGATTTTTGTTTTTCTCATAGTTAACCCACTTGATTTGTATGCGGAACATCAATACAAGTGTGGCACTAAATTGATAAATCTGCCGAATTCTGGCCGTTATGAGGCCTTAATTTTATCTTGCTGCAACTCCGCAGCCAAAAACTCACGTTTAACGTTAACTGCATCCGTGCAAGCAAGTAATTGTGCGCCCATTTTTTTCACCAGTTCTTCAACGTCGATATTCTGTTCTGATGCCGCAATTTCCAGCGATTTACAGGTGTCAGATAAGTCACGCGCTCCTATGCTTCTGGACGACGTTTTTAGCTTATGTGCTGTGTCTTTGAGCGCGTTGTAATCATAAGGCGGTAAAGCATTTGCCATTTCTTGAAGTTCTGGAATGCAATGCTTCTGGAACTCACCTAGCACTTCGTCGTACGTTGCTTTGTCACCCCAAAACAGTTTTTTCAGCACGCTTGGATCAAGCTCCATCGGCGCAATGTTTTGGGGGGGTGTGTCGCTAGAAGAGATAATGTTTGTTGAGGCAGTGCTTGTGTGATGGTTCGAAGGCATTTGCTGCGTAGCATGCGCTTGCTGTTCAGCTTGATCAGCGTGAGAAGTGTCAGATGGTGTTTGAGTAAGGCCACCATCGACGTAAGAGTCTGAATTGGCCATAGAGAGATGCTCGTCAGTAGGGCGACTTTGAAGACGCCATTTGTTCAGGACTTTTTGAATTACATCCATTTCAACCGGTTTCGCGATGAAATCATTCATGCCGGTTTCGATGCAACGCTCTGCTTCACCCACAAGGGCATTCGCGGTGAGCGCGATAATAGGGACGAATTCGTTGCGTTCTTTTTGAATCACTCGAATCGAACGAGTCAGTTCATACCCATCCATATTGGGCATGTGACAGTCGGTAATCACGAGGGTGAAAGGCTGTTGTCGATAGGCGCGAAGTGCATCTTGACCGTCGGCGGTCATGACGACTTTGTAACCGAGGTACGTTAGCTGCTTTTCTATTACGGTTTGGTTGGTGATGTTGTCTTCTGCGACCAGCACAGTGCCCCGATGTTCTGACACACGCTCTATGAACGCTTCGCGGCCAGAAGTGTCAACAACGGGGTAGTCTGGACTTTCAAGGCCAATACAAATGCGTAATCCGCTTAAAAGCATGGAAAGCTTTATGGGGGACGCGTAAATCGCAAACACGTCTTTCCCTTCGTATCGGTGGACGGGTAACGACATGTCGAGTTCGAGATATCGAATGTTGTTAGATGCTGTGATGAACGGTGCAGTCAATTGCTTGGCCTGCATGTAGTCGCGGCAGATGATCACAAATTTTGTGTCTTTGTTGCTACCAACAAGCTTGTGTTGGTGAAGCACATCAAGCGAGACAGTCTGACTGCGGATATTCATGTTATCTAGGTAGCTATCAATACTGGTTTTTAAAGGACCATTTTCAAGCGTATTGAGACACACAACATTGTTCAATGTTTTCGCCGCTTCTGTGAGAAGCAACATATTGCTGTCATCGGGTACGTTGATGGTATTGGAGTGCGGCAGTTTAATGTCCACATAGAAAGTCGAACCAATCCCTTCTTCACTGCGCGCATCAATGCTGCCGCCGAGCAGTGAAATAATGTTCTTACTGATCGCCAGACCTAAACCGGAACCGCCATATCGGCGAGTGGTAGAGTACTCCGCCTGCGTGAAGGGTTTAAAAATACTTTCCAGTTTATCGGCGCTGATACCAATGCCATTGTCTTTGATTTCAATAGAAATCGGCACAACGCTTTTTCCTTTGTCATTGATAGTGTCTGCGTCGCTCTTGATCCAAACCTGCACTTCACCAACATGAGGTTGACCGCCGGAAAACTTGATGCCGTTACCGATCAAGTTAAACAGTATCTGCTTGATGCGTGTCGGATCACCCAGCAGAGAGCTGGGAACCTGTGGGTCAACAAACAACATCAGTGATACGTTCTTTTCGTTGGCTTCTGTCGTGAGGTTATCCATTACTTGTTCAGTAATATGACGAATAGAAAGGGGTACTTCATCAATCCGCATCTTTCCTGCTTCAATCCGTGAAAAATCGAGAATGTCATTAATTATAGACAGCAATGACAAAGCCGATTCACGAACTGTGTTAGCAACGCCTTTTTGTGTTGAATCGAGGTTTGAACGGCGAAGAATATCAATCATCCCGATCACGCCGTTCATTGGGGTGCGAATCTCATGGCTCATGGCCGCCAAAAACTGTGCTTTGGCCTTAGACGCTGATTCCGCGCGCTCTTTTTGGTACAGCAATTGTTCTCTTGCTTGGTTGCGAGAAATGATGTGATCACGGAAAGAACTGAGTGCATGTGAAATCTGTCCAACCTCATCCGGGCGCTCTTTATAGAGAATAGGAATTTCCGTGTTTCCATCAGACAATTTGAGCATGGTGTCGGCTAAGCGAGCGATAGGCAGCGTAACGCGTTTATAGATGTAGACCGTCAACACGATGCTCACCAATGTCATGACGCCGAACAAGGCAAAGAATGAGAGCTGATTCGTTTTGAGCACTTTGTGTAGGCTTGCCATTGAGTTGGCAGCGCGGAAACTGGTTTCCCGCGAAAATTCTGTGAGGGCGGTTTCGAGTACTTTGTATTCTTCCGTACTGATGATTTTCAAAGATTCGATAGCATGTTGCTTGCTGTAAGGGTTGTAACTATCAAATACGCTTTCTATACGACTATAAAAGGCTTGATAGATGATTGATATATCTTGGAGTTTCTCTTTTTCTCCCGTACTGCCGGCATTGTCTTGCAGCAACGCAAGGTATTCTTGGAAGCTTTGTTTATTACGTTCGAAGCGTTCTCTTTTAAAGGCTTCGCCGCTGAGGTAGAAAAAGAGCGAAGAACGCATATCATCGGTTTGCTCTCGAAGAAGCCACAGGTAATGCTGCCTGTCTTCTTCACTCAAGCCACCATTGGTATCATCCTTAGAGGCGAGGGCGCTGATCTTACGATCAAGTTCCGTCACGATGGTGGTGGAAATATACCGCTTTTCGTCAAGCGCCCATGCTTCTCTCTTGGGGTTATATTGTTCGATGACCTCTGTACGTATTTGCTGATAGAGCGACTGATATACATCTTCAATACGCTGCAAGTTGCCGCTCTTTGTGCCATGGATCTTTTTCAATTCCTCTAGAGACACTTCAAATTGGTTCTTATTGCGGTAGTAGGTATCCAAAGAAGCACTCGACCCCAATGCGTAGCTCAGCATGCTTCTGTTCATTTCACCGGCATAGCGCAACATGGAGACTGAAAGGAGGGCGCTCGGGATTTCTAATCGGCTGGTGTTTGTGGTGTCCGTACTGGCGTTGTCGTGCATAACGTAGGTGGACACGGAAAGAAGCATTGCAGTGAGTGTCATTGCGGCCATGATCAGGCCCACCTTACCCACAATACTTTTTGAAAACGGGAATTGATTGGCCCGTTGGATGTTTTGATCAGTCATCGTTTTTCCTTGGTGGCTAACCTGGCCCTTAGAAGTCTTTTCAGTGCGATTTTTCACCGAAAGGGATGAGAGGGTGGTTGCTCTTTATTGTGTTTACTGACGCGTTGAGTTGCTGCCGGATGGCGACAAGGTCATTCAAAATGATCAACTCTGTTTGGCAACATATACTTTAGTTGTTGCTATGATGCTAAGTGCGTATATGTTCCATAAAAGTGACATGCGACGAAGAAAAGATACTAATGCTTGTGCAAAGACAATAAAATCGCATGAATATTTGTTGTTCTGGGGGAAATGATGGTTGTTGAATCAGATGGGTACGCTGCACTGGTTGAGTATTTCGTAGAAAGTTTAAGCGTGTTTTCTTCCACTGATGACAAGATTGGGTCAGAAACCATTGATGAGCTTGTTCATGAACTCGTCGCTTCCCAAATTATGGTGATTTGTGAGCAAAACAAAGACATGCCGCAGAAGCTTCGCTTCGAGGTTATGTCTGAAGCTGACAAAGTGGTCAGTGATTTGGAAGAAATTCTGAGTTCTGTCTGGCACCAAAAGCCAACGTTTAGCCAAATCAACTTTCTTGATGAGTACGTTGGCTTAGTGAAGAACCTGTTTGATTCCGTCGTCTCTGAATGTGCTTAGCACTGAGCGTTTTTGCGGTTAGAGCGTTGCTCAATGAGCAAACCGTCCGTCAGTGATGTGTGGAAAAGTTACCCTGTTACTAAATAGCTCGTGAGTTAGAGGTTGCACGTCTCAAATCCCCCATTAAAATGCGCCTTTACTCTTTTTAGGCGCATTCAATGAAACTCCACGCAATACACCGACTTTACGATGAACGTTTGGCGCAATCGACCAAACCTTTTCGCGCCCGTGGTGCAAGCGTCGAGCGTTGTCGTCATTGCATGGTGAATGCCCATTTGTGTATCTGCGCGCATAATGTCAGACGTGCATCTCATGCTGGCTTCTTGCTGGTGATGTATGACGATGAAGTGCTTAAACCAAGCAATACTGGCCGCTTGATTGCTGATGCTGTCGAAGACACGTACGCCTACATTTGGTCACGTACTTCTCCCAATGAAGAGATGCTTGCTCTGATTAAGGATCCGATGTGGCAACCCTTTGTGATCTTTCCTGAACAGTATTCAACGCCAGAGCGTGTCGTCAATATACCTGTCGTATCACAAGGTAAAAGACCACTGTTTATTTTAATTGATGGAACTTGGTCGGAAGCTAAGAAGATATTTAGAAAGAGTCCTTGGATTGATAGCTTGCCTGTGTTGAGTATTAAGGCAGATGATGCCTCTCGATATAAAATGCGCGAGGCGTGTGGTGAAGGACAATTGGCAACGGCGGAGGTCGCTGCCAAAGTGCTCGCCTTAGCGGGTGATTTGAAAGCGGCAGATTGTTTGGACGCATGGTTTGATGTGTTCAAAGAGCATTATTTAACCGGCAAAAAACAGCGTCAGTTGCCAATTCCAGGCGCTCTGGATCGTTATAAAGACGTCGTTGCGCGTTGTGAAGTGGCATAATGCGACTATTCGGTTTTTCTGTGCGCAAGGGAATTGCGAGCAGCTTCTCAGTAGTGAATTTTGGAACGCCCGTATCTCGGGGTTATTTTGTTTTTAATCACATTCATAACCCTGTGAAATGGGGATAATTTCCGCCATTACTGCAAAATATAAAATTTGGAACAATGGAGTAAAGGATGTATTACGGCTTTGACGTGGGTGGGACCAAAATTGAGTTTGGCGCTTTTGACAGTGATCTTAAGCGACAGGCAACAGAACGTGTGCCGACGCCGGGTGATGACTATGGACGTTTAATTGAGACGCTCGCTGAGCTGGTGGCTAAGTACGACGCGCAGTTTAATTGTGAAGGGTCGGTTGGCATCGGTATCCCTGGTATCGAAAAAGCAGAAGATGGCACTGTTCTTACTGTTAATGTCCCTGCAGCAAAAGGACGCACGTTGCGTGCTGACCTTGAAGCAAAAATTGGCCGCAAGGTAGCGCTGAACAATGATGCAAACTGTTTTGCACTTTCTGAAGCGTGGGACGAATCTCTTCAAGGCGAAAAAGTGGTGCTGGGTCTTATCTTAGGCACTGGCTTTGGCGGTGGTATCGTCATCGACGGACAAGTCGTTTCAGGCAAAAACAATGTGGCTGGCGAACTTGGCCATATGCGCATGCCGATTGATGCATGGCTTCACCTTGGTGAAAACGCGCCGATTTTTGAATGCGGCTGTGAAAGCAGAGGCTGTATTGATAACTATCTGTCAGGTCGTGGTTTTGAAATGCTATATACGCATTACTACCAGACTGAAAAGAAAGCCATCGACATCATCACTGAGTACCATGCAGGCGAAGAAAAAGCGGTCGCATTTGTCGATCGTTATATGGAAATGCTTGCCATGGTGTTTGCAGGATTGTTTACAGGAATTGATCCAGATGTTGTTGCTTTGGGTGGCGGTTTATCAAACTTCGAACTGATTTACGAAGAAATGCCAAAACGCTTGCCAAAATACCTACTTTCGATCTCTAATCCTCCAAAGATCATCAAAGCGAAACACGGTGACTCTGGTGGCGTTCGTGGTGCTGCGTTCTTAAATATTCAACGCTAACCCGCACAAAGCGTCCTCATTGCATGGGAAAGCACTGGACTGATGTTCGGTGCTTTTTCGTTCGTAAGAAAGCCCATGGTCAAGCCTTCCAACAGACGGGTTTATACTGGGTGTTTGCAGGCTGTTTGGTACCTACAATAAATAGAGCTTCTTACTGTTCACTTCTCGTTTATTTTTCTGTTGCCATTTTAAGAGTAAAAAGCCTGTTTTGAATCGGAAATTCTCGCGAACCATGTTCGCTATGCTCATCCTTTTTTTATTTTCCTTGTCTGCTGTTGTTTGGTTTTATGCGGGTGGCGCATCGTCGCACTACGTCATCTCTAGCGACGAGGTTCAATATCGGTACATTGATGACAAAGGTGTAGGTGGAAACACACTCGGAGCTGTCACCCAAAATGCTGATAAATCGGTCACCTTGGGTTGTCAGTTGGGCGAGAAACACCGCTGGCCGTATTGCGAAGTCGCCATCAGTCTAAGCGATGATATTCGCGATGGCATCGATCTCACTCATTATCATTCGATGGTCATTGAAGGCTCTTACCTTGCGCCGCAGCCTGATCAGCGTCTACGTGTTTACCTGAGAAACTACAACGAGGCGTACTCATCGGTTGATGATCCTGTGTCGTTGAAATTTAATGGTTTGGAATACAACCCGACGTTGGAAAATTCGGAAGTCGCTCTGCCGTTAAAAGCATTCCAAGTGTTGTCATGGTGGATTTCTGATCTGGCCGTGCCGTTGGAGCATGCAGGTTCAGAATTGACCAACGTGTCTGTGATTGAGATTGCCACAGGAAGTGCACCTGTTATTGGGGAGCACAGACTGAATATTGAAAGCATACGTTTTGAAGGTGTGATGATTTCTGAAGCGCAACTGTTCAAAAATCTTACCTTCATGTGGCTTGTCGCTGCTCTCATTGTGCTTTGCGTGAAATATTGGCAAAGCCTCAAAGTCTACAAGGAAGAACGTGTACGCAGTGCTCGTCTTCTTGCCATTAATGAACAGTTAAAACAGCAAAGTGAAACACTGTCCATTATGGCGACGACAGATCCGCTGACGGGGTTGAGAAACCGCATGAATGTCCATCGCGACTTGGAGCAAACCATGTCTCGAAAAGCCCGTCGCGAATGTACGGCGCTGGTTATCGATATCGATCACTTCAAACGCATTAATGACACCTTCGGCCATGAGATGGGCGATCGCATTTTGATTGATGTCGCTGCGCTCTTAAAAAATCGTTCTATGTCGACGGACATTGCTGTTCGTTGGGGAGGCGAAGAGTTCGTGTTTTTCTGTCCTGATAGAAACCTCGCTCAGGCGTCATTCTTGGCGGAAAAAATCCGTTCACGTTTTGAAGATAATGCTTGGCCTCATGGTGAGACGATGACATGCAGCATTGGTGTGGCATTACTCAGGAATGATAGCGTGGCAGGGATGTTGGCAGATGCCGATGATGCGCTTTATCAAGCCAAGCAATCGGGCAGAAACCGTGTAGAAGTCTATTCCGATGTGCTGGTAACCGCTTAGTATTCTTTGACGTTACGGAAGAAAACAAAAAAGCAGCCGAGGCTGCTTTTTTTAGGTCTGAACGTGGCGTTTTTACTGAGCTTTACGCTTTGCGTTTTCTTGGCAGCATGTAATGGCCTCATTCAATAATTCCAGTGCTGTTGCATCAGATTCTGGTAAAGCTGCATCACTGGTATTGATTGGCGTTACACGGTCACCCCAACGTAGCACACCTGCGCCCCACGTTAAGCCCGCCCCAAAGGCAGCCATAAGCAGGGTGCTGTTAGGCGTCACTCGGCCTTCTTCAACGGCTTCACACAGCGCAATCGGAATCGTTGCTGCGGAAGTATTGCCGTATTTATGGATGTTAATGAATGCTTTTTCCAACGGGATCTTGGCATGGTCGCAGAGGGCTTCAATGATGCGCTTATTGGCTTGGTGAGGAATAACAAGGTCAATGCCTTCCGGTGTTTTCCCTGCGCGCGAAAGCACAGCTCCTGCTGCAGAACCCATACCTTTCACGGCGCGTTTGAATATCTCGCGACCCACGAAGTTGAATTCAAAATACCCATTGTCTTGGGCAAAGCGTGGCATACCTGTACCGAACTCTGGAATTGCCAACACATCGCGGCCTGCTGAATCACAACCGAGTTGCGCTTCCAATAGGCCCACTTCTTTGTCGGTTTTGCTAAGAATAACGGCGCCAGCTCCGTCACCGAACAAGACTGCAGTATCGCGTTTGCTCCAATCGAGGTACCAAGTGAGGCGCTCTGCGCCAATCACCAACGCATGCTTATACGCACCAGCTTGGATCATGCGTGTTGCGGTTTCTAATGCGTAAAGGAAACCTGTGCAAGCCGCGTTTAAATCAAAGGCTGCGGCTTTCTTCGCGCCCAACTCAAGTTGCACCTTAGACGCGATGTTTGGAATTAATGTATCTGGCGAGCACGTGGCGACGATAATAAGATCAAGGTCAGAACCTTCAATGCCTGCTGTTGCAAGAGCTTGTTTACCTGCAACCGTTGCTAATTCAGACGTGTTGACGTGGCTGATACGACGAGCACTGATTCCGGTGCGCGACGAAATCCATTCGTCAGAAGTTTCAATGAAAGTGCTTAGATCAGAATTCGTTAGTTCAGCCTGCGGAAGACATTTCCCCCAGCCTGTAATTTCAGCAAATGGCATGATTGTCTCTTGTTTTTATCATTCAAGCATTCAGTGTAACGCTGAAAAATCAATGAAACAATTCAACATGTTGATCAATGTGTGGCTTGCAACACCTCACGCGGGTTGAAGTACGTTAAATTGGACTGGAAAATGAAAAAGTGGCCAGAAAGGCCACTCTGTTTAAATTGTTTAGGCGAAGAATAAAAACACTGCCGCGAAAACAAATGTGATGCTTACCAGAAAATCCACGCGAATATAGCGAGTACGATAATCGACGCAAAATTTAGGTAAAAACCCGCACGCATCATTTCTGACTGTTTGACATGGCCAGATGCAAACACAATGGCATTAGGCGGTGTTGCAACAGGCAGCATGAAGGCACAAGAGGCAGCGATAGCGATCAGTGCCGACAGGATGACTGGCGATACCCCAAGCGCTTCTGCGACCGTTGCAAATACAGGGACAAGCAAGGCGGCACTGGCCGTGTTGCTGGCAAACTCTGTTAAGAACACGACAAAGGCGACAACAGTAAGCAGAGTGAAGAAGATGCCTGCTGACGACAAGAAGCCGCTGAGGGATTCAGCCAAGAAAATACTGGTGCCTGTGGCTTTCAATACGTTACTCAAGCACAAGCCACCACCGAACAAAAGTAATACGCCCCAATCCGTCGATTTTTCAACGTCTTTCCATTTCACTACGCGTGTCGCACCCAGCAAGATGATGGCAGAAATTGCCACGAGCGTATCGAACTTACTTAGGCCACCCAGCATTTGGTTAATCGGTTTGCTGAAAATCCAGCAGAACACGGTTAGGCCGAAGATCATCAAGGTAAGACGACGGGCATTGTTCCATTCGATAGGGGTGTGGTCGAGCTCAAACGTGTGCGTTAGGTTTGGCTTGGTGAGGATATACAGTAATCCAACGGTAATAGGGAGTAACACCATGGTGATCGGCAGGCCAAGCTTCATCCAATCAATAAAGTTCAAATTCACTTCTGCTGCTGCAATGGCGTTGGGTGGGCTACCAACAATGGTAGAGATACCGCCGATACTTGCGCAGTAAGCAATACCCAGCAACACGAAGACATAGGTGCCGCGTTCTTGCTTGGCGTTCACTTTGCTAAGCACTCCTAACACCAGCGGAAGCATCATGGCGGTGGTGGCCGTGTTTGATATCCACATGGAAAGACCTGCAGTGACACCAAACAGCATCATGACCGCCACGCTCATTTTCCCTTTCGCAACGATCAGGACTTTGTCTGCAATGGCTTGGTCGAGCTTTTGAACATGCAATGCAGCTGCCAGCGCAAAACCACCAAGGAAAAGGAAAATTATCGGGTTGGCGAAATTGGCCATTGCCGTGGGTGTTTGGAAAACACCCAAGCCCACTGCGAGCACGGGCACCATCAGCGCAGTAATGCTGACATGCAAAGCTTCTGTCAGCCAAAGCACTGCAATGAAGATAAGCAGGCTCAAGCCAATAACGACATCTTTTTCGTAGGGCAATACATTCAGTAGGACTGCGAAAAGTGCAATGTCCGCTAATAAGATCAGGCTATTTCTGTTAAACAGCCAATCTTTGAAAGCAATAGTTAATGCTGTCATGTCGACTTCCTTTATGGGTATGTAGGGTTATTTTTGTAATTGTTAGAGCTAATCACTCAGAGTTCGGAAGCATTATTCGCAGAGCAGGGCGGGTAAATCGGGCGTAAACACACAAGATTAACAAGATGTTATTTGCGTGTTTAAATTTGAGATGGGGGAAGTTGTAAATGGGTAGAAATCCACCCGTCATTCAGAAAGATGGCGGGAATTTATTGTGCTGCAGAGATGTTTTCTGTGTTTGAATTCGTAGGTTCTGGTTCTGGTTCTGGTTCTGGTTCTGGTCCTGAATCAGGAAGTGTATGGGTGTTGATGCCATCCACAGAGATTGTTTCTTTAGGGCCAAGGAACTTGGGTTGAACATCAAGCACGTAGATATCCAGTAAGGCTTTTACGCGTGCCAAGGTTTCACGGCCGCGAATTTTGAGTCCCGCCAACCCTTTTGGACTTGGAACCGCGAGGCAGATAGCATCAATGTTGTAGTGGTCGGCAATAAAAAGAGCACGTTCGCAGTGGAAGGCCTGTGTGACAATGGTAAATTTGTCAGCACCGAACACTTCTCTTGCGCGGATCACTGAATCGAGCGTTCGAAACCCTGCATAGTCCAACACAATATGTTCGTCAGGAATGCCTGCTTTGAGCATATCTCTTTTCATTGTCCACGGTTCGTTATACGAACGGTGTGCGTTGTCGCCACTCAGTAGAAGCACATCCACTTTCTTCTCTTGATAAAGTGCTTGGGCGGCTTCGACACGGTAGGTGTAATACGGATTTCTGGTTTTACCTATGTATTTGCTGGTGCCGAGTACCAATGCAACATGGCGTGCCGGTGTGTTATCGATGGACGTGTATATCCTTCCTTTCGCCTGATAAGACACCCAGAGATCCATCGCCGCAATACTGAATAGAGATGCGACTATCAGGAGAATCGTGATGATGGCGAGTTTACGAAAAGGCATGAGCAATTAGACGAGGCTTTAATTCTTTGATGAACCAGCAGATTATAACAAAGGAACGTAAATGAAAAAGAGAACAGCCGCAAGCTTGTGAGCTTGCGGCCAACTTTTTAGTTAGAACGATGTACGCTTATATTGGCGGTATTTAGGTTGCCAGAAAATCGCATCGATTTTCTCTTTTAGCGCATCCTCTGCCAATTCGAGGGCAACACCTTGTTCGATGGCTTTCTTAGCAACAGCAAGTGCAATGTGCTTTGACACGGTGTGAATTTCTTCCAGCGGCGGAAGCAGAGCACCTTCGCCGTCTTTCGCCAGTGGTGAACATTCAGAAAGTGCGCGGCTTGATTCCATCAACATTTCGTCAGTGACACGTTTTGCATCCACAGCAAGCACACCCAAACCAATGCCGGGGAAGATGTAGCTGTTGTTACATTGTGCAATCGGGTAGGTTTGGCCGTTATCGAGCACGACAGGGTCAAACGGGCTGCCCGTTGCAACCAATGCTTCGCCGTTTGTCCAACGGAGAATATCGAATGGCGTCGCTTCAACACGGCTGGTTGGGTTTGATAGTGGGAACACGATAGGGCGCGCACAGTGCTCGTGCATCGCTTTAATCACGTCTTCACTGAACAGACCTGGCGCACCAGACACACCGATAAGTACGGTTGGTTTCGCGTTCTTCACCACATCCAGTAGAGAAAGGTTTTGATCGTCCGCTTCCCAATCTTTCAATACATCACGCTTTTGTGTCAGCTTTTGTTGGAAATCCAGCAGGTTTGGCATGGTGTCTACCAACAGACCCCAACGGTCAACCATGAACACACGCTCACGCGCTTCTTCATCGCTAATGCCTTCTGATACCATCTGCGCGATGATCGCTTCTGCAATACCACAGCCTGCAGAACCTGCGCCCAAGAAGGTAATACGCTGTTCAGAGAGGGCCGTACCTGCCGCTTTACACGCAGAAATCAGTGAACCAACCGTGACAGCCGCGGTGCCTTGGATGTCGTCATTGAAACAACACACACGATCTTTATAACGCTCAAGCAGTGGCATGGCGTTCTTCTGTGCGAAATCCTCAAACTGGATTAGCGCATCTGGCCAGCGGCGCTGAACAGCTTGAATAAATTCTTCGATGAAATCATCGTAATCTTGGCCCGTTACGCGGGAATGGCGCCAGCCCATGTACATAGGGTCAGAAAGACGTTGCGGGTTATTGGTGCCCACATCAAGTACGATCGGCAGCGTGTAAGCAGGGCTAATACCACCACAAGCGGTGTACAGTGCCAGTTTACCGATAGGGATACCCATACCACCGATACCTTGGTCACCAAGGCCAAGAATGCGTTCGCCATCGGTGACAACAATCACTTTCACGTTGTGGCGTGAAGCATTGTTTAGCATTTCGTCAATGCGGAAACGGTTCGGGTAAGAGATGAACAAACCACGGCCACGACGGTAGATATCCGAGAAATTTTCACAGGCAGCACCAACGGTTGGTGTGTAAATGATAGGCATCATCTCGGTGACATGGTTGTTCACCAAACGGTAGAACAGTGTCTCATTGGTATCTTGGATATTGCGCAGGTAAATGTGCTTATCCATGTCGTTCTCAAAGCGTTTGTATTGCTTGTAGGCACGCTCTGCTTGCTCATCAATGGATTCAATGGCTTCTGGTAGCAAACCTTCTAGGTTGAAAAACATACGTTCTTCAACGGAAAACGCACTGCCTTTATTCAGTAGCGGCGTTTCAAGTAGCGCTGGACCAGCGTAAGGGATATAAAGAGGACGTTTTTGATTATGCATTGTTAAGTACGACTCAAATCTTTCGGAATTTTATGAATACGTTAACCCTTCGTTATTGGGTATGTCACTTCTGTGTGCATGCTAAGGAAACAAGCAAACAGAGGGCTAACGATGTGCTGAAAGTGTAGTGGTGAAGTCCGCTACTGTTCAACCTTCTTTTGGCAAAAGAAGCGGCGGTGTAGCGTATTTAACGCGTTATACATCCAAAATGGCCTCAAACATTAGCGTTTGAATCACAATGAGAAAGTTTGAACAACACAATTCGAGGGCTAGCGACGCTTATTCGAACATTGGAATGTTTCTTCGTCGGTGCTTTGCGATACACTGCGAACCATTCGAAGTGTTTCAAGATCTCCTCATGCAACCAGACTTTTCATTTCCACTCCCTATTGATGTTCTTCGTGATGAGATAGCGCGTATGCTTCGTCGGCGTAATGTGATCATTCAAGCCGATACGGGGACGGGAAAATCGACACGGGTGCCACTTTGGGCGCGAACTCTTGGTCGTGTGTTGGTGATTGAACCTCGACGTGTTGCGTGTACTTCACTTGCGGGGTTTGTGGCAGAAAGCCTTTCGACGTCGGTTGGTAGACAGGTTGGTTATGCCATTAAGTTTGACCATCGGTTTACTGAAAACACTGAAATTGTGTTTGCGACGCCGGGCGTGGTGCTTCGCTGGTTTAGCGAAAACAAACTGGCGGATTTTGATGTTGTGATGATCGATGAATTTCACGAACGCCGCGCTGAAATGGATCTGCTGGCAGCCTTGTTGCTCAAACATGAACAACATCGCTTGATCGTGACCTCTGCGACCTTGGATGCGGGGAAACTCGCGACCTATTTTGATGCAGAATGTTTAAAAGCTGTCGGTAGGAGTTACGGTGTCACAATATCTCACCACGCTCGAGACCCACAGTTTATGCCGACTGCACGGGATTTGGATGTTCGTATTAAGGCCCTTGTTGTTGATGCATTGGCGCGAGGCGGTGATGTGTTGGTTTTCTTGCCAGGCAAGAAAGAGATTAATCAATGTCAGGCGATACTAAAGGGCATTGAAGCAGAGGTTATTCCTTTGCATGCATCGGTATCTGATCACGATAGACACAGAGCACTGCACCCATCTTCTAAGCAAACTCCGCGTTCTCACGCTAACGCTCAGTCTGACCATGTTCAACGTGTCGTGCTGGCCACCAATGTCGCTGAAACCTCATTGACCATTCCCGGTATTGTCACTGTGATTGATTCTGGGCTAGAGCGCCGAACGCACCAACGTAATGGTCGTACCGCATTGGCTTTACATGCTATATCAAATGCCAGTGCTAAACAGCGTGCAGGACGTGCTGGTCGTGTTGCTGAGGGATATTGTGACCGCATGTATGGAAAGCATGCGCCTTTAGAGGCATTCACGCCACCAGAGTTGGAGCGCGAAGAACTGACAGAAACCATGCTTGCGGCGGCGGCATGTGGTTACCCACTCAATACATTGCCTTTGCTCAGCGTGTTACCTGAAAAATCTTGGGTCGCAGGTACGCAGAGGCTTCGCGCGATGGGGGCTGTTGATGACGCAGGGCTGATTACCGCTCATGGTCATGTCCTATACCCACTACCGATTGATGCATTGTTTGCGCATCTTATTTCGGGCATGAAGGATAAAAGCAATCAAGAAGCGATGTGTGATTTAGCCGCAATGCTTCAAACACCACAAAAGGTTTGGACGCGTAAAAGCGGTGATGAATCCCTCGACACGTTTACCCAATGGAATAAGTATCAATGTGACGTTGTCACATCACTGGCGGTCATTCGAGAAGAACAGCCGGACGTCATTGACGTTGATGCGCTTGCGCTTAAAGAAGCGAAGCAACTTTCTGCCTCGTTACGTGACGCCTTGGCGTTACCACAGCGAGAAGTGGCGAGTCGATTTAAACGTGAAGCCTTTTTGAAGAATGTCATTGATGTCGCGCCAGAATTGGTTTTTGTTCGCCGCGAACGCAGACAGCAAGCGTTTGGGAATGGCATGAGCGAAGCCGTGCTGAGTCGTGACAGTGATTTTCCTGATAAAGGGCATGCAGCAATCATCTTTGATCAATTTCATTTGGCGGGAAAAGGGTCAAAGCAAACCACGTCATATGCGACCTGCACGGCACCTATTTCACTTACTTGGATCGCAGAAGCTGGCTTAGGCGAGGAACAGATTGGAGAACGACAAGAACAGAACGGGCAGTTCGTTGATCTCGTTAAAACTGTGTATGCCGGTCGTGTTGTCTCAGAAACCGCAAGGTTTGCAGAAGGCGACAGTCTGATTTCAGCGTTCGCAGAGCGCATTCTGTCAGGCGACCTTATTGAGGGTGCAGGAGAGGCGATCACCCGACAAGTTACCTACTGGAACCTTTATCAATCCTTAGATAACAGAGCGTCGAGCGAGACTGTAAATGCACAGGCGTGGCTTCAACAAGTGCTTGTCGATTTGGGGGTGGAATCTGCGGAAGATCTAGCACTTCTCGACAGTGATGATCTTCACTTTGATGGCATTCCTGAATGGGAGTTTGATGATTTTGCTCAAAAATACCCGTTAATGCTTCAGCTTGCGCAGTTAAACCTGACGGTCGAATACAATAAAGCAAAACGCACTGTGATTCTTCATCACCACAGTGGGCTTCGAAAAGAGGGGCCAAAACGGTGGGAACTACCAGCATGGCAAGGCTGGCGTGTTCAATACAAAAAAGCCAGCCGTGTGGTTGATGTGAAATAGAAAGGATAAAAACGCCTCAACAGGCGTTTGTATTCGTTCGACGGCTACTCGAATGGCGAGAACATTTCCACTTCCGCTAAGCCAGTGTTTGCGGTGCGTTGTGACGTTGATGTTACTCGAATGGTAACGGCGTTCACCTGCTTTGAATTGAAGCGTACAGGGACGGCGAAGCCGTTGTTTGAAAGTTGATTAAACGGCAGTGTTGTCGAGTTGTTTCCGTCATGAAATACAATTTCACCGCCCGTGATGTGATCAACGAGATTTGGTCGGTCATAGAGAGTGATTTGGTCGAGCGTGACTGACTCATCCCATTCATATTTTATCCAAGCACCGCTCTTCTCTCGGTTACTTGCCCATTCTGCTTTTTGGGTAATGTTGTAGTCTGTTGGGTAGCCTGAATAGACACCATCAACCGTATTATCGGCGGTTTGTCCTGTTGAGTTGTTCTCTGATGACGCGGTAATGGTTGCATCTTTAGCGATGTTTCTTCTCGTCTGACACGCTGTATTGGTATTCAGTTCGCGTCGGTACATGCGTGTGAGCCATGCATTGTGGCCGTGATCCCACGTACTGCTGTGATAGTTATCGGCAATACTTCCGGTTGTTACTCCCCATGTCCTTGCATTGACAATAAGTTCGCTGTCGGACACGTTTCGCGCTAAGGATGCCGTTCTGTAGTTTTGATAAAACCGAAAATCAAAGCAATGCTCTTTCAAACTGAATGTTTGAATGTCTTGCATTAACCAAGATACGGCCTGGTGATCTGAGTGGTCTCCATGATTGCCATGCTCGGCAATGTTGGTTTCAGCTGCGTGTATCTGAATAGTAGAGAATCCAACGGCTTCTTCTGCAATAAGTTGCTCGATGGTCCAGACTAAATCTTTCCAGCCGTCGAAGGTATCCGCACCATCCACCGATAGAAGTTGGTCTATATCGCCATTTCTGAGCTTTTCGAGTGATGAATATCCTGTGAAGTTATAACCACTGCCATTACCTGAGCCGTCCGGTAGACGGAAAAAATAGGACACGGTGTTGCTGTAAGCCGATCGTTCTAAGGTGTGGTCATTCACTGTAACAGTGGACACGCTTTCTTCTCTCCCGCGCGCGCCATTTTGAGTGTTCACCATAAATCGAATAGCACTCTTTGCTCCCTCTTCTCTCGCAATGTATTTGGGGTGCTGGAGGGGCCCATCTCCCAAGCCCGCATCACCTGCAGTGAAGTGAAGGAAAACGACTTTATTACTGGGGTTTTTCACATCGTTGTAGGCACTGGGATTCATAAAAAGCTGCCAGTCGTCCGCATGTGCAGCGACATAGATACTTAGGGTTGATGAATGTGCAAATTGACTAAACAAACAAAGGGCAAGAGAAGCGCCCAACGCCGCTTTTTTCATAGGAATACTCTCAAGTGGTGGCTGTGAGCATTTATCCGAAGGATAACGCGTAAAGAACTTGTTTTAGCAGTAAGCCTTTGAGAGAGCGTGTATTAAAGTTTGAAAAGAGATTGAAATGAACGAAAAAGCGCCCGAAAGGGCGCTTTACAGTGTTTATATGTGGTGTTCAGACGTGTATCAGTCGCGGAAATTATTGAACTGAAAAGGCTGACCTAAATCGGATTCTCGCGCCAATTGCATAACCGCTTGAAGATCATCTCGCTTTTTGCCCGTAATGCGCAATTGCTCACCTTGGATTTGCGCTTGAACTTTGATCTTTGCATCCTTGATCATTTTCAACAGCTTCTTCGCAATCAATGCTTCGATGCCGTTTTTGAAATGAACATCTTGCGACCAGGTTTTGCCGGTGTGAACGACGTCTTTAGGTTCCATGGCTCTTGCATCTACGCCGCGCTTCGCCAAATTACCACGAAGAATATCGATCATCTGAGTGACTTGGAAATCTGAATCAGCAGACACTTTGACGACTTCTTTGTTTAGCTCGAAGCTGGCGTCAACACCACGAAAATCGAAACGAGTGGCGAGTTCTCGCTTTGAGTTGTCTACGGCGTTTCTTAGTTCGACGTTATCAATTTCAGAGACGATGTCAAAAGAAGGCATAGTATTATCCTGATGTTTACTTGAGAAAATTAGACAAATTTTACAACAAATTGCTTAGTTGTCGTTATTACGTTTTTCTATCGCGTTTGCCAACATATCCAGCATGTCGCAGGTATCATTCCAACCCAAGCATGGATCTGTGATGGATTTACCGTAGGTCAAGCCGCTGATGTTGTCTTTTTCAACCGCTTGGTTGCCTTCCTCGATAAAGCTTTCTGCCATGATGCCGGCAATGAAAGCGTCGCCATCGGTGATTTGCTCACAAATGTCTTTCGCGACATCAAGCTGACGTCTGTGTTGTTTTTCACAGTTAGCATGGCTGAAATCAACAACCAATTTTGGCACCAAATTGAAACTGTTAAGGTCTTCAGCCGCACTGGCAATATCTTCACGCTTGTAGTTAGGCTGGTGGCCACCACGTAAAATAACATGACCGTATGGGTTACCGCTGGTGCGATAAATGGTCATTACACCTTCTTTGTTTGGCGAACAGAACAGATGAGACGTTTGGCTTGAACGAATCGCATCAATGGCGATCTTGATGTTGCCATCTGTGCCGTTCTTAAAACCGACAGGGCAAGAAAGGGCGGATGCCATTTCACGGTGAATTTGAGATTCAGTTGTACGCGCACCAATGGCCCCCCAAGTCACCAAATCAGCAATGTACTGACCTGTGATCATATCGAGGAATTCAGTGGCGGTTGGCATGCCAAGTGCATTCACGTCGAGTAGAAACTTGCGTGCTTTGAACAGGCCTTCACGTAAATGGCAACTGCCGTCCAAACGTGGGTCATTAATCATGCCTTTCCAGCCAACAACGGTACGTGGCTTTTCAAAATAGGTACGCATAACAATGTGCAGATTGTCTTTGTGCTGTTCTGCTTTTTCTTTTAAACGGCGGGCGTAATCAAGTCCTGCTTCTGGATCGTGAATCGAACAAGGGCCGACAACAACAAGAAGGCGGTTGTCTCTGCCTGCAAGAATATCTTCTGCTTGTCTACGTGATTCTGCAATTTGCTGGGCAATGCTGTCAGTAAGCGGATGTTCATTTTCCACTTCTGAAGGCGTTGGCAAAGTGTCAACAGGTTGTGTTCTGAGTTCGTCTGTTTTGATTGGCATGGACACTGCCTTCCTTACTTCAGTTTTTCTGCAAAGGCAGTAAGATAGCAAAAATTCGCGGACATAAAAGCGGGGAAGCGATCTTTGCGCAATTAAATGTGTTTATTGCTTTACATTTCGTCTGTTCTCGTTGCCATTGCTGGTATTTTGCGCTGTGGATTTCAAGGTTTTAACGTTGACGCTAGAAATTGATATTTTCGCTTGTATCCCCGAGTGTCTCTGGGTATGTTTTGAGGCAGATAGAGACAAATCTGTTGTTTGGATAAACCTTCGATTTGTTTCAAGAAAATTTGCCTCTTTGGCAGCTCAATCATCACAAGGCAGTATTGGTGCGCTATGTCTCAAATGGAATTGACTTACTCTCACGTTCTTAAAACCCCGTCTCAGCTCGAAAACAATGACAATGCCCTGGGCTTGATTGCTTTGGGTGATCTCTATGCATCAGCCATCAATGTCCATCCTGCATCTTTAGATGACAGCGCAGAGGCCGTTGCAACGTTGGTTGAATTGATTGAAACAGCACACAAGAAAAACCCCGATCAACCGCTTCGTATCATGTTGAACCACAAAAGCTCACTGGAACTTCGCCAGTTAGTAAACAGCGAGGCTGAAGCGGAAGAGTCAAACCCAGATATGGGATTACGTGGTGTGTCTCGTTACGTGAGTGACATTGGTCGTCCGGGCTTTGTGTTGGAATGTGAAGTGCTTAAAACAGCCATCATGGACAAAAAGCTTCCTGTTGAGATTGTGGTGCCGTTTGTTCGCACATCAAGCGAAGCTGCCACCATGATTGACCGATTGGCAGAGCGTGGCTTATGCCGTGGCGCGAACGGGTTAAAAGTTCACCTCGCATGCCAGCTTCCCGCGAATGCGTTACTCGCCGAGCCATTGCTTGCGTATTTTGATGGGATCGTGGTTGATGTTGATAACCTTGCCGCGTTTACCTTGGGCGTGGATTTTGGAAACGATGCGTTGCCGTATGGCTTTAACAAGCATAATGAAGCAGTGCGTGGTTTGATTCTTGATACTATTCGAAAAGCGCAATTGGCGGAAAAACCAGTTGCCGTGTTAACACAGCAGAGCGATACGCACATTATCCAACTTGCGGAAGGTGCCAATGTGGAGATCCTTTTCCAGTAACGTGCACGTTAGAACAGTGAAAACGCCGCGATGGTTCGCGGCGTTTTTGATCGTAAAGTCTCACGGTGTGCAAGCCTAGTGTTGACTGGCTTACAGAGCTATTCGCACTCGAATTGGATGAAGAAAAGGCAATCACTTCGTTGTATTCAAATAACTACAACGCATGCGCAGCAAATCCCGTATACTGCGCACAATTGAAAAACGAAAGAGCAGAGCATCAATGATTAAAATTGGTCAGTTGAATACCTTAACCGTGGTGAAAGAAGTCGATTTTGGTATTTTCGTCGATGGCGGCAGTGAATACGGGAACATTTTGTTGCCGAAGCGCTATGTACCAAAAGACACTCGCCTCGGTGATGAAATCGAAGTATTCATTTATTTTGACTCTGAAGACGACATTATCGCGACGACAGAAACACCTTTGGCCCACGTTGGTCAGTTCGCAAAACTGAACTGTATTAATACGACGCCAGTCGGTGCGTTTCTTAACTGGGGCTTGCCGAAAGACTTGTTGGTGCCGTTCAGTGAGCAGCGCATTCGAATGCAAGAAAACCATTCGTACCTTGTTTATCTTTACTTGGATAGTGCATCAGGTCGTATTGTTGGCTCAACCAAGTTTAACAAGTTCCTTGATAAAACGCCGGCGCGTTACAAAGTAGGCGAGCAGGTACATATCACTGTTGTTGAACAAACGGATCTGGGCTACAAGTGCGCTATCAACGATAGCCACTGGGGTTTGATCTTCAAGACAGAAGCATTTGGTAAGCTGTTTGTTGGTAAGTCGCTAAAAGCCTTCATTAAGCAAATTCGTGAAGACGGCAAAATTGACCTGTCTTTGCAGAAGTTAGGCAAGGGTAAAGTGGATGATCTCTCTGACAAAGTCATTCGCACTCTCGAAATGAAAGGCGGCTTCTTGCCAGTGACAGATAAGAGCAGCCCAGCGGAAATCTTTGAGATCTTCCGTACAAGTAAGGCGACGTTTAAGAAAACCATTGGTAGCCTGTACAAAGAGCGTCGAATTCGCATTGAGTCTGACGGCATTTACTTGATCAAGTAAACCAGTCAACGGCTGATTCAAGCAAAAAACCTTTAAAAAGGAACCGAGAGGTTCCTTTTTTTGTGTCTCTTTTTCAGGCGAAGAAGTCTTATCTTTGACCTTGCAAAATGGTCGTGTGAAACGGTTTCTTACGATGCATATTGTAAGGCATACAAACCACGCGAGTTTGGCTAGGTATAAAACCTATAAAGCAATGCATGATAAGGCGAGGGACCGCCGAATAAAAAGAGCCCGGAACGATTCCTGTTCCGGGCTTAGGGGAATGGCTCGTAAGAGCCTTGCGCTAACTGGTTTAAATGGAGATTTGTAATCTCTTACAAATTTAGCTTCTGCAAGGCGCTTACGGCGTTTCATCATTGAGAATATGAAAAGTATTCAGTTAACAAATAAGTTCACGTCTCTAACTAGTTCTCTTGGAAGGCCATTTTTAATTTTATTGCCTACCCATTTACCTATTCCGATAGGTTGACCTCGGTAACATACAATCACTTCACCTTTCCCTGTGAGATCTTGCGGCCTAATATCTCGGCCCATATACCACTCTTTAGCGTTTTCTGCTGAAAGGTCGAGGCAGACCGCTTCTTTGCCAGTGGCCAATGCCATCACGGTTTCGTGTTGCCAGCGATAACCATTTTTGTGTGACTCAGCAAGTTTCAATCCGATGCGATCGAATTTAATTTCTGGAAGTAAGCGTTCAACGGCTTTCGGGAACAGCCAAACCTCTTTGTCACGAAGCCACACGGTTGAATTTTGCGGCACGACGATGCCCAGTGATGATTCGACAGCAGCAATGATTTCGGCCGAATCTTTACGTGTCGCAGGCTTAAACGGGAAATTACGTGGGCGCTTTCTCACCATTTCGCTGTTCACATTTTCGGTTTTTCGAATACGCGCGACGAAGAAGCCTTCGCTATCGAAGATTTGCGGAAACACGTGGAGGAAGCCTTCTTCTGTGCAGGCTTTCTCTGCGCCTTCAAACAAATGGCCTAGAGGTTCAAACGCTACTGCATCGCCAAAGGTTTCTTTCAGAAAGTGGCAAATGTGTTGGTTTTCTTCGTGGTTCAATGTGCAGGTTGAGTAAACCAGAGAGCCGCCTGCTTTTAGCGCGTGAAAGGCGCTCGTGATTAAATCACGTTGTGTGTTTGCAATCTCGGTAACAGATTCAGGGCTCCAATTGCTCATTGCATCGGCATCTTTACGGATTGTGCCTTCGCCCGAGCAGGGTGCGTCGAGCAAAATGGCATCAAAGCTCTCTGGAAGCCACCCACCAAACACACGGCCATCGAAGTTCGTCAGAGCGGCATTATGAACACCACAGCGGAGTAAGTTCGCGTGAAGCACTTTGACGCGGCTTGCTGAATACTCATTGGCGACCAATACACCTTGATTATTGAGTGCAGCAGCAATCTGGGTTGTTTTTGACCCTGGTGCTGCAGCCATGTCTAACACGCGCTCGAGATCGGTATTGTTCTCAAGCAGGGCGGTGACAGGCAGCATGGAGCTGGCTTCTTGAATGTAAAAAAGCCCTGCCATGTGTTCGGCAGTGTTGCCGAGTGGCACGGTATCGGCGTTCTCTTCACGTTCAATCCAAAATCCGGTATCACACCAAGGAACAGGAGATAGTGTCCAACCTTTCTCTTGCGCGCGGATTTTAAAATCTTCGACAGAGTTCTTGAGCGTGTTTACGCGAATGCTTCTGCGTAACGGGCGCTTACACGCGTCGATGAAATCGTCCATGGAGAGATGAGATGGAAGGATTTGCTCAACTTGTTTTAGGAATAACTCTGGCAATTCGATATTTGGATGCACTTGAACGTGTCTCTTACTGAAATTTCTTGATGGCGAAGTGTAAAAGGAAAGTGGTGCAGACGCCAGATTCTCTCAACGTTCGGCAAAGAAAAAGCGCGATCCTTTATAAAGAATCGCGCTTTTCGGGGTGCTTGTGTTCGGTTTTAACTTGGCTCTGCCGTGTTAGAACTCAGGAATGGCTGTGCGCCATGATTCCCATTCTGACTTTGCTTCACGGTGTAGCAAGTAATGCTGATCAGAACGCGCTGGTGCCGCTAAGGCTTCGCCTTCAGGTGTTGCGAACGCGATGCCACCTTTGAGGATGCTCTCAATGGTGCCACTGCGAACTGTCGCGCCCGTTAAGCCGATTGAAACATCCACGCCAGAACGGTTCCAGAATACCGTGTTGTTGCGAACCAAATGTTTGTAATCATCACTGATCTTCACTTCAATCAGGACGCGGTCAGCGAAACGGCCAAGACGCACATCGGTGACGGTACCTACCTCAAAATCGCGGAATAGAATCGGGGTTCCCACGTTCACAGAGCCACGATTTTCGCTCTCTAGAACCAGTGTGAGGCCGCCTTTGTATTCCGCAGCGTTGTGAAGTTGGAATTCCTCACGCAGCTTGCCATTGCCCGGTACGACGGAAATATACGCGCCAAACAGAGAATCCAAGTTTTCGGTTTTGGTTAGGCTCAATGTAGGCTGCGCTACCCAAAAATAGCTCGTCGCTTTAGCAAGTTTGCTGGAATACTCAGGGTACAAAATGGCATTCACGATCACGCCTTCATATTGGAAGGCTGGGGAGAGATCTGTCACTTCACCGACATCAACGCCTTGATAGCGGATCTTGCTGCCTGCTGAAAGGCCATTGGCTTCATCTGCTGTAAAGGCGATTTTTAGCCCGTAGTTTTGTGCATCAGTCAGACTGTCATATAGCTTCCAATGACGGCCGTTTTTGTTGTCGATACCTTGAATGTCGCCAAATGAAATACCGCCAGATACGATAGATTTCAACGAACCTGTATCGATATGTACGCCGGACAAGCTCGCTTTTATGTCGACACCTGATTGGTTCCAAAACACGGTTTTATCAGAGATCAGGTGGTGGTATCGATTCTCGATTTTCACCTGAACTTCGACGCTGTTTTTCGCCAATTGGAAGCCTTCGACTTTGCCGACGGTGAAGTTCTTATACATCACGGGGCTGCCTTCGGAGACTGACGGCAATTTTGCAGCGATAAGGGTTAGCGTTCGATAGCCCTTTAAGCTGTCTTGCGCGTTTCGTGCTTGGATTTCAGATTTAAAGAGGGTGTAGTCATCGCGTACTTTTGCTTCGCCTTCGCTGGTAAAGCTAATGGCTGGCTCCGCCATTTGCGCGACAGCCGGTACAATAAACTCAACACCTTCTGAGGTGATTTGGCCAGTGACACCACCAACGATGAAGAAGCGTGTCTGACTCTTCACCAGATGTTTGTATTGTGGATCGATAATGACATCGAGGCTGACTGAACCGTCATTCAACGCTGTCTTGTTAACGAAGCCCACTTGCATACCGCGGTAAAGGATCTTTGTATTTCGCCCTAACCCCCACGCGTTTTCGGCACTTAATGACACCGTCAGTGCACGAGGGTCTGAGGCCATGATGGAATCTGTGCTTTTCGCCGTGAATTCATGCGTTTCATCACCATCACCAGGGGAGATAGACAGGGTGTTCCCTGTAAACAAATTCGGTAGATTTTTCAAACCATCGAAATTGAGTTGCGGGGCTTCAATGATGAACTCACTGTTGCTCTTTAATAGCCATGCCATTGCGGGATCAATGTTGGCTTTCGCGATGGTGCCCGTGAAGTCTTTATTGAATGAGATATCGTTCAAGCGACCGACTTCTAGCCCTTGATAGACGATAGGGGCCTCATGGTTTTTGATGTTGTGGTTCGCAGGCAAGTTGATAGTGATAGGGATGCCGCGGTCTGTATCGTTAATTGATCTGTAAAGTTGGAACGTTGTCATGTCAGGTGCTTGTGTCGCTGCCATTGGCGAGTCAAACGCAACACCGCCAGCGAGAACAGAGGCGAGGTTTTCAACTTTGACGTCGACACCCGATAATGACACATCGGCACTCACGCCACTCACGTTCCAGAAGCGCGATTTTTCTGTAACCAGACTTGCGTGTTCTTTCTTCACTTTAAGTGAGACTTTTACGCGGGTTTTGTCTTTGGTTAAACGGTAGTCATAGACTTCGCCAACACGTATTTTCTTGTAATACACACCCGAACCTATGCTCAATGACCCTAAATCGGGTGCTTCAAGCACAACGTGCATGCTGTCGTCATCAAAGGCAACAGGCGGTGCTTCTTCTGCTGCAACAAATCGTGTTTGCGAATCACCCGCGCCCGGGAATACAGCAATATAATTACCGGAAACCAGCGCATCGAGCCCGCTAATGCCAGTGATTGAGGCTTTGGGCTTTACCACCCAAAACACCGTGTCCTTTTTAAGGATCTTCGTTGCTTCGGGGTAAATGTCCGCTTCTGCCGTGATGCTTTGAAGATCATCTGCCAGATTTATCTTACGGATCATTCCGACTTCTAAGCCTTGATAACGGATGGTGGTTCTTCCCGCTTCAATGCCTTGTGCATCGGTAAATTGAATTTCAATGCGTTCACCAGCTTCACTGACGGAACGATAAAGAAGCCAACCTGCTAACAAGAAAGCAAGGGCGGTAAAAATCCACAAAGGGGAGATCCCTCTGTCTTTTTTAATCGTCGGCTCTTTGATTTGAGGTTGTTCAACGTTGCTCATATTTATCCCAAATAAGACGAGAATCGAGGCTTTCAGCAGCAATCATGGTTAACACCACAACCAAGCCAAAGGCAATAGCGCCAGGACCAGGCGTAAAATCGAGAAGGCGTCCTCGATCGATGAGGGACATCATGATAGCGATAACGCATAAATCCATGACTGACCACTTACCAATCCACTTAACGAAACGATACATTTTCATGCGTTGCTTTCTGCCTGATTCCACTTTGAAGTGAATGCAAATCAGGATGTAGGCGAGGCTAACGATCTTAGCAACGGGCACGATGATGCTGGCGGTGAAAATGATAATGGCGATGCCATACATGCCTGTTTTAATTAGATGGGCGACGCCAGAAAATATGGTGTCTTCTAATCGCTTGCCGTTAGTAAGCAAAATGGAAATCGGGAAAAAGTTCGCCGGAAAGATAAAGATAATTGCGGCGATTAAGCAAGCCCACGTTTTCTGAATACTCTGGAAGATACGTTTTTCGAGCTTGGCGCCACAGCGGGAGCAATTCGAATGCTCCGCATCTTGAGCAAGGCCACAATGCTTGCAGCCAATCAAATGCGTATCATCGACATGTAATGCAGTATCAGCGCATTCGTTGGTTGGAATATTGGCAGAATAGGCATCCCAGTAGCGCTTTGGTGACACACGAGAAAGCAGGGTTGCCATGAGTATCTGAAGTAGCACAAAACTAAAGAGCCCGCTGCCCACCGATATTTCAGCAATGTCTGCGACTTTGAAGCCTGCAATACCGAGGCTGACAAGAAACACATCGACCATTACCCAGTGTCGAATTACCTTCAATACATACGTCGTGTAGTAGAGGCTTTTTGCATGGCGGTAATGAAGTGCGACATTTGATAGCAATATCGACAAGAGAAACACAAAGGGTGAAAAGACGGTGCAGAAGAGGACTAACAGACCAACAAAAGGAAAAGTAGAAAGCAGAGTGACAGCGCCACTTCCAACCGTTGTTGAAAGGTTAACGCCAATCAACTCAATGCTGATCAAAGGAAACAGTTGTGCAGGGAAGAACAATGCCAGCGCAGCAAGCCCCAGCGCGATTTCGCCTGAAAAGCTGAGTGATGTATTTTTAGCCACCCGAGAGTCACATCCCGGGCAGCATGCGCTGTAGCCTCGCGCTACAGACACGTTACGCAATATCAAGTCACAAGATGTGCATCGCAGCACGCGCATGGCTGATTCTACCTTATATAACGTTGAGTGTTTCTCTTGATAGGGCGCTCAAGCTGTACAGCTTAGTACACTAAGTGTTGAGTCTGATAGACGGCTATGTGTGTTCATATTCAAGACAGCGTCATCGTTAAAGTGAAAGCATCATAAACTTTCTCGTTCTTTTGGGACATGAAATTATGTATAAAACACGGATATCTCAATGAATTTGTTCAAATCTTCGTCGTTCATTTTGTAGGTTAATGCCTCATGCTGAATTCATCACCTTAACTAGAGATTCGAACGTCCTGTGTTTAGCCACATAACTTTCATGATTTCATCGGGATAAATTCTTAGTCATCTTGAAGCAGTTTGGAATTTTAGGGCGATTTCACTATTGAACCTCAGATAAATACATTATACGGTTATTGCCTCCTTCATACGGATGCTGTAAATCAATGGAAAACAAAGCCGCGTTCTACAACCTTCTTACTCGTCAAGCGTTAGCCTTGATAGAAGGGGAACCTAACCTCATTGCAAACCTTGCTAATGTCAGTGCGCTTCTTTACCAAGAACTTGAATGCATTAACTGGGCAGGTTTTTACCTTGATGATGGCAATGAATTAGTGTTGGGTCCGTTTCAAGGTAAGCCAGCTTGTGTGCGTATTCCCTATGGAAAAGGTGTGTGCGGCACTGCGTTTAGTGAGGACTCTGTCCTACGTATAGAAGATGTGCACCTCTTTGAAGGGCATATCGCCTGTGATGCAGCCAGTAATTCAGAAGTTGTTTTACCGTTATATGTGAAGGGTAAACTTGTTGGTGTTTTGGATATAGATAGTCCAGAAAAGGCAAGATTTGATGAGTATGATGAAACCGGACTCACTTTATTGGTCAATGAATTGCAAAAACACCTCTAAATTTAAGGTTCTCTGTGGTTTTTCGTACTCAGGTATCTATAATACGCAGCACTTATTTTGTTAACTCGTACACAATCTCTATTGTCGCCTTTGCGCAAAGAGACAGGAAGAAAAATGGAAAACACTGAAAAACTGGCCAACAGCAAACAAGTTATTGCATATATCGCTGAGCGTTTCCCGAACTGTTTCACTCTTGAAGGTGAAGCGCGTCCTCTGAAAATCGGCATTTTCCAAGACTTGTCTGAACGTCTTGCTGATGATCCAAGGGTCAGTAAAACCCAACTTCGTGCCGCATTGCGTCAATACACGTCTTCCTGGCGTTACCTATATGGCGCTAAAGAAGGTGCTGTTCGCGTTGATCTAGACGGTAGTGATTGTGGCGCGCTTGAGCAAGAGCACATTGAGCATGCTCAAACTGCGTTGGCTGAAAGCAAAGCGAGAGCTGCTGAACGTCGTAAAGAGCAAGCTGCGAAACAAGGTGACAAAAAGTCTAACGCGAGAGACAAAACAGCACCAAAAGCAAATAAATCAACGGTTAACCAAGCAAAATCTCGACCAGCTAAGGCAAAAAATACTAAGCTTACTAAGAAGCCAGTTGAGCCACGTCGTGAACTCAACGCCGAAGATATTGTCGTAGGTAAGGACGTTAACGTTAATATGGGTAATGGCAACATGCCCGCTACGATTGTAGAACTTAATAAGGACGAGGTTCGCGTACGTTTAAGCAATGGTCTAACCATGCTCGTTAAAGCGGAGCACCTCAGTTCATAAAGGGAGAACCCTCGACGCATGACATGTCGAATCCGCTTTTCTGTGATTGCTGCCAGTATTATGCTGGCAGCATCCGCTCATGCCATTGAGGCTAAGTACGAATCATCTGACTTACCTACTCTGGTGTCTGAACCTCAACACAAGACAGCCAGCAAACGTATTACCCGCCGTTTTGAAAAATCTCACTATAAGCAGTTTCAGCTTAATGATGCATTCTCCGCGGAAGTCTTTGATCGTTATTTAGAAACACTTGATTTTAATCGCTTGTTCTTGACGCAAGAACAAGTCGATATGCTATCCAAGTGGCGTTCAGAATTTGATGATCAACTGCGTTCAGGCGAAACAACAGCAGCGTACGACATTTTCAATGCGTCTTTGCAAAAGCGTTTTGAACGTTACCAATATGCATTGTCTTTGCTCGATAACGAAATTACGTTTGATGCAAATGACGATATGTTGGTCGATCGCAGCGAAGAGCCTTGGGCGAAAAACGACGCAGAGCTTAATGAACTGTGGCGTCTTCGTGTAAAGAATGATGCGTTGAACTTGAAGTTGGCGGGTAAAGATTGGCCTGATATTCGAGATACGTTGAAAAAGCGTTATAACAACGCGCTCAAACGCCTTACCCAAACGAAAAGCGAAGATGTTTTTCAGATCTATCTGAATGCTTTCTCGCGTGAAGTTGATCCTCACACCAGTTACTTGTCGCCACGAAATGCTGAGCAATTCCAATCTGAGATGAACCTGTCTTTGGAAGGGATTGGCGCGGTGTTACAGGTTGAAGATGACTTCACTGTTATTCGCTCTTTGGTTGCGGGTGGCCCTGCATCAAGCTCGAAAAAGTTGTCTCCAGGTGACCGAATCATTGGTGTTGCGCAGGATGACGATAAAGTCGTTGATGTGATTGGCTGGCGTCTTGATGATGTTGTTCAGTTGATTAAAGGTCCAAAGGGTAGCAAGGTAAAACTTGAGATATTACCTGAAGGCGCGAACTCTAAAAGTTACAAGGTAACAATTGTCCGTGACAAAATCCGCCTTGAAGATCGTGCAGTAAAATCTGAACTTATCGAAGAAGGTTCGGCTAAAGTGGGTGTTATCTCAGTCCCTAGTTTCTATGTTGGTCTCGCTGAAGATACTAAGAAAGAAATTGCCAAGCTCAAAAAAGATAAGGTCAGCGGTATTGTTATCGACCTTCGTAACAACGGTGGTGGTGCGCTAAGTGAAGCGTCTGCGTTGACCGGTTTGTTTATTAATGGTGGCCCCGTTGTTCAAGTACGTGACAGTTATGGTCGCGTAAAAGTGAACAGCGACAGCGACAATGCTATTTACTACGATGGCCCAGTGACCGTTTTGATCAACCGTTACTCTGCTTCTGCCTCTGAAATCTTTGCTGCCGCATTGCAAGATTATGGTCGCGCAGTGATTTTGGGCGAACAATCTTTCGGTAAAGGCACGGTGCAACAACACCGTTCACTGAACCATATCTATGATTTGTTCGACAAACCACTAGGCCATGTTCAGTACACCATCCAAAAATTCTATCGAATCAATGGTGGTAGTACACAAAACTTAGGTGTTGTTCCTGACATTGCGTTCCCAACGGCGGTTGATCCTGAAGAAACAGGAGAGAGTGTTGAAGAAAATGCGTTGCCGTGGGATAGCATTAACCCTGCTGCATACAGCACTGTTGGTAATACCAACAGCTTGGTTGTTGAACTTGGTAAATTGCACCAGTCTCGCATCAAAAATGATGAAGAGTTTGGCTTTATTGCTGAAGACATTGCCGAGTACAAGGCGATTAAAGACGATAATGTGATTTCTTTGAATGAGAAATCACGCATCGCAGAACGTGAAAAAGAAGATAAAAAGCGACTTGCGCGTTTAAATGACCGTCAAAAAATGTTGGGGAAAAAAGCCTTTAAGACATTGGATGACGTGCCAAGCGATTATGAACAGCCAGACGCTTATTTGAATGAAGCGGCTTTGATTACGCTAGACATGGCAAGGGCTAAGTAGTGTTGAGTTGTTACTCAATGATGAATTAATTAGTGATTTATCAATAGTTAACAGAAATTAAAAAGCAGGCCTCGAGCCTAATGCATGTGAATTAAGCTGAATTACGCCTTCTAGAAGGCCTGGTCGCATAGCGACTGGGCCTTTTCTTTACTGCTCTTGGATATGTCCTCTCCATCCTCTCTGGAAGCACAAAGCTCTCTGCCATATCGAGGATATACCTGAGCACTTCTGGATATCTTCCGGGCGCGACAGCCGGGAGCATCTGCAACTGACTCACCAAAAATATCGATGCCTGCTTAAAACCTATTTGGTATGGCATTACCGTATTCAAGGAATACGCCATCTGGCACATCATAAAACGCAGCAGGTTGTAGGCAAGCAACATCCCCCAAAGCTCCTGCTTGACCAACGCCGGCGTTTTACTTCTTAGTGTCAGGCTATTTTGAAGCATGTACTGTTTCATCTCTCGGTAACCTAATTCGATTTCCCAGCGATGACTGTAGA
>NZ_FOWR01000001.1:45668-329963 GCF_900115495.1 Enterovibrio norvegicus DSM 15893 | reverse complement strand
CCCCTTTGGTATCAGGAAAAGCCAACTCAAGTTGGTCACAAACATTCTGAATCGAGCGATTGCGCAGTAATCCAATCCCTAAAACTAGCCAAACAGCCTGCTCAGCGGGAAAGCGACGTTTACGCAAAGAAGCGCGTCCGGTTTGTTTGACTGCTTCTTCAACCCACTCAAGAGGAATGTGTTTAGAGAATGCGTTGATAGGGTGGTCTTGGCAAAACTCAGCGGTGATGTGTAACTCTTTCAAAAACTCAGACATAAAAAATCGGCCTCAACAATGTTGAGGCCGATTATGAAGCCTGCGTAGGATCGTTCAATGACTTAAAACGATCGGCATTAAGAGAACTCTCGCCTTTTTATCGGGGTAGAAACAACTTATCGGGATAGAAACAACGCCCTATCAGTTAGCTTACTTTCTGCTTTTCCATCAATTCAGAAGCAATCAGTTCAAGCAAGTACGTTTCACGTTGGATCGACAAACCTTGTTTCTCGTTTGTCGCCATGTTGTGCTTGTTGTGACGAATGGCTTCGTGGATATTCATCCAAACAGGCTGCATGCCGTTTTTGATTTCATAGTCCTCAAGCGACATTTCACCCAATTCTTCGTCAATATCACACCAGAAACAGTAAGACATCATGTGCATCACATCAAAATCTGGCTTGTACCAAGGACGGTATTCTTCGTAAGCACCAAACGGGACGATGTTTCGAATGTTTTGCGCCCCCGTCTCTTCCTGAAGTTCCCGGATCAAGCCTTCTACTTCATTCTCATCAGGATCAATGCCGCCACCCGGCAACGAGTAATCTTGATAGCGATCGGTATACAGCAAAAGAATACTCTCTCCACGCACAACAATGGCGCGTGCTGCACGTCGATGAAAAGTGATTTTGTCTTCCAAAGGAAGCGCATCTGGATGGATGCTGCTTTTAATTACTCGCATTCGAATTAAGCCTGCGTATTTCAATCATGGTCAAAGCAACGCATTCGCTGCGTAAAAATCCATCTAAGCAATATGGGCACTTAGACGTTCACGCAGTCTATAGATCCACCATGAGGGTTCAAGCGCTTTCTATGCGTCGCATTCCACACACCATCCTGTTTACATTTCACGGATAACATTTAAGATGCAGCGCACTTTTATTATGTGTCGCGGTGAAATGTACTAGACACATGTCAAAAGGCGCCGTTTTCATCGGGTTTAACGGCGATAACACACATTGAGTGACATCAGGATCCGACGTTGTATTGTTTAAAACTCCGCATTGCGTACTGTTATTCTGGTTTTTTGTTCTAGATTCGTCTTCAAAATACCCCGGGGTTTCGTACATTGTATATAGTTATAAACATTAGCTATTGTTTAATTACTCAAAAAGCGCGCCGATCCCGCAGCTCGACAGAGTTGTTTCCTCATTCTTCATCCTTATATTTTTCGACACGGAGCGAACATCAATGTTGCAAAAAGTCGCCATTGATAGCGTTGAGATTGGCATGTATGTCGAACAAATCGAATCTCAGCGTACCCGCACCCGAATGAAAAAGCCTGGCTTCATCCGCAAGCAAGAAACCATCGAAAACCTCAGAGGCAAAGGCGTTGAATATGTTTACATCGACGCAGATCAAGTCACCACAACGGAAGACATTCAATACCATGCAACGCCAATCGGAAAGCATTCCTCCGTCAAAGGAAACAGTGAATTCCGTGTAGCCAAAGACCTCGTAGACAAGTCTAAGGAACAACTGAGCAAGCTATTGAACGATGTCTACGCCAACAAACCTGTCGATATCGAACCCGTAAAAGAAGTCAGTGCTGATATCGTAGATAACATCTTTGAGCGTCGTGAAGCGGTTTTGTGGATTAGCGGTATCCGCGAAAAAAGTGCCTACCTACTTGAGCACTCGATGAATGTTGCCTTTCATTTGGTTAATTTCGGGCGTTATCTGGAACTCGACAGGCAAACCCTAGAAGAATTAGCGATTGGTGGTTTGGTGCATGACATTGGCAAGATTCTTATCCGAGATGAAGTGCTCAACAAACCGGGTAAACTCACCGACGATGAATTTGTGCACATGAAAGAGCACCAAACGCTCTCTCAACCTGTGCTCGACAACATGGCCGAATTATCGTCCACCAGCAAAGACGTAAGCTTGATGCATCACGAAAAGATCGATGGAAACGGGTATCCAAACGGCTTAAAGGGCGAACAGCTCACCTTGATTGGTCGCATGTCAGGCATTGTTGATATCTACGATGCACTAACGGCTGAGCGTGTCTATAAACCCGCCCTTTCGCCCTCTGAAGCGTTCAAGATCATGATTGGATTAACGCCCTTTCATCTCGATTCCGACCTGCTGAAGAAGTTCATTCGCTGCATCGGTTTCTACCCTATCGGTTCTGTTGTTGAACTCAGTAATGGGCGGATTGGCTTGGTCTGCAATGAGAACCCTGACGATTTAATGACCCCAACCGTGAAGCTTTTTTACTCAGGCCGTACAGAATCATTTCGCGAAGTCGAATACATCGATTTGAAAAAACGCCCCGACCTGAAGATTGTGCGTGGCCTCACGGAAGCGAAACTCAAAACATCTTTTAAAGAATTCCGCTAAAAAGACTCTGATTACCGCGCTTTTTGTTGTTTTCAGCATCAAACGAACCCGCCCTACCATCTTTCTCCATGACCGCAGCACACTATTTGCCTATAATGATGCGCTCATTTACTCGTGGAATAAGAAAAATGCGAATTTGTGCCGTCGATTTAAAAAGCAACGAAGCGAACATCTGCCTCATTGAATTGGACCAAGGTCTGTTTGAAGTGCCGGATTGCCGCGCGCGTAAATTCACTATTACTAACGCATCTGACACTGAGCAAATGCGTCACTTCCAACAGTCTTTTGCAAAATTGATGGAAGACTACAAAGTCGACAAAATTGTTATTCGTGATCGCCCAATGAAGGGGAAGTTCGCAGGTAGCGCCATTGGCTTCAAACTGGAAGCCGCTATGCAGCTAATCGATAACATGGATTGTGTCGTTTTCACGTCTAGCGAAATGAAAGAGTCTCTCAAGCGTACCCCTGTATTGGTGTCGCTAAAAGAAATCGGTTTGAAGCAGTTCCAAGAACAAGCATTCATGACCGGTTGCGCATACTTGAACAAGTAAGTCGCAACACCGTGAAAAACAGGCTGTCTCGTGCAGCCTGTTTGCTGTAAGCCCTCTCCAGTTTTCTTTCTCAATCCTTCCACCGCATAAATTGATTCACCGTCTTACCGTTGAGTTCCGTTTATGGCTACTTTTACCGTTATCCAATGTTATTGTTACTGCATCTTCAGTGACGGATGTAGGCAAATGGACAACGTCAACACACTCAGACAACAAGCGCGGCTTTCCCGTGATCCTCGATTTGATGGCGTGTTTTATATCGGTGTGCTTTCGACAGGTATATACTGCCGTCCTATTTGCCCTGCACCCACACCAAAAGAAGAAAACATCCGGTATTTTGATTCCGCGATTGAAGCATCAGCCCAAGGGTTTCGACCTTGCTTACGTTGTCGTCCAGACAGTGCTCCGGGTTCACCCGCGTGGATCGGAAAAGAAACAACGCTAAAACGCGCCCTAGGGTTGATTCAAGCAGGCTTTTTACAAGAAAACGCCATTCCAGCACTCGCAGAAAAACTCGGCGTGACAGATCGCTACCTAAGAAAACTGTTCACGGAAACACTGGGGTGTTCGCCAAAGCAATACGCGCTGTACCAACAAATTTTGTTTTCGAAAAAGCTGCTTCACGAAACCCATCTTTCTGTCACTGACATTGCATTTGCTGCTGGCTTTAACAGTGTTCGCCGCTTTAACGATTGCTTCCAACTACAAATGCAATTATCGCCAACACAAGTCAGGCGCAAGAAAACACACCACTCTGATGCCATCTGTTTGATGCTCTCTTTCCGCCCTCCTTTCAATTGGCAGGCGTTCCATGATTTTGTGAACACAAGACAGATAACAGGCATGGAGTGGCTAAATGATAATAGCTACGGTAGATCCTTTATCTATTTGGATACAAAAGGTGAATTTACAGCCACCTTGAACCCGGATAAGCATGCAATTTCGATTGAATTGACGCTCGATAATCCAAAGTATTTGTACTTAATCATCAATAGAATCAAACGCATTTTTGATGTCGATGCGAATCAGACCGTCATAGATTCGGTGCTCGCTGATGTCCTCTCAGCACACGAAGACGTGCCACTCGGCGTAAGAATCCCTGGTGTATGGAATGTGTTTGAGGCGGGCGTGAGAAGTCTTTGCGGTGAGTCGATAGACACTCATCGAGATCATGTCGATGACAGCCTCTCAACACTTACACGTGTCGTACAGTGCTCTCAAACGTACTTGGGCGGTGAGGAAAACGTTCAAACAACAACGTATTTTCCAACGCCTGATGCGCTATTTTCAGCACTTTCGCCGCATGGCGAACACGCAAATAGTGCAGCGATCAATGACATCAACGAAACGTTAGGAGAAAAACTTATCGCATGGGCGAAATTTTGTATCGAACACCCCGATCTTGATGCTCAACGTGATTTTTGTGATTCACCACTTTCAAGTCAACAAAAAGGCTACACCTTGCTGCGTGGCTTTGGGCTGCCCGACCTTGCACTGTCTCTTGATGACGGCGATGAAACACTGAATGGCAACGCGAAAAGCCGAATGGATAACGCTATTCCTTGGCGAAGCTATCTCGCGCTGACACTTGCAAACAAAGACAACTGAAACACGCACTCTGCCCATATACCTATTTCTGCCAGGGTTCGCTCTGACCAACGGAAGAGAAGAAGGAATTGACCATGACAAATTATCGCTACGAATACGACTCTCCACTTGGCGTGATTATTCTGACTGCATCCGAGAAAGGTCTAACGTCGCTCACGTTACCAAACTATAAATATGACATTCCAACATCAGAGGATGACGTTATTGCTCACGAGCCCTTTGAAACTGTCATTGCCCAGCTCGATCGCTACTTTGCAGGCGAGGCGATTGAATTTGATGTGCCGCTTGATTTGTTAGGTACGGATTTCCAATGCACTGTGTGGAAAGCGCTACAAACCATCCCTGCCGGTGAAACATTGAGTTACGGCGAACTGGCACAACGTATTGAGCGCCCTACCGCTTCTCGCGCTGTTGGCGCTGCTAATGGACAAAATCCCGTGTCCATTATCGTGCCGTGTCATCGTGTGATTGGTAAAAATGGCACATTAACAGGGTATGCGAGCGGCCTAGATGCAAAGCAATGGTTGCTAAAACATGAGCAAAAAATGGCCGCCGATACCTTTAGCTTATCGCCACTAACGTCCGTTGAGCCAACAGCTTAATAAAACGCATGGGTGTAATGCGATAACCCAAGTGAAGATAAAAGCCATGTGCCTCTTCTCGGCTAATGTGGCTGGTGACTTCAACGCGCAGACATTGTCGCGCGTTGAAGTAGGTTTCCGCATAATCGAGTAACTGTCGACCCACTGAGAGCTCTCGGAAGTTCTCATCGACCACCAGCGCTGAAATTCGCCCCCACGGCATTGCATCATGCACCACATCGACAATATGAACCGTGATAAAACCCACTACCACACCACACAATTCTGCCACCAAGATGTCGCCATTTTCACTGTCCAGTACACGGGCTAAACGTTCTTCCGTTTCAGAGAGCGACGCTGGGTAGCCCAGCGTCTCGCAGAGCGCGCAAATGCGCTCTGCATCGTGACGGGTTGCTTGTCGAATATCCATCTCAAACTGCCCTGCTTAGTTGTTGGCTGTTTTGGTTGATTGTGGAGAGGCTTTTAAGCTAACACGGCGGTCAAAGAAATAGCCTTCGCGGTCGCCTTCCGTTTCAATCGCTAACTGCGCACCGTATGCCGTTTGAATCAATTGCTCTGGTGCAACACCTTGAGAGACAAGGTACTGATACACTGACTCGACGCGCTTTTGTGAAAGCTGCAAGTTGTAGTCTTGATTCCCGCGAACATCCGCATGTCCTTCAAGATCCCAGAACATGTCAGGTTGTTGGCGCATCAAGAAGGCGATTTCATCAAGTTGGTACTGGAAGTGCGGTTCAATCTCCGCTGAGTTAGTGCGAAACTGAATGTCCATCGCCAGTTCTAGCTCAATGTTTTTCTCGTTCAACGCAGCTTTAAGGTTGGCGATCTCAACTTGGTTTTGCGCATACAATTCGCTCACTTCTTCTAGCTCGAGGTTACGCTGGCTCATGCTGGCAATCACGTCATCTTGCTCTTGGCTGTAGTCTTCGAAGCTCACAAGCTGACCAATCAAACCACCGACGAGAGCCCCCGCCACTGCGCCAACAGGGCCACCAACCACTGCGCCCAATGCCGCACCGCCACCGAAACCAATCGCGCCGATGTTTTCATCACGGTCAGTCGACGTTGTGTGACCAGACGCGAATGCCGTTGATGTTGCCATCGGAATAGTAAGCGCCAGTGCGATCAAAGTTTTGTTCATCTTTTTCATGGTGAATTCCTCATCCGTTTAGGTGTTAACGTTTTTTGCTTGGGTTCGGTATGAACCGGTTACTGCGTTAATGTGTGTTTCGATGAGTTCATTAAACCAAGGTAAAATGGCAAGCTTTGGGAACAAATCGGGCAATGTGCCGATCAAATGTGGCAAAAAAATGGCTTTTCACTTATGACGCATTTCCCCCCTTTTTCATGGCATGATTTCGGGTATAGTCAAACCAACTACTGATTGATTACCAGAGAAAAAATGAAACGTATTGCTATCGTAGAAGATGAACCCGCTATCCGAGAAAACTATGCGGATGTGCTCCGCAAGCAAGGTTATGCGGTATCACCTTATGCCAACCGACAAGATGCGGAAGATGGCTTTAAGCAACGCCTGCCCGATTTGGCGATCATTGATATTGGCCTTGCTGATGAAATCGATGGTGGGTTTCACCTCTGCCAATCTCTACGTGCAATGTCAGCCACCATTCCCATTATTTTCTTAACCGCGCGTGACAGTGATATTGATACCGTTGTGGGCCTTCGCATGGGCGCGGATGACTACTTAACAAAAGACATTAGCCTGCCACACTTGATGGCGCGTATTGCTGCACTCTTTCGTCGCAGTGAATTACTGAGCCAAGCAGCGACAGACACAGAATCTCTGCTTGAGCGAGAAAAACTGACACTCGATCTCAACCGCATGCAGGTTAAATGGGATGATCAGACCGTTGATCTCACCGTCACAGAATTTTGGCTGGTGCATGCCTTGGCTAAGCGGCCTGGCCACGTAAGAAGCCGCCAAGATTTGATGCAAGAGGCACATGTGGTTGTCGACGACAGCACCATCACTTCACACGTAAAACGTATTCGTAAAAAATTTATCGCGTTGGATAGTAACTTTGACCACATCGATACGGTGTATGGCATGGGCTACCGCTGGGATAGCAACAAATGACATCGCTGATTGAGCGCGTGCTTCGCTGGGCATCAGGCATTCGCACCAAAGTCGTTTTGCTCTCAGGTTTACTGCTTTTGTTGCCATTTATTGGTTACAACTACGTGTGGGAACTTGAGAATGTGCTTCGCCAAGGCCAAGAACAAACCGTGATGGGGTCAGCGCGAGCATTCTCAATGGCGCTTAATCAGCAACCTCGCTTATTTGAACGCCAACGCTTTACGAAACCACGTTTAGACGATGGCAAAGACCTGTATGCCTTTGACCTCAATTCGCATATCGATATAGATGGCAGCCCCCTTGATTGGGAGCGCTACCGCGAGCATTTTAAACCCTACACATCAAAGCACGTGATCTTCAGCAAGAACACCTACAGGCCTGACAACATTAAGTTTGATTTGGTCATGGGGAGTGACGGTGACGATGTGTATGCCCTACTTGATGTAACCGATGCGACCCCAGTATTAAAACGCAAAGGGACCAGTCGCATTGACAGAAACGACCACCTAATAGTGGCGTTAACCACCCCAAAAGGCGACCTTAAACGTTACGCCGTCACTGCAACACAAAGCGGACGTGCACACGTTGATTTAATTGAAGATTCTATTCTTTCAGAGGACGGCGTTTTTCCTTCAAATGCAATAAACGCGTGGTGGCAGGAAACCTCGACAGGTCATGTCATTGAATTGGCAATTCCCAACTGGCTCGTGGGCGAAAAATTGGGGTTAGCGTTTTATAACGTTAACGACCCATTCAATCGAGAAATAGAAACCATCATTGCAACATCCAATCCCAAGAACGCCGAAACCCTAGGCACGTTACTCACGCCATCACCTGCACTGGAAAGCGTGCTCAATACCATCAACGATGATGGTTCACGGGTTTGGGTTGTCGATCGTCATGCCCGCGTATTGGCCAAAAGTGGCGACCTGCAAACCGCCAATGGCGTATGGGAAACCACCGTTGAATATCAAGAGCCGCCGAACGGTATCATGGGCTGGCTGCAAACCCACATACTCAACCCGCTTTACTACCAATGGCTTGAGCGCCCTCCAGAATCTATCGTTGATACGATGCAGAATGCAGCGGTGTTTCGCGGCATCGAAGTGCAACAAGCACTATTGGGTCGACCTTACGCGAATTGGCGATTAACGCCGGACCAAGGGGCCATGATCTTATCAGCGGCTTACCCCATCAAGATCAACAATCAAGTGGTTGGCGCAGTGGTTGTTGAAGAGAACACCAAGGGCATCAAGACACTGCGCAACAAAGCCTTAGAGCAGTTGTTTAATGTATTACTGGCGGTAATTTGTATTGGGGTTGTGGTCTTACTGTTATTCGGTTCACACATTTCACGCCGTGTGAGGAAACTCAGGGATGATGCAGAGAGCGCCATCGACCCGCAAGGACGTGTTCGCCACCAGCTTTCTCCTGCGCAAAGTAAAGACGAAATTGGCGACCTCTCTCGCACGCTGTCTAACATGGTTAATCGACAATCCGAGTACAACAGCTACCTAGAAAAAATGTCCTCCAGCCTGTCTCACGAACTTCGAACGCCAGTGGCGGTTGTGCGTTCTTCTTTGGAGAACCTTTCCTTCGTCACCACGGATGATGATCAGCAACGCTATATTGATCGCGCTCAAGAAGGTGTTTCTCGATTGGCGACCATTTTATCCAGCATGACGGAAGCGACACGTTTAGAACAAAGCTTTAACCACGCAGATACGCAGGCGTTTCCGCTTGATGAAGTGATCAAAGGGTGCGTTCAAGGCTATGAATATGCGTATCCGGAACACGTATTCACGATTGATGTTTCCACACAATCAAACGGTTACGTAATGCTTGGTGTGCCTGAGTACATTGCTCAATTACTCGATAAATTGGTTGCCAATGCCGCTGAATTTCGCGCACCAGAGACAGCAATTACGGTTCAGCTCAACCGTGTTGATAGCCGCGCCTGCATCACAGTTTCAAATTTTGGGCCAACCCTGCCTAAAAATATGGGAAATCAATTGCTCAATTCCATGGTCTCTGTTCGGGAGGAAAAACAAAAGTCCGATAAGCCGCATTTAGGTTTAGGCCTTTATATCGCGCGTTTAGTGTCGGAGTTCCATGGTGGAGAGCTCTCTATCCAAAACTTGCAGACACAGAACGGTGTAAGCGTGTCGGTGTGGCTTCCTCTTTCACCCAAGTAACGAGAAATTCACCCAAATAGAGAAACCCATAGCCCATGAAAACGGCAAGGAGAAACGATGAAGATCTATGAAAAAGGCCCTGCGCCCAGCGCTCGACGTGTCAGTCTGTTTCTTGCAGAGAAGAACATTGAAATTCCACGTGTCAATGTGGACATCGGTGGCGGTGAAAACCTTTCCGACGAATTTGCTGCACTGAGCCTGAATAAAAAGATCCCGGTATTGGCATTGGATGACGGCACGAGCCTGTGTGAGTCCATGGCGATTTGCCGATACATTGATGCCGCCTTCCCCACAAACAATCACCTTTTTGGTGATACGCCTATAGCGATCGGACAAGTCGAAATGTGGAACCGTATTGTAGAGCTGGATGGTTTATTTCCTGCGTTTCAGGCATTTCGAAACATCACCGGCATTTACGACGACAGAGAGCGTTGCGTACCCGCGTGGGGAGAAGAGTCAAAACAACGTGTGATTGAGTTCCTGCCGCGTTTAGAAGCACGATTGGAGCACTCTGCATATACCCAAACAACCTGAAGATGCTCGATTTCAGAGGCCATCAGTGCGTTCAGTTCAAGGCAAATTCTTGTAGAAATAGTCATTCTATTTCACAGGAATTTAACGATGAAGTGGACGCACTGAGGGCCTCCCTTCGGGCGAGTTTACTGACGCCATGCTCGGTGTTATCCCTTTTTGATGGAGAACACTACATCGGCAAAGGGACGCCTAGATCATAACGTCAGTAAACCTCGCTGAATCCTGTATCTTCAGGTTGTTTGGGTATATATCGCTGGTGACACATTTACGGTTGCGGATATCACCGCGTTTGTCATGTGTGGTTTTATAAAAAACCTCGATATACACATTGATGACAACTTGCCAGCGCTTCAGAAATGGCAACAGCGTGTGGCTGAACGCCCTGCCTTTGCGAATGCCTAAACTACGCTTGCCTACGCCCTGATGGGGCTAAAATGCGAAAAGCCATCGAAAGATGGCTTTTTTTATGGCAGCGTTTCAAACTCGATGAAGACTTGGTTGCCTTGGTATTCCACTTTAGAAATCGTGCCATCGACGGTGATTGATGTGCGTACCGTGACAGGACCAGAAGAAGTAGAAACGCCTCGAAGGGCTTTTAAGCTTGGAAGCGATTGATCAGGTTCGATGCCGATTTCTTTGCAAAAACGGTAAACAAAGCCTTGCTCCAGAGGCACGTCGCCTCTCAGTACACGGGAAAAATCCAATTGATTGATGCCTAAGCGCTTCGCCATCTCAATTTGAGTGATTCTCAACTTGGCTTTGTAAGACATCCAAGCATCGTAAAGTGTTTGTCTGTCTTGATAAGTGAATTCCATATATCCGCCTTCTTACTGCTTAACGCGATGTAGCACCAATAGTAATCAAGATCGGCCAAAACTGTGTCAGATTCCCGTAAGGGGACGGTAAGCGCTTGTCGTTAATGCGAGTCTCAGCTATGTTATGCACGTTTTGAGGTTTAAATTCTACAGAGAGTCAGCATGAGCCAAAACTTAGCCCTATTGCCACCCGATGAAAAACAGATGATCGAGCTTGATAAGCAAGCCTCATACGCCGTATGGCAGGTGAAAAACGGGGTGGCAGAACGCGGTATTCTTTTACAGCAAGCACAGGCGCAAACTGAAGATAGCATGCGCGAGCATTTTGAACACTGTGTGGAAAAATATTCAAAAATCATGGGGCTATAATTGCCCCATTTTTATTTAATTTATAAATATCTGACAGTTATATTGGCGTTTTCATCACCCGTGACATTGTGACAGTGTCACTCAATCAACGCTTTGTTAGTAACGCCACGTACTTGTTGCTGTCATCACAATAGACAATTCGGCAGTTAAAGTTCTTACTTTCCGCTACACGCCTTAGCGTTGACATACCAATGTCAAACCACGGCATTTCTTCACTCACCCTTCCATCAAACTCAAACGTCAAATGGCGAGTACGGTAACCTTCATAGCGAAGGTTTTCTGAGCTTAGGATCAATCGCCCGCCCGGGTACAAATTACGATGGGCAAGATCCAGAAAATGGAAGAAATTGCGGATATTCCCGAGTTGACCCACGACGCCACGTAAAGCGAGCCATGTGAAGGTGCGATCGAACATAGGATGTTGATCAAAAAGATGACCGCAGATAACGGACGGGACGCCTCGCTGATGCATGATGGCACACGCAATAGGAGAACTGTCTATTGACGTTACTTTTATACCTTTTGCCACGAGGTACAGCGAATGCTCTCCGCTGCTTGCTCCGATGTTCAGAACACTTCGTCGGCAGTAAGACAACGCGATGCGATCTGTCGCCACATCTTCTGGTCGTCGAAAGAAATCAGATGTTGGGATCACTGATGTACCATTGTTTTCCCTAACAATGAGTTTCCCTGATTTATTACCGTTGTAATAGCTGGCTAGCGCAGTACCGAAAACTTCCACAACACTCTGCATGGTAAATCCCTCTGTTATACAACTAAGAGAATACTCTGATGCAATACAAAGAACTGTCTCAATAAAAAAACAACTGCACTATATCAGCAGAAAGTTCTAATACTCGCTTAGAGCAATAAGAGTCACTGTGTTTTTAGTTGCGATTTACGAGCACGTTTTCGTGCCCTTTTATTGTGATACATGGTTTTATCAGCGTCGTTAAGCCATTGTTCTGCCGTAATAACTTCGTCACTAAGATCATAAGCACCGAGACTCAAGGACACCTTCATGTCACCGGGTAAGCTTATGTCGTGTATGTCACTGCACAATCGCTCAAGAATTTGCACGACATCTTCTTGTGAAGTATGACGAAGCAAAACGATGAATTCGTCGCCGCCAATACGTCCCGCTACATCGGTGTCACGAATATGACTGGTTAGGTGTTTTGCGATAGCACATAGCACTTTGTCACCAACATCATGCCCCAATGTATCGTTGATACCTTTAAATCCATCCGCATCAATGTAAACAAGAACAGAAGGGTCATTAGTTTGTTTAAAGCGCTGAAAACTCTCTTGAATATCCGTCATGATCGCATGGCGTGACTTCAAGCCCGTGAGGGAATCATAATCAACAAGCTCTTTCAGCTTCTTCGCCATAACAACCATATTGTCGCGCTGGCTAATTTCAGCAGTGATGTCGGTTGATGTACCCACGCGGTAGATTAATTCGCCATTACTATCAAAAACGCAATGCCCACTGTCGCGCAAATGTTTGACGCGTCCATCATCAAACAGCAAGCGATAATTAATACTCCAGGAGTCACCGGATGTATTAAAACGAATGGATTCAGCAATTTCCCTGTCTGCAGGGTGTACTTTATCGAGAAAAGAACGCGCGTCACTGTATAGTTTGTCGACCGATTCTTCCCACACACTGCGATAGCATTTATTCGCGTAAAGCACGCGTTGCGGATCAGCGCCCGACATCCATACAACAGAACTGATGTTTTCTGCGATGGCACGAAAACGACGTTCAGACGTGGCAATGACGTTTTGCAATTGCTTTTCTTCGTGAATATCAATAACCGCAATGACATAACGAACGTTATCATTGGCAGAATCACATTCTGAATCAGTGGTGAGCGAGACAAAAACACGCACCCAGATCTGATGACCGTCTTTGTGTATGTAACGCTTATCAACGCTATATTGTTTGTCTATGTGACATTTAAGGTTGTTGCGAAGCGGTGTTTCACTGTTAGCGTCTGGCGCAAACGTCACATCCGCCTCCATGCGATCCACTAGCGACGCTTCGTCGTAACCCAATAATTCACAGAAAGCACGGTTAGCCCCAACAAATATTCCGTATTCGTCCAGCATTGCCATGCTGACTGGCAGCTGCTCAAGGAACGCTTTTCCTTGTTCGAGTGCTCGACGTTTAGGCTCCACTGTATTTTGCGATAGCGGTGAAAGCACAACGACATAACTGGGGGATGGAAATGTGGTGGCAACATTTGCTTTGAAACGATACCGCATCTTTGTTTGATGCAATGTAATGTCAAAAGAAAAGGGTTCATTAGGGATCGAGCTAGGAAGCTCTGAAAAATACGCGTTCAATGCAGTCCAAACATCTTCAGCCACATAGTCGTTAAAAACGGGTCGTGATGGATGGATATTAAAAAGCAGGTCACACTCTGCATTTCGATGAACAATTTCACCGAAATCGTTGAGAAGAATCATGGGAACCGGTGCCATATCGAAATACGGCTGGCACGGCTGGTTAGTTATCTGAAACATCCTCGTCCATCGCGTCCTATAAGTTTTGAGCCAAAAAAACTGAGCCATTGTCAAGAAACGACCGAATTCTCAAGCTATTCACTCAACCACCATACTAGCGATGAAACGTATAGACATTTGTCTCTGTTTTGCGTCGAACGCATACTTTTCAAAGAGGCTTAGGATAAGGGAGGTGCCCTACTTTTACCCAAAGCAAGGTATCTTCCTCGGCATAAGGGTTATATTCAAACATGTGCGGGTTTCTGATCCAGGTGCCAGATCGGTAATGACCAAACTCATCGCGATACTCCCCACTCAGCACTAATACCTCTTCACCGCAAAAGTGTGAGATAGAAAAAAAGTGCTGACCAGCAGGCCAACGAATCAACGCAACCTGCTCTCCATTGAATTCATGGAGCAACAGCATTTTCAATTTGCCCTGCCCGTTTACCCATTCCGCATCGCGCGTATTTATTTGTACTTGATGCGTATCATTCGGAGAGAACTGATGAAGTTTTACCAATAAGGTGCACCCCAAACGGCTAAAAGGCGCGTGAGATGTTCCTGGCGGATTGCGAAGATAGGTGCCCGTTGGATAGTCACCATACTCGTCAGAAAATACGCCATCGAGCACAAATATCTCTTCACCCATGGGGTGCTGATGAAGGGAAAAGGCGCTGTTGGGGACGTACTTCACAATACTGGTGGCGTGTCCCCGCTCAGCATCTTCTCGTGCTAACGGTTTTCTAAACACACCTTCAGCGGGCGATGGTTGCCAATCGAGCGATTGGGTATCAATAATGACGCGTTTATCAAACTGCATGTTCAGCATAAGACAGTCCTCAAACTGAAGGAAACATGAACGTTTATTTGACACATTCCCACTCGCGAACAGCGGATAGGTGAAATATAGCAAGGAAGTGCATACGACTACGTAGCAAAAGTGGGAGAAACGTATGACCTGTGGATCAACATTCAAAAGCAGATTTGGGTTGCTTGCTGCACCGCGTCGCCGTTGTGCGCAAAAAACACGGATGTGGACGGGGGTAAGCAGAAGCAGGTTAAGCATTTTTTGCACAAAATAGGACTGTCGACACATACAAAAAGAGCCAGCATAAGCTGGCTCTTTCTTATAACGAGGGTTCGTTATTATGCGTCAGCGTGACGACGCTCACCACGGAATGATGAACGGCTGTCGCTACCACGGTCGCGGTTAAAGCGACGTTGTTCGCCTTCACCACGTGGAGCGCGGTCACCGCGAGGAGCACGATCACCACGGTTGTTACCACCGCGTGGGCCATTGTTGTCAAAACGACGGCCGCCGTTACCACCATTGCTGTTGCGATCACGGTCACCACCGGTACGACGGCGTGGTGGATCCATGTTCACTGAGCCTTCAACCAACTGAGCTTCAGTTGCTTTTTGGCGAATACGCAGTTGCTTAAGTTGACCCAATACTTCTTTTGGCATCTTCTTAGGAAGTTGCACGTAAGTGTGGCCAGTTGCTAGTTTGATAGAACCGATTGAGTTCTTATCAAGACCTAGTTCGTTCGCAATTGCACCAACGATGTCTTTAACTTGAACGCCTTGGTCACGACCAACTTGTAGTTGGTAGATATCCCAATCTTCAGCGTTGTAGCTACGACGCTCGCCACGCTCAGGACGGCTACCGTCACGAGGGCGCTCATCACGACGTGATTCACGACGTTTATTTTCACGCTCAATAGCAGCAACCATTGGGTCTGGGCCATTGTAGAACAACGGACGCTTACCTTGTTGGCGCTGAAGAAGCATTGCAGCAAGTGTTGCTGCATCAACGTCGATCTGCTCTTGAAGCTTCTCAATCAGACCAACGAATGCTTCGATGCTTTCTGATTGTTTTTGCTCTGCAAGGTCAGTCGCCAGTGCCGCTAGGCGACAAGCAGCAACTTTATCACGTGCTGGAAGCTCAAGCTCATCCATACGCGTTGAAGTTACACGTTCAATGGTGCGCAGCATGCGGATTTGGTTGGTACGAACCAACAGGATCGCTTTACCAGCACGACCAGCACGGCCAGTACGACCAATACGGTGAATGTATGACTCAACATCGAATGGGATGTCGTAGTTGAATACGTGTGTAATACGTGGAACGTCAAGACCACGAGCAACAACGTCAGTTGCGACTAGGATATCGATTACGCCACGTTTGATGTGGTCTACAGTGCGCTCACGCAGTGACTGTGGAATGTCACCGTGAAGTGCTGCAGCTTTAAAGCCACGTGCTTGCAACCAATCAGCCAGGCGCTCGGTATCTTGACGAGTACGAACGAACACGATTGATGCATCAGTTTCTTCAGTTTCAAGAAGACGAGCCATTGCTTCATCTTTCTCTACGCCTTTAACAACCCAGAATTGTTGCTCAACTTTCTCAACAGTACGGTTGCTACCTGCAACGTCAATGCGCGCTGGGTTACGTAGGAAACGATCAACGATTTCTTTAACGATTGGAGGCATGGTTGCAGAGAACAGTACGCGTTGCGCAGTTTCTGGTGCTTGTTCCATGATCCAAGTTACGTCGTCAACGAAACCCATTTTCAGCATTTCATCGGCTTCATCTAGTACGAAAGTTTTCACTTCGTCTAGTTGTAGACGTTCGCGGTTGATAAGGTCTTTAACACGACCAGGAGTACCAACAACAACGTGAGCGCCTGAACGCAGAGCACGCATTTGATCAACGATAGATGCACCACCGTAGATCTCTAGCACTTTCAAGCCAGCGATGTTTTTACCCAGAAGTTTAACTTCCGCAGCAACCTGAATAGCCAATTCACGAGTAGGCGCCATAACAATAGCTTGTGGCTTGTGTTGGTTCAGATCGATTTTGTTCAGAACTGGCAGTGAAAACGCGGCGGTTTTACCCGTACCAGTTTGTGCCTTGCCCAGTGCATCAGCACCAGTTAATAGAAGAGGAATCGAAGCCGCTTGGATTGGCGTTGGTGATACGAAGCCAATTGAATCTAAAGCGGAAAGAAGGTTTTCAGACAGATCTAACTGACGAAATTCAGTAACAGTATCTTGCATTGGGATCCCAATATATAGACTAAAGTAACGGGGCCCCTGTTAGCGGTTTTGCACTGTTATCCTTACTGATGCAGGGTCAAAATGAATTAAATCAAATGACTTCCTACTCACTGCAACAGCATCCAACGCTACGGGCCTCGACAAATGAGGCGAGAATTCTGCGCTAATAAACCAAAAAAAGCCAGAAAAAATTGAACAAGTTCACAATTCTTTCTACGACTGATGGCTTTTTGACTGCAAACGACTAATTACGTAGCAATTTGCTGTTAAATCAGGCAATCAAACTTCAAGGCAACGTTTTTTCTAGTCTACGCAATAGCGATTTTTCCCTAACTTTTCCGCCATCAAACACGCTTTTTCTGCTTTCTTTAACACTTTGCTTTGCAAACTGAACAAAGAAACACAATTGGTCGACAGCCCAACACTCAGTGTCACACGTTGATAAAAGGGGGACGCCTTGTTTTCAATATTTAGCGTATACGCTGTTTTTACAATTTTATCTGCAACCTCTTTCAACAGGACTTCATCATTGCAATGAACCAATAGAGAGAGCTTTCCAGGTTGGGTTGTGAAGAGCATGTTCAGTCCAACCGGTTTAATGATGGATTTCACCTCCCTCGCAATGGTTTGGAAAACCCGAATGGTTGCTTCTTCCCCATAGGCTTTCTGAAATGCTTTATAGAAGTCCATGCAAATAGAGAAGCTGGCAATATTCCGTCGTCTGTCTCTGGCACATGCAACAAAAGAGGCGAAACTCAAATCGAAGTAGCGTGCCCCCAGTAATCCCGTTGACGCATCATGAATACCTAGCCATTGATTTTGTGCATTGACCACGTCCACACGAGACTGCAGATACTCTAGGTCTTGAGTCTGACGACGGCAGTGTTCTTGTAACTGATAAAAGCGCTCATCCGCTTCTTCTGTTTCTCGGAGCTTTATGATTTTTTGACACACTGACGCAGCAAGCAATTTGATGGCTTCTTTTTTAGGCTCATCCAATGGCGATTTATAGATAAGGTTATCTGCCGCTATCCACCCTATGCATTCATCATTGTTCCACATCGCCATCATGATGTTCCAACCGATCCCGACTTGTTCCTGACCGAAGTACAATGGCACGTTCTCTTTCACGATGAGCTCATTCTTTCGTGCTAAGGCTTCTTCCATGAATGGGTTATTGGGTAAATTTTGGTTTACATCCGATCTGTCTATTGTATTACCGTATTTATCGGTGCCCCATGTCCCCCACATCATGCAGGTTTCCATGTCACAAAGAAAAATCGCCATACGGTCAATTTGAAGCCGGCTCTTTCCTAGCTCTACTGCAATACGGCATAACGAACTGATGGAGGTTGCCTTAGTAAAGCGAAGGGAAATCTCATGCAGACTTTTTAAATGAGAGAGCTGAGAGGCAAGCGTATGGTTATTCAACGCCAGATCGAGTTCATTTTTCTTACTGGATAAATGGAATTGATTAAGGTTGTGAGAAAGGATTCGACATTTTAATTGTCGTTCAGCGCGATCTTTTAGCCACAGTAAGCTGGATTCGGAAAATTTCTTCTCTTCATTAAACAATTCCACTTCCAGTAGCATGTAGCCAAGGATTTCTTCATTTTCATAAAGAGGGATAACCGCATGTTCCCACTGCATTGAACTTTGTCGCCATGCAGCATTGATAGGAAGTTCTGAAATGTATGAGCCGTCGTTTTCCTTCACGCTTTCAGCGAGCTTTTCCCAATCAATACGATAACCGCTGTATTCTTCTGCAGGGCGAAATTGTTGAAAGAAGCAAAACTCGCGCTGGGTTTGGCTGGCAACGAGTTTCAAACCTTCTTCATGCCAAATGAACAGAGCGATATTTTGCGCTTCGTTCCTCTGTCTAAGGCGATCAAAGACTTCTTCACACCATCCTTCTAACGAGTCGGCTTTCTTAACAATTCTTGTATGGCTGCTTAACTGCGCATTTTCCATCTATGCCTTCTCATACTTGGGACATTTCTCAAGTCATTCTGTCATTTCAAGAACATTAGGCATACTGATTACATCTAGTTTGGGAGGCTCCACTAAGTTTTTGCGCTATTCATCGTCGGAAATTCTAACGTGGTACACCTTGGTTTTAGCGTCCCGAATACGTATAGTGTGGCGGTTCACATTCTGAGACCAGGCTAATGTTTCAAGACAATCCGCTACTTGCACAACTAAAACAACAAATCAAAGAAAGCATTCCAAAGAAAGAAGGCACGATCAAAGCCACAGAAAAAGGTTTTGGCTTTTTGGAAGCTGACGATAAAAACAGCTACTTCATCCCACCTCCGTACATGAAAAAAGTCATGCACGGTGACAAGGTTGTGGCTCTAATTCGTACTGAAAAAGACAAAGAAGTCGCTGAACCCGATGCGTTGCTTGAGCAATCAGTGGAGCGTTTTATCGGTCGCGTTAAGCTTATTCGTGACAAATTGAACGTTGTTCCAGATCATCCTCAGTTAAAAGATGCTATTCGCGCGAAAACACGCAAAGGCATTAGCCACAGTGAATTGGCAGAAGGCGATTGGGTTGTTGCTAATTTAACGCAGCACCCTCTTAAAGGCGGTAACGGTTTCTTCTGTGAAATCAGCGAAAAAATCACCGACGCCAATGACAAAATCGCACCTTGGTGGGTAACGTTAGCAAAGCATAACTTGCCGAACCAAGAGCCAGCACCGCAAGCGCAATGGGACATGTTGGATGAATCACTCGTACGCGAAGATCTCACCCACGTTCCTTTTATTACGATTGACAGTGAATCAACCAAAGACATGGATGATGCACTCCACACCGTAGCGAACAACGATGGTACGTTTACACTGACCATTGCAATTGCAGACCCAACCGCTTACGTTGCCGAAAACACCGATCTAGATCGTCAAGCACGCGAGCGTGGCTATACCATCTACTTGCCTGGTCGCAATATCCCTATGCTTCCTCGTGAACTAAGCGATGACTTGTGTTCACTGCGTGAAAATGAAGTACGTCCATCACTTTGCTGCCGTGTCACCGTCGATACTGACGGCACCATCAAAGACGACGCACAGTTCTTCTCAGCGTGGGTTAAATCACAGGGCCGTTTGGCTTACGACAATGTGTCGGATTTCATCGAAACCGGTCACTGCGAGAAATGGCAGCCATCTGAAGTCATTGCAGAGCAAGTCACCGCCCTTCATGCCCTTGCTAAAGCACGCATGAACTGGCGTGAAACGAATGCTGTGACCTTCCCTGATCGCCCAGATTACCGTTTCGAACTTAGCGAAGACAATGATGTTGTTGCAATCCATGTGGATGCACGACGCATTGCCAACCGCATGGTTGAAGAATCCATGATCACCGCAAACATCTGTGCGGGTCGTGCGCTTCGCGAGCACTTTGGTTTCGGCGTGTTTAATACGCACGCGGGCTTCAACCCTGAAAAGATCGCAGAGGCGGTTGAACTGCTGAATAGCCATGGCGGCGAAACAGACGTAGAAACCCTAGCAACGCTAGAAGGCTTCAGTGCGCTACGTCGTTGGTTGAATGAACAAGACACGAGCTTCTTGGACAACCGCATTCGTAAGTTCCAATCTTACAGTGAAGTAGGCAACACCCCATCTCCGCATTTCGCAATGGGTCTTGATGTTTATGCGACATGGACTTCTCCAATCCGTAAATACGGTGACATGCTGAACCACCGCTTATTGAAAGCGATTGTGCGTGGTGAAACTGCTGCACAAACGCCTGATGAGCTCATTGGTGATGAATTGGCTTTGCATCGTAAGCACCACCGCATGGCGGAACGTGATGTTGCGGATTGGTTATACGTTCGCCTGTTGAAAGACAGCGTGGCGGCCAAAACAACCTTCACCGCTGAGATTTTCGACATCAACCGTGCTGGCATGCGTACGCGCCTACTTGAAAATGGCGCAATGGCCTTCATTCCAGGCTCATTGATTGTTGATAACAAGAAGCGTGTTGAATGTAATGGCGATCAAGGCACCATATCTGTAGATGGCAACAAAGCATTCCAACTGGGTGACCAAATAGAAATTGTATTGGCAGACATCAAAGAAACTACGCGTTCTATCGTAGGTAAGCCAACACGTGAATTTGCTGTCGTTGCTGAGAAGCTAGAAACAGAAGAAGCCGCTAAAAGCGAATAAGCGTTAGTGCATTAACTTCGCGGTTAAATTCAGAAAGCCAGACGACAGTCTGGCTTTTTTGTATCTGTCGTTTGAGAAGCGAGAAGCGAGAAGCGAGAAGCGAGAAGCGAGAAGCGAGAAGCGAGAAGCGAGAAGCGAGAAGCGAGAAGCGAGAAGCGAGAAAATATCGAACGAATGCGAGTGAATCACAAACGTTAGGCAATAAAAAACCCGGTCCATGTGCCGGGTTGGTTACTCATTTTAACTTTTCAATGCCGAAGCAACGTAAAGTCCAGCTATGCAGTAACGCCAAAATTGGACCAATCACTAGGCTGTCGGCGACCAAACCAAAACCTGATGACTGTATGTGTCCATAAATGATCCACTCAAGGCAGATCTTTTTGTTATTAACTTGTTCTCAATTGGACAAACTATCTGGGCAGCAATAACAGCGTGTAAAGATTCGCGTTCTAACCTTTATTGCTGACCGAAATCTCTTTTCACAAACCAGCTTACTGTATCTACTCAATCTCGATGCGACCAGCATCTCACATTTGAATCATCATTGCAAAAGCCATGTGCCCTGTCGCACATTAATGCTTGGCTAAACAATATCTTTAAACTCAGTGTCTTAATAAAAGAATAGTCAGGATTCTTTCCTTAAGCAAAACACAATAAAAGAAATTTTTACACATTGATGTGTCAGCGTTATTTAACGATAAGGAACCAATCACACCGGATATCAATGGCATGTATATTAACTAAACAGAGGCCACGCCGCTGTCTCATTGCCTAGAATTTAGTGCGAGATATGATTCACACACTGATGTAAAGCGTGTTTGTAGACGTCAGTTAAAGCGCTTTGGGTAAATAAAAGAAAACCGCAAATGACAAATCATTGCGGTTATATGTGCAGAAATCACCTGCTAATGGACTCGAACTCGGTAGTATTGAACCTAAACTAAAATGGCTTCTGCGCTTTCAGTTTCTCGATCTCTCGCACAACATCCTTTTGTGTTAAGCCAATATCATTCAAAAAATGCGGATCGTTTTTTCTTCGCTCAAGAGAAGAAATTAACGCGTGCTTTCGCCATAACAACCAAACGGCATGAACCATACGTGCTAACACATTGCGCTTAAATTGCTCAAACGGTGTTTTGCTCTCAGAGCCTGTTACGTGTGAATTTTTTGCGCTATTGATTTTCATGCTTCACCCCGCTTATCGCTTTTAGACCTCTTGCTTGACAGATGCATTTTTAACCAATTAAATAATTAAGAAAAGCCAATACTTTTTGCCTAATACTTCAAAGGAGTTGAAGTAATGACAAACTTCGATCTAGACCAACTCAGAACCCTCGTCGCCATCGTTGATTGCGGTAACTTTGCCGCGGCTGCCAATAGTGTCCACCGAACACAGTCGGCGGTGAGTATGCAGATGAAAAAATTGGAAGAAGTTTCCGGTGTAGCACTCTTCCAAAAGAAAGGAAGACGCCATGAACTCACCACACACGGATTAACGCTAGTGAGCTATGCCAGACAAATGCTTCAACTCAATGATGAAGCGCTCGCCCACTTTCACTGCCCTGATATGAATGGTGTGGTGAAATTAGGTGTCTGTGACGACTACGTAAACCTTGTATTTCGCCGTATTCTTAATGGATTTACCGAGAGATACCCAAATCTGCAGCTTTCCGTTCAAAGCAACAGCAGCCAACGCTTACTCAGACAAGTTGTTGATGGCAGGTTGGACTTAGCGTTAATCAATATCCACGACAATACCTATCCGGCGACCCCTTTATTTACAGAAAAGCTGGTTTGGGCAAAAAGCAAGCATGTCACCTTTTGTAAAGATCGCCCCATTCCTATCGCGATTGAAAGTGATTGTCGCTGGGGAAGGCTGGCATTGGAGTTACTTGATCGTGCAGGTGTACCCTATCAGGTTGTGCTGTCAGCTGCGGATTTCCATGGCCTTAATGCAGCCATAGAATCTGGTATGGCCGTTTCTCTTATTGCCGCTTGCTCTGTGACAGACAAGATGGATCTGCTCGACTGGATAAATAACGATAACCTTGAAACATCCATCGCAAGCGGGTTATGCCTCAAACCTGGCGCGAGTGAGCCCGCCGTTTTAGCACTTTCAGACTATATTACTGAGTGGTATTTGCGTAGAAATCAGACCGCGGCGTAGAAAGTTGCAAAAATACGCATCAAAGATGAGACATTATGCCTACCGCTGAATAGAGGCTCTTGCGCATCGTCATTTGCACTTTTAGACTTTTCACATTATTTGGACTAGCTAGTCGATATTTCTATGCGTTTCTCACCGAATTATCAACGCCGACTGTTCACTGCCATTTTCGCAATGGCAGGCGTGGCGCTTTCTGGCTGTGAATCCACATCATCGTCCGAGCAAGGCCTCAACTCTCATCACTACACGACGCCACGCCCTGACACCCTTGCTGCATTTGGCAGCTTGGAATCTCCCACCAATGTCGCACTCAGTGCTTACTATGAAGAATGGCAAGGCACGCCCTACCAATGGGGCGGTGTAAACAAAAAAGGCATCGATTGTTCAGCCTTTACGCAGATTGCGTATCGCACCGTTTTTCAACACGCCCTACCAAGAACAACACGTCAACAAGTCAAATTGGGCGACAAAATAACATTAAATGCAGCGAAGCATGGCGATTTGGTGTTTTTCAAAACAGGGCCACAACGTTTTCACGTCGGGATATACGTGGGTGAGAAGCAATTCATGCACGCATCGTCGTCAAAAGGTGTCATTATCTCGCGTCTCGACAACCCGTATTGGGCGTCCAAATTCTGGCAAGTTAGACGATATTCAACGCCCTCGCTGCTCGTTAAAAACTAACCACTAAATCTACATTCCCTAACGACAAAGCCACCTTATATTCCGCCAGTTTCAATGGCGAATCGTCTTACCAAGGGATCACAGAATGATCATGGTGATACAGTTGTCCACTGTCACTGGCGGTCATGGAGGTAAACAGACTCACAATGCGTGATGCCGTCATCTCTGGATAATATAGCTTTTCTTTGGGCCAGTTTTTCGTGAACGGTTCAGACAAATCACTGGGGGTTGTTCCAGGGTGCATGGCAATAACACTGCTTTCCGGTGACTTTCGCCCCCACTCAATGGCTAGATTTTTGATAAACATATTCAACGCCGCTTTTGACATTCTATAGCTGTACCAACCACCCAGCCCATTGTCTTCGATGCTCCCTACTTTTGCGCTTAATGATATCCAACGTACCGAGGACTTGCGATTTAGCAAAGGTGACAACGCTTGAGCAAGAACCACAGACGGAAGCACATTGATACGCATGGATTCATGCAGCCATGCTTCATCCAACTGCATAAGATTCTTCTCAGGTTGATACGTCTGATTGTGGAGCACGCCTGCACATTGAATCACCCCGTATAATGTCGAGATATGCGGCGTGAGAAAGCCGGTAATCCTCTTAACATTGCCTTGATCTGTCATATCAACACATAGATGCTCGTCCGATGGATCACCATGGCGGCTGATGCTGATGACGTGATAACCCTGACACCTCAGTGTATCAATAATTGCACGACCAATCGTTCCATGTGAGCCAGCCACCAATACTGTTTTCTGCATCCTCACCCCTTAATTCGTTCTGCTAATATATTCTAAACGTATGATTTTCATTCAAACACAGCAAGAAAATGATCTTTCTCCACGCCCATGCGTACTTTTTCCTGCTGTTTATCATTGGAATTCTTTTATATGGCTCAAGAGACCATTTTGATCACAGGTGCAGGACAACGCGTCGGCTTAGCCCTTGCCCAACATTTTTCAGAACTCAATTATCACGTTATTGTGTCTTACCGTACGGAACACAAAGCAATTTCTGATTTAAGAGAACGTGGCGTGGAATGCATCCATGCGGACTTCTCCACCAACGAAGGCATCACATCTTTTGCAAATCACATTGCGGGTTTAGGCGTTCACGTCCGTGCATTGATACACAACGCATCAGACTGGAATGCAGAAAGCCAAACCGATGACTACCCCGCGTTGCTTGATCAGATGATGCAAATTCATGTTAAAACACCTTATTTGCTCAATTTGGCGTTACACCCGTTCTTAAAAGGATCAACCACAGGCAATGAAACCGGGAGCGCCGACATCATTCACTTTACGGACTACGTAGTACGCAAAGGAAGTGCCAAGCACATTGCCTATGCAGCAAGTAAAGCTGCACTGGAAAACCTCACCCTTTCATTTGCACAGAAACTGGCGCCTAGAGTGAAAGTGAATAGCATCGCCCCTGCCCTTATCATGTTTAATGCGGGCGATTCTGAGAGCTATAAAAAGAAAGCCCTTTCTAAGTCATTGATGGGGATAGCACCTGGCGAACGTGAAGCAGTAAACGCCGTAGACTTCATCCTAAAAAGCGCATACATGACGGGTCAAAGTGTCAACTTAGACGGCGGTCGCGCGCTCAAGTAATTCACCAAAATAACGGATATCGATTATGCAAAACGCCATCATTACTATCACGAACCTACGTCTTCGCACTTATATTGGTTTCAATGATGAAGAGCAACAGAAGAAGCAAGACGTCGTCCTCAACATCGAAATTCATTACCCCGGCGAAAAAGCCTGTATGAACGACAACGTTGAAGACGCACTGAATTACAAGGTGATCACAAAAACCATTATCGATCACGTGGAAAATGGACGATTCCTGTTGCTCGAAAAATTAGTTTCTAGTGTTCTAGACATTACGACGGAGCATCATTGGGTAACATACTCGCGCGTAACCATAGATAAGCCCCATGCTTTAAGGTTTGCGGACTCAGTGTCACTCAGTTTAAGTTGGCAAAAGCCGCAATAAAATGGCGAGTTGTTCAGCAAAATTGGACAGCTAGCCCAGAGTTCATTCTATTTTTTCGAACAAGTTGTTCAATCGTGGCTGGTTATACTCTCGCCACGATTAATTATAATTCTCATTAACAACAATACATCGGAAACAAAAAGGAATGGATAACCCTTCACACTACAATTTGACGCTGCGCGTCATTCATTGGTTAACAGCACTTGTCGTTGTCGGACTTTTTGCCGTTGGTTGGTGGATGGTTGATCTGACGTATTACAGCAGTTGGTATAAAACAGCCCCTTTCTGGCATAAATCTATCGGTATTTGCCTTGCTGCTTTAACTGTATTCAGATTGGTTTGGCGCATCGTTAAAGGCACACCAGCAATCGAAGGAAAACCGTTGGAAAGAAAAGCAGCACACGCTGCACACCATACGATTTATCTTCTTCTGTTCGTCATTTTTGTTTCAGGTTACCTCATCTCTACCTCTGATGGTCGAGCAATTGAAGTCTTCAATGTCTTCTCTGTGCCATCAATGGGTGAGTTATTTCCAAATCAATCTGACATCGCGGGTGCGGTTCACTATTACGCTGCATTCACGCTCATTGGCTTAGCCATTTTACATGCTGCCGCTGCCATAAAGCACCATGTCATCAATAAAGACAATACATTACGGAAAATGATCGGAGACAAGACATCATGAAGAAAACACTATTAGCTCTAGGACTTGCAGCTGCCACTTTGTCACCAACTTTTGCGATGGCTGATGACTACGTTATCGACACAAAAGGTGCGCATGCGTCAGTAAACTTCAAAGTTCCTCACTTGGGTTACAGCTTTATTAAAGGCCGCTTTAACGATTTCAGCGGCGAATTTTCCTACGACCCAGCCAATGTAACGGCATCAGAAATTCAAGTGACTATCGATACAACAAGTCTTGACTCGAACCATGCTGAGCGTGACAAGCACTTACGCAGCGATGACTTCATCAATGCATCGAAGTTTTCTTCAGCGACGTTTAAAAGCACCTCTATAGCAGAAAACGCAGACGGAACACTCACAATCAATGGTGATTTGACGCTACACGGCAAAACCAAACCTATTGCCATTGCTGCTAACTTCATCGGCGCAGGTGAAGACCCATGGGGCGGTTACCGTGCGGGTTTTGAAGGTACTACACGCCTAGAGCTGGCTGACTTCGACATCCCTGTCGTAGGTGCATCAAGCTTTGTTGACCTAGAGCTTCACGTTGAAGGTGTGCGTAAATAATCACAACGCAACCTGCTCACTTTATTAGTTTTATTTAAGGCGGATATGACATCCGCCTTTTTTCTTTTCCTTTTTCATCCGTCAATTTCCTTTTAAAATCACACCCTAAAATGCCCTCTCCCCGCCACAACTGTTACAGTTTTTAAACCCTCTACGCTTTCACGTTTTAGATAAGATCTATGTCACAAAATCTCATTAACTGCGCGCGTATGGTAGTGGGCTAATTTTCATAATCACGAGGGTTGCTATGTTTAATCCGATTCTATTCCGCCACAAACTTCATCGCTCCCCCGAACTTTCTGGTTCTGAAAAAAGAACGCATGAGCTCCTTGTGAAAACCTTACGAACATTTGGCTATTCGCCCATTGAAGATGTAGGTGGGCACGGTGTAGTGGTGAAAATAGACAGCGGATTGCCGGGCCCTCACTTACTTTTTCGAGCAGACACGGATGCGCTTCCCATTAACGAAATCGCCGTCCATCAGCATAGTTCTGAACATGACGGCATCATGCATGCATGCGGCCATGACGGGCATTCTGCGAGCCTCATGGCATTGGCATATCGATTATCATTGTTCACCTTGCAGCGTGGCACCGTGACGATGATTTTCCAGCCATCAGAAGAAAATGGTCAGGGTGCGCTCGCGATGCTAAGCGATGAGAAATGGGATAAGGGGAAAATTGACTATGCCTTTGGATACCACAACGTTCCAGGTTATCCATTGGGGCAAATACTGTGTCGAGAAAATACATTTGCTTGCGCTTCTTCGGGGGTGTCCATCACCTTTAAAGGCAAGACAGCACACGCGGCGTACCCAGAGAGTGCAATTAACCCAACATTTGCTATTCGGGAGCTCATGCAAGACATAGACGTTCTCCCTATCACATTGGGTGGTCTAACGATGGCAACCCTTGTCCACGTAAACCTAGGACAACCAGCATTTGGCACGACACCAGAATCAGGGCAACTCATGGTGACACTACGAAGTGATAGTAATAAATGCTTCCAACAATTGTGTGAAGGACTTGAGGAAAGAGCGAAGGCATATGCAGATCGCGACGGATTAACGCTTGATATTGATTGGGACGATAATTTCAACGCAACCATCAATCACAGTGAAGCCAACATGTTGCTAAAACAAGCCTGTAAGGACATTGGTTTTCATTATGCCGATCTCAATGAACCCATGCGTTGGTCAGAAGACTTTTCAGCTTACTCCGCACAATGGCCATCGGCTTTCTTTGGCCTAGGTAGTGGTACAGAGCACCCACCATTGCATGACCCACATTATGATTTCCCTGATACCCTCATCGATATCTCTAGCAAAATCTTCGAACAAATCATCAGAGACATGAACGGACTTAGATAGCATTTATTCTCTCGTTCTCCTTAGTATCGCTTGTTTCTTATGAAGACCTTTATGCTTAACACCTTTTGTTTGATGCAAAAAAAACGGCTCACCGAAGTGAACCGTTTTCTCGCTTAGTCCCGTGCTAGGACTCATCGATACTCGTGCTTACAACTCACCACGAAGTGAAACCAGCTTCGCTTTAATCGCGCGGGCTTTCTCTTCTGTAAGGTCATAGTTCCACATAACCAGGATGGCGAGTGCAGCCGTTGATGCTGGAATGATGATGTCTGCAAGACGCAAGTTAATCATCGTTTCAGCAGATTGACTTGCTGCGCCTGGATCAAAGCCGACCAGCTTAATCACTAGACCACCTAGGATTAGAGCTAGCGCCTGACCGAGTTTAACCATCAACCAGTAGATCGCGCCGAATGTACCTTCGCGACGTGGCATACCGTTATCCAGCTCATCCATGTCACACACATCCGCCGTCATACTCATCATCAATGTGAACAGACCACCAATACCAAATGACATCAGCGGGATAGGCATGAAGATCATCCAAGGGTTTGAAGGATCGAAGCCCCACCATTTCAGCGCATAACCGACAATAGAGATCATGGTTGAGATAACGAAAGCGTTACGTTTGCCCCACTTATTTGCCATCCAAGTAATGATCGGGATAACCAAAAACGCGGTCGTAATTGCACTGATGGTAGAGAACCATGCTGGCCAGCTACCTGTTGCACCATAATCGCCATCAAACATGTGGAATACGATGATAAAGAAGCTAAACGAAGCAACAAGCTGGAAGCCATTAAAGACAAGGAACGTCGCGCTACACAATCTAACGAATGGGCCGTTTTTGAACACTTTCTTAATGCCAGAGAATACCGCGGCTAAGTTTGTCCAAATAGTTGCAAACGAAATTTCAGCACGGTTTTCCATTTTGTTCGAATCAATACCCTTACAGAACAAGCCCGGAAGAATACCCAATACGATACAGGCACCAGCCACATACAATGAGAGCGTGCGAACACCTTGAGCTTGGGAGTCAAACAGCTCAGGGTCTGCAATCATTACCCAGAACCAAGGTACGATCATCCAAGCGATTTGACCCATGGTTTGAGCAAACGCCATCAGACGCGTACGTTCGTTGTAATCAGAAGTCATCTCGTAACCCAAGGCAACAAACGGTGTTGCGAACATGGTGTTACCAATGGTGAAGATCAGCGAGAAAATGAGGAAATACCAAAAGTTATACGCTTGAGATGCTTCAGGGTCGAGTTGCCAAAGTAACGCAAAGAATACGCCACTCAAGATTGCACCAACTACGATATAAGGTCTTCTGCGTCCCCATCGTGATTTGGTGTTATCCGTGATAAAGCCCATGATTGGATCGGTCAAGGCATCGAATAACCGAGGAAGACCACCCAGTAGACCGGCTAAAAACGGGTCAATACCAAACGCGGTGATCAAAAAGAACGAAAATACACCAAGCGCTCCAGGCAGGAGGTTGAGTGTGAGTGTACCAGCACCGTATGCTCCTTTTTGCTTTATAGGAACATCGGCTCTGACTACGTTGCTAGGATTGGCTGTTGCTTCAGTTTGCGACATAACTCATTTGTTAACCATATGTGAATACGTGTACTGATAGTAACGGTCTAGTGCGAGTGACTTCAAACCGGAGCCAAACAACAGATACCTCTAAAAACACAAAAAGAAAGCGCTTTCTTTGGTCTCTTTATTTGAGAGCAAACAAATATTCCAACATGGCCACCATAAATGGGTAAGTTACATAACAATCCACCAAATATTAAGATATTTTCGGCATCTTTCATTTCAGTGACACAGGTTACACTTATTTTTACGGGTTATTGGCGCCACCGTCATTTTATTGTCACTCGTGTCAATCAAGCTTTTCTATCAAGTGTTAATTTAGCGTTAACCAATCACCGTATTTCATGCGCTAACGTGTTTGAGAAACCCAAACTCTGACCCTAAAAATTTGGCTAACACGTACTTATACCGCTTTCCCTACCCTCTGCGTAAAGAAAGTGCTTTCATTGAATTTCACGCATAAAAAAAGCCCGCAGCATCATGCTACGGGCCTCGAATTCAATCTATTGTCTGTTGCGCATTATTTTGCAGCGCGACGCTCTTCTACAGCATCAGCGAGACGTTGAAGAACCTGCTCAGTCATTTCCCAACCAATACAAGCATCAGTGATACTCTGGCCGTATACAGCAGCTTTACCATCAACCAGATCCTGACGACCTTCAACGAGATGGCTTTCAATCATCACACCGAAGATAGCATCGTTACCACCAGCCACTTGGTTTGCTACGTCATCAGCAACAACCGCTTGGCGTTTGTAGTCTTTGCTGCTGTTTGCATGGCTGAAATCAATCATCAGTTTGTTACGTAGTTTTGCAGAATCAAGCTGCTCTTGAATCGCAGAGACATGCTCCGCGGAATAGTTAGGCTCTTTACCACCACGCAAAATGATGTGGCAATCTTCATTACCTGCAGTTTCTACAATCGCCGAATGGCCGTATTTGGTCACAGACAAAAAGTGGTGCGGAGATTCCGCTGAACGAATCGCATCAGTTGCAATCTTGATGTTGCCGTCAGTACCGTTTTTGAAGCCAACAGGACAAGAAAGGCCTGACGCCAGTTCACGGTGAACCTGAGATTCGGTTGTACGCGCACCGATTGCACCCCAGCTGATCAAATCACCCATGTACTGAGGTGTGATCATATCGAGAAACTCACCTGCCGTTGGAAGACCCATATCAGTGATGTCCAACAACAGTTTGCGGCCAATACGAAGACCATCGTTCAATTTGAAGCTGTTATCCATGTATGGGTCGTTGATAAGACCTTTCCAGCCTACTGTTGTACGCGGCTTTTCAAAATACACGCGCATAACAATTTCAAGCTGACCTTTCAGTTTTTCGCGCAAAGGTTTTAGTTTTTTTGCGTACTCAACGGCCGCTTCTGGATCGTGGATAGAACATGGACCGATAACAATCAACAAACGATCATCTTGGTCATTAAGAATGTTATGGATGGATTGGCGAGCATTAAACACGGTTTCTGACGCGTTATCTGTTGCCGGGAATTTTTCTAGGATCGCGACTGGCGGCAAAAGTTCTTTGATTTTGCTGATGCGAACGTCGTCTGTTTGATAAATGCTCATATTTCACCCTTTTTCATTTCTTGCCGTCATTTTGTCTGTTCAAAACAACGTATGCTTCCTTCATATGTCGTTAACTTATCGCCAATCCAACGTGAGTGCAAACCTATTTTTACAGGATTTTAAAAATATTTATCACCGCGGCGTATTGACTGGTGGTAATTATGTGCTAGCAATAAGTAAAAAGCAGGAGCGACGAAATTTTTATTCTATCACTATCAGACAGTTAATCGCCGTTTATCGCTCTTCCTTTGAAAGCAATTTCAGCTCAGGAAAAAGCAAATCAAGATCTAAATTCGCCTCCAAAGCATCAGCCAATACATCAATACTCTTCTCTCGAAGCGCATCTAGGTTTGATTGTTTCGCTTTTTCCAACCCCGCCCACTGAAGGATCAATGCACAAGCATCTGGCGAATCAAACACACCATGCCAATAGGTTCCCAACACCACATCATCCTCACTCACCAAACCATCGAACAAAACGTTGTCACTGCCTTCGTTTTTATATGATATAGGGGATTTACCATGGACTGTCGACACGCCCATGTGGATCTCATAACCTCTGACTGGTGCTTCACGCCCCAGTAATGCCAATGTGCCTGTTTTCTGTGTAAGTACCTTTTCTTTTTCTATTGTGGTTTCACACTGCAAGTAACCTAACCCCTCTACCGATGCAGGTTCACCTTCCATGCCAAAAGGATCGGCAATGCGTTGTCCCAGCATTTGATACCCACCACAAATACCCGCAATCTTGCCCCCATAGCGAAGGTGCTTGGCGATGTGCTTGTCCCAGCCATACGCACGTAACGATGCCAAATCGCTGATCACACTCTTACTTCCGGGAAGCACGATCAAATCTGCAGCAGGCAATGGGTCTCCCGGACGGACAAATTGAAGATTCACCTGAGGGTGCATTCTTAGTGCATCGAAATCAGTATGGTTACTGGCACGTGGATACACAGGAACAACAATATTGAATAACTCCGATTCTTTATCGTCTGACTGTGCAGTATCAATGGCATCTTCCGCATCCAGCATCAAACCTTGCAGATAAGGAATAACCCCAATCACAGGCTTGCCCGTTTTTTCTTCCAGCCAATCTAAACCGGGCTCTAGTAACTTAATGTCGCCGCGAAATCGGTTGATCACAAAGCCAATAACGCGGTCTTGTTCTGATTGAGACAAGCAATTCAACGTGCCTGTTAGGTGTGCAAACACCCCTCCACGATCGATATCAGCAACGATGATAACGGGCACATCGGCTTCTTCGGCAAACCCCATATTTGCAATGTCATTTGCACGTAAATTCACTTCAGCGGGGCTACCCGCACCTTCAATCAAGATGGTCTCGAACTGGCTTTGAAGAATCTCAAAAGACGCCATCACAGGCGGCATCGCAAATGCTTTATAGGATTGAAAACCAATTGCGTCCATGGACGCCGTCGCTTTGCCTTGTACGATGACTTGTGCTGCACAATCAGAGTTTGGTTTAAGCAAAATGGGATTCATATGAACCGTCGGCTCAACACCACAAGCAAAGGCTTGAAAAGCTTGTGCCCGGCCTATCTCGCCACCGTCTTTTGTCACAGCACTGTTTAACGCCATATTTTGAGATTTAAACGGGGCAACGGAAATGCCTCGACGCGCGAGTACACGCCCCAAACCAGCGACCAAAACACTTTTACCAGCGTCTGACGTTGTACCTTGAACCATGAGGGCTTTGTGAGTAGAAAGCATGTAATAAACCTGAATATTCTGAGGGGTGTGCGTGTCTGTGAGGTTCAGTGAAGTACTGAGATCGTCAACGTAATGCGTGAACCCGTTGCCCACAAAGCGAAATCCCGCTTCTTTGAACTAGTGATTAAATGCAAAGATACCACACCGTTTGCATAAAAATGTTACCGAAATCCTCGCACGAGAAATTGTTTGTAATCTTCATCAAATTTATGTGCTTCACACCTGCAAATTTCGTCCAGCTACTCATACACTCAAACGGTTGTAATACTTTATAGATAAGGCATGGAAAGCTGTGAATACTAGAAAAAGAACACGCGTTATTCGAACTATTGCACTCTCACTTGGCCTGTTTTCCGCTGCTGCCTCGGCAACAAATTTTAATTACACCAACCTTGAGGTTGGTTTTACCTCTAATCCGTCAGGGTTAGCAGCGAAAGCAAGATTGGCCTTTATGGACGGCGCACATTTCATTGTGAATGGCAGTAGCCAATTCGAGGGCGATTGGATTGCGTCTGGTGGCGCGGGATTTCACGCACCGATCAATGGTTTTGTCGATGTGCATGGTGACGCGCAAGTCTATTCGGTCAAATTCCCTCAAGATGACAAACATGATTGGGGTGAGCTCGCCTACGGCGTGAATATTGGCGTTCGAGCGTGGGTGCTTCCACAAATGGAAGCTAACCTTCAGGTTGGCCAAGTGGCCTTTGATTCCGATGACACGCGAAGTGTGGTTGAAATTGGGGGGCGCTTTCACTCTACCGATGCGCTCTCAATTGGTGCATCATATCGCGCCAATGGTTTATACAAAGAGCAGTTCTATCTCAATGTGAGATTCGAACTCTAGTCTTTAATGTAACGCTACTCTTCCATAGTAAGGTTCGAGACGAAAACTCGAACCTCCTTTCCTGTTTTTATCTGCCTATCTTCTAGCCAATCGCAATTACCGCAGACTTGGCTTCACTCGGCGTAAAACCAAAGTATCGCTTAAATTCACGGCTGAACTGAGATGGACTGCTATAACCTACCGCATAGCAAACTTCTGCCACTTGAGACCCCAAAGACAACATTGATCGCGCTTTATGTAACCGCAACGATTTTACATATTGCATCGGAGATACCGAGGTCACTTGCTTAAAATGTTCATGCAATGTTGACGCGCTCATTCCAGCCACATGAGATATTTCATCGATATCCAGATTTCGCTCAAAGTGCTGCTCAATATAGTGCACCACTGGCGTAATTCGGTTCGCGCCCGCATGGTTGTTCACGCTATTGCGCAACAATCCCCCTGAAGGGCCTTTCAAAACCTGATAATAAAGCTCTCTACATAAAGAGTCTGACAATACCTGCCGATCCATAGGATCGTCAGCAATACGAATCAAGCGAGCGAGATTTCCCAATATTTCTGGCGTAATAGGCGTTGATTGTGTGAGTTCCATTTGCTGTGTAAGGTCATTGTCAGACTGCCATTGACTCATTTCCATCATCAACTGCCCAACCACCTGCCGATCAATACGTAAACTCGCACCGACATAAGGCCTGGCGGGCTCAACGCACGACACACTGGCGTCAACGGGACGTGTAACAGAGTTTATCAAGTAAGTAGACGGGTCATATTGATAGACATTTTGCCCCGAACTCAATTGTTTGCTCCCTTGCAACACAAAACAAATTGAAGGCTGCAGGACAATTGGCATAACAGGAAAATTTTGTGTCGAGGAAAACAGCGTCAAGCCTTCAATCGCCGTAGGATGAACACAATTCCCCTTCGCTAGCTCGAATACGTATTCAGCCAATTCTGAATTAAATTCCATGCAAACTCTCTTTCAATATCGATCGTAGGATTATGACACCTAACGCGTACTCAAGCCCGCTAATGGCAATAGCTTCGGAGAAATAGGCAAGAATACAGGAACATCTCGATAACATATCACCAGAAATGTGGCCATAGTTAACATGAGAATACGTCGTAGACCGCTATTGCCTAAAATCATAATCCATCACTACGTTTAAAGCCCTATAAGATCGCGAGCCAATAGACGCGTAACTTGCAGTCAACGTGGATTGATATTGAATGGTTTATGCATCCACAAAGGGTGATATCGCCACCCTACCGAGCGCAGTGTAGCTGCGTCACTCGAGAAGAATAAAACCCCTATGGAAGGAGAAAAACATGACCGTTTCTATCAATATTAACGGGCAAGATCATGAGCTGGATGTCCCACCTGAAACGCCGCTTTTGTGGGCACTTCGAGACAATGTCAAACTCACAGGCACTAAGTTCGGCTGTGGTCTTGCTCAGTGCGGCGCGTGTACCGTCCACATGGCAGGCCAACCAATTCGATCTTGTGTCACCCCTGTCTCAGCAGTCGTTGGGCAACATATCACCACCATTGAGGGCATTGACACAAAAGCCGCCAAAGCCATTCAAGCTGCGTGGGAAGAACTTGCAGTGCCACAATGCGGGTATTGTCAGTCAGGCCAAATCATGGCGGCGAGCGCACTCCTTGCTAACAATCCTTCACCCACAGATAACGATATCGATGCCGCGATGAACGGAAATATTTGCCGCTGTGCAACGTACGTTCGAATCCGTGAGGCCATTAAGCAAGCCGCGAAAGAATCAGCACAGGGGTAATGACATGCAAACGTTTATTCATGCGTTTCAAGCGAAACGCAACGCCGATTTAGCGACACCATCCTCTGGCACATCACGTCGAAGCTTCATTAAGCTGATGACCACGGCAGGGGCGGGTTTAACACTTGGCGTTCACCTGCCTGCCTTTGCTGCATCAGCAACAGACACCACGGGGGCAAAATTTGAGCCGAACGCGTTTATTCGCATTAGCGAAGACAATACCGTCACCATTTTGATTAAGCATCTAGAAATGGGGCAAGGCGTCACAACTGGGCTCGCTACCATTGCCGCCGATGAGTTAGACGCAGACTGGGCATTGGTGTCAACTGAAGCGGCTCCCGCGAATGCAAACCTCTACAACAACCTCTTGTTTGGCCCCGTACAAGGTACAGGCGGCAGTACAGCCATCGCCAACTCCTTCATGCAGCTTCGTGTGGCAGGTGCAAAAGCCCGCACCATGTTAGTGAGCGCGGCAGCCAAGCTCTGGAAAGTGCCAGCAAGTGATATTTCTGTCAGCAAGAACGTTGTTTCTCACCAAGCCTCAGGCAAATCTGCCTCTTTTGGTGAACTGGCTGAATTGGCCGCAATGGAAGCCGTCCCTGCTGATGATGCTGTCACGTTGAAAAAGCCTGATCAGTTTTCGCTGATTGGTAAGACGGGCACAACACGCAAAGATCACGGGAAAAGCAACGGCACAGCAACCTTCACTCAAGATGTTCAAATCGAAGGCATGTTGACGGCTGTGGTAGCTCACCCTCCTTCCTTCGGTGCCAAGCTCATCAGCGTAGATGCGACAGACGCTAAAAAATCCCCTGGTGTTGTGGATGTTGTTCAAATACCTACAGGCGTCGCCGTTGTTGCGAAAGACTTTTGGAGTGCCAAGGTTGGACGCGACAAACTAAAACTGGAGTGGGATCGTTCCGCATTCACCAAAAGCACGGATGACCTCATAAAAGAATACAAAACACTGGCCGATCAAAAAGGCTTACCCGCACGGGTTGAGGGCGACGCCAGTGGAAAACTTGCCACCGCTGATAAAGTGCTTGAAGCCACCTATTACTTCCCTTTTCTCGCCCATGCCGCCATGGAGCCGATGAACTGTGTGGTGTTGGCCGAAGATGATAAATGTGAGATGTGGTACGGCGCACAGCTACCGACCATCGATCAATTTGTTGCGGCGTCTATCTTGAGCATCAAGCCAGAAAACATCGCCATCAACACCGTATTTGCAGGCGGTAGCTTTGGTCGACGCGCCAACCCACAATCAGATTATGTTGCTGAAACTGTGATGATCGCGAACACACAACGCGGTGTGCCGATCAAACTGGTGTGGACACGAGAAGATGACATGCATGCTGGTTATTATCGCCCCATGTATGTTCAAAAAATCCGAGCATCATTGGATGACCAAGGTAATGTCGACGCATGGGAACAGCGTGTTGTGGGTCAATCCATCGCAGCGGGCACCTCGTTTGAAGATTTCATGGTGAAAGATGGCATCGACAACTCGTCTGTTGAAGGCTCTTCGACACTGCCTTACCGCATTCCACACTTTGCTGTTGAACTACACACCACAAAAAGCCCGGTTCCCGTGCTGTGGTGGCGTTCGGTTGGCCATACTCATAACGCGTTTTCGACCGAAACCTTCATCGATCAACTCGCGCATGCCGCAGGAAAAGATCCCGTGGCTTACAGGCTAAACATGCTAGAAGGCCACCCACGTCTTAAAGGCGTGTTAAAGCTTGCTGCAGAAAAAGCCGGTTGGGATAAGCCCTTACCTGAAGGGAGCGCGCGAGGCATCGCCGTGCATGAATCCTTTCGTACTTTCGTTGCGCAAGTGGCCGAAGTGTCGGTGAAAAACGGAGAGATCGTTGTCGAGCGCGTCGTGTGTGCCGTTGACTGTGGCGTTGCTATCAACCCAAGTAACATCGAAGCACAAATGCAAGGCGGCATAGGTTTTGGTCTTTCACAGACACTGGAAAGCGAAATCACCCTCAAAGATGGCGCTGTCGTGCAATCTAACTTTCACGACTACAAGGTACTGCGATTTGCTCAGATGCCAACCATAGACGTGCACATTGTGCCTTCAGCCGAGCCGCCAACAGGCGTTGGTGAACCTGGCACGCCACCGATTGCACCTGCTGTCGCGAATGCCGTGTATGCGTTGACGGGTCAGCGTTTAACCGACTTGCCGTTGCGATTAGCGAAAAGCTAATCAGGTGAAACAAACGGAACTGATGTAAAGGACATTCATGTCGAATCATTTACTCCATTTGCTTAGCCAATGGTACCCAGAAAAAGACAATGCCGAGTGGGTGCTCGGCACTGTCTTCAACACACATGGCCCCTGCTATCGGAAAGCAGGTGCCATGATGTTCTTTAATGGCTTGGGTCAACAACTGGGCATGCTTAGCGGCGGATGTTTGGAATCAGATATCCAGCGCCATGCAAAGAAAGTGATGGATGCAGGTGACAGTGTCACGCTAATTTATGATAGCCAGGATGAAGATGATCTCTCTTTTCAACTTGGCATCGGGTGTGGCGGCACAGTCGAAGTCATGCTGCAACCTTTGTCGGCTGCAAACAACTATCTCGCATTAGAGGAGGTGTATACCCACCTAATGCAGAGACAATCCGGCCACTTCTATCAGCGTATTCCAACAAAGAATGCTGACCGTTCTGGCTCGCAATCAGACGCGGCATCATTCATTCCGTCAGAGCAGACACTCCATTATGTCAGCGACGGAGACACTTTGGGAAAGCTTATCAAAGAAGGTGAGCAAGACTGGCTACGTACCTATGTTCAACCGCCAGTCCATCTCTTGATTGCAGGCGGAGGCTTAGACACAAAACCGCTCGCCACGTTAGCAAGCCAATTAGGTTGGCACGTTTCACTTTGGGATCCGCGCCCTGCGAATGCAAGACGCGAGTATTTCCAAACCGCCAATGCCATTTTACGAGGCCCCGCGGAATCACTCTCCGCGTATTGCCTCAAGCATCGTGTTGATGCGGCTGTTGTCATGACCCACAACGTCACCTTGGACGCACAAGTGCTCTCATCACTTCGACAGACGCAATTGCGCTATCTCGCGTTACTTGGGCCGACACATCGCCGTGATGACGTGTTAACGGCTGCGGAGATTAAGATCGACGATCTTCCCTGTCACTTATCAGGCCCCGCGGGTTTACATCTCGGCGCAGCGTTACCAGAAGGCATTGCCATGTCGATATTGGCAGAATGTATGGCCAGATTAAATGATGCGTCTGGGGCATCGTTCAGTGGCTCGCTGTCATGATGACAAAACCCACGGTCGTCATTCTCGCGGCGGGAAAAGCATCTCGATTTGGATCGTGTAAGACGCTCGCTGTCGCCAATGGCGAACCACTCGTTGCACGCGCTATTAAGGCTGCAAAAGCCATCAGTGACGACATCTACCTTGTGACAGGATGTTGGCATAACGACATTAGCAAAGCCGCAAAACAACATGCGTGGCCAGTGCAATTGTTGTATGCCAAAGAGTGGAAATCCGGCATTGGAAGTGTGATTGCCAGTGTCACCGAACAGTTGGAACAGGCATGTTCAGAAATGATGATTCTATTGGCTGACCAACCTGATGTTTCAGGGGCGGATACGAACGCGCTATTGGCCGCCTTTTATGCCGAAGACGTGGATATTGCGTGTAGCCAATATGCGGATACCTTAGGTGTGCCTGCTGTTTTCAATCAAACGACGTTTGACCGCCTTAAATCACTTGAAGGAGACAAAGGCGCAAAGGTGTTGTTTTATGAAGATGGGTACACGATAACAGCGGTATCGCTTATACATGCCAGCGTTGACATCGATACGCCACAAGCGCTAACAGTGTGGGAAACCAACTAACAAAAAAGGAGAACAATGGCTGTTCTCCTTTTTTGTATATTTCGCTTATCTTATTCAACTCGTAGTGACGAGCTTCCAACGCTTTTCTTGCTTCGATTGTTTGATCATCCAAAAAATCGTCACAGGCGCAGATATCAAAGTCGTCGCGATGAGAATCGACACAGGGACGGCAGTGATCACGATAAAGGATTGAAGCGCACTTAATCCGCCCTCACCCGCCGCCAGCAACACAGCAGCAACAACACCCAGCATGATCGCCCAAAACAGACGATGGTACTTTGAAGGCGTTGTATTTTCTGACGTGACTACTGCAATGGAATACGCCATTGAATCACCCGTGGTCGCCACAAATGTCGTCGTCAGTAACAAGAACGCAGGAACGAGAATGGCTTGAAGCGGTAACTGTTGAAGCATGGCAATCAGAACAGCGGGTAAACCAGCGTCTGATAATGGCCCAGAGATACTGCCAGGGTTTGTCATCTCAAAGAAGATACCCGTGCCGCCCAACGCACTAAACCAGAAATTGGTTGCGATAGGTGCGCAAACACTGATAGCCAGAATCAGCATTCTCACGCTTCGACCCTCAGAGATCTTGGCAATGAAGATCGCCATCATCGGCGCAAAACCAATGAACCAGCCCCAGAAGAACCACGTCCACCCGCTCTGCCAGCCTTCGTTTGCAGCATCAAGCCCCAACGAAGAAAAATGGCTGATATAGGTGCCGAAACCTGCGGCAAATTCACCGAAAATAAACTGTGTCGGCCCAAGTAATAGTACAGCAACCAGCAATGCAAATGCCCCAATGACATTCATCTTACTCAACCACTGTAACCCTTTGTCCAATCCAGAAAATGCTGAAATCGAGTAGACCGCGACAACACCCAGAAGAATCGAGATCTGAAGTGTCAGCGTATTCTCCATACCCGTAAGAGACTCGACACTGTAACCAAGTTGACTCGCCAAGAAGCCGATTGGGCCAATCGTGCCCGCAGCAACACCGATGATTGCACACGTATCGACAACCGCGCCCAGCCAATGGTTTTCTAAGCGATCACCACACAATGGGTATAGCAGTGCGCGAGGACGCAGGCTCAAGCCTTTATGATGGTGTGCATGCATCAGAACAATGGTCGCCAGCGTGCCAAGTACAGCCCATGCAAGAAAGCCCCAATGAAAGAAACTTTGCCCCAATGCTGCAGACGCTGCTGCTTCTGTGTAAGGTTCTGCCCCAGAAAAAACAGGCGGTGCTGACATGAAGTGATAAACGGGCTCAGCAGCAGACCAGAAGACACCGCCCCCCGCTAGCAAAGTACACATGATCATAGAAAGCCAGCGAAACGTGCTCATTTCAGGCTTGAGCTTCTTACCCAGTGTCATTCTACCCGCAGGCGAGATGGCGATGATCAATGCAATAGCAAAATTAAGCACCATTAGCCACTGCCAAGCGTAGCCAAATATATTGGCTGACATCGCATAGAGAGAATTGATCGTGTTAGTAAAAGACTGCAGGTCAAACAATGCAGCAAAGAGGAAGCAAGAGAAAAAACCGATAGTCAGTGTTGAAACGAGTTTATCGCTAGCAATTAGAGATTTAAAAGTCATTGTGTTCTCACATTATGCGTGAGGGACGGGACTTTAGCAGCTTGTCGACGTGATCGCCATCACTTTTATTTGAACACTAAACATTATTGCTTCAAGTTTTTGCGAACCAAGTTGTTTGAAATGCTCTTATACACGACACGATTGGCAGCCTATCGTGATAAATCCCCTTATCTGAATTCGGAATTTCAAAGAGCTCTAAATATCGGTCATAGAATGCTTGGCGGGTTGCAGAGATTGCGCGTATTCACATCACGCATAATCTTGAGTGTGACACGTTAGCGTGATTTACCACCACAGACGCCTGTTATTTGCGTATAAAAAAAGCCTGGTTCATCAGGCTTTTTCTTTTCGCTTCTTCAATTTCGAATTCGCGTGTGTTTCGATAATTTGCTTATGCAGCGCGGTTGCAGCTCGCATCAAACGTGGGTGAATTTGAAGCTGCTTACTGTCGAGCAATCTTTTATTAAGGTTAATCACTGACGCTGTTACACATGCAGCTACTTTAATTTGCCCTAGCTTATGCGCATACATCGCGGTTTTAATCGCTAGAAATGCACGCTGATCATTCTTCTTATAGGTTTGATTCGCGAAGCGCTCAAACCGAACAAAATCTGCGTGATACGTTTTGTGAATACGCACAACGTGTTTATCGTAGTATTCCTTGTACTTGCTGTAACTGCCCGTTTTATTGGCATGCATGAGCTTTTTAACCCAATCTGTCGACTTGAGTTTTTCCTTGCCAAACAAGCCGCTTAGCCAACCAAACATTTAGTCCCCCTGCACTCACCTCGAGTAAGTTCTCTAAATAGAGTATCTAATTCGCTCACGATAATACTTCTTATACATATATTTCTAGGACGTTTGCGGCACACTGCACACAGTGTACGGTAACGAGGATTCTACTGAAAACTCACGAAAAGTATGCAAGTAATTTGTTAAAAATTACTATGATGCTGTGCCAAATCGCTTTTCGCGATGCTGATGCCTTTTAATTGAGCGAATACTTTTTCACCCGCTGATAAGGTAAGCTCATCCGCCGCCCATTCAGTGATATTGGCAATCAATACCTCGTTACCAATCCTTAACATCACTTGGCAGTAGCCTGTCGACATTTCACCTTGCTTGGTTCGGGTTACCGACTCTATCGAACATGGCAGCACATTACGAATACTGGTGTCTGATGCAGGTGTTTTCACTATCGAAATGTCATTGGCAAAGACACGCAATCTCAGGCGAGAATCTAGCGCTGCCTCAACGGCCGGAACCCACAATGTTTCGCCTTCAAGATCGAGTTTCGACATTGCATAGCGCGGATGCGTCCCTACCACTGTGGCGGTGACCAAGGCGCTTTGTTCTTTTACCGACAGCCACGGCTGCATGTGCTCTGAACTCCACACGTCATGCAGTGAACCATTGGCAATCACCCTGCCTTTGTTTAGCAGCAACATATGATCAGCCAATTGTAGGATTTCATCCAAACTGTGACTGACGTAAATCATTGGAATAGAGAGCGACTCCGTCAGGCGAAGCAAATAGGAAATCAGCTCCTGTCGGCGTGGACCATCGAGAGAAGCGGTGGGTTCATCCATGATCAAAAGCTCAGGCTCAGAAAGCAATGCGCGCCCTATCGCCACACGCTGTTTTTCGCCCCCCGACAAATCTCGAGGGTAGCGAGCAAGTAACTCTCCAATGCCAAGCAACTGGGTGATTTCTTCAAACATTGAAGGATTCGCACGTGATTGCCCGTACCGCAGGTTCTTCTCAACTGACATATGCGGAAACAAACGTGCATCTTGAAACACATACCCAATACGTCGTTTTTCGGGTGGCAGTTTGATGTTTTTTTCTGCATCAAACAGTGTTGAGTCACCCACCGAAATCTTGCCTGTGTCTGGCACTGATAGCCCGCTTATCGCATTGATCAGCGATGTTTTTCCCGCACCAGAACGGCCAAAAATCGCAGTAATCCCCGACGATGGAATGGTTTCGTCTAATGACAATGAAAAATTATCGAGTGCTAACGAAAAATTCAAGGTGATCATGACAAGCCCATCCTTTTCTTCATTCGGCGACTCAGCCATTCCGAACCAAACAAGGACAGTAATGCGATAACTATCGAAAGAATACAGAGTCTCGCGACACTTTCTTCAGCGCCTGGGGTTTCGAGAAACGCGAACATGGCCAATGGGATGGTTTGCGTTTCCCCGGGAATGTTCGAAACAAACGTAATGGTTGCACCAAACTCGCCCAAACTACGGGCAAACGCCAACACCAAACCTGACAAAATCCCGGGAGCAATCAATGGCAATGTGACCGAATAAAACACACGCCATGGCGATGCACCCAAGGTTCTCGCCGCATCTTCAAGACGCTGATCAACCAATTCCAGCGACAAGCGAATAGCCCTTACCAGCAAGGGAAATGCAACTACGGCAGACGCCAATGCTGCGCCTTTCCAACTGAATGAAAATGACACGCCAAACGTATTGTATAACCACTCCCCGACGACACCACGACGCCCCATGACCACCAGCAATAGATAACCAATGACCACAGGTGGCAGCACCAACGGCAAATGAATCACACCATCGAGAACAGATTTACCAGGGAATTGTTTACGCGCCAACAACCAAGCAACGGCAATGCCAAGTGGCAAACTTGCAGCAACGGCAACCGTGGATATTTTCAAGCTCAGCGCGAGGGCTTGCCATTCGAGAGGAGTTAACAACATGCGTTAAACATTACTCCATAGATGGTTCATTTCGAGATTTCCTGATCGGATAGCGAGGATGACACAAGGTTGAAACCCTGCTCTGCCAGAATACGGTGTGCGTCATCTGAAGACAGAAAATCAAAAAACTGCGCCGCAGCTTCAGACGCGTCTTTAGTCATCGCTTTCGGAAAGATAATAGGTGCATGGGACGTATCAGGCACATCAGCAACAACATGTACGGCCTTTGATGCAATCGCATCTGAACGATAAACAATGCCAATGGGCGCTTCTTTACGCTCTACCAACGCCAACGCAGCGCGCACACTGTTTGAGTAAGCCAATTTATTCGCTAACACCGACCATAGCTGAAGGTTTTCGAGCGACTCTTTTGCGTAAATACCGGCAGGCACGTGCGTTGGGTCTGCGATAGCCATACGCGCATTACCAATAGCATGAAGGAAAGACGCTTCATCAAGGTTGACCTGAGAAATATCATCTCGGGCACTGACAACAACCAATGCATTGCTGACCCACGGAGATAATGTATTGGCGTTAATCACCGCTTGGTCGACGGCGTAATTCATCCACTTTTCGTTTGCGGAGACATAGATGTCTGCTGGTGCGCCATAAGCGAGTTGCCGAGCAAGTGCAGAAGAGGATGCATAAGACAAAATAACAGTACGTTCAGTTTGTTTCCGGTAGGCCTGAGCAATCTGGTCTAACGCCGTTGTCATCGAAGAAGCAGCAAAAACGAGCACCCTTTCTCTTTCATTGGCATGAGAAAAAGGCGAAAGCAGCAGTGAAAACAATAAGAAGAATGTGCTGACAATGACGCGAAACGTGCGTTGCATGAATTCCCTATAAAAAGCGCGATTGAGAAGCACATCATACCAACGATCGATACGACAAAGGTATCGAATCAAGCCTTTATTGATGTGTCTGATGATAATGCGAGCAGATAACCAGATAAATTCTTCTGTCGCAACCACACCGTTAACCTGACCATTTCCCAATCAGTTAAGCGAGCCATTAGCCCAAGACGCTCACGAGAGTAGGTGTAGTGACGAGGTGTTGAGGTGCTTATGCTTCCGTGTTCATCGTAATGGTGTAGTGATTGTTCTTTGCAGGGATCATGTACAAAATTTGCTGACCCATGGAATGGTGAGAGATGAGATAGTTGCCTTGAGGAAACTCTGCATCCTCAGGACCAACGAGTACAATGGTGTAATGTTCGACGAGACGATCATCAATGGTGGTGCCGTTCCCTTCTTCTTCGTTGACGGATTCAACAAGCACTTCGTACTCATTTTCTGCGCCATCGATCAGCTGGACAGATTGGCCCTCTAGCTTTGAAATATTCTCCCACGACAATACGTTCATCGACTATCTCCTGAGTCTTACTTTTTACGTCCACGCTCAACGAGCTGTATAGACTAAATTGTAGCCACTTTGTGCAGGATAATACGGATTTACAACGGTTTTTCTGACAGTTACCCCAATTTTTCGGGTGAAGTCTGAGATTAGGTAAACAAGGTAAGGAGATGACACTTGAAGGAAGGTATTACAACCAGAAACGCCGTAGCGACGTTTCTGGATTTGTTGCGACTAGCGCATTTTTAGTGGACGCGTGGTTTGTGGTCTATTTTGATGGTAGAACCACAGGCGTCTGCTTTTGTTACTCATAAACACCTCTTTTTTTTATCAGGTTAAAATGCGTAATTTCGCGTTCACCTTGATGAATCACAAAACGACATTACATTCCTGAGTTGATAAACCTGCCTCCTAAAACACGGATGCCATTAGCTGGCTAACTTCCTCTTTTTTTGTAGAGGACCTCTTCTCCATGTGCTTTAAAGAAGCAGCACAAGCGACAGCGTTAATTAGATTGGTTTTTAATCAACTGTCACGTTACGACCATTTTTATTACATTAGGTTTCAACTTTCAAGTGATTCTCGCCGAATCTATGTTGTACAGATCACAGATCATATGCACCAACGCACTTAATGACTGAAATTTAAACGATTTATTCAATTTCACCGACTTTTGGTGAGCACACACGCCACTATTCGTAGTGTCGAAATGCATGTTCAGTTACACTGCCTCGAAATAGTGATAGAGACATACAGACATGACACACGAAGAATTTGAAGTTGAAGCGATCGGCATCGAAGTAAGCTCTCAACCTGTCGAACTCTACAAAGTGCTTAAACTGGCGAATGCAGTCAGTGGCGGCGGCGAAGCAAAACATGCTATCGCTGAAGGCTACGTGATTGTGAATGGCGAACTAGAAACGCGTAAACGTTGCAAGATTTACGACGGCGATGTGATTGCTTTTAATGAAGAGTTCTACGTGCTGTTGTGTGATACCCCACCAGCACCCACAGAGCCACGTTTAGCGCGTGAGAATAAGCAAAGCCACGAAGCAGCGCCTCAATCTGCACCGGCCCCTGTTGCTAAAAAACAACCAAAGAAAAACGGATTGAGTGCAACAGCATCTAACAGCAAAGGCAAAAGCCAACAAAGCGAAAAGCCTGCAAAAGAATCAGATACCGACACCCGCTCTCGTTCCACATCTGGTCGACGTTCTATTTCTTTCTGATGTTCTATTTATTTCCAAAGAAAAAAGCCACCTTAGCGGGTGGCTTTTTGATTATTCTACATTGATTAAAAGAAATACTGTGAAATTGCTTTACGTCGATATTTCGTGCCCTGCATTGCTCATTTCGTTGAGCACCGTTACCTCGCGAGTTTAAAAATCACGGGTTGTTAGAAAGCAAGGTCTTATCTCTATCTGTGGCGTATTACTACGCTAATGTAACGCTCCAAATTGTTTTGCAACCCAAATCCACATCGGCTTTCTGTTGCCCGATGATGTGTAGCGTTGTCGCTCAGTCCTCTATTCGTCATAAGGTTCTCTTTGGGTGCATCTTGAGTATAGGCCGCTCTTTTACCCCTTCCACATCTCATTTCTATGAATGTGACCTAGTTTCCGTAAACAACAATTTGTTAACATCATCACATAATGTCGGCAGGGATTATGCTTTGCGTTCGTTGCATAATGTGGGTTTTACGCATCGCTCTTGTGTCTTCATCACACATACGGTTTAAAATCATTAATTAAGGTCGGATCGACATTCTTAATTGTTCAAAACCGCACGTATAATGGCCGCTCGAAACACAGCATTAAAATAGTCATGGATACTGAACTTTCCGTTTTTCGCTCCCCTTTTCGATTTGTGCCAACCGCACAGTCTTCTCTCGCGATGGCATTTTTTGGCCTCGGCGTCGCATGGACGCTTTACCATCCTCCGACAGGGGAACTCACGCGCCCGCTCTTATCGGTCATTGGCATTTTCTTAATCGCGCCTGTGTGGCTGAAATACGCCTTCGAACCTAAACGCTTTTTACAAGATCTTCGGGATCCTCTCTATGGCAGCCTCATGGCACCAATGACCATGTCATTGCTATTGATGGCCGACTTCCTTGCGGAATTTGATACCAAAGCCGCAGCCATGATTTGGTATCCCGCCATGACAATGCACGTCTTCATGGCTTGTTACTTCTTCTTTCACCAGTTCAAATCGTTTGAGAAGTGCAATATCTACCCAAGCTGGTTTTTGTACCCTGTCGGCTTAATTAGCAGCACGCTGGCCGCCCCGAAGCTAGGGTTTACCGATGAATCGGCCTTGCTGGCGCACGTTTGCATTGGTGCATACTTCTTCATGCTGCCCTTTGTGCTTTACCGTCTGTGCTTTTTAGAAAGCTTGCCGAAAAACAGTCGTCCAGTACTCGCCATTATGGCAGCCCCCGTTAACCTTGCCCTCACTGCCTACTTGGTTAACTTACCGAACCCCGATCCAGTCTTGGCGGGCGCGCTTGCCGGCGTTGGGATCATGATGACGCTCTTTGTCTATCTGTGTTATGTCGACTTATTAAAAGAACCTTTTCAGCCGACGATCGCGGCACTGACCTTCCCTTCAGTGATCAGCGCCGTCGCCATGGAACGACTCACAATATGGCTTGAGAAAGATCATGCGCACTGGGCATGGCTCGAACGGCTGGGATTGGCAGAGCTAACCGTTGCAACTCTGCTTGTCGCTTGGGTTAGCGTGGGTTACATACGACATTACGGTTTCGGCAAATAGCAAAAAGCATATAGCCATTAGAACGCAAAAAAGCCCCTTCTTGGGGCTTTTTCTATTGATGTGTCCCGTCCTAAATAAGGAGCCGGCGCTAAGCGCCATGCAACAAGGATCATTGGCTCTATTGCTCGTCCATAGCGTCAATAAGAAAATCGATGAAACAGCGTACCTTCGAGGACATATGTTTACGGCTTGGATAAACAATAAACACATCAATACTGGTGCGCGGAAAATCAGTAAACAATTCCACTAGCTCGCCAGAATCAATCTCACCATTTAAGTTGAACAGCGGCATACGTGTTATGCCTTCGCCAGAAATGCACAATAAAAGCTCTAACTGCGAACTGTTACTCACAACAAAGCTTTCCAGTTCCACATCAATCGCACTGCCATCATGATCTTTATAACGCCATGTATTGTAAGACGGGATGTTGCTGTAGCTGATGACCTTATGATTAACGAGCTCTTTGGGATGCGTCGGGAATCCATGCTTTTCGAGATAAGCCGGTGAAGCGATCGTCACCGCGTGTGACGAGTGAATTTTACGGCTAATCAAGCTTGAATCATCGAGTGCCTGTGAAGCGCGCACAGCGATATCAAACCCTTCCGCCACCAAGTCAACTTTTCGATCATTAAGTTCAATGTTTAGCGTGATGTCAGGGTATGCATCGGCAAAGCCCCGCAAAAGAGGCGCTAAGCGCGTCAAACCAAAACTGGTTGGGCAGCTTATTTTTAGGTTTCCCTTGGGCGTAACCTGACGGCCCAGCATGGCGTTTTCGAGCTCTTCTGCATCCTGAACAATCTGACGGCACTGCTCGTAATACAACTCACCTTCCGGCGTTAGACTCAATGAACGTGTTGTTCGATGTAAAAGGCGCACACCCAAACGTTCTTCCAGCTTATTAATTTCTTTGCTTATATAGGACGTTGAATGCCCCGTGCGATCAGCGGCTTTGGTAAAACTGCCGTACTTCATCACCTCTCGAAATATCACCATTCCATCAAGCAATTGTGTGTTCATCTCTAACGTCTCAAGCCGTACCAGAAATAAAGCATAAGCAATTACATGTCATATGGAAACAATCATTCTTCAAAAACACTATTAATTTTCGTATGGAATATATCTATAGTGACCTCAAGACATAAGACGTCAACCAAACTCACTGGCTTATGACCTGACGCCACTTGGCGAGAAAAACACGAATTCTTAGAGGAAAACACAATGAAAGTATTAGCATTTGGCGCAAGCAACAGCTCTCAATCAATCAACAAACAATTGGCGGTTTATGCAGCAAACCTTGTTGAAGGTGCGGAAGTAGAAACGCTCGATTTGAACGATTTTGAAATGCCCATCTACAGCTCAGACCGCGAAGCGGAATTGGGTCAGCCTGAACAAGCAAAAGCATTCTTTGCAAAAATTGGCGACGCAGATGCCATCATCATCTCTTTTGCTGAGCACAATGGTTCTTACACCGCGGCCTACAAGAACGTGTTCGACTGGACATCACGCATCGACATGAAAGTGTTCCAAGGCAAGCCTGTGGTATTCCTTGCAACATCACCAGGCCCTGGCGGCGCAAGTTCTGTGCTTCAAGGCGCTGTCGGTTCAGCCCCTTACTTTGCCGCAGAGGTGAAAGGCTCGCTTTCTGTGCCAAGTTTCTATGATAACTTCGACATAGAAACGCAAACAATGCGCAACGACGAGCTAAAAGCACAGCTTCAAGATGCGGTAAATACCTTGGCTTAATAGTCGACATCCTCAAGAAAAGAGCGGGCGATTAGCCCGCTTTCTTTAACATCCCCGCCGTCTCGATAAACGCGATAATGTCACTCAACCCCTGCTTCTCTTTGAGATTGGTAAACACGTACGGTTTGTCTTTACGCATCCGTTTCGTGTCCGCCTCCATTACATTGAGATCTGCGCCAACATAAGGGGCTAGATCGATTTTATTGATGACCAACAGGTCTGAGCGGGTAATGCCGGGGCCACCTTTGCGCGGGATCTTCTCCCCTTCCGCCACATCAATAACATAGATGGTGAGGTCAGCAAGCTCAGGGCTAAACGTCGCACTCAAGTTATCACCGCCGCTCTCAACGAACACCACATCCAAATCTTTATGATGGCGCGCCAAGCTGTCCACGGCTTCCAGGTTCATAGAGGCATCTTCCCTTATGGCCGTGTGCGGACACCCGCCTGTTTCGACACCCACAATGCGGTCAGCATCTAAAGCTTGTGCTTCCGTCAAAATTCGCTGATCTTCGCGGGTATAAATATCATTCGTGACCACGGCAATGCTGTATGTGGTTCGAATGGCTTTACACAATACTTCAAGCAATGCGGTCTTTCCTGACCCAACAGGACCACCCACACCGACTCGTAAAGGTTGTTTGTAGCTCATAATCATTCTCCTTAGCGCCTTAACCCTTGCGAATTAAGACCGAAATAGTCGCGAATATTGTGTTTCATGCTGGCTAGAGGCGATGGCTTGTGCTGGTGCAAAGCCACCGACTTGATCATCCATCACATCATGTGACGCAGCCACCACATCATTGAGCACCGGCGTCATCGTCAACAGCACTTCTTGCCCAGCTTTTTGCCCGAGAGGGATAAGCTTTACACCCGCCATCACGGTATTTTCTAACCAACTCCAGATATAACCTTCACACAGGGTTTCTTCATCAATGCCCCAACGTACGCCTGCAAGTGCAAAGCCCGCTATTTGGCTTTTTTGCGCAATGCTCGCCCAAACGTCTCCCTCATCCACCACCTTGAGTTGCTTGAGCAAGGTCAACATGGTTCTGCCGCGTTGGGTTTCTTCTTTCCTAAACTCCGCAGTTTCACGACTGGCATATAACCATTGGCACCAGTACTCTGCCGCTTCAACATCATGTGATTCAAATGCACGATATAAACGACGCAACACAGGCAGTTCGAGGTATTGCATCGAATCAAACGCCAAGCTATTAAGCCAATCCGTTAAATCGGATTGGCTCCCTACCCATCCACATTCAATCGCCCACTCAAGCCCTTGGGAATAACTGAATGCACCGACAGGCAGTGACGGGCTAATGAGTTGAAACAGGCGATACTGTGCAGTCATCAGCAGAGGTCTCTTTATCACTGTTTTTGCCCACACACGCGTTTGTCGTGACAACGCCGCCAGCATGATCATGCGTGACCGTATTAACAATAGAGTCGCCGCTGGCTGACTCTTTATGAGGGTGTGCCGATGCTGGCAGCGCAATTAACCCAATAAACACTGCACAGGCTGCAGCAAGTTGTGTTGTCTTTTTCATGTTTACTTTTCCTTGTTCATTATTTCTTTTTACAAATACTTTTGCGGTGCCATCAGTGATGATGGTGATGACCAGAAGAGTGACCACCGTATGCGCCCGCTTCGGGTTCAAACGGCGCCATTTCGACAATCACCTCTCCCCCTAACAATCCCACCATCTCGTCGAGCACATGGTCGTGTTGATAACGCACCCAACCATCACCAACTTGGAGCGGCACATGGCGGTTTCCAAGGTGATAACTCAATCTTGCTAACAGAAGTGGAGAATCGGCCTTCGCCGTTGACACTTTTTCTTCTGCCGCCACCACACGGACATGTTCACCGTCAGTAGAAACCAACACATCGCCATCGCGAAGCGTGATACCACGGGGAAGTAATAGGCCCGCATCTCGTCCATCGTCTAACGCGACTTTGATACGACTTTTGATGCGCGCATCAATGCCCAAACTGACCGTGCCAGTGACAGGAGATGCGTGGTTTTTGTCATGTTCAGCGCTAATTCGCTGAGTGAATTCAATCATTCTCACCTCCACTTAAAATAAGAAATAACGCTGCGCCATTGGCAACACATCAGCGGGTTGACACACCAGCAATTGGCCATCGGCGCGCACTTCATAGGTTTGTGGATCAACCTCGATATTGGGCTGCCAATCATTAAGTTTCATGTCTTTCTTACGAATGGTCCGACAGCCTTTTACTGCGCTGATACCGCTTTGAAGACCCAACATGTCATGCACGCCGTTCTCAATGGAAGACTGCGACATAAAGAGCAGTGAACTCGTTGCAGGACCTCGGCCGTAGCTGCCAAACATCGGGCGATAATGCACTGGCTGAGGTGTCGGAATGGACCCGTTCGGGTCACCCATCGGCGCGGTAACAATTAACCCGCCCTTGATGACGAGCGAAGGTTTAACGCCAAAGAACGCAGGTTTCCAAAGCACCAAGTCCGCAAGTTTCCCGACTTCAATCGAACCCACTTCATGCGCCATACCGTGCGTGATGGCTGGGTTGATGGTGTATTTCGCGACATAACGTTTAATGCGTTGGTTATCGCTATGGCTTGGGTCGCCCTCTAATGCGCCAAACTGCACTTTCATTTTGTGTGCGGTTTGCCATGTCCGGATCACCACTTCCCCCACACGCCCCATGGCTTGCGAGTCAGATGAGATCATCGAGAAAGCGCCAAGATCGTGAAGAAGATCCTCGGCTGCGATGGTTTCACGGCGAATGCGAGATTCCGCAAAGGCAATGTCTTCGGCGATGGCTGGCGACAAGTGGTGGCACACCATCAGCATGTCTAAGTGTTCGTCAACCGTGTTGACCGTGTATGGTCGGGTCGGATTCGTTGAAGAGGGCAAAACGTTCGCCAAGCCCGCCGCTTTGATAATGTCAGGCGCGTGACCGCCCCCCGCCCCTTCGGTGTGGTAGGTATGGATGACGCGATCACCAATGGCCGCCAAGGTTTCTTCCACAAAGCCACATTCGTTCAGGGTGTCGGTATGAATCGCAACTTGCACGTCTGTTGCTTCTGCAACCGACATGCAGTTGTCGATGGCTGCAGGTGTCGAACCCCAATCTTCATGGAGTTTCAAGCCACACGCGCCTGCGGCCACTTGTTCTTCAAGCGATTCTGGCAAACTGGCGTTGCCCTTCCCAAGCAAACCAAAGTTCATTGGAAACGCATCCAACGATTGCAGCATACGGTGAATGTTCCAAGGCCCCGGCGTACAAGTGGTTGCATTCGTGCCGGTGGCTGGTCCTGTGCCGCCGCCAACCATGGTCGTGACACCTGACGTGAGCGCTTCATCAATCTGTTGCGGGCATATATAGTGGATGTGAGAATCAATACCGCCAGCAGTGAGAATTTGACCTTCACCCGCGATCACCTCTGTACCCGGGCCAATCACAATGTCGATGCCATCTTGAATATCAGGGTTACCGGCTTTGCCAATGGCTTCGATACGCCCTGCTTTCACAGCGACATCGGCTTTTACAATGCCCCAATAATCCAGCACCACCACATTGGTGATCACCAAATCCGGCGTTTCCGCACTTGGGCGCTGGCTTTGTCCCATCCCATCACGGATGGTTTTACCGCCGCCAAACTTCACTTCATCACCATAGATGGTGAAGTCTTTTTCCACCTCCAACCAAAGCTCGGTGTCAGCAAGGCGCAAACAATCACCGGTTGTTGGCCCAAACATTTCGGCATAGGCCTGACGTGAGATCTTTGCCATATCAATCGTCCTTATCGTCGGGGGTGTTAGCATTCATCGCGGTATCAATCGCGCCCATGCATCGCCCTTGAAAGCCAAACACTGTGCGTGTACCAGCGTAAGCGACAAGCTCAACAGTTCGGCTTTGGCCAGGCTCGAAACGCACCGCGGTACCTGATGCAATGTTTAAACGAAAACCTTTGGTGGCCTCCCGGTCAAACGTCAGTGCATCGTTCACTTCATAGAAGTGATAATGCGAACCCACTTGAATCGGACGATCGCCCGTGTTTGCCGCATGCACCATGATGGTCGCTCGTCCTTCGTTGAGCTCTATTTCACCGTCTTTGACACGCAATTCTCCTGGCACAAAGCCATGAACTGCGGTTTGAGAACTTTGGGACATATCAGCGCCTCACACTATGGGATCGTGAACGGTCACCAATTTGGTGCCATCAGGAAAAGTCACTTCAACTTGCACGTCGTGGATCATGCTCGGCACGCCGTCCATCACATCATCAACCGTGAGAATTGTGCGTCCAAAATCCATCAATTCTGCAACGGTGCGACCGTCTCTCGCGCCCTCCATAATGGCGGCGCTGATCAGGGCGACGGCTTCAGGGTAATTGAGCTTCAACCCTCGATCTTTTCGCCGCTCCGCCAGCAATGCCGCTGTAAAGAGCATGAGTTTGTCTTTTTCTCGTGGGGTTAGCTCCATCGTGCTCTCCTCATTGTATTCATCATATTTTCAGCCTTTGCGCTGCGCGTCACTGGTCTAACGTTACGTCCGCCAAATACGGGGAATGTCGGGTATCACACCTGTCCACTCATGTCGCACGCATTGCCATAGGTGTGTGAACACCGCAAACAGCGCTTCCGTTTGTTCACCTAGCGCTCGTACAATCAGCAAACCATCGCACACCGTGAAGCCAACCGTGAGTGCAGGATCGCGCAATTGGAAATCCGCGCGCTGCTCCTCCCACCACGCAACTAATCGCTCGCACAGTGTGTGGCCTTGGCTATCTGAATAACCCTGTTCTGCTTTTCCGTCATACATGATCAAGGTGCCGCAAACGGGAAGGTGCCTCAGTGAAGACGCCGGAAAACGTTGGCTCTCCGCGTTCACACGAAGGCGCTCGCAAAGCAGTAACGCATCATCAACAAACACGCGTGTTAGACCATTGAGATCGCCATGACCAAAAGGCGTCTGTGTTGCTGGTTGCCCTAAGGTCCAAATATCCCAACCAATAAACTGGCAGCTCGATGAGAGCCGAAAATCAGTTTGCGTGGCCAATATCGCGCCAGGAAAAGCGATATTTTCCAGCGGAACCCACTCCAACCGCGCACTCTCGCCAACGTTAAAATGTTGCTCTAATGTCGCGATGCGACCATCAGAGCGGTAGAAACGTGTCGCGCCCGGTGTCGTAAGCAGCACTTGCGCTTCGTCTGATGCAGTGACTTTTACATCAAGAGAATCACCACCAACAACGCCCCCTGGCGGGTGCAATACGTGGCTATGGCAAACGCCGCCCTCTGGGTACAAAGCACGTTGAATCGCCAATGGCCCTCGGTGCGAGCTATGTCGGAGTACGGTTTTGTCTCGGCTCACCTCGTAGCCAAGCACTAACTCTGCTTCCCATCCTCTTACCGGCAAGGACGTTGCAGCAAATGCTTGCTCAGTGGCTTCATCGTTTTTGATGTCTTCGCACTGGGTAACTTGTGTCATGAAACGTCCATCACCTGTTTTTTATTCGTTATCGCCACACGCTATACCGTCAAATAGCGGCGAATAAGTTCGTCTGATAGCGCATCCATTTCGCCACTTGCGACATTCTTACCGCGGTCAACCAAACAAAAATGATCGCCCACCTTGCGGGCGAAAGGCAGTTTCTGCTCCACCAGCAATACCGTCAGTCCCATCTCGCGATTCAGGCGTGTAATGATGTCGCCAATCTCCTGCACGATGTTGGGCTGGATCCCTTCTGTCGGTTCATCCAAAAGCAACAAACTCGGATCAATGACCAAGGCGCGCGCAATCGCAAGTTGCTGCTGCTGGCCGCCTGACAAATCGCCCCCAAATCGACGCTTCATGTCTGCAAGCACCGGAAAGAGTTCATAGATATACGCAGGGATCTTCCTGTCATGCTTCGGGCGAATAGGCAGTCCAATGCGCAGGTTTTCTTCCACGGTTAACATGGGAAAGATCTGACGCCCCTGTGGCACATACCCAACACCGTCTCTCGGCCGCATCTCTGCACGGCTCTTCGCAATGTCTTTGCCATCAACCACAATTTGCCCATCGTCAATCGCAAGCAGCCCCATGATGCTTTCCATCAAGGTGGTTTTGCCGACGCCGTTTCGCCCCATCACCACCGTGCATTTTCCCTTCGGCGCCGTGAGCGATAAATCCCACAATGTTTGGCTGTCGCAGTAACGTTGATTCACGCCAATCACTTCCAGCATGTCGTTTCCTTCTGATCGTTCGTCCATCAATGGACTATTGGCCGAGGTACACTTCTCGTACACGCGCATCGTCTTGAATGGCTTGCATTGTTCCTTCCGCAAGCACATGCCCTTGGTGCAAAACCGTCACCGTTGACGCAATGCTTCTCACGAAGTCCATGTCGTGTTCCACCACCATCACCGAATGCGAACCGGCAAGAGAAAGCAGCAATTCCGCGGTACGGTCCATCTCTTGGTGCGTCATGCCCGCAACAGGCTCATCCACCAGCAACAAGGTGGGTTTTTGCATCAGTAACATGCCAATTTCCAGCCATTGCTTTTGTCCATGTGAGAGCTTTCCAGCGATCATTTTCGACAGCGTTTTTAAGCCTATTAGCTCTAACACTTGTTCGATGTCGCATTTTTGCTCACCGGTTAACACCGCTCGAAACATCTGCCACGTGCCCTTATTACCCGCCATGGCAAGTTCAAGGTTTTCCCACACAGTCAGCGCTTCAAACACGGTGGGTTTTTGGAATTTCCGCCCAACGCCCGCATTGGCAATGTCAGCTTCATCCATCTTGAGCAAATCGAGTCTCTGCCCCAGCCACACTTCCCCTGCGTCTGGACGCGTTTTCCCCGTGATAATGTCCATCATGGTGGTTTTACCCGCGCCATTTGGACCGATGATGCAGCGAAGCTCGCCCTTCTTGATATAGAGGTTTAAATCGTTAATGGCTTTGAAGCCGTCAAACGATTTCGAGACACCTTCGACGTAGAGCAACATGTCATTTTTGATGTCGACCTTGGGGTTGTAAGGCGGTTTGAGGAAGCTAAAGACCTGATCTCTGCGCGTAAAATCTTTCAGAAAACCCGAACCACCTTCGTCCGAATCCAATACATTTTCGCGTTGATGGTCAAAGCCTTGTTGCAATAGTGTTCTTGCCATCATTGGCTCGTCTCCTGCTTCGTCCAAAGCCCTGTTACCCCTTTTGGCAAATACAAGGTGGCCGCAACGAAGAGCGCCCCCAATGCAAATAACCAAATCTCTGGGAATTCAACGGTGAACCAGCTTTTTGCGTAGTTCACAATCACAGCACCAATCACGGCACCGTAAAGCGTTGCGCGTCCGCCAAGGGCGACCCAAACCACGATTTCAATCGACAAGATCGGTGCAAATTCGCCGGGGTTAATGATCCCGACTTGAGGTACATAAAGCGCACCTGCAATCCCTGCAATCGCGGCTGAAACAACAAATAACCAAAGCTTGCTGTTCTCTACAGCAAATCCAACGAAACGTGCGCGAGATTCAGCATCTCTAACGGCAATGGCTAACGCCCCCAATCGGCTGCTGACAATCCCACGGCACAGCAGGTACGTAAGGATCAAGCCGAGGGCTGTTGCCATAAATAAACCGACTCGGGTGGTATCGCTTTGCAAACTAAAGCCAAGGAGATCTTTAAAATCGGTCAGGCCGTTGTTGCCACCAAACCCCATTTCATTGCGGAAAAACGCCAGCATTAAGGCGAACGTCATCGCTTGAGTCATGATGGACAAGTACACACCCGATACCCGCGAACGAAACGCGAGCCAACCGAACACAAACGCAAGTGCACCCGGCACAGCAACCGCCATCACGCAGGCAAACCAAAACTGGTCAAAGCCATGCCAAAACCACGGTAATTCGGTCCAGTTAAGGAACACCATGAAATCCGGCAGAAGCGGGTCGCCATACACACCGCGATCACCCACTTGGCGCATTAAATACATGCCCATGGCGTAACCCCCAAGCGCAAAGAAAGCGCCATGCCCAAGACTCAGAATACCGAGATAGCCCCATACCAAATCGACGGAAAGCGCGAGAATGGCGTAGCAAAGGTATTTACCCAGCAAGGAGACGGTGTAGGTTTCTAGGTGGAATACGTTCCCTGCAGGTACCCATAGATTCAACACCGGCACTAACACAATGCTTAATCCCAATAAGGCAATCAGTGTGGTACTTGGCTTATCAAATAATCGACGGTCCATGATTAGCCCTCCGCCATGCGGCCACGTTGAGGAAAGAGTCCTCTCGGGCGTTTTTGAATAAACAGAATGATGAAGACGAGCACAAGAATTTTGGACAAAACCGCCCCCGCCCAAGGCTCAAGAATTTTGTTGAACACGCCAAGGCTAAGTCCTGCCGCCAACGTTCCCCACAAATTGCCCACACCGCCAAACACCACCACCATGAAAGAATCAATGATGTAGGCTTGACCCATGTTAGGGCCCACATTGGTGAGCTGTGAAAGCGCGACGCCAGCAATGCCTGCAACCCCAGCACCTAGGCCAAAGGTCGCCATATCAACCCACTCAGAGCGCACACCCATTGCGCGTGCCATAGGACGGTTTTGAGAAACGGCGCGCACCTGCAAACCCAGCGGGGTCTTGCGCAGAACAAACAAGAGCGCGAAGAAAACCATTAAGCAGAAGATGATGATGTACGCGCGACTTGCGGTAAGTTGCAGCATCGGTGTCACGTCAATCATGCCAGACATGAATTCAGGCGTGCTGACAGAACGGTTAAGCGGAGAGAAAATCGAGCGAACGGCTTGCTGTAGAATCAAACTGATGCCGAATGTCGCAAGCAAGGTTTCAAGTGGTCTGCCATACAAATGACGTATCACGGTACGTTCAATCAAAATCCCGACCAACCCTGACACCACAAACGCACAAGGGATAGATAAAAGTAGCGACATACCTGTGTAGGCAGGCATGAGTTGTTGCAACACATACGTGGTGTAGGCACCAATCATGATCAGCTCACCGTGTGCCATGTTGATCACGCCCATCACACCGAAGGTAATCGCAAGACCAATGCCCGCGAGCACCAATACTGACCCTAAGCTCAATCCAAAATACAGGGTTTGCGCGACGTTCACGACGCGCTGTTTTTCTTCAAAACTGGCGAGAGCACGCGTGATCGCTTTACTCAATTCACTGTCTTGTGCGCTAAGGTTATTGACGCTTTGCAAGGCTTCATAGGCGTCTGGTAGGCCGGAGTCTTCTAACGTTTTTACTGCCTGTATTTTGTCGCTCGTTTTTGATGAGTTGTTTGTCAGTGTTGAAATGGCTAACGCCACTATCAAGGTGTTTTTAGTGACAGCGTCACTTTCGTTTTCAATGATGGTAGGAAGGCGTTCTGCCAATACGGAATCAATCCCCCCGAGCAGGCGCTTAGCACCGTCGCGCTTGGCATCGAGGTCATCGCCCAACAATGACAAGGTCGCTAATTGCGTGCGTATTTCAGAGCGTATTTTGTTATTGAGCGACACGGCGCGATAGTCTCTTTTCTTCGTAACGTCTTGTTCGCGACCATCTGACAATGCGGCGAGTTTGCTGCCTTTTTTCAAGGGAGTTTGTGCGAGAAACCACAGCGATTTGTCGCTTTTTTTATAAACGATTTGCTTGTTTAACAGCCCTTCTAACAACTGTTGTTTTTGCGTAAGTTCACTGCTGGCAATCTGTTCGACGGCAACTTGCTTGTCCGAAAATTTCTTGCTGGTAAGCAGTGGCGAGATGGCCTCAAGTGTCACGGTTGAAGAATTGGGAAGATCTGTATTTGCAGATACGCTTTTTACAGACAACAGTGCCGTTATCAGACACAAAAAGCAGAATGCCGTGATACGAGGTAGCGGTTTTGTTGAAGCGGAAAACTTCATCTTTCATTCCTTTGAAAAAGTCCTGCTGTTACGGCTACAAATAGATGCAGAGACGATCCGCACAGCAGGGAAAACACAACAGGGTTTAGCAACAAGTGCGCGCGGGTCACGCGCACTTGTTGCCATCAGTTGGAATGAAAAATTATTCGCTCACACCAGAACATTGGCCGGTTGTTACATTGAAGCTGCCGCAAGACATTGGCTTCAACCAGCTTGCAAAGAGGTCTTTCGAACCAGGTAAGAAATCAGACCAAGCATCCCCTGCTACCACATCAGGTGTTTCAAATACCGTGACGAATTGACCATCATCTTGGATCTCGCCAATCAATACAGGCTTCGTAATGTGGTGGTTAGGCATCATGGTCGCGTAGCCGCCAGTGAGGTTGGGTACGGTAACGCCAATGATCGCTTCTTGTACGACATCCGATTTCGTCGTACCGGCTTTCTCTACCGCTTTTGCCCACATGTTGAAGCCCAAGTACGTGGCTTCCATTGGGTCATTGGTGACGCGCTCATCATCTTTGATATACGCATGCCACTTCTCGACAAACGCATCGTTCTCGTCAGTTTCCACGCTCATGAAGTAGTTCCATGCCGCCAAGTGACCCACAAGGGATGACGTATCCATGCCTGAAAGTTCTTCTTCACCCACGGAGAAGGCAACAACCGGAATGTCTTCTGCTTCTATGCCTTGCGCGGCAAGCTCTTTGTAGAACGGCACATTGGCATCACCATTAATGGTAGAGACAACCGCTGTTTTCTTCCCTTTCGCACCAAACTGCTTGATATCCGCCACAATGGACTGCCAATCAGAATGCCCAAACGGGGTGTAATTGATCATGATGTCTTCTTTCGCGACACCTTGATCGATCAGATACGCTTCGAGGATTTTGTTTGTGGTACGTGGGTAAACGTAATCTGTACCTGCCAATACCCAACGCTCAATACCAAGCTCATCTTTCAAATAATCGACGGCAGGAATCGCTTGCTGATTTGGTGCAGCGCCAGTGTAGAAGACGTTTTTAGACGATTCTTCGCCCTCATATTGAACAGGGTAAAACAGTAAGCTATTCAATTCTTCAAACACAGGGAGAACGGATTTGCGAGACACAGACGTCCAGCAACCAAACACCACATCGACTTTTTCTTTTTCGACCAGTTCCCGCGCTTTTTCAGCAAATAGCGGCCAGTTTGATGCAGGATCAACAACAACAGCTTCGAGCTTTTTGCCCAATAGACCGCCTTGTTTGTTTTGCTCTTCAACCATCATAAGCACGGTGTCTTTCAACGTGGTTTCGCTTATCGCCATGGTGCCAGACAGAGAATGCAGCACACCGACTTTGATGGTGTCCTCATCTGCGACTGCTTGGAATGCCAGCCCCATCATCGCCGCCGTACCTAACCATTTTCGTGCAAGAGATTGTCCTTTCATTGCTAACGCTCCTTTTTATTTAACTGACAGTGCTATCAGCAAAAGGTCGGCCAAAAATGTGCGATGCCTCGAATATATTTTCATCCTTCTGTTTTAATTACATTAAATCTACAAACACCTTACATGCCCAAATGGAAGCAAGATCGCCAGATGCATGTCTATGGTGCATTGCATGGACAGATCGCACCAATTTAGCGTTACCAAAAATACATCCTAGAAACACAGCAAGCTCTAGGGCATTTCTCAAAGGAGGGCGTGCGGAATGAATCCACTCAGGCTAGGCTTTCGTAATGGTGAGTGTTACAGGAGGCAATGCTATGCACTTACTACTCACGATATGTCTTGTGCTGTTTGCAGGGTTTGGAGCCGTTCCAAACGCATCAGCGTATCCCGAATATGGGCTCATCAAATCACACCGCACTTTGTTGTTTTTCGCGCCGAGTAAAGACGAGAAAGTGGAAGCTTTTGAACGCCAAATGTTGATCCACGGCTGCCAAATGGATGATCGTGATTTGCATCCAGTGATTCTGAATATTCAAGATCTCGCTGATTCGCGTGGAATTTTCACGCCCGAAGAAATTCTGGAAATGTACGACAAGTACAGCGTCGCCAATGAAGAACACATCGCCGTGCTGATCGGCAAAGATGGTACTGAGAAATTTCGCTGGCATCACAATGTCGATATTGAAGAGTTGGTGAAAGTGATTGACAACATGCCGATGCGCCGCCGTGAGATGACCCGACGAGTCAGTCGTTGTAGTGCCTAGCTGACAATTGCATCCGACTTTGCGACCTTCGCTAACAAACCAGCACTGCCCTTTGAAATGCTGACATTAAATCATTACCGTCGATAGCACTTCTCCAAACCAACGACGGTAACACATGGAATTGCAACAAAACTTCAGGATAATGGCGCGGTATAATCAACGCATTAACCAACGACTATTAACAGTGTGTAGCGCGTTGACACACGAACAACTTACTGAACAGACGCACTCTTTCTTCCCTAGCTTGCTTGATCACTGGAACCATATTTTATTTGGGGATTTGATCATGCTTCAGCGACTTGCTGGTAGCGGTGTTGCTGGACTTAATGCATCAACGCTCGAAGGCTTACCCGTTTCAAGACGCATTCACGACACGTTCGCGACCCAACTCGATGCGCTCATCCCACTTCGCCAACGCGTTGATAACATTATTCTCGAGATGGTAGAGAACCTAACGGATGACGTCACTTCCCAGACCTTTCATTACATCAATACCGAAGGCGTGAAGATGACTAAGTTGGTCGGGGAATGCTGCCAACATGTGTTTAACCATCAAACGCACCATCGTGGACAATTAACCTGCTTACTCAGCCAGCGTGGCTTGGATTATGGCTGTATGGACCTTCCAATGATCGTCCCTGAAGGCGGTGCGGTGTAATGTCCTGTTAGTGAAGACATTGTGTTGAAAAAAAAAACCGCTGAGTCATTCAGCGGTTTTTTGTTTTGTGTTTTCCGAACATCATGGCGGAAAGACACTGACAAAAAGATTTGTTACTTAAGATCGAACCGATCAAGCTCCATCACTTTCACCCAGGCCGCAACAAAATCACTCAAGAATTTTCCTTTGGCATCTTCTGTGGCATATACCTCTGCAAGCGCGCGAAGTTGTGAGTTAGAACCAAATACAAGATCAGCGCGTGTGCCTGTCCAACGTAGTGCACCGGTTGCACGATCTCGCCCTTCAAACACATGGTCACCGTCAACAGGCTTCCATTCCACACCCATATCCAGCAGGTTAACGAAGAAATCGTTGGTCAGTGCTTCAGGGGTTTCGGTGAACACACCATGACAATGGCCGCCCGCATTGGTGTTAAGCACACGCAGACCACCCACTAACACGGTCAATTCTGGTGCAGTTAGCGTCAGCAACTGCGCACGGTCGATAAGCAGTGCTTCTGCTGATACGGTGTATTTCGCTTTCTGATAGTTACGGAAACCGTCCGCTTCTGGCTCCAACACAGAGAATGAATTCACATCCGTCTGATCTTGGCTCGCATCAGTACGACCTGGCGTAAATGGCACAGAGATATTTTGACCAGCTTGTTTTGCGGCTTTTTCAACACCAACACCACCCGAAAGAACAATCACATCAGCCAGTGATACACCCTTGTTGCCAGATTGCGCGTTATTGAAATCACGTTGAACACCTTCAAGCTTGCTCAATACATTGGCAAGTTGCGCAGGTTGGTTCACATCCCAATCTTTCTGAGGCGCCAATGCGATGCGCGCACCATTTGCACCACCACGTTTGTCTGATCCACGGAAGGTAGAAGCAGATGCCCAAGCGGTTGACACCAACTCTGACACAGTCAGGCCCGTTGCATCGATGCTGGCTTTCAGCGTCGCAACGTCTGCATCATCAAGTGGGGCGTATTCATTTGCAGGGACAGGATCTTGCCAAATTAATACTTCACTTGGGATATCAGACCCTAGATAGCGTGAATGCGGCCCTAAATCACGGTGCGTCAGTTTAAACCAAGCGCGAGCAAAGGCATCCGCGAACGCTTCTGGGTTTTGGTGGAAGCGACGAGAAATCTTCTCATACGCTGGATCGAAGCGCAGTGAGAGGTCAGTCGTCAGCATGGTTGGAAGCTGGTACTTTCCTGCTTCAAATGCATCTGGAATGTCAGCTTTTGCATCTTTTGCCACCCATTGATGTGCACCTGCCGGACTCTTCGTGAGTTCCCATTCATAGCCGAACAGGTTATCGAAGAAGTAGTTCGTCCACTGCGTAGGCGCTTGTGTCCACGTCACTTCAAGGCCACTGGTAATGGCATCACCCGCTTTACCCGAACCATGTGTGCTCGCCCAGCCTAGCCCTTGAAGTTCAATTGACGCTTCTTCTGGTGCTGCGCCTACCAGTGCCGCATCACCTGCGCCGTGGGTTTTACCGAAAGTGTGCCCACCCGCAATCAGGGCGACGGTTTCTTCATCATCCATTGCCATACGCGCAAAGGTTTCACGAATATCAATGGCTGCCGCCACTGGATCTGGGTTACCGTTTGGCCCTTCCGGATTAACGTAGATCAAGCCCATTTGCACCGCAGCCAGTGGATCTTCTAGTTCACGATCGCCTTTATAGCGCTCGTCGTCTAGCCACGTTTTTTCAGTGCCCCAGTAAACATCTTCTTCTGGTGCCCAGATGTCTTCACGACCACCTGCAAAACCAAAGGTTTTGAATCCCATCGATTCAAGTGCGACATTCCCCGTCAGGATCAACAAGTCTGCCCACGAGATTTTCTGACCGTATTTTTGCTTGATCGGCCAAAGCAAACGACGTGCTTTGTCCAAGTTGCCATTGTCTGGCCAACTGTTTACAGGCGCGAAACGTTGGTTACCTGTACCCGCACCACCACGACCATCAGAAGTACGATACGTACCTGCACTGTGCCAAGACATGCGCACAAACAACGGACCGTAGTGACCGAAATCTGCAGGCCACCACTCTTGAGAATCTGTCATAAGATCGTGAAGATCTTTTTTCACGGCATCTAAATCTAAGCTTGCAAATGCTTCGCGATAATTAAAATTCGCTCCCAATGGATTCGACTCGGGAGTGTGTTGATGCAAAATATCGATACGAAGCTGATTTGGCCACCAATCACGGTTTGTAGTACCGCCACCCGCTAACGGATGAAAAGGGCATTTGCTCACATCAGACATGGTTTACCTCCAAGGTTTTTATTATGTCGCATCTTGTCGACTGCTTTAGGTATAGCCCGTTAGAAAGAAGCAAGCCAATAGGTTATTCCTACATCTTTGATAGGTATTATCGATGCATCACAAAAAACCCATTAAATCATTTAATATCAACGAGTTAATTAAATTTAAACTGTCTCAATTTGGTGACACTGATATCATTAAATTGTAGGTAATTTGTCATTCCTATCCAACTTATTAAACAAGGTTCTGTAAGCAAGTTGCATGAAAAAAGCCCTGCAATACAGGGCTTCGACTCAAGGTGCCAATTGAGTGAAAATTTGTAGCGTTACAATGAACGCTTACATTAGCTGCCAAGGGCCATTTGCAGATCCTGGCGTGTCCCCTTTTGTCCACCATTTCGCTTTGTAGGTTTCACCTTGGAAGTTTACCTGATCGCCACCGTTGTAAACTTTGTCAGAGCGCCAATCTTTCAGTGAGCCATCGTCAAACTCTGCCCAAACAGACGCTTTGCCGGGTTCTTCACCTTTGGTCCACCATTTTGCAGTGAACTCAACGCCGTTATGAATGACTTTGTCACCCGTGTTGTAGACCTTATTAGCATCCCAGGTGCTGTCCGTCGGGCCTGTGTCACCTTTCACGTTAACAGTCACTGTCGAAGAGTCTGCGTCTGATCCATCAGTCACCATCACGACAACCGATATTACGCTGTCTTTATCAGATGCTGGTGCTGTTACGGTCACAACCGCAGAGTTACCGTTTTGAGCAACCACACCTTCGCTTGCAGTAAAGGTCAATGCATCGCCTTCCGCATCAGACGCTGAAACCGAAATATCGACAGACTCACCCGCGTTAACAGAAACAGAGGCAGGAACAGTCAATACTGGTGGTGTGTTTTCTACAACACCCGAGCCTTTCACATTCACGGTCACGCTTGCAACGTCAGATTTTTTACCGTCAGTGACTGTCACAGTGATGGTGTCAGTAAGGTCTGTAGCGGTGTTCGGTGCTTTGTAAGTGACGGTCGCAGTGCCATCACCATTATCGAGCACATCCGCGCCAGTTGCAGAGAACGACAACGCATCGCCGTCTGCATCTTTCGCTGATACTGCAAAGCTAATCACTTGACCTGAATCTGCCGCCTGCGCACCTGGTACTGAGATAACCGGTGCTTCATTTGGCAACACATTTACACTGAACACATCATCAATTTGTTGTGCTAATGGTGACTTCAGGTTGGTACATTCTTTCAGCTTGGAACCGTGATTGATAAAGGTGCCTTCACACTGAATATCACCATGCACCTGCCAAACGATAATACCGCCAAGGTCGTTATTCACGACATACTCCGCTTTCTTACGAATGGCCTCTTCATCGTCATAGCTCAAGAAGTACTTTCCTTTCACCGCATAAGGCACTTCTGCGTTGGCATCCCAGAAATGTTCCCAGCCGTTTTGCTTGATGATGTAGTTGTAGTTGGGTTGGCCTTCGAACGCTTTCCAGTTATCTAAATCCACAGAAGATTCAGTTGGGCCATCAACAGAGAAGTTCACTGTGCGCTTGTCCGTTGGCGCGCCCAAGTAAGCCGTTGTTTCTTTTGTTTGAACACCACGGCCGTAGAACGCAGCGCCGAAGTTAATCTTGTTCAATGGAATACCACGTGCTTGCATCCAAACGCGCAAGTCATCCAAGGTCAATCCATCAAACTCTTCTTCTGGGTATGGGTAAAGTGGCGAGTTATGACCCGTGACGTTCGACCAACCACCGTTAAGGTCGTAGGTCATCATGTTGAAGTAATCCATCGAGTTCGACAGACGATTCCAATCGTAGCCTTCAAGCGCTGCTGGCACAGCTTTAAACGCTGCCGTCAGCAGTTTGTCATCCCCAATACGTGCACGAATGTCTTCCATCAACTGTTCAAAGTTGGCGTAATCAACGTCAGTACCCGTGAAATTCATGCCGCCAGAACCCGGGAATTCCCAGTCAATATCGATACCATGGAAGCCCAACGCCATTAGACGATCAACGTCTTTCAGGAAGCGTTCTTTCATCACAGGGTTAGCCGCCATTTCTGGGAAGTGCTTTGACATACTCCAGCCACCAATGGACGCCATGACCTTCACGCCTTTTTGGTTCGCCAAATCAATCAAGCCCGGCGCGCCACCTTCTTTTTTCAGTGGAATAGGCATTTGGCCTGTCACGCCTGATGGTGTGTGTTTCCAACCGCGACCGTCTTTTACAAATCCTTGAGCTTGCACTTTGGCGAGTTGATCAGCCTGCCACGGTTCGTTTCCTGGGTATTCGTGAACATATTCCAGCTCACCCCATAAAATGTGGAAATCCCAGCTAGAGTAAACATCCGGGTGCAAAAGTGGACCGGGTTCTTGAACGGATCCATCTTGGTAGATGTTTTTGTTACGAAGGTCGCCACTGTGCATGGAGCCATCTTTCGCAACACCAAAGAAGCTAAAGTTCAAAATGGAGTAGATATCCATATCTACGTTAAGGTGTGTGGCTTCGCCTTTTACGCTAAAGCCAGCATCCGTGCCTTTCCACGCTTCCCACTGCGTCAAATAACCGATAACGGCTTTGTCGTGTGTAGGCGCAGCATGCAGGGAGGCGCTCATCGCTAGCGCACTCGCAACACATGTTGCTACAGCGCAGACCTTAAGTTTCTTATTCATATTGTTTTTTTCTCCACGTCATGGATTCATGTTTTGTCTCACTTTTAATAATCTTTCATCACTTAATTTTTTACGCGAATAATAAATTCAAACTTTGGTATCAATGTTCGAAATGAAAACAGTCAGTTACATTTGTTTCCTAAAAACTTTGCAGGAGTTCGATATCAACCAGGGGAAATTTGACGGGGAAACACCAAGAAAAAAGAAAGGCTAATTGCTATATATATCAGTAATTTTTACTCAAAATCACAGTAATTGAGTGGTGAAAAACACCACGTAAACAGCTTGTTACTGGTGATGTGTAAATAGCCCTCTCTAGTGGTTCACAGTTTTAAAGCAATGCGCTGAATACAGGTAAAAATGGCGTGAAGTGGGCAAGAATTCGTAGGTGGCAGGTAAAAAAAATCTCCGCCAGTGCGCTAACAAGACGGAGATAAGTCACAACGGAATCGCGTAAACTAAATAATAGTGAGTGTAAGTAGTGCTGCTTTAGCACAATGTAGATATAGCAAACGGTATACCAACTTAACAAAATCACATTTACCAATTATATTTCAATAATTTGAAGATATTCAGGCTGATATTTACCGCTTTACTGAAAATGGTTTGCTAACTACTGGCGCGCATAATGCGCCAAGTTGGGGCATTCAATATTACGACAGAGTATTGATTGTTTTGAGATGGTCTCTCCCCACTCTCTTGCGCCAATACCAGAGAAGGTTAACCAACCTCTCATTGATCACATCTTGTTGCTGATTATCATTTCCATTCTTTCTCTCGCTTCTGGATAATGATGCTTTCCTGCCAGGTCGGCACTTTTTAAGGACAACAACAGGTTTGAAAATGTCTAATTACATTCTCGCTTTGGTCATTATTTTTATTCTCGGCTTCATCTATTTCAATAAACAAAAAGCCGCTAAATTGGCAGAAGAGAACATTGCTGCTGGCACCTTGTTCATGCAAGAAAACGCGAAATTGGATGGCGTAAAAACCACAGCTTCTGGCATTCAGTACCTTGTATTGGAGGCAGGTTCTGGTGAAGAGCACCCTACCGCAACCACGCGCGTTAAAGTGCATTACCACGGCACATTGATCGACGGTACTGTCTTTGATAGCTCCGTTGAGCGTGGAGAGCCAATTGAGTTTGGTTTGAACCAAGTCATTAAAGGTTGGACTGAAGGCGTTCAATTGATGGTGAAAGGTGAGAAGACCCGCTTTTTCATCCCAGCAGAGTTGGCGTATGGCAATTCTTCGGCTGGCATCATTAAGCCAGGTTCAACCCTGATTTTTGAGGTTGAGCTGTTAGATTTCTAATCTCGCGCCTCGTTCAGTAACAAACACAAGAAGGCCGCATTTCTGCGGCCTTCTTCTATTTTGAATGCACTGTCAGCTTTCACTGAAAAAATGCACTGCGCATTATGCTGCGGTTTCAGTGCTTTCTAAACGTTCGGCTCTTTCCTTCGCCCAATCGACAGCGTCTTCTAAAGGAAGCGGTTTAGAGAAGAAGTACCCTTGGCAGATATCAATGCCACAGCTTTTAACAAAGGCGGTTTCTTGTTCTGTTTCAACGCCTTCTGCCACCAAGGCACAGCCAGTTACGTCGCTGATTTTCGCCAACAGTTGATACAGGTTTTGACCGCGCTCTTCTTTTGCGTCAATCAGCAACGAGCGATCCAGTTTCACCTTATCAAAGTTGAATTTCAGCAAGTGTGCGAACGACGCATAACCCGAACCAAAATCATCGATCGCCACTTTCACACCCAGCGCTTGTAGCGCATCAATATTGCGCCTCACTTGGTTATGGTCTTCAAGAATGGCTTCTTCCGTCACCTCAATTTCAAGCGCGCTAGCAGGCAGTACATAGTGATCCAGACGTTCTGCAACGTACTCAACAAACCCTTGACGAGAGATGGTTTCTACACACACGTTAATGCCGATTTTACACCCTGAGGCAATCGGCATTTTGTTCATGTCAGCCATCACCAAATCAATCACCATATGATCAAGCTGATTCATTGCGCCTAGTTCATTGAAGTCTTGAATGAACACAGGTGGCAGCATATTCCCTTTTTCGTCTTTGTAACGAACCAAGGATTCAAACGCCAAGTGATTCTCATTGTTCAGGTGCACTTGCGGTTGGTAATACATCACGAATTCGCCTTTGCTGAGCATTTGGCTCACACGACGGCTCACTTCATGCTTGCTGATGTAACTTCCCATCGAACGATGCACATCCCCTAAAAAGCTCTTCAGGGTCGTTTTTTCAAGTTCTTGCTGGTGCAGCATGGCCTTACTATCAATGACGCTTCGACCCGCATAATGCAGGTAAAATGGTCGATATACTAAGATGCCTACAGTAACGACAACGATTTGTAAAAACACACCACTCATGCTGTTTTGCGTCGCCACATAGCCACTGAAAAACGGCGGTGTCATCCAATGCACAATGGCTTCGACCGGATTAACAAGCCCTGACCACATAGCACCATACACAATGACAAAGCTAACCAATGGCACCAGAACAAACGGCACAATCAATGTTGGGTTGAAGATAACAGGCAAACCAAACAGCAAGAGTTCATTGATGTTAAACATCACCAAAGGCAATGCCGAGAGCGCCAACGTAATATGGCGACGTTCTTTAGAGAACAATAAGATGCATAGCAACAAGCTCAGAGAGTTACCTGACCCCCCAATTTGCATAAACGCATCGTAAAACCCCTGACCAAGAATATTTAGCGGCGCTTCACCCGCATGGAAAGCAGCAATGTTCGCCTGCGTGCTTTCATACAAGCTCTGTTTTACACCAAACAGGAAGTTATGGCCGTTGATGCCAATTGCACCTAACAGTCCCAGAATAAACTGGTACGCCAAACCACCCCCTATGGTGAGTGGGTTAAAGTCGATATCTGCGCGAACAACGTCCATCACTTCGAGAAATGACGTTGTTAACCCAGACAGCGCTACCGTCAGCAACAAGAAGCCAAAGAAGTGCGCAACCTGCTTGTATAGATCTTTCACAAAATCGATGCGTGACGGATCCAGAGGATAAAGCCTGAACGACACACAGCAAGACGCAGAAATGATGGCTGTCACTAGCGCAACTAAGGGGTTATTTGGCAACCCAGTGCTGTCAGCGACAAGCCCATTGGTGAGCGACACTGATAAGTACATCAGAAATGCATACGGAACGACCACCATAGGGTTGATACTGTGCTTGCTCGACAGGTAATACGTCGTAACAATACAAAGCACGCTTGGGTAGATACCAATCAGCAAATCTGAGAAATAGAAAAACTTCTTCGCCAGCTCAGGGAAATCAGAAATATTTAGAGCGTGACCAACAAATATCGAAATCGCATTACAAATGGTGAGGGGCAGAAGTAGAAGAAAGACGATCGATAAGTCACGGATATAGGTGTCGTAGCAATAACGCAACGAAGGCGGTTTCCACATAGACTGAGAATGTTCACACGAAAGGTCAAAAAAGTTGGCGGATTATATATGCGACCTATATCACTAGCAATCAAAATAGACAGTGAAAATGAGATTACTTTTTCAACAGCTTTCCGAGCGATAACTCGCTCTTTTTGCAGGTAAACATTCATGCTTAAACGAGGAGTCTGTGCATCACGAAACAATCGACATAACCAAGGGTTGGATGACGGTATGCTTTAGGGATGGTACCTATGATAGAAAAGCCCAGTTTTTCCCACAGTAACACCGCAATGGCATTGGTAGAAACAACCGAATTAAATTGCATGGCTTCGAAGCCCAGCGCCACCGCTACCCTCAACGAATGCTCGCACAATTCACGCGCTACGCCTCGCCCTCTCGCATTTTCGCTGACCATGTAACCACAATTACAAATATGATCACTCGGCCCCATGGCATTGGGTTTGATGTAATACGTCCCTAATATTTCCCCCTCATTTTCATAAACAAACGATTTCGACGTCGAAGTCACCCACAGTGCATGGGCCTCTTCTTTCGTCATCTCAGGGGAAAACGCATAGGTTTCTTGGGATTGAATGACGCTTTCAAAAGTTGGCCAAAATGCGTCAAAGTCATCTTTGCTCATTTCTCTGATCATTTTAGTCTCCTAGCATTTGTCATTAATACAGCGTTACTGTTACTCATGGTTCGCTTGGCAAGACACACAACATCGCACTTCTGGTTTTACCGCCAGTCGCGCTGCCGCAATATCTTCACCACATTCCTCGCAGTAGCCATATTCGTCTTCATCAATACGACTTAGGGCTGCAATCACTTCCTTGAGTTGCAGTGCTGCGGCTCGGTAGTTCGATTTTGCGAGCTCTTGCTGTTGAATCGCATCGATGCGAGATACTCGTCCGATTGACTGCTGATCAAGTTCCACTGGGTCAGTTTGTGACTGAAGCAATACCAACTCATCCATCAAGGTTTGTTTTAGTATCGAAAGCGCTTCTTTGTGATTTGGCATTGTCATTCCTTTGCAATAGGCCATCTATCCAAACTAAGCCAAACAGTGGCACATGCAAATCGCCAACACAAAAGCGTGATCAACTTTCGCTTTGGCATCATTAATCGAGATGTTTGCTGGCGCAGCCGTTATAACCCAAAGGTGAGAAGCGAATTCAGTGAATGAGCCATTTGATGACATTTGGCAAAAAAAAGGCAATAAGAATGGATAACAACGCAGAGCATTTATTGCGTTTAATAAAAACGTACCTCTCCCATTTCGATGATGAGCACATCGTTCGTTTTCGCGCGGCATTACCAGACGAAAACCACATTAAAAGCCTGCCGCTCGAATCTCATTGGTTACCGGTTTCAGAACAGATTCAACATGTCGGCGCTACTGCCCCACAGACCAGTGCAATCGTTTCTTTTATCCAGATGCATGCAAACACATTCGCATGGCGTCAGCCATACAAAACGGGGCAATTACCCGACGAATTTTTAGAAGGCTCAGCATGGTTTCCCATTGCTGACCGACAAGGACCTTTAGTGTTCGATCAGGGTTTGGTAGAAATCATGCTGCTTGATCGAGGTGTCACATACCCGCGTCATCATCATGAACCCGAAGAAATGTACCTTGTACTTGGCGGTGACGTGTATTGGGAAGCGAATGGCATGGAAGGTTCACCTGCTTGGAAACGTGCAGGAGATTGCATTTATCACCCCTCGCAACAACCGCATCAATTGCAAGCAGGCGCAGACCCCGTTTTGATACTGAGCCTTTGGCGAGGTGGCGGATTTGAAATGCCAAACATTCATTGACCACTCAAAGACCAGTTCGGCGACTGAGCATTGATCGTTTCACTCATTATCGCGCTGCCCAGACGAACAGACGCTGGCTCTGATACTCAGCATCTCCTATGAGCACATCACTCCCCTAGCCTGATGCAGAGCTGTTGAGTGTTTGCACATAACTTGTCAGGTCTGAGCTTGCTTGCTGAGGCTCCATATGAACCCGATAGTGGTGGGTTTTAATCCCAGCCGCCTGAAAACGAATGGCAATTTCAGTTCGGATATCACTGGCAAGATTCCAAGCTCTCGACGGTGAATTCGTCCAACCCGCCACCCAACATTGGTAAGCATCTTTTTCAAGATCCATGACCCAAAAACCCGGAGGTTCTTGCGAGATAAAGTGCTTGCTACTCTGCACAGATTCGATCGCCAGTTGCCGAACACGCTCTAAATCATTGTCATAAGAGGTATAGAACTCAACATGCACCCAAATGTAGGGGTCGTTGTAGGTAAAACTTTCTAGCTCTAGAGACAGCATTTTGCTACTCGGAATGATCAAACGCTTCCAATTCCAGAGCTTGATAATCGTATGGTTCAGGCTAATGTCTTCCACCGTCCCATATTGGTTTTCAACCACAACGGTATCGCCAACTCTAATGGCCTTAGAAAGCGAAAGCACCACACCCGCAATGATATTTTCGATCACAGGTTTTGCCGCAAAGCCAAGCACAGTGGTGGACACTGCCACCACTAGTGACACCATCGCAGCTGGCATTGAATTGAGAAATGGAATTGACAGTGCCAGACCAAGCACGACAAAAATGAAGAAAAACGTGATCTTTCGGATAATAGAAAAGCGATCTTCAATTTTCTCTACCGCGGCATCGATCTCGCCAACCTGATTTTCTGATTTAGGGGCGGACGTTTGAACACTGTTGAAATTCTTTAGACGTCTAAGCCGTTTTTCTCTGTTCGATTTTGACTTTAATAGCGATGATGCCGCCCACCAGACAATAGCAATGCCAAGCACACTGACCGTTCCGAGGTAGATAGTTAAGTTATCTATCGCCATATCATTTCAATCCCTAAACATTGTTCACTTTGAATGGCCAAACCCTTACCGGATTCTCATAGAGCCACTTTCAGTGGCTTGAATCGATGTCTTTAATCGCATTTGAGAGAGCGATCTCAACTACCGAAAGTCCTATCTTTAGAGCCACACATTCCGAGCTATGAGCCGCGCTTGTTTATTCACTGCATGGTATGCGCGACCAAAGACAAAAACCAGCACAGTGTCGGACAACGATCACTTGATATCGAGATCACGACATTGAGACTGCTATTTCAGCCTATACCTCTGATTGTTCGATTAACTTTCTATCATCTTTGGCTGATCAAAACGGAATCCCCACCCCACGAATCATGCGTCTTTCGACGATTTTTCTCGATGCCACAGATAATGAATGCAAACACACTCCCGATAATATTTATCGATTCAGCGTTACCTCGGGACATACAGTGAAAATGACATTAAAACCCTATACCACTCTTCATTCTCAATCGCGCGGACAGACACAAAAAAGGCGTCGTTATTGATGTGACTAAAAATACTCTCGTCGTGGCGGATTTGAGATTCCGACAATGAGTCAGCATCTTGAATGTCTCACAATAGAAACTTTGCATGTAAAAAACCCGACTGATATTTTCGGGCGGATTGACCATCTTAGCGCTTATCTTCGGCGTTCTTACACAATACCTCCCCCCATAATGCCCACATCGTGCTTAATTATTTATTGTACAAATATCAACCACTGGTGTAAGTCTAAAACAAGCACGTAAAAAACGTTCTTATCAGTAGCGAGCTCAATTCAGCATCGCATTGATTCAAAAAGATGAAAATTAGGAGATTTTCTTACGACAAAAATTCGCTTCCTTTTCCCCTAAATTGGCGTCGAAGTGAAGCAAAGCTGAGAGGCAAAACAGCCATCTTGCTCATTTGGGTGAAATATCGACCCCGAATTTCACCACAAGCTGATGACTGGCGATGACTCTGTACACGTCAACGTTCGTCCGACAGGGCGGTATTTTGAGGAGAAAGGGGCATGAGTGACGTTGTGCTTAATTTTACGCTTGAAGAGTTCGGCGTCCGGCTGGCGAAAGTTCGTGCGGCCATGGAAACTCACGAAATCGATACCCTTATCGTCCACGACCCTTCCAACATGGCGTGGTTGACTGGTTACGACGGCTGGTCTTTTTACGTTCCGCAATGCGTGATTGTTGGCTCACAAGGCGAGCCGATTTGGTTTGGTCGCGCCATGGATGCCCGCGGTGCGCAGCGTACGGTCTACATGCATCGTGACAATGTCACGTTTTATCCTGACGTATATGTCATGAATCCCCATTGCCACCCCATGGAATACCTGTCCAACCATATTCTGAATGAACACCTTTGGGATCGCGGCAAAATCGGCATTGAGAAAGACAATTACTACTTCAGTGCAACCGCATTCGAATCGCTAAAAGATAACCTTCCCTATGCATCGTTTGTCGATGCGACATCGTTGGTTAATTGGTGTCGCGCAGAAAAATCAGACCAAGAGCTCACCTACATGCGCATCGCCGCGCGCATTGTCGAAAACATGCACCGCGTGGCTTACGAACTCATCGAGCCTGGCTTACCGAAACACATCTTGGTGGCAGAAATAAACAAGCAAGCGGTGCTTGGCCACGAACACCACTTTGGCGACTATGCTGCCATCGTGCCACTCCTGCCATCCGGCATTGACGCTGCTGCGCCTCATCTGACATGGGACGATAAACCGTTCGTCAAAGGTGAAGGCACGTTCATCGAAATTGCGGGCGCACATCGACGTTATCATTGCCCCCTTTCTCGCACCATTTACTTGGGCGAGCCCGGTGATGTTTTCAAGCGCGCAAATGAAGCGCTCAATGAAGGCTTAGAAGCGGGGCTGGCGGTTGCCCGCCCCGGGAATACTTGTGGCGATATCGCCGCAGCACTCAATGCCACCATGCAAAAATACGGTTTTGACCGAGAAGGCACCCGCTGCGGATACCCTATTGGTTTGAGTTACCCACCAGATTGGGGCGAACGCACCATGAGCCTTCGCGATTCCGATCAAACCGTCTTGAGAGAGGGCATGACGTTCCATTTCATGCCAGGACTTTGGATGGATGATTGGGGCATGGAAACCACAGAAAGCATTGTTATTACCAAATATGGCGCTGAAACCTTGTGTAATTTCCCACGCCAACTATTCGTTAAGCATTGAAGCGCGTAAACATTGTCGTACGAGATGCGAGATGCGAGATGCGAGATGCGAGATTAGAAACTAGAAACTAGAAACTAGAAACTAGAAACTAGAAACTAGAAACTAGAAACTCAGTATCTGGTGGGGACCGCTCTCAATCGAAACCCATTTGTGAGGAAAAAACGTCACCATGAACCCAGTTCTTCCTGCCAGTTCTGTAACCGCGACCGTCGATTTTGATCAAGATGGTATTCAGCACGGATTTCTGAAGCTGCCCTACTCTCACGACGGATCTGCATGGGGCGCAATCATGACGCCCCTATGCGTCGTCAAAAATGGTGAAGGTCCAACCGCGTTGCTCACAGGTGGAAACCACGGTGATGAATACGAAGGCATTACGGGGCTACTAAAACTTAGCCACCAGCTCAACCACAAAGACATTCAAGGCCGCGTTATCATCATCCCGATGATGAATCAGCCCGCGGTTGAAGGCGCGAGCCGCGTTTCTCCTATCGACAATGGCAACATGAACCGCGCTTTTCCCGGCCACCCCTACGGCACGATGACTGAACGTATGGCCGACTATTTCACTCGATATTTGATTCCATTGTGTGACACCGCATTGGACATTCATTCTGGCGGTAAAACCCTCGATATTCTTCCTTTTGCTGCAGCGCACCGCTTACCAGACAAAGCGCTTGAATCTCGCTGTTCAGACGGTGCTCGATTGTTTGGTGCACCTTACATGTTCTTTATGGAAGAAATAGACGCCACACAACTTTACGACACCGCCGTGGAAGACCAAGGGAAAGTGTTTGTCACAACGGAACTCAGGGGCGGCGGCACAACCACACCAGACACCATAGCTATGGTTGATCGCGGTATTCACAATTTCCTCGTGTTCAGCGGCGTCCTCAACCAAGCCTATATCCAACCCCCGTCAAACCCGATATCCCTCGAAATCCCAGATGCTGATTGCTACCTACATGCTGAGCATCGCGGTATCTTAGAGCTATCCGTCTCACTCGGTGATGAAATCAACAAAGGCGACCTTATAGCTCGCATCTATTCCATGGAACGCACCGGTGAAGCACCTATTGAATACCGTGCAAAACGCAGCGGTATCCTCGCCGCAAGACGCCACCTCGCGAACGTAAACATTGGTGATACGTTCGCAGTGCTTGCAGTGAAGATTTAGTCGTGAGAAACGAGATTTGAGTGGCGAGATGCTAGAAAGAATAGATACAAGAAAAGACCAAATAACGCCATATGTAATCAATAAAACAAACCTGCTTCCCTACGTCGATTCCAAGAAATTTAATTAAATAATTATTAAAATTAGTACGTTACTGCATAGGTTTTTGGCGTACTGTGAAATTTACCGATTTTGTCAACAAACCTGAGTTCAGTCAGTGTCCGTTCAATAACATTGCAAAAGAGAAAATCTAGTGGCTAGTGAGTCAAACGAAAAAAATCCATTGAGAGCGCGCGCTAACGAAATCAAAAATGCGCAATGTAAGAATCTCATTGTGGTTCTGGAAAACCCTAAGACACTCAAAAACATTGGGTCAGTGGTCAGAAACGTTAATGCCTTGGGCGCTGAAAAAGTTTATATCGTCGATGAAACAAACGTGTTGCCTCATGATTGGCAAGATATGCGGCATTGGAACCCATTGTCCAAGCCCTCGGCCTCCGCCATTAAATGGAGCTTCGTCAAACGTTTTGACTCAACTGGCGCATGTATTCAACATTTAGAACACAATCAGTTTGTTTCTATTGCCACATCCCCTCACGTGAAAGGGAAGGTAAACATCGATCTGAGTGAGGGTGATTTCACACAGAAACGACTCGCGGCTTGGTTCGGCAATGAGTCTAGAGGACTCAGTGAACAGGCTATCGAATCGAGCGATTTGTGTGTAAGCATACCCATGTTTGGCTTAATCGAGAGCCTAAACCTAGGCACATCAAGCGGGATTGTGCTTTATGAAATCACAAAACAACGCAGAGCATTTCAAGACCGAAAATTTGGTCGTAAATAGATAGTTTTCCCGAAAAATAACTAAGCATCTTACGCTTCTATTGAAATGGATATATAGATGGATCTTGTTGCAGAAATTAACGCAAGTTGGGGCTGGGTTGGCCTTAATGCGATTGAAGTCGTGGCAGAAAATGATTTTGGAAACCTCATTGTAAAAGATGATGAAAGTCGCTATTGGCGTATATTTCCTGAAGAACTCGCATGTGAAATAGTCGCGGCAAATCGGCAGGAACTCGATCTTCTATCGAATGATCAAGAGTTTCTCCAAGATTGGAACATGCGTGTTTTGGTCAGCGTGGCTAAAGAAGCACTCGGTGAATTAACGGAAAACAAAAAGTACTGCTTTGTCATTCCGGCTTCATTAGGTGGCGAATACAATGCATCGAATTTTAAAACGATCGCGCTCGTTGAGCTCATACGCTTCTCAGGCGATCTTGCACATCAAATCAAAGACTTGCCTCCAGGTTCAAAGATAAAGCTGAATGTAGAGTGACCCTTATTCGCACCTGAATGAACATCGCGTTGATTTCAAACAATACGCAACGCGAGGATATTCACAACATCCCACCTAACTCCCCCTTACGTCGGCGCCTCGTTCGAAATCGCTTTGGCGGTGTTTAACAGACTCGTTTTGGCAGCCTCGAACTGATGCTGCTTATCCATGATTTGTTCTGCGCCCGATATGTTAATAGCGGCGATGATCTTACCGAGATAATCCCTGATCGGCACGGCGATGGCCGTTGCGTTGTCAGAGCGTGAAAATGCGAAACCCTGTTTCTTCTCTGTCCCTATGAGGTGTTTGAGTTCCGGAAGCGTTTGGGGGTTGGGTTTTGCGTATACGTCCAATTGAATGTTTTGATAAACCGCACTCAATTCAATGTCGCTGAGTTGCTGCAGCAAGATGCGTCCCATCGCATTGGTATGACAGGGAAGCCTTGTTCCCAGTGGAATATTCACCGACAACCGTTGTGACGCTTGGGCGCGATAAATATACAACGTCTCTAACCCGTCTCTTACCGACAAATGACAAGAAATGCTGGTTTCATCCCTAAGCCGCTGTAAGTGAGGCGCAGCGACATCCACCAAGTTCTGCCCCGCAAGATAAGAGAAGCCACGAGACACAACTTGAGGGCCGATGGTATAGGCATTCCGTGCGACCTTTCGTAGATAGTTTTTATCAAGCAGGGTTTGAACAATGCGGTATATCGATGATTGGCTGACGCCGAGTCTCTCAGCAAAATCGTGAGTGCTGAGGATCCGGTGTTCCGCATCGTACATTTCGATGATTTCTAGCCCTCTCGCGAGCGATTGAACTTGGTAGTCTGCCTTGCTCATGTTTTTCCCGCCTGTAAATCGAATTTTCATATTTGAATAAAATATGTGGTTATTTCGCGTTAATGTCCATCTTGATTGTTAATTTTATGTAATTTCACATATTAAGGTGAACATATCGACAGCAATCAAACAGGACGAAACATGCCAGATTCAAAGGAATTCATTCTCAAAGCAACGTGTGATGCATCAAGCGGCATTCTCGCCGCCGTCACTTCCTACCTGGCGGGTTTGAGTTGCTACATCTCTGAACTGCATCAATTCGATGATGAAGAGAACCACAACTTTTTTATGCGCGCGGTCTGCCGCATTGAGTCTCCAGATGTGGATTTAGAGACCATCAAGGAAGGCTTTGAAGCGCAAGTCAGCCGATTCAACATGGATTGGCAATTCTTTGATGCCGACGCCCCTACACGTGTGTTGATCATGGTGAGCAAATTCGACCATTGCCTCAAAGATCTGTTATATCGCCACGAGAATGGCGAACTGCCAATGGAGATCACCGCCGTCGTTTCTAACCATAAAGATCTCAGACCTATGGTTGAGCGCGCAGGCATTCGTTTCATCTGGTTACCGATGAATGCGCAAAACAAGCCACGTCAAGAAGCTGCCCTTTTAGACGTCATTGCAGAGACACAAACCGATTTGGTGGTTCTCGCCCGCTATATGCAGATCCTGTCTGATGATCTGTGTAAGAAACTTCATGGCAAAGCCATCAACATTCACCATTCTTTTCTGCCAAGCTTTAAAGGGGCAAAGCCTTATCACCAAGCGCATGCTCGCGGTGTGAAACTGATTGGCGCCACGGCACACTACGTCACATCAGATCTCGATGAAGGGCCGATTATTCAGCAAAGTGTTCAGCCTGTTGGTCACACTTATTCGTCAGAAAGATTGGTTGCCGTTGGGCGCGATACCGAAACCATCGCCCTCGCACAAGCGGTTCGACTTCATCTAGAGCACCGCGTCTTTATGTACGGTAACAAAACCGTTGTATTCCAATAATCAACAGAGGTAACCATGCAAGAAAAGACGCCAGTAAAGGTTATCGATGGTCGGCAACTGTCCGATCTGTTAATTGAAGAAATGACGCAAGAAGTGAATGAACGAACACAAAAAGGGTTACCTCAACCGGGGCTAGCTGTTGTCTTGGTGGGCGAAGACCCAGCAAGTACCATTTATGTTCGTAACAAAATCCGATGCGCTGAAAAAGCGGGGCTGTTTTCACTGGTTATACGCCTCGATGCATCGTGCACACAACAAGCACTTGATGATGTGGTTGTGGAGCTTAACGAACGTGATGACATTCACGGCATTCTGGTGCAGCTCCCTTTACCCAAACATCTTTCTGAAGCACGCATCATTAATCTCATCGACCCAACCAAAGACGTTGACGGGTTTCATCCTGTCAACGTGGGCCTTCTCTCGTCCGGACAAGCCAAGCTTGTTCCCTGCACACCTCTAGGCTGTATGGAGATCCTTGAACGAGAAATGGGCGACGTGTCAGGAAAACATGCCGTTGTGATTGGGCGCTCGAACATCGTTGGAAAGCCAATGGCGAACCTATTGCTGCAAGCCAACTGTACCGTCAGCATTGTTCACTCTAAAACGATTGATGCTGCTGCACTTTGCCGACAAGCCGATATTTTGGTGGCTGCGGTTGGCGTGGCAGAACTCGTCGATCAGAGCTGGGTGAAACCAGGCGCAGTGGTGATTGATGTTGGCATCAATGCCACTGAAATTGATGGCAAACGAAAGCTGGTCGGTGATGTTAATTTTGCGGACGTCGCAGATAAATGTCGCGCAATCACCCCAGTACCGGGCGGGGTTGGCCCGATGACGATTGCCTGCTTGATCAAAAACACGCTAACGGCAGCAAAGCAGCTCGACATGTAAACCTTAAGTCGAACCGCAGAACAGTCTACATCAAGCAATCGGCGAGCTAAGCGGTCTACGTGCAAAACGGTCAACATACGAAACAATCAAAGAACCAAACAAGTTTTGTCCAAATAGCCATTAAACGGATTGTAACGAGGGAACGTACAGTGCCTTTTTCATTATTAAAATATGGTCTTACCAATGACTATCCCTTTGAGAACGACATGGACTTGCCCGTCCCTACCGATCTCAAACGCCACTATGATGTGGTCATCATTGGCGGTGGCGGACACGGCGTCGCAACAGCGTATTACCTCGCGAAGTATCACGGCATTACCAACGTGGCTATTTTGGAGAAGGGGTACCTCGGCGGCGGCAATACCGCGCGAAACACAGCCGTTATTCGCTCAAACTACCTGACATCAGAAGGTGTGAAGTTTTACAGCGAGTCCGTGAAGCTATTTCAAAACCTCTCGAACGAATTTGATTTCAACATCATGTATTCCTCTCGTGGGCAGCTAACACTGGCGCATACCGACGCCACGGTGCGATCTTTTCGACAACGCACCGAAGTAAACAAGCATTTTGGTGGACGCACTGAACTCATCGATCCCCAACAAATTCGAGAGCTTGTCCCTACCCTCAATATGAACCCGGCGGATCTTCCGATTCTGGCCGGCCTTTGGCACATGGATGGCGCGACCGCCAGGCATGATGCTGTGGCGTGGGGTTATGCAAAAGGCGCGACACAGCGTGGTGTTGAACTGCACCAACTTACCGAAGTAACCAACATCAACACCGAAAACGGAAAAGTGGTCTCGGTGGAGACCAACCGCGGAACGGTCGGTTGTGGCGCTGTGGTTCAGGCCGTCGCAGGACACAGCTCAATTGTTGCTGCCATGGCAGGCTTTAGAATGCCGCTCACCAGTTACCCACTGCAAGCCATGGTGACGACCCCCGTCAAACCTTTCCTTGATCCTCTTGTCAGTTCTTCTGCCCTTCATTGCTATGTGCAGCAAACGGGCCGAGGTGAAATTGTGTTCGGCGGTGGTTCAGATCCTTACCCGCTTTACAACACGCGCTCGACGCTTGATTTGAAAGAAAGCCTGATCGCCAGCGCGATAGAAATGTTCCCCTTCATGGCCAATTTCAAATTGCTACGCCAATGGGCAGGCACCACGGACATGACCAGCGATTACAGCCCTATTATGGGGTTGAGTCCCGTCGAGAATTACTACTTGGATGCTGGCTGGGGAACATGGGGCTTTAAAGCCACGCCAATCTGCGGCAAATCCATGGCACAACTTGTCGCGTCTGGCGGGAAAGTGCCTGATCTGATAGCACCGTTTTCGATGGACAGGTTCGATGCATTCCGACAAGTCAATGAAATGGGGGCCACGGCCGCGAGCCATTAGGAGTAGTGATATGAAGATAATGCCTTGTCCTTTAAACGGCCCAAGAAACATCAGTGAATTTGTCTACGGCGGCGAAGTGAAAGCCATGCCCGACCATAAAAACTGCTCTGATAAAGCGTGGGCGGAATATGTTTTCTATTCAGACAACACCATCAAAATCGTCAAAGAGTGGTGGTTTCATAGCGCCTCTGGCTATTGGTTTATTGCTGAAAGACACACCGCCTCAGATGAGATTATTCGAACCTATGATCCCAGTGAAATTTATAAAGAAAGAATCAATTTCGATGCCGATACGCACGAAGCTAATGCTAATGCTAATGCTAATGCTGTCGATGCTAAAAGCGGCGAAGGGAAAGGAGCACAATCATGATTGATAATAATCGATTGTCTCCGCCGATGGGCTCTTTGATTTCTCGCGACAACACCGTCAGCTTTGAGTTTGAAGGCAAGCACTACCTTGGATATGACGGCGACACCGTTGCCAGTGCCTTGATTGCAAACGACCAATGGCTGATGTCACGATCGTTCAAATATCACCGTCCTCGCGGGCCATTAACCATGGCAGGTCAAGATGCCAATACACTGGTTCAACTTCCCGATGAAGCCAATGTCCTAGCGGATCGCGTTGATATTTCAACAGCCCCCATGGTCATGGGCCAAAATTATAATGGCTCATTAGAAAACGATAAGGATGCCTTGCTCGAAAAAGTCGGACGGTTTATGCCGGTTGGCTTTTACTACCGTGCTTTTTATAAGCCAAAAGGTATTTGGGACAAATGGGAACCACTGATCCGTAAAAAAGCAGGATTGGGGAAAGCAAACCTCGACGTCGAACCCACCTACCATGACAAAGCGTATCTGTTCTGCGACGTAATGATTGTCGGCGCAGGCCCTGCCGGTTTGAACGCTGCAATTACTGCTGCACAAGGTGGTGCAGATGTGCTCCTCATCGATGAGAACAAACAGTTAGGTGGCGCACTCACCTATCACCGCTTCGATATCGACGGTGAAATAGCCGATGAAAAGCTTAACGCCCTTCGTTCAGCTGTCATTGACCATCCTAAGATCCGCGTATTGACGGACGCCGTTTGTAATGCATGGTTCACCGACAACTACCTGCCCGTTCTCACGGGCAATCGCATGTACAAAGTCCGCGCAAAGCAGTGCATTGTGGCATCAGGCGAATTTGAACAACACGTCGTTTTCCGAAACAACGACATCCCCGGCATTGTGCTCTGCAGCGCGGCAATGAGGCTCATGAAGCACTACGCCATCAAGCCGGGCAATAAATCCGTGGTATTAACGGGCAATGATGACGGTTACCTTGCCGCCATCGAACTGGCTCAACAAGGTGTAGAAGTCGTTTCGATCATCGATATGCGTAAAACCCAGCGATGTCCTGATCTGGTCAATGCAGCGCAGACACTCGGGATCCCTGTCGTATTAGGCGCGACAGTGTTCGAGGCGCAAGCGCGCAACAACCACCTTTCTGCTGTCGAGGTTCATTCTCTTGATGAGGATGGCAACGTCGCACAACGTGTTTCAACCGTTGAATGCGATCTTCTCTGTGTGTCATCGGGGTACATGCCAACTTATCAGTTGCTTTGTCAGGCAGGCGCGCAATTGACCTACAACGACACCTCCGCACGCTTTACACTCAAGAACCTACCGAACAATCTCCATATCGCAGGATCGGTAAATGGTATTCATGCACTTGGCAAAGTGTTGGCTGATGGCGAAAGCGCTGCGCAAACCTGTTTGGTCAATCTTGGGCTGTCAGATGTTCTTGGTGGCGTGATCACCTGTGACCAAAACACGAATTTTCCTTGGCCTATCTTCCCTCATCCTAAAGGGAAAGATTTTGTTGATTTCGATGAAGACCTTCAATCCAAAGACATCATCAATGCAACGCGTTTAGGCTATCGTGACATTCAACTCGTCAAACGCTTTTCTACCGTGGGCATGGGGCCCTCTCAAGGCCGCCATTCCGCGCTCGCCACTGCACGTTTGGTGGCAGAGTCCACAGAGAGAACCGTCAGTGAAACAGGCGTAACCACAGCTCGTCCGCCTTTCATTCCTGAAAAGCTCGCTTATCTAGCAGGAAGAATTTTCAATCCTGAACGTCTCACACCGATGCATGCAAGGCATGAAGAACTCGGCGCACAATTCATGCCCGCAGGCGCATGGCGTCGACCAGCTTATTATGGTGAGCCCAGTAATCGTCATGCACTAATCCAAGATGAAGCGTTAGCGGTTCGACAAAATGTCGGCATCATTGATGTCAGCACGCTTGGTGGCATTGAAGTGTATGGCCCTGATACACCCGAATTTCTCAATCGTATGTACACCTTTGCATTTGTTAAACAGCCCGTGGGAAAAACACGTTACGCGGTGCTGACCAATGAGCAAGGCGTGGTCGTTGACGATGGCGTGGCGTGCCGTATTGCAGAAGATCATTACTACGTCACAGCGACCACCAGCGGTGTTGATGCGGTTTACCGTGAAATGAAAAAGTGGAACGCACAATGGCAATTAGACGTTGATATTGCTAACGTGACGTCTGCATTTTCTGCGGTCAATGTTGCTGGCCCTCTCGCACGAAAAGTACTTGAAAAAGTCTGTTCAGATGTGGATTTCGCACCCGATGCATTCCCGTATCTCTTCTATCGAGAAGGACACATTGATGGTATGCCCGTTCGCCTAGCGCGCGTGGGGTTTGTTGGCGAACTTGGCTACGAGATCCACATGCCAACCCTGTTCGCACTGAAAATTTGGGACTTGCTAATGTCTGCAGGTGAAGAATTTGACATGCGCCCGTTCGGTGTCGAAGCACAGCGTCTACTTCGCTTAGAAAAAGGCCATATCATTGTCGGACAAGATACCGACGGCATGTCGCACCCTGGTGAATTGTCATTGGGATGGGCAATAGCAAAAGCCAAACCTTTTTATGTGGGTTCACGTTCTGTCGATATTGTCATGCGTCGAGAACAAACGCGAAAATTGGTGGGTTTTAAGCTGGATAAATCATCTGCAAAACCCGAAGAAGGCCATTTGGTGTTAGACAAAGCCGGTCACGATTCTACTATCACGGGCAATGTCACCTCCTGTGATTTTTCCTCGACGCTGGATGCTTACATTGGTCTCGCCTTTGTCGGTATCAATCAACAAGAACCCGGCACACTGTTCCCAATACGTATCGATGGTAAGGAAGTGTGGCCAGAAGTTGTGTCTCTGCCCTTCTATGATCCAGATGGCGCACGCCAGGAGGTCATTTAGTATGTTTTCATTTTTAATCAGTGCTCAACCAGAGCAAAGAGACAGCTGCATTGATCAAAATCAGCCGTTGTCTTCCATCTCCTTCTACGATGCGACCATCACAAATCGCATTGGATTCAGAGGAGAGCAAACTGCGTCATTTTTGACCGACCACCACATTGCGCTGCCTTCTAAACCAAACCAAGCAACGGAAATGGACAACGGCTTGTGGGTGTTAAGGCTTGGCTTCACCGAGTATTGGATCATTGATGTTAAGGACCAACATACCGATCTCATGCTCAGCATGGAAAAGTCAGCAACGAGCAATCAACAAGTGACGCGTTTATATTGCCAACACAGTTCAGCGATGTTTGTTCTGACTGGCGATAAATGCCCACAACTGTTTGCCAAAGTCTGTGCCGTGGACCTCCAACCAGACGCATTTCCATCAGGGCATATCGCACAAACATCGGTAGCGCGTGTCTCATCTGTCGTGGTCAACGCATCTAATACCGATCTCAAGCAAACTCGCTTTCTGATCCTGAGTGATATTTCTAGTGCTGCGTATTTATGGGACGCGTTGGCTGATGCAGCTCACGAGTTTCAATAGAGCATAAAAAAGCGCTCTCCCGCAGTCGTTTTACCTGCAATCGCTTTACCTGCAAGACTAAAACACATTGAAGGCCCATTTAGGGATTGAATGGGCTAACCAATGGACACGAGATCGGGATTTTTGCTCTCAATGCAAACCACTGAGTGCAAAGCTCCTGATTTGAGTGACAAATTCTAAAGGAGTATGTATGCCAACCATCACCATTTCGGAGATCCAAGAGGTTTGTAAAACCGCATTGGAAAAGCACGGTGCTTTACCTTGGATAGCAGAATCTGTCGCACTTGCCGTCGCAAAAAACGAATCCCGACAGAATCGAATTTGTGGGCTTTATTATCTGCAAAGTTATTGCGAGCAACTGGTATCAGGTCGTGTTTCTAAAGACGCGGAACCTGTAATTTCAACGCCAAAACCTGGCGTGGTTCAAGTCGATGCGAAATTTGGTTTTGCGCAATCAGCGTTTGTTCGTGCATTTCCGACTGTCATGGACGCCGCTAAAGATAACGGTATTGCCGCGCTCGCCATTGGCCACAGCCACACGTGCACATCATTAGGCTACTTCACCGAGCAAATTGCTCGCCGGGGTTTTATCGCCATAGGGTTTACCAATTCCTCCCCCATCGTTGCCCCTCCCGGAGGGAAAATTCGCACCATCGGCACCAACCCAGTTGCTTTCTCTGTACCAGACGGCGATGGTGGCATTGCAATGCAGTTTGACCAATCCACCACGGTAGTCGCTCTGGGTAAAATCACCATGGCGAAAGAAGCGGGGGAAAGTATTCCTGAAGGCTGGGCACTGGATGAAGATGGCAACCCTACCACTGACCCACATAAAGCCTTAGCCGGTTCTTTGGTATCCGCTGGCGGATATAAAGGCTGGGGATTTGGATTGATGGCAGAATTGCTTACTGCAGGTCTCACGGGCGGTATTGCATCTCAGTTCGTTAAGCCGTTAAAAGCAACCAACGGCGACCCCCACGATCTCGGCCAGTATTTTCTGGTGATTGATCCCGCAAATTCTGACACCTTCTATGAACGCTGCCAGCAAGTGTCAGATCTGGTTTCACAAGACGAAGGCACCCGATTGCCGGGCCAATATATCAATGAGCTGACTGAGGTTGATGTGCCTGATTCTTTATGGCACTTGGCACTGAGTCTGTCCGAAGGCCCTAAATAGCGCCGTTTTGTAGAAAAACTCCCCTGAACAAGACCCCAGCATCTCCAATGGGGTTCTTGTCTTTACCCCGAGATATTCCGCTTCCAGAAAAAAACACAACTTCCCTCAGCCTATTCAGAAAAAACACCAACCCTCCCCCTGTTGAACAGAAAACAAACGCGCCTAACCAGACGTACAGTTAATGAAAGCAAGATCGTATGTTTTCATTGGGAGGCGCTCATGGGTGCAGTCAATCTTCATCATCACGATTCAAAAGCCAATAACGCCGTCCTGTCGGTATTGGATGACACGCGTCTGTTTCGACAGCTCGCATACATCAATGGCAAGTGGGTCGCGGGGAACAAAGACACCGCCGTGGTTAACCCTGCCGATGACAAAGTGCTCGGCTATGTGACTGACCTGAAAAAGTCGCAGATCGATAACGCCGTTAACGCAGCGAATCGCGCCTTTCCTGCGTGGCGAGCATTGTCTGCAGAACAGCGCGCTGAGCGTTTAATGGCATGGAACGACCTGATCCTTGAAAACAAAGAAGACCTATCAAAACTGATGGTGCTTGAACAAGGAAAAACGCTCAACGAAGCGCGCGGAGAAATCGACTACGGCGCATCTTTCATTCGCTGGTTTGCAGAAGAGGCTCGTCGTGCATATGGCGAAACCATGCCAAGCCATATTCCTAACGCGCAACTCGCCACACTTCGAGAACCGATTGGTGTCGCCGCACTGATTACGCCATGGAATTTCCCCAATGCCATGATCACGCGTAAAGCGGCTGCGGCATTAGCCATTGGCTGCACCGTAATAGTGAAACCCGCCAACGAAACGCCTTTTTCAGCGCTCGCGCTGGCAGAACTCGCTGAACGCGCTGGCATTCCTGCGGGCGTGTTTAACATGGTTACCGGTGATCCTGAAATGATATCGGCGGTTTTGTGTAACGCCGACGCAGTAAAAGCGCTGTCTTTTACGGGTTCTACGCGCGTTGGAAAAATCCTACTCGAACAATGTGCCAGCACAGTAAAAAAATGCTCGATGGAGCTTGGCGGAAATGCACCCTTTATCGTGCTTCCAGACATGGACATCAAAGAAGCCGCCAAAGCCGCCGTAGATGCCAAGTTTCAAACGTCAGGACAAGACTGTTTGGCCGCAAACCGTATCTTTATCCCCCGTGACAAATACGCCGAATTTACCGATGCCTTCGCCAATGAGATGCAATCTCTCACCGTGGGAAATGGCATGAATGCCACGACTGACATTGGCCCATTAATCAATCGAAAAGCCGTCGAAAAGGCACAAATGCTCGTCGATGATGCGCTCGAAAAAGGCGCAACCATGATTGCCGGTAACCAGAAAAAAACCGCAGGGAAGAACTTCTTTCACCCCGTCATGCTCACCAATGTCACGCCAGACATGGCGGTGTATCGCGAAGAGAATTTTTGCCCCGTTGCGGGCGTGTTGCCTTACGACAACCTAGACGATCTACTCATCGCGGCCAACGACACAGAGTACGGCCTCGCCGCCTATGTCTATGGCCATGACATTCGTGACATTTGGAAACTGATGCGCGGTTTAGAGTTTGGCATGGTCAGTGTCAACAGCGTGAAAATGACCGGTCACCCCATCCCTTTCGGCGGCATGAAGCAATCCGGCCTTGGCCGAGAAGGCAGTCGACACGGCTTCGACGAGTACAGCGAAATCAAATACTACTGCCTCGGCGGACTCGACACCGCCAGTGGCTGCTAAATCCAATCTGAACCTATTTAACGATTAAACGTTGAAGGCCAGTTAAGGGCCATTCAAGGAGCGAACCATGAAGAATATCGACACCAAAGTACTGCTCGAGATCGACCGCCAAAACGTGTTTCACGCCTCAACGCATTTGAAGCAATACGCGAATGGCGATCTACCCGGGCGCATCATCACCAGCGCCAGTGGTATTCGAATCAAAGATTCTGAAGGTATCGAATTGGTTGATGCATTTGCGGGATTGTATTGCGTCAATATCGGCTATGGCCGTCAAGAAATGGCAGAGGCGATCTACGAACAAGCGAAGCAACTCGCCTACTACCACACCTATGTCGGGCACACCAATGAAGCACTGATCACCCTGTCTGAGCGCATCATAAAAATGGCACCGCAAGGCATGAGCAAAGTGTATTACGGTATGTCAGGCAGCGATGCCAATGAAACACAGCTCAAGCTTGTCTGGTATTACAACAATGCACGTGGCTTGCCTCAGAAGAAGAAAATCATCTCTCGTGATCGTGGTTATCACGGTTCAAGCATTGCATCAGGTTCAATGACGGGTTTGCCGCTGTTCCATGCGCATTTCGATCTCCCGTTAGAGCGCATCAAACACACCATGGCACCCTACTACTATCGCCGTGAAGACGACGGCATGACAGAACGCGAGTTCTCAGTGCACTGCGCGAATGAGCTGGAGAAAATGATCCTCGCTGAAGGGCCAGATACGGTGGCCGCCATGATTGGCGAGCCAGTCTTAGGTACAGGAGGCATCGTGCCGCCACCAGAAGGCTACTGGCAGGAAATCCGTAAGGTGCTCGACAAGTACGATATCCTATTGATTGCCGATGAAGTGGTGTGTGGATTCGGGCGTTTAGGTTCTGACTTTGGCTCCATCATGTACGACATGAAACCGGATTTGATGACGGTCGCAAAAGGCCTCACTTCGGCTTACCAACCTCTATCCGGTGTGATTGTCAGCGAACGTGTATGGAAAGTGTTGGAAGACGGCACCGATCAGTGGGGAGCGATTGGTCACGGTTATACCTATTCCGGCCACCCTCTAGGCGCAGCAGCTGCGTTGTGTAATCTTGATATTATCGAGCGAGAAAACCTCACCGCAAACGCCAGAGACACAGGCGCATATTTCCAACAACAAATGCAAACCGCGTTCGCCAATCATCCGTTGGTTGGTGACAGCCGAGGCATTGGCTTGTTGCACGCCTTGGAGTTCTCACCAGACAAACAACGCCGCACGCACTTTGACCCGAACTTGAAAATTGGGCCTCAAATTGCCGCAGCCTGTTTAGAAGAAGGCCTCATCGCCCGCGCCATGCCACACGGCGATATCCTCGGCTTCGCCCCACCGCTCGTGGTATCAACCGCAGACGTTGATGACATCGTCGATCGCGCCAAACGTGCCGTGGACAAAGTCACCAACAAATTGGTGCACAACGGGAATTGGAAGGCGGCGTAGTATCGCTAATTCGAGTTAATAAAGAGCAGCGTCGGTGCGGTGCTCTTTTCTTTGAGGCTAAGACAAAAATTTAAATGTCGATTTTTAACTTGGCCAGCTTGCCAGTTCGATATTTATCAATCCCATAAAGCCAAATACTACCGTCTTTTGCTTGGAACATCCCATATACTTCCAAAAGTGCCTTCGGAGTGAAATACTCATTAGTAATCACATTACTTCCATCTACCCTAGTTATATAATATTTCAGTCTTGACGAAAAGGTACTCCGACCTGATTCAAAATAAAAAAAGCCACTTTCATTAGATAGAAAAAATACATCCAATAATTCACGATTTAAATAACCCGAATCACCTTTAACGTACCATGGGGGCTTAGGTATACTGTCAACAACATCAGGCTCATCGCTTTCATTTAAAGACAACTTTAATCGATCACCACAATTATTGAATATATATTTACCCGCCTCTAGTAAATCATTGCATTTTTCACTAATTGGGGTGATTTTAAAATTATCACTATCTATTTCTAGAATGTTATTATCAAAAAACTTGTGAATAGTTAAATCACTACTAGATGAGTTTTTCTTTAGACTACCAAAAAGTTGATTGTTTTTTGAAATAATACTTAACTCAGCAGCAGCTATTGGACCATAAGTATCAATTTCCACTTCACTATCTAGATCAATTCTAGAACCATATACAGCATCACTGTCTGATTGATATTCCGTTGCGAAAAAAGAATCTGATGTAATTGCTGTATAATCTGGATTCGTTAAAGAAAGTGATCTTGCAGCAACTCTAGAGGCTTGGGGGTCAACCAAGTCAGGCGTAATAGACAAGATATGGGTGCTATTTAACGTTCTGAAGTGTGTATAGATCTTTCCATTCAATTCGTTGACGTGTAGTTTGTTAAACCCAGTCGTTATATTTCTTTTTAGATCGATAAAAATTCGAGGCTCACCATCCATTGGTGTGATAACTAATGTGGTTGTATTAGTTTCGTTACTATAATAATAACTCAATAACGCATCATAGAATGCACTGTACACTGATGTTGTTTTTGCCTCACTCGTGTTATTCCAATACATTATTTCTTCAACATCAAGGGTTGGTATCTCAATCAACCTGTATTTAATGTTAATACTTTTACTATCAAACGTTACACCTAGATCGCATCCTCTTCTCTCACATATTGAAATTTTTATGTTTCTACCATTTTCAACTTCCTGTTCTGACAAAGAAGAAAATTCACTAATAGGAATTAAGCACTCAGCTAAATTAACATCATCACCATAAGAACATTCAAGGCTATATCCTGAGTTACTTTCAAAATGAACAAAAGACAAATCTTCAGTTAATACGTTTTCAACGGGAACATCTATTTTAATACTTTCTAATGGCCCATCCGCCCTCCTTTCTATTTCATATGTATCATCCAGAGTCTTAGAAAATTTCGGTATTACATAATCCACCTCCAACTGAATGTTAAAAGGTGACCCTGGGATTATATCATTGCAATTTTCGTCATAGCAAAAATATAAAGTTAAACTTTCATCGTACCCATCACTAGATAGATAATCTGGAAGGGAGTAATAAACAGCAACCGAAGAGTCAGCATCTAAATAAATATCGAGTGAAACTCCTGTAACACCTGAATCTTTTCCCTTATCACTTAATAAGTAGAAGTAAACTGAATTAGTACTACTTGGAATTGATACATCTACAGGAACAGAAAAATATTCAGAGCGCGACTCCCTATTAACATCAACACTAAACACAGACTGTTTAGCCGTTATACCACTTGAAGCCCCACCGCCTGAGTCAGAGTCAGAACCACCACCTCCTCCGCCACAACTAGATAAAAATACTGCACATAGCAATCCAATTAATATATTTTTCATGACAGCCAACATCCATGATTTTTATTGATATATATGAGTTCGTGTTTGTGAACTCTGAATAGATTCCCTTTGTTGGATTAAAATGCTACTAGATGCACAAATAAATAGCTGTCTCGAAACTGTGAATGACTGTAAACCTGCCCAAATAGGTAGGAAAATGTGACTTATCCTATTATTTCAATCTGTACGTATTAATCATAACAACACACTTTTATCCACGAGACCTTTCTCGATCAGGCTATGCAATACCTCAGCGGTTTTCTTTCTCAGCATATCGCGCAGTAATTGGGCTACGGGGGTGATGGATTGACGGCTTGGGAAGATGAACCATAACTCTGTGGGTTTGAGTTCGAAATCAGGGAGAAGACGAACCACACGGTCATTCAGCAGTTCGTTAGGCATGTCTAAGCCGGATTTTGACGCAATACCCTGCCCCGCGACGCACCAACGTCTTACCAAGTCACCGTCGTTAGACGCACGGTTTTCGCTGACTTTGATCTTGAAATCCATGCCGTCTTTCGAAAACTCCCACACGTCATGAATAATGTCGGAGAGCTGATAGACCAAACCATTGTGACACGGTAAATCGTGAGGGTGTAACGGCTCACCGTGCTTGTCGATGTATTCCTGCGTTGCACAGACGAAACGCGGGACATTGCAGATCTTGAGGCCGTAGATATTGGCATCGGTTGATGAACCATAACGCAGCGCCATATCAACGGAATCACGGTAAAAGTCGATGTTGGTATCACTGATGTTTTTCTATGCGGGTGATTTGACGCGCCAAGGCAGCAATGCTGAATTCCAATTGGTTGATGAACGCATTGTTGGACGTAAGCCAAAAAGCTTATCTGATGCGGAAGCGGCGGCGCTGCCACTTACCGCTATCGCCGCGTGGGAGCTTCTGTTTGAGCACCTTGGTTTGCAGCAACAAGCGCCAGAATCTAACGACAAGTCGAATGAAATATTGTTGGTTGTGGATGCAGCAGGCGGTGCGGGTTCGATTTTGGTTCAGCTTGCTAAAACGCTCACCGGCGCAACCATCATTGCTGCCGCTTCACGCGAAAGCTCACAAGCTTGGGTGAACAAGCTAGGTGCCGACCATGTTGTTGACCATACCAAAGATCTTGCGCCACAGATTGAAGCGCTCGGCATAGGCCAAGTCACGCATGTTGCTAGTTTGAACAGCACAGAAGCGTATTTTGAAACATATACGCAGATTTTGGCTCCGTTCGGCAAAATTGGTTGATTGATGATCCGAAAAACATCGACGCTTCTAAAATCAAACTCAAAAGCCTATCGCTTCATTGGGAATTTATGTTTGCACGCTCAATGTTCAACGCCGTAGACATGAACGAGCATGGTAAATTGCTGACACGCGTTTCTGATTTAGTCGACCGCGGTTTCATTCAAACCACGGCAGGGAAAAACTTGGGCACCATTAATGCGGCAAATTTGCGCGAAGCGCATGCCGAACTCGAATCTGGCAAGTCGATCGGCAAAATCGTCCTCGAAGGGTTTTGAACCCAAATAACAATAACGTGTTGAAGAAATAAGCGAATTCGCGATTTCTGATTCAATATAAATGTTTCGCTTCTCTGCTTGTGTTTCTTTGTTTTGCATAGCGTGCGAGTAGAGCGCATTAAACCTAAAAGGAATGAACCATGACTAAACTCACCATTGTTGCTGACATTGTCGCCAACGAAGACAGCGTTGAATTTGTGAAAGAAGAATTGTTGAAACTGATTGAAATCACCCGTGGTGAAGAAGGTTGTTTGCAGTACGATTTGCATCAAGACAACGATAACCCAGCACACTTCTTGTTTTTCGAAAACTGGGTGAGTCGCGAACTTTGGCAAGACCACATGGGCGGACAGCACCTCGCTGATTATTTGGAAGCGACAGACGGCAAAGTAGCCAGTTTCGTTGTCAGTGAAATGTCTGTGATTGGTTAAACGCATTGTCGTTGTTGCCTAACATAGAGAGAAAGAAACAAGAAAGCGAGGATCGAACGAAGATCCTCTCTTTTCACCCTTTCATTTCGTACCAGTTAGGCCATAAAGGAACCAAGCATGTGACTTGATACCCCTATTTGTGATTTTGGCTAGAAAGCGCCCGAATTTACATTGAAAGACCCAGATGGAAACAGCTTCACGATGAGTGAACACCTTGGCGAAAAGGGTTTGTTGATCAGCTAGAAGCGGTGGCAGGTGTTTTTCTCACTGGCGCGGCAATAAAAATTGCCACTCAAGAACATTAATGCGTTCTGAATTAGACCTTTGCTTGGCAATATGTTATTCCAAATCTTCGGTGCAATATTCCGTCCAAGGCAATAAGCGTAAACGTGCCAAGGGAATGGGATCGCCCGTTTCAACACTCACACCATACTGCCCACTTTCAAGCCGCAAGAAAGCGCGTGAAATCTCATTCATTAACCCATGATTCTGGGTAAGCTGAACCTCAGCTCTATTGGCCTCAGCGCGATAAAACGACGCTTCTACCTCGTCGGCCAATGAACAATCTTCCTTCCGAGTGATTTCTTTTTCCAGAAGATCTGCTTGCGCCACCAACTCCTCCCGCTTATCAAGAAGTCGTTGGTGTAGATCCACGAGATCTTTCTGTGAAAGCGTTGCATCAGGGTGGGCCAACAAGGTTGATATCGTAGCATTGCTTTGCGTCATTTCGTTCATCCTATTAACGAATTAGGTTTCGCTCCATTGAAGCCATCGTATGTGTAAATTTTGTTAAACACCACCTTGTCAATGAATACCCCGCCAACCCTCGACATTGGCATGTAATATCCGCATCGTTACATCGTAATTTCCGCATACGGCACCACGTACATGGACCATGCAATAGAGACACATGCACTGAAAAGGGAGTATTCAAATGGATCAGAACCACAACGTGAAAGAAAACCTACTCGCACTCATCTTGGGCAGTGCGCTCGTTTCTCTAGGGGTTATTTTTTTCAATAGCGTTGGATTGTTGGCGGGTGGAACAGCTGGATTAGCAATCTTCCTGACTAAGATAAGCGATTTTAGTTTCGGCCAAGTATTCTTCATCCTCAACCTCCCTTTCTATGTGTTATCCGTCATGCGCATGGGATGGCGTTTTACCATCAACACCTTTATCGCCGTGACCATTGTATCTCTCGCGGTTGACCACCTTCATCATGTGTTGGAAATCGCGCGGATTGATCCTGTCTATGCGGCCTTGTTCGGCGGTGGTTTGATTGGCACAGGCATGCTGGTTATCTTCCGTCATAAAATGAGCCTAGGCGGGTTCAATATCCTCGCACTGTTCCTTCAAGAGCGTTTAGGTTTACGCGCGGGCTATGTGCAAATGGGCTTAGATTGCTGCATCGTATTAATGTCGCTTTTTGTCGTGGATTTGAAGATCCTCGGTTTGTCTATCCTCGGCGCTATCACGGTGAATTTGATTCTGGCGTTGAACCACAAACCCGGTCGTTATCAGCCAAATGTCCCTGCGACATAAGTTGGCGAAATATCTCCAATTACCTCAAAGAATGCGGCGCCCCCAAGGAGCGCCGCATGCTTCGTTTTGGTCTTATGGCATTACGTTTAGAAGAAACTGATCGGAAGATAGAAATCCAGTTCAAACCGCTCATCGGCTTTTAAAAAATGGTTCTCATGATAATGCACATAGGCAGGCGTTGAGCGTAGCTTGAACCCTGACGCTGGCAACCATTTCTCTAACACCATGCTGATTTGAGGAAGTAACTCCCCATAAATGCCCGTGAGTCGGAATACGGCATGCAAGCCGCCGGGAATGACCAATTGATTCACCACCCCACGGAGTTTAATGGGTTTGTCGATACCAATGCAGGCAACGTACCGGCATTTGTCCAATTCCACCCAGGCCGGGTTCGAGTGATGCAATCCGAATTGTGTTTCAAACGGACGCCCTTCAGCGTTCGCCCATGCTTTTAAAATCAGCCATGCATTTGAGATAGAACGGCTATAGCCTACGTGGCGTACATAGGCCGCTAACCTTTCTGGCACTTCAACCACTTTGGGGGCTGGAATGCCGCGAGAAGCAACGCGCCTGTAGCCTTCAGCCACTTCAGGATCTTTAAGATACGGCTTTTCCGCTACCAGCAAATCATGCTTACGCCATTCCCCAGGACTGCTGTGAAACGTCGCTTTAAACGCACGACTAAAAGACGACACAGAGTTGAATCCACAGGAGTTTGCGATGTCCATTACCGAGGCACGCGTATCAAACATCAGTTGATTGGCCGCATATTCCATTCTTGTCCGTCGGATATATTGATGAATAGACTCACCAACCACACTCTTAAAAATGCGGTGAAAATGCTGCTCTGAGTAAGCCGCAACCTTGGCTAACTCCTTGGCAGACAACTCTTTACTGATGTCTTTGTGAATGTAAAACAAAACATCATTGATACGGGAAATGTGTTGTTGGCTCATCGTTTAAAAAGCATAAATGGACATATTCAACAGCATAAATGGACATTCCAAATTCAGCAATCCCATGTATTATTTTTGTTAGATATTTTTCGGTTGTTTAGGTAGTCCCATGGAAATCGCAAAGTCGCTTCAACAGATCCCATCATCATACATCCGTGAAATCCTCGCGGCGGCTTCAGACAAAAATGTCATTTCATTGGCTGGCGGGCTTCCAGACGAAAAAACCTTCCCGATCGACCTGATGAAACCCATGCTTGAAAGCTTGTCTGACATGACAGAAGTGTTTCAATACGGCGCGACGGCAGGTTACGGCCCATTGCTCGAATTCCTCGGTGATTATTACCAACTGCCAGAAAGCCATATCGCGATGATTTGTACCGGCTCGCAGCAAGGTCTCGACCTGATTGCGCGCGCCTACATAGACCCGAACGATACCGTGGTCATGGAGGCGCCAAGTTACTTAGGCGCAATGCAAGTGTTTGGCTTAGTTCAAGCAAACATTGTGACCGTGCCTCAAACAGAATGTGGCCCAGATCTCGACGCCCTTGAAGTTGTCTTCTTCGAACAGTCTCCAAAGATGTTTTATGCCGTGCCCGATTTTCACAACCCGACAGGTGTATGTTGGTCACTGGAAACACGTCAACGCGTGGCAGAACTGTGTATCAAATACAACGTGGCATTGATTGAGGACGCACCTTACCGCGAACTTCGCTTCTCAGGCTATGCCATTCCTCTTACGTCGGATTTCTGCCCAGATCATTCCATTGTACTGCGTTCATTCTCGAAAATTGCCTCGCCAGGCCTTCGCATGGGAGCAGTCACAGGGAAACGTGCTTACCTAGAGCCATTGATCAAAGTGAAGCAAGGCGCAGATTTGCATTCCAGTGTGCCTATGCAAGCTCTGCTGTTGGGTTTGTTGCAACACGATAACTTTGAACTGCACATCGATAAAATTCGCGCCCTGTATAAAACGCGTTACCAAAAGCTGTTTGCCGAGTTACAACGCCAATTGCCAGAGACCTGTGAATTGAAAGCGGTTGATGGTGGCATGTTTGTTTGGTTGTCTTTGCCAGAGTGCGACACCTTTGCGCTGGCGAAAACCTTGCTTGCTAACGGTGTAGCAGTGGTACCAAGCCCTGTGTTCTACCCTGCGCATGACAAAGCGAAAGCCGCGTTGAGACTTAACTTCACCAACGCCACGCCAGACGAGCTTGAAGAAGCCGTTAAACGTCTCGCCAAGGTACTTCAAGAACAGGTCGGTTAACTCCCGCCTACTTGTCACCAAACAGACAAAGAAAATGCCGCTGGCTCTAATGAGCAAAGCGGCATTTTTTATGCGTGGGTTATTGATATTAGGCTTGTCACATTAAGGCTGTTTATCAAACACCTTTACGTCATCGGGAACGACAAACCATTTCTGCTTCTGTGATACCCAAATATGCGCCGTTGGGGTCAGAATGGTTTCATCTTCCACATTCACGGGCTTGAGCTTCAATTTCACAACGGACAAGTCTTCTGGGTTAAAGTGGTAAATACGATTACCGCAGCCTGTGCAAAATTTCGCGGCACTGCGATTCCCACTGTCAGCAGGACGGCTCCACTCTTTCATCTCACCGCTAAACGCAATTGCGTCCGCATCTACCATCGCCGTCACGCTATATGGCGCCGTAGAAAGCTTTTGGCATTCAGTGCAATGACAAGCAATCACCATGTTCGGTGCTGCATGAAGCTTGTATGTTACCTGACCGCATTGGCATGCGCCTTCAATCGGAAATTCCATATTCCCCCATAACATTTTGATTACATTTCGACCATATCAACATAATTCTATGCACCTTGATACCGTAACTTCACGATGTCATGCCATTTAATCACAGCAATGAGGGAAAAAATTCATCAGCGAATATGCGCGTTTTCTAAAAGGGTGTCGTGCAAAAAGGCAACAATACGAAAACGACAATGACGCATGAGACGACTTAAAACCTTGCGCCGAACATCAAGTCGATCGAGGCAGATTCGTTTCTATCACGTTGAACATTACCAATGCGGTTGATACCCAATCGGCTTACCAACTTTTCACCCGACTCAAGGTTATAAAAATGCTGAACACCCGCACCATAAGTGTAAGAAAAGCTGCTACCCGTGCCTCGCATTTGCTCACCCGCGTAGGTATAACGATCTGTTTCCCACTTTTTCCCCAAGCCTGACCGCGCAAATAAACGGAAGTTGTGGTCAAAATTGCGGTATGCCGTTGGCGTAAGATGAACGTACGTTGAATTTGAACTTACTAACCTACCCCCCATTGGGTAACGGCCAGACACATGAGACACCTCTCCTTCAATCGCCAACCACTCAATGTCGGTCTCATGGCCATAAATGATCTTTCCCCCGTCGTAATGATGGTGAAGGTCACCAAACCCCGCATCATGTGCGACTTGTGTGAATCCCGCCGCTGCATAGTGTTGCGCATTCGCGGCAAGAGGTAAAACAACCAAGGCTGTTGCTAGAACGTACTTATACATAGTGCGATTACTCTAATTTAAGAATGTAGTACCACTTTCGGGCGAGAGAATGCTAAGCACGTAGGAAGTAAGATGAAACGATTCAAATGTAACAAAACAATAAAACATTGTTTTATTTAGGCAACAAATACATTGAAGACAGGCGTTTAGGTACAAAAAAGCACAACCTCAAACAGTGCTGAGATTGTGCTTTTTCATTTAAACATGACGATTTATTGTGCGGTTGCTTCTGCTTTCTCTTCAGACACAACAGCCGCTTCCATCGACACGTCTACGGTTTCTTCCACCACGTCAACGTCAGGTTGAGCGGGCTGGCACGCGTAGGCGTTTGCAAACATGGTCACTGACGAGCTGAAATCAAAAGGTTGGTACAAATACAAGGTATCGCCGCCCAGTGCTGCTGCTTTTTTTCGCATTTGGTTGAGTGTGCCCCATACCATGTCTTTATCTGCGTGTAGCCAGTAATCATAGAAGTGGCCTTCAGAGCCGATCACCGTGCCTTTGTGCTCACAGCCTTTCAGCGCATCCACGTCATCCCAAATCACTTTAACTTGCTCAGACTCGGTCGTTGGGAACGTCACACAGCCTGTTAGTAGTGTTGCGATAGAGACCGCTACACCAATCATTAACGCTTTCATCAATGATGATTCTCGAAGTAAATAAGGCCGCGAAGTTTATCCTCACTCGATGCAAAGACAAACACTTTTTACGCACTTCCCTGCCTATTTATTTACCATTGATACGCCTTTCATTTTTTGTCTTATTCACGCGATGCATCAGACGTCATTTTTCCTTTAGGTAAATCACGAATATTCAATGCACTGCGTCTAAAAAAGCACAAACAGTCAGATCTGCGTTGTGAACATCTCGCACAATGATTCAAAGACTTTTAAGGGAGAAAGTGATGAAACGGATACCCGCGTTAGACAGCATACGAGGGCTATTGCTCTTGTTGATGACAATCAACCATTTGTTTTGGATCAGTGGCGGTCGTTCGCCCGTTCAATACTTCACATCAGAGCCACTCGGGCCTTTTGGTCCAGCGGAAGGGTTTGTGTTTATTTCCGCCCTATTAGCAGGCGCGATTTATAGTCGAGATGCCTTGTCGAATGCAGACGTGCGCGCTAAAGCATTCCATCGCGCGTTCACGCTCTATCGCTATCATATTGTGTGCTTAGTTGCTGTGTTTATCTGGTTTCTCGCCAGCAAATACGCCTTCCCTGATCACCAAAATCTTTTGGCACAAAACTTCCCGAATTTGCTCACTGCGCCGCTCGAAACGCTGCTGTTCAGTGCAGTCTTAATCAACAAACCCAGCTACTTTGACATATTGCCGCTCTATATCATTTTCATGCTGTTACTGCCGCTGCTCATTGCCATGTATCGAAAAGGTTTATTCTGGCTCGTACTCGGTGTCAGTCTGCTGCTTTGGTCTACGAGTGGCGAGATCTCTGAACGCCAGCTTAACGCTGTTATGGGTAGCGGCGTATTCGACGCCTTCACCTTGCACGCAGGGTATTTTGACCCGTTCGCGTGGCAACTGTTGTTTGTTGTTGGCTCCGCCATCGGATTCCAGCTTCAGCGCGGCAACCTGATTCGTTGGCATCATCCTATGCTTACCTTTTTATGCATTGCGGGTATCGGCATCCTGTTTGCCGCTCACCATGGTGCGTTTTTAAGCATGGGCATCCACCGCGGCATTATCTACGGCCTTGCTGATAAATCTGAATTAGGCTGGCTGCGTTTACTGACGCTGTCCATGTGGGTTTATCTGATTGCACTGGTAATCAGTAAATTCCCTAATGCGCTCACGTTCCGTCCTCTGAGCTACATCGGCCGCCATTCTTTGCATGTTTTTGCTTGGCAAACTGCGATGATTTACTTTGCCGCACCACTGCTCGCAGAGATCCGTTTCGAGCCTTTCTATCTGGCGGTAATGTTCGGCTTTGTGGCCAGCCTTTGGGTGCCTGCTTGGATCCGTGAATTCACCAAAGGCCGCTCTTCTACCCAATATTGGGGAGCAGCCATCACAACCGGTATTGGCGGGCTTCTCGCGCTGAATGTCTCTATGGCTAACACCGCGGATAATGATACGTTGATGGTCGGGAACGAAAAATTTCCGCTCACCATCAAATTGAAAGACGTTCGTGAACCTCAAGATCCGGTGGTTTTGATGGTGTACAGCGAATTCGATGACATTACCGCTGTACCGTCTGTTCATTGGCAGAAGTACACCCCAGAAGAAGCGAAGGAAGGAATCACGCTCGATGAGTTAGCAGCGGGCAAGTATGTGGTGTTTGCCTTCCAAGACAGGAATAAAGATGGACTGATCACCTTGGCAGACAACCAAATTCCGATTGAAGGGTTTGGTTATTCCAATAACCCATCACTACAAGGGCCCCCATCCAAAGAGCAAGTGACTTTCACCCACAACAAAGCAGCGATGCTGACCATCCATTTCAACAATTGGTATTAATGTGAGAGAGGAATCGAGCTACGAATGAGTATTGAATCTCATACTCGACGTAGCTCGATTTCGGATAGAAATGGCGCAGATACTGCGCGCTGAACCCAAAAGCACTGATATATGAAACTGATGGTTTTCTAGAAGTGCTTTCTAGAAGTGCCTGTCCCGTATTCCTGCTCCCACTCAACGCTGTCATATTCTAAAGAGTGCGAATGGCCCGTTAGCCAAGTATGCCTATACTCCAGTGATAACGATTACATGGAGGTGATGGTATGAGCAACAGTGCAAAGCAGGTGCGTGATGGCGAAGCTGATTGGAAAACCACACATCCAGAGCCTTCTGATGCTGAAGCGCGCCGTGCGGCCAAGCCCGTTGTGTGTTACGGCGTTGAAAGCCTTCCGCCATTCAATGCGTCGTTTTACCAGACTGTAAGGAGTGAGGCAGTCAGAGCTGTGAAGCTGGAGGTGCCACCTAGGGAGGCGCGTTGTTTCACTGTTCCTGCTGGCAGCTTCTTCCGTATTTCTTGTTTACACGGTTCACAGGTTGGAGATTTAAACCTCTGGCAGCGGGATAACTTGAGTGAGCGCTTTTTTAGCGGCAAAACCCGTCAACTCCATGCCACCCATGTCTCTCTCGGCGACAGACTTTGGAGCAACATGCCTTATCTTCGCCCTATCGCCACCATCACAGATAATTCATTAGCGTGGTATGGGTGGGACGATGACGGTGCAAGCGTACACGATGTAATTGGTACCCGGTGCGATCCCTACACCCACCATCGCCTTCATGGTGAAAACTACCATCACTGTTGTCATTCCAACCTCACCAAAGCGCTTGCTGAGAAGCTCGGCGTTAGCCGGAAAGACGCAGAGCCTCATGTTCATGATGTGATGAATGTGTTCATGTGTACGGGATTTACACGTAATACCCATCAGTACTTTATGAAGGCAAGCCCTGTCAGACAGGGAGATTATATAGAGTTCTTCGCTGAAACCGATTTGCTGGGCGCTTTATCAGCATGCCCCGGCGGGGACTGCAGCTCAACCCACTCCAGTGATGAGGCGCAGTGCTTCCCGCTAACGGTCGAAGTGTTCACCCCACCTGCAAAAGCATTAAACGATTGGATTCCGTTTAAACCCAGCGGATATGTTCCGGGGTAGTAAGAGTGTCCCTCTATAAGGACAGGCATTTATAGAATACATCCCACGCGAACAACAACTAGAAAGCATTCACACGGCCAAACACGTCTTTAGTCAGTGTGAAGCCATCGCATTTCTGTGTCGGAATGGAAAATGACGGAATTTGAGTGAATGAAAGGCAGCAAAAATCTCAAGCTCGCGCCTGTGTCATCATTTTTTATAAGTGGGGCTTGTTTTATTGGCTCGGTATCCGAAAGCCAGAGAGTCGTTTCCGATGCAAGTGAGGTAGTGCCGCTTTTATTGCGGTGTCAGTGCCGACAATGCCGCCTTGTTCAATCCGTGTGCATGTTTCCAGCCAACTTTTAGCGTCAAATCCAAGTCTTTCTAGCAGTGATGGTAAGGCATTATCAATATGACCATGCTTATCATCTCGCACTTGTCTTCCTGTCCAATCAACCAATGCTAGATAATCCATTAATCGAAAAGGAATGCCATCTGGCATGCTCTCTCGCGGGTTTCCAGCAAAAGGAAACAGCCCTGCTGGAGATGTTTGATTACTTTCTATCGTATCAATGCGCGCTTTCACGCTCGTATAATCCGACGTTTCTGGCGCTTCGGCAATGGCTGCACGTACAGGGTTCAAGTCAACATACGCCATTGCTGCAGCGACGGCTTTCTCATCCAGTAATGCTTGGCTTTTAAAGCGCCCTTCCCAGAAATGTCCAGTACAGTTGTCCTCTCGATTAGCTTCTGAGGCAATGTGCTGATTGATCAAGCGCATAAACCAACTGATTGAGACAAGACGTTTTCGCCACTCTTCAATCATCTCATTGCACCGTTCAGTTTCAGCCTCTGACAGTTCATCACCCTGCATAAATCGCTGAACTAGCGCTGGTCCATGATGAAAAGCGAGCCAGCGCTCAACCACCTCAACATTTGATAGCGTCTTTGCCTTTTCTACATTGATATGCAAAACCACGTGATAATGATTACTCATAATTGCGTACGCACAAACATCGATACAAAACGCGCCTGCTAACGCAAGCAGGCGCTTTTCAATCCAAGATCGACGATGTTCGTAACTTTGTTGCGCTTGTTCGTCATAGCCACAAAGAAACGATCGACGAACACAGCGAGAAACGCAGTGATAATAAGGTGTGGCTTCAATACTGATAAGTGATGAACGGGCTTTTGTCATTGAAATTTAAAATGGATAACAACTGAAAAATATGAAAAGCATATCGTTATGAATTCATCTATTCATCTTTGTCATTCACCTTTGAGTCCAAAAGCACTAACGCATGAAACTGATAAGGTTATGGTTTTCTTAAAGTGCCTGTCCCCGCTTTACCACCTTGGCAGACAATCAAATTCCGATTGAAGGATTTGGCTATTCCAATAACCCATCACTACAAGGACCCCCATCCAAAGAGCAAGTGACTTTCACCCACAACAAAGCAGCGATGCTGACCATCCATTTCAACAATTGGTATTAATGTGAGAAAGGCATCGAGCTACGAATGCGTGTTAAAGCACAAAACACGGCGTAGCTCGATATTGAATGGAATCGGCTCAGAACCAGCGCTCGCCCCCAAAAGACTGACGCGTTATACCGGTAATATATTGGTTTTCTAAAAATGCCTGTCCCCGCTTTTGCCCGCTTTTCGATTCCCGCTTTTCAACCCTCAACCCCACATTTATGTAGCACCGCTAAATTTCTTTTAGTTTATGAGTCCAAGAAAAGTCATCAATCTGTCGGCTTGAAAGTATTTCCAGAAACGCATCCGATATAAATAATTTTGATTGGCACCTTGCATCTGCCCATGCCAGATGGCCATCAATCACATTTTTATTCACGAAATTCCCATCACCATGTCTCAACTGACAGGTAGAATTCGCGATATCGTCTTTTTTCGTGAAAACAATCCGCGTCGAATTTAAGTCAATCGCATCCAATATGACCATGGGTCGCCAAAAGTAAGCATGGGCCACCACTTTTTTCTCAAAGTCTTCCACAACTATGGGCGAAAATTGGTGTTTTTCCGGCTCTAGCTCCATCAAACACGACGCAAACCGCTCACTGATAATAGCCGAAGGGAAGTTGGAGAAATGTACTGGGGTAAAGTCATAAGGAGGGGCACCTTCTCTAGATATGATCTTTTGTGGCAAATCATTCTCAGGGATTTTCATTGCATAGGCGGAGATATGTGCATCAATACGTGTGATATTGGAATTTACGCTTTCCCCCCAGATCGATGTGCAGCCCTGTATATAGCACGAGCTTTGGATGATATTTCATCATTAAATTTATTCAATCTTTGCTCGTCCTCTTCAAAAATTTTGATTAAAAATGAAGGGGTTGTTTCGTCAAGCCAACGCTTAGATTTATGAAGGGTGACAGCCATTAGTGTAATTCCTTATCTTTTATGTTTGTTGACCTTTCGTTTCATGCGCATATGGCTTTAGTAATTTTGCCATTAACATCATCAGAAAGACTGACCTAAAAACGAGTCAAAAGACAAAAAAGTGCTTGGTGGCAGATGGTTATAGAAATACGTCTAAATGCTTTTGAGCCAATCCCACGGTAAAAAATCACAGTATGGAACTATCTTGGGACAGGCATATATAGAACTCCCACAACAAAGCAGCGATGCTGACCATCCATTTAGTCCCTCTATAAGGACAGGCATTTATAGAATACATCCCAAGTGAACAACAATAAGAAAGCATTCACACGGCCAAACACGTCTTTAATCAGTGTGAAGCCATCGCATTTCTGTGTCGGAATGGAAAATGACGGAATTTGAGTGAATGAAAGGCAGCAAAAATCTCAAGCTAGCGCCTGAGTCATCGTTTGCGATAAGTGAGATATTTTTTTAGTGGTTTGGTATCCGGAAGCCGGAGAGTCGTTTCCGATGCAAGTGAGGTAGTGCCGCTTTTATTGCGGTGTCAGTGCCGACAATGCCGCCTTGTTCAATCCGTGTGCATGTTTCCAGCCAACTTTTAGCGTCAAATCCAAGTCTTTCTAGCAATGGTGGTGAAGCATTATCGATATGACCATGTTTATCATCCCGCACTTGCCTTCCTGTCCAATCAACCAATGCAAGATAATCCATCAATCGAAAAGGAATGCCATCTGGCATGCTCTCTCGCGGGTTTCCAGCAAAAGGAAACAAACCTGTTGGAGATGCTTGATTACTTTCTATCGCATCAATGCGCGCTTTCACGCTCGTATAATCCGACGTTTCTGGCGCTTCGGCAATGGCTGCACGTACAGGGTTCAAATCCACATACGCCATAGCGGCAGCGACGGCTTTCTCATCCAGTAATGCTTGGTTTTTAAAGCGCCCTTCCCAGAAATGTCCAGTACAGTTGTCCTCTCGATTGGCTTCTGAGGCAATGTGTTGATTGATCAGACGCATAAACCAACTGATTGATACAAGACGCTCTCGCCACTCTTCAATTATCTCATTGCACCGTTCAGTTTCAGCCTCTGACAGTTCGTCTCCATGCATAAATCGCTGAACTAGCGCTGGTCCATGATGAAAAGCGAGCCAACGCTCAACGACTTCAACATCTGACAGCGTTTTTGCCTTTTCATCATTGATATGCAAAACCACATGATAATGATTACTCATAATGGCGTATGCACATACATCGATACAAAACGCGCCTGCTAACGCAAGCAGGCGCTTTTCAATCCAAGATCGACGATGTTCGTAACTTTGTTGCGCTTGCTCATCGTAGCCACAGAGAAATGACCGACGAACACAGCGAGAAACGCAGTGGTAATAAGGTGTGGCTTCAATGCTGATAAGTGATGAGCGGGCTTTTGTCATTGGGATTTACAATGGATGGCAACTGAACAATATGAAAAGCATATCGTTATGAAACCATCCATTCATCTTTGTCTCACACCTTTGAGTCCAAAAGCACTAACGCATGAAACTGATAAGATTATGGTTTTCTTAAAGTGCCTGTCCTCGCTTTTTACGCCTGCTAACGCAAGCAGACGCTTTTCAATCCAAGATCGACGATGTTCGTAACTTTGTTGCGCTTGTTCGTCATAGCCACAAAGAAACGACCGACGAACACAGCGAGAAACGCAGTGGTAATAAGGTGTGGCTTCAATGCTGATAAGTGATGAGCGGGCTTTTGTCATTGAAATTCAAAATGGATGGCAACTGAATAATATGAAAAGCATATCGTTATGAAACCATCCATTCATCTTTGTCTCACACCTTTGAGTCCAAAAGCACTAACGCATGAAACTGATAAGATTATGGTTTTCTTAAAGTGCCTGTCCCCGCTTTATCCAATGGCGATGTCGAGAATACGATGTTCTGTGGTCGCGATTTTTTCGGCGGCGAGACTGAGCAAACGGTGGCGTTGATATTGACTAATGCTCATCCCGGTTGAGCGCTTGAATTGACGTTGTAAGTGCCAGCGTGAATAGCCGCTGCGCGCTGCAATCTGCTCGACACGCAAAGTCTCTGGCAGCGAATCCTCAATCAGAGCGATCACCGATAAAATCGTGTTCATGTTGCGTCCATCATCCATTGCGATGCAGCAAATCTACCCCAAGTCATTATATTTAATGCGGTTATCCGCGTTCGACATACGTTTTCTGCGAAAAGGTTCTCGTGAATGGCTTTTGTGAATTGCTCTTGTGAACGTAGAGCTTACTGCGCAAAACTCTGCTCATAAAAAAGCCCGCTGAATAAGCGGGCTGTCTTTCCATATCAATGCGATGACAAAAGCCTTAACGCACTTGTTTGCCTTGCACCCAAACTTTGCTGATGTTGTCTGTTTGAGAGAGTGAAATGATCTTCTCAAGGATATCGCGCGGCGAATCCATGTCAGGCCATACGCGCAGGTTACCGCGTTCACTGTCTGGCGAAACCACAATGGCATCAAAGTGATAGTCAGGCGCAAACACACCTATCTTCTCATTCAGCACCTGACCACCACCGTTGGTCGCCATCCAGAATGATTCCAAGTAGCTAATGCGCGAACCTGATACGCCGCGCTGGTCGGCAGGCAAATGGCAATCCACACCGTCTTCACGCACACGAGAATGCGTCACCGCATCAAAACACGCGCGGAAGATTGATGGAGACGGCGCACCTGCAATGTCGCTGCCTAAACCCACACGCACATTCGCATCTAATAGCTCACGTGTTTGCATGGCGGCATTGGCAAAATACATGTTCGACAACGGGCAGTGACCGATACCTGCGCCGAACTGGTTCAACATCGCGATGTCTTTTTCGTCGATAAAGATCGAATGTGCTAACACCGATTTGTTGTTCAACAGCCCTGCTTCTGCATAAATCGCAATGTCGCTCATGCCATAACGTTCAATGCTGTAATCACGCGCCCAGTCACTCTCAGAGCAATGAGTTTGCATGTGCAGGTCATATTTCTGAACCAATTCGCCCAAGCCTTTCAGCATTGGATCGGTACAACTCGGTACAAAACGTGGCGTAATCACTGGCTTCACCAACCCGCCTTCATTGCCCGCCAAGCCGCGCACGTTATTCACGAACAGTTCTGTCTCGTAAAGCGCTTGTTCAACACTGTTTTCGCGGTAGAAATCAGGACACTGTTCTTGGTTGTCCATATTGACCTTGCCGACGAACGCGCGTTGACCCAGTTCCAAACACGATTGTGCGAGCACTTCCGTTGATTCACGGTGAATCGAGGCGAAGTAAACTGCACTGGTTGTGCCATTTGCTAACAAAGTGCGGCTTACGTCTTGGTAAATGTTTGCGGCGAATGCGTTGTCGGCGTAACGATTTTCAAGGGGGAAGGTGTAGTTCTGAAGCCAATCAAACAGGGGCAGATCTAGCCCCTTTCCTGCTTGCGGCCATTGTGGTGCGTGGCAATGCAAATCCACCAAACCTGGCATCAAATACTGCCCTTTTGGTAGCACCTCTAATTTGCCCGCATCACGCAGTGCAGTCACCATCTCGGCATGGCGAACATCATCCGTTTTTACTGTGCCAGCGATATCACCTTGATTATTCACCAAGATCAGAAAATCGACGTTGAATTCAAATTCGCCTTTAACAAGGCAATGGAAAGTATCAGCCAGCAAGGCAAAACGAAGAGCGTTGAAATCAATCATAATTTTACTTATTTCTAATGCTTAATTGTTTGATTGCATCGTTAACGAAAACCAAAATTTCGAGAGTGTCGGCTTTCGCGAACGCATTTTTTTGAGCATAAAACTCGTGTCTGTCACGCCTTGAAACATCCATGACATGAACAGCCTAGGGCCCGCCGAAGCAAGCCCTTTTAAAATCATTCCACGTTACAAGCACGCCCTAACCAATTAGTTATAGTGCGTTACTTTCTACTTGTTGCGCGTTTTCCAATTCGGTTTGGGTATTAGGTAAAACAAAGTTCAAGATCACCGCAGCGAGCGCACCGATTGCAATGCCTGAGTTCACCAAGTAGCCCGCCATTTCTGGCAATGCATACACCAACTCACGAGGCATCAATACTGCGCCCAATGACAACATGATCGGCAACCCTACGACCAGCATGTTGCGCTCGTTCAATTGAATGTGTTGGATAACGCGGAAACCGTTCATCGCAATCACCACGCAAATGACAGAGAAAATGCCAGAAATCACGGCATGAGGGACAGACGCAATCAAGCTGGTCAGTTTCGGCACCAAACCGAGGATAAGCAGGATCACGCCACCGGCAATAATGGCGCGACGGGACGACACCCCAGTGACAGCAATAATGCCTGCGTTAGTTGAATAGCCAGTGACTGGGCTGCCGCCAAGCAATGAACACATAAAATTACCTGCAGCTTCGCCCGTTGCCCCACGGTTTAAGCGTTCGTCGTTAAGTTCAACGCCTGTCACCGCACTGACTGCGCACCATGTGCCTGTGGTTTCCACCAGCACAATCATGGCGATGAATAGCATGGTCATGATAGCCATTGGCTCGAACTTCAATTCACCAAACGGCAGCAACGACGGCAGTTGTAGCCATGAAGATTCGCCCACGGCAGAGAAATCTGCCATGCCATAAAACGCAGCAACCAAGGTGCCGATCACAATCGCGCCAATCACCGACGCTAAGCGCAGCCAGTGAAGTGATTTGAAGAAGCACCCTATCAGGATGAATGATGACAGTGACACCATGCTGGTCAGCGCTATCACGATATTTTCAGTTGGGCGCTCGCCTGAATAGATCCCATTGAATGCCACAGGCAACAGAGAAATACCGACCACGATGATGACCGTTCCGCCCACAATCGGTGGGACAAAACGTTTCACCAATTTACTGAACAGGTTGGCAGGCTTGCCCAGCAGCGCAACGAATATTGCCACCGGGATCATCGCGCCATACACCGCGCCCATGCCCATGGTTTTACCAATCGCGGCAATGGCGCCGATGGGAATGTAAGAAGGCCCCTGCATCACGGGCATTTTCAGTAGTAAGCCAGACTGAATAATGGTCGCGATACCCGCCACAATGAAGGTCATTTGAATCAAAGAGGAGGTGTCTGAAACGGAAAGAGACAAAAGACCGGCGAGGATAATAGGCACGATGTAGAGATCCATCGCCAGCACATGTTGTGCCCCAAGGGAAAAAGATGTCGGAATGGAGATTTTTTCGTCGATATGAGTAAGCGTTGTATTTTTCATGATTCGCTAGCAAGAAATGGACAGTAAATGATGACAACCGGACGATATTCATCCGCACATGCTCTGATGAATAAGGCGTCATACACCCACACTACTCATCCTGAGCCTGCCAGTATTTCCAACTACGAAACCGCGTTATAACAAGATGTTAACCGCGCACCAGCTGAAAAGTGCGCGCATAATACAGCAAAACCACCAATAAGCAAACGTTTGCTTATTGGTGGTTAATATTGAACGTATGTGTTGAGCTTAAGGCTAACCCACCGCTGAAAACTGCACCAGATACGTAGAAAGTGGCGGCCAGAAGGCAATGATCATCCACGCGACCATGAGTGCAAACAGATACGGCAGTACATATTTCACAATGGTGAAATAGGGTATTCCTGTTATTCCGCTGGCAACGTACAGGTTCAACCCATAAGGCGGCGTAATAAAGCCAATCGCATCACCGACCAAGAAGATCACCGCAAAGTGGATAGGATCGACCCCCACGCTGTAAGCAATTGGCGCAAGGATGGGCGCAAGAATGATGGTATTTGGCAGGCTTTCTAACACGGTTCCCGCCAACAGCACCAACATCATGCAGGCAATCAACACAAAAGTGGGATCGCCAATCGCTGACATCCACCCACGCACTACTTCACCTGCACCCAGCAATGACAGCAACTGCTGCATCACCACCGACACCGCAATCAAGGGCGCTAGCATGCCTGTGATTTGCCCGGAGCGAAGTAAGATGTTCGGCAGTTCACGCAGCTTAATTTGGCGCGTGATAAGCACGCCCGCTATCAAACAAAACCCGACCGTTACACCTGCGGCTTCTGTAGGAGAAAACGCACCCGAATAAATGCCGTATATCACAATGGCGATAGCAATGATGCCAAGGTAAGCTTTCAAGCCCGTTTTCAGAATACGCTTAGGTTCAAACTTGATGAGATTGCCCCAACCGTTTTTCTTACAAACGATGTAACACGCCAATTGCATGGCGATCACCATGAGTAATCCCGGCAGCATGCCACCGACGAACAGGTCACTGATGGAGAGATCCAGTAAGAAGCCATAAACGATAAAGATGATGCTCGGCGGAATGATGATCCCCACCGTGCCCCCTGCCGCAGCGGTGGCAGCAGCGAAACGTTCATCGTAATTGTTCTTTGCCATTTCGGGTTGCATGATGGAACCGATCGTCGCTGTTGTACCCGCATTCGAACCGGAAATGGCCGCGAACATGCCGCACGCGCCGATGGTCGCCATGCCCAAGCCGCCTCTCACCCATCCCAATATGGAATACGCGAAATCCGACATGCGTTTGGCAATGCCCGCCGCATTGATCAAATCCCCCGTCATGATGAACAGCGGGAGCGCTAATAAGCCGAAGAAATTTAAACCTTCAAATAAGGTCACGCCAATGTTGGCAAGGGTAAAATCAATGACAAGGCTGCAACCCACAACCCAAAAGCCAATCACAAGAAAAATGGGAACGCCGATAATAAAAAGCAGTGTTACGCCAAGAGAGATCAGCGTGATAAGTGTGCCGTCTTCCATATTCTGCTCCTAATCCAGTAACGACGCTTGAAGCACAAACGGCTCTTTACGTTGATATTGCTTAATGTCCTTGGCCAAATTTTGCAGCACGCGGATCACGATAAGCACCCATGCAAGCGGTGTGGCGAGATAGAACCACCACTCCATGACATCATCCGTTCCCCCCACAATCGCGAAGTTGTCGTAAGCGATATAGGTTTGATTGGTGGCGTGATAAATCACGATGCCAGCGAAGGCGATCCAAAGCACCGCATCTAACACCAGACAGCAAAACTGAAGACGATAAGAAAGCCGCGCACGAATTTCTGTTAAGGCTAAATGTGTGCGTTTCTTTATGTTGTACGAAGCACCGAACCAGGTTACCCAGAGGAAAAGTAGCACGGGCACCGTGGTGCTCCATGGCACTTGTTGGTTGAACAAAAACCGCCGAACAACCTCTACGAAAATAATGCCAGCCATACTTGAATAGGTGATCAAGATGATGACCTTTTCCGTGTTTTCATCTAACCATTTGAGCAAGGTATGTAGCGGTTTCATGCTGACCTCACAGATCATTGAATAAAGATACGCGCAGGCCCGTTTGCGGATGCGTTTTCACATCAGCAAACAGGCACTGCACGACGATATTTAGCTCGTCCACCAGCGTTGTGGTGGCACATTGACAACTTGCGTGTCGCGAGGAATTTCTCGCGCAATGTCGTAGATTTCTTGGTAGGTATCGTGACCACCCGACCACTTGTTCAAGCGATCGCGCCATTGTTCCCAAGGTTCGGGGTTGAACTCTGGCGAACACATTTCCTCGGCTTTGCGCAGTTCAGCGTCAGACAAGGTGGCAACGCGGGTGTTGTTTTCCGCGAAAATGGTGCCCGGTCTTGGTGGGTTCGTCGCACCGACAATGTCAGTAAGCGCCGCTTCATTCATGCCTTGGGTGAAGATTTGCGCAACATACGCTGACTCCATCACATCGTCTTGAAGATCTGAGCCCAGCTTATCGAACACAGGCAAACTCATCGCCGTGTGTTCTGTGCCAGAGAAGAACTTGAGATCAACACATTGTGATACCACAGGTGCCATACCGGCGTACGCCACCGCGCCCATCCATGTTTCAGCACCGTCGATCAAGCCCTGTTTCAAGCCATCCAACGTTTCTTCCCAAGCGATCGGGACAGGGTTGAGGTTCATCAACTGCATGGCGATTCGCCCGAGTTGCGTGCCCGTTACACGGTTTTTTGTTCCCGCAAGTTGATCGATGGACGTCACCAAAGGCTTATCTTTCCATTTCAAGCCAAGTTGAATGCCTCGTAACTCACAATGGGTAAACAAGAATTGCAATTTATGACGCTGACGCAGGGGCTCTCTAAATAACGGTTCGCTTTTCTTACTGTAGAAAAAGTGAAACTGCGATGCGCGGGATGGGAACATGTAGGCATAATCCAACACATTAAGATACGGTGCGCCCCCAGCAGAGTTTTGTGTTGATGCAGAATACATGTCGACAATGCCCTGCTGCGTTTTCTTCACACAGTTGGTTTGACCACAGATTTGGTTACTGCCAATAAACTCAACGCGGATCGCGCCGTTTGTCCGTTGTTCAAGGTCTCTGGCGAAAAAAAGCTGTGCCGATTTTTGAATATCGAGGTTTTTTTCGTTAAAACCCGATGCCCCAAACTTAAGTTGGAACTTAGGCGGCGCAGAATAGCGTTCCTTTTGCGTATTTTCGGCGGCTCTCGCCAGCGTAGACACGGTGGCTCCTGCTCCCAATGCTCCCGCGGCGATCAGGGTTGATGTCATCCCAAAATGGGCGGACACCTTCATAAAATCCCTTCTCGTGAGTATCTCCCGATTTTTGCTCATGCTCGCACTCCTTTGTGTTGGCTTTCGCTCAAACGTTTACGCTGGCATGCCGACATTTGCGTTCTCAAACAGAGCGGTCTGTGTTCACTCATCCCGCTCTGAAATCCAAGCAATCCAACGTTCAGTCGATAAATTTGTCCGTCATTCATACTCACTCCCCAGCCACCAAAATGTTAATGATTGGTTAATTTTCGAACCGGAACATTCCATTTATGGCATAGAAAAATCAAAATTCAAGCCTTGACTATAAAAATCGAGATCATTAGTCTCATATTTCAATGTTTGAGATTTTCTGATTTCAGATGTTTCTGAGCGAATGCCGCCTTCTTTTCACGGCATCGGTAGACAGTGAGGGAGAGTGAAAAAGATGGGACTATCTTCAAATCATTACGATTTTATTGTTGTGGGTGCTGGCTCTGCGGGGTGTGTACTTGCCAATCGTTTGTCCGAAAATCCTGCCATTCGCGTGTTATTGATAGAAGCAGGCGGCAAAGACAACAATCCCTGGTTGCATATTCCAGTGGGGTATTTCAAGACGATGCATAACCCAAAAACGGATTGGTGTTATGTCACTGAGCCTGACCCGGGCATTAATTCGCGTCAATTGCAGTGGCCAAGAGGAAAGGTGTTAGGTGGGTCTAGCGCACTCAATGGTCTGTTGTATGTTCGCGGACAAGCAGAAGATTACGATCATTGGGCGGCTTTGGGGAATCAAGGTTGGTCTTACCAAGAAATACTGCCTTACTTCAAAAAATCGGAAGACCAAGAACGCGGATCGGATGATTTTCATGGGGTAAACGGACCACAGAAAGTCAGTGATTTGCGACTACGCCGCCCCATTGCAGACCATTTTATCAGCTCAGCCATCAAGCTAGGCATTCCCTACAATCCTGATTGCAATGGTGAAGTTCAAGAAGGCGTGGGTTACTTCCAACAGACAGCGTATAAGGGTTTTCGTTGGAGTACGGCAAAATCCTTTTTACGCCCCGCTAAACAACGAGAAAACCTGGATATTCTCACTCATCACCATGTCTCAAAAGTGTTGTTTGAAGACAAAACCGCCGTCGGTGTTGAAGTGATCAAAGACAAGGTAAAACGGCAAATTATGGCAAGTCGCGAAGTTATTTTAAGCGCGGGTGCCATTGGTTCGCCGCAGTTACTTCAACTCTCAGGGATTGGCCCTGCTTCTCTGCTCAATGAGCTCAATATCCCTGTTTTACATGACCTGCCGGGCGTCGGTGAAAACTTGCAAGATCACCTGCAAGTAAGATTGGTGTTTAAAACCAGCGAACGTACGCTTAATGATGAATTAAACAGCCTCTTTAAACGTGCCATGGTAGGGCTGCAATATCTCTTTACGCGGACCGGCCCTCTGACATTGGCCGCAAGCCAAGTGACCATTTTCACTCAATCTTCTTCCCATTTGACGCGGCCAGATATTCAATTTCATATGCAACCCCTTAGTGCCGATAAGCCAGGAGATGGCGTGCACCCTTTTTCTGCGTTTACTTCATCAGTGTGTCAACTTCGCCCTTATAGCCGAGGAAACGTGAAAATCACATCAACAGATCCACTCGCTCATCCCGCTATACAGCCTTGTTATCTTTCTGATGAACGCGACCAAACCGTGATCATCAATGCCATAAAAGTGGCACGAAAGATCGCGAATACACCGCCCCTTTCGGAGCACATACTCAGCGAATATGTGCCGGGAGAGAAATACCAAACCGACGAAGAATTACTGGTGGCAGCGAGAGAATACAGCCAAACCATTTATCACCCTACAAGCACCTGTAAAATGGGCATTGATGACATGGCAGTCGTGAACCCAAGACTGCAGGTTTATGGGGTGAAGAATTTACGCGTTGTCGACGCATCGATCATGCCAGTGATCGCCTCTGGGAACACCAATGCGCCAACCATTATGATCGCGGAGAAGGCGTCGGAAATGATTTTGGAAGACAACAACGTTGCGCATTAGCGAATAGCGCCATCTACGAACACAGAAAATGGCGATGCCGGTAACCAGGTGATTGACCCGAATACCGCCATTGCCGATTACTCGTCAGTGATACCGAATTCAGCCACCGCCAAACGTTGGGCAGCGCGGCGAAGCAACGGCAAATACTGCCTTAATTCTTCCGGCGTTTTTCGAGTTGAAGGAGCATGAACGGCCACCGTGAACGCAACACGGTTGTCGTTATCAATCACAGGAACAGCCAACGCGACCATGTCATCAAGGAATTCGCCTGAATCCATCCCGACCCCATCTTCGGCGATCTTCGCTAAATGGGTTTCCAATTGATCGATATCCGTGATGGTTTGCGCGGTTTCACGCGTTAACGACATACTTTTCAACAAGCGCTTCCGTGCGGTCGGTTTCATGTCTGAAAGAAACAATTTACCCGAAGCGGTGCAATGCAGCGGATAGTGCGTGCCGACAGGTAAGTGAATACGATAAGGCCAGTTCGTTTCGACACGTTCTAAATATAAGATTTCATAGCCATCCAGAATGGTCAGGTTGCAAGTCTCCCCGATCTCATCAGACAGTTCTTTAAGAATGGTATAGCGGTGCACATTGATAGAGGAATTCTTTAACGTGTCTCTAGCAAGACTCCGTAATCGGGGACCTGCAGTAAAACGTTTCCCATCAAGCTCCCGCTGTAATAACCCTTCTTCTTCGAGTTGTTGCGCAATGCGATGGACGGTTTGTTTTGGGAGATCTAACTCTTCTGCAAGATAAACACTGGAGAGCGGCTTGTCTGCCTTCACAATCTTTTCAAGGATATGAAAGCCACGAATAAGCGTTGATTGTGTTTCCTTCATTCTACCCTTCCGTTTGTCGTTTGTTCTTTATAGGAACGTGAGAAATGAAACATCAAAGTATCTTGATTTTATTAAGCATGTATTAAGATCGCCAACTCTTTTCCATTAATTGAGACATTGAGTCCTGAATAGTCAAAAATCCTCATCAATTTGCCCTGTAATGAAACACGGCATGACGATGTTTGATGTTTTGACGCGAGTATGGGAAAGAAGCAAGATGGCAGTTATGGGGAATGAGTAAGTGCCGCAGGCATGCAGGCGACCAATCTCAGCCTATTAAAGTAAGAGATCATTTTACGCGCAGTATGCAGTGCTCAGCATTCCCGACAGTGAAATTAATAGATTGGGAGAGCCTGAGCTGGTTGAGTTCATCGATCATGTACTCAGAATAGTTTTGGCGTCTCATCCATTGCATGGGTTCAGAAAAGCTGTCTTCACTGACCACAAAGGCCTCGTTCTTTAACGTACTTTCACGGACATTCACGATCCACATTCTTTCTCGAAATTCGCTGGATTGTGTTAGTTTTCCCGCTAACTTCTGATTCATCGATCTTAAGAATTGCTTCACCGACATGCTTTCTCCTAAAACTAATTAAGCACGGCCTGCTCAATCTGGTGTGCGCGTTATTTGATGTAGATTACCAAACCTACATCAGGATAAGAACCTCGCGCGTTGTTTCAAACAGAAAAGTAAAGAGACGAGTAATAGACAATTAATTGGACGTACTATCACCATCTATTGCCCTCTCTCGCCATCAACCTTATCGTCACTCTTTTTGCCGTTCTCCTGACGATCGTCGTGGACAAAGCCCTTCAACAAACCGCGATCAAACAGCGCCTCACGTTGACGGCTTCTCAGAGACCGATTTGTTTAATTTTTGGAAAAGCCATCCCAACCCGATCAACGATGCACCTAAGCCAAGGAAACTGATCGCTCGCCAGAAACCATCCAGCGAACTGACATCCCACAAGAACACTTTCACCGCCACGCACGCCAACAAAACAAGACCAACACGCTGAACATGTAATGCTTGACGTGTCACACCAGCCCAAGTCAACACACCGCCGACCACGAGGCCCGCAACCGAATAACTGAACAGTTCTGCCATGCTGGTTGAATTGAAGATAGTCATGGACGATGGTTGCCAGAAATGGCGAATCGACATGCCCAACCAGATTCCCACCAAGGCAAGACCTGATCCAGCATAAATGCGTGGAGATATTTGCAACGCACTCAATCGGCAGAAATACGCGCCAAACAGCACTGACGCAGGCAGCAACCACCCCAATGTCAGCATGTTGAATATCGGCCATTCACTGGCCAGTACATGATCATGAATCAACGGTGAATCCATGGTGTTAAGCAGCACTTCAAACGCGACAAATGCCAGTAACAACAGGTAGCCATATCCGCGATACACCAGCGATAGCTTATCGGCAAATTGACTGCGATAACCGTAAACAAGCGCCATCACAAGGGCTTGGTTTGCATACACTATCGAAGAAGTGAAATCGATCTCCGTGGCATACCCATAGCTGCCCGTCAGCCAGTAGTTAGTCTGCGTAAACAAGGCGACAAGGAACACATGCAAGAAGGCCCCTTCAAACCAGTTAGCAATGTCTGCTTGTGTATTGCGCAGCACAACCCTTGCGTATGCCAACAAAGCTAACGACGGCAAGTAGCTGAGAAGTACCCAACTCCAATCCCCCCCATCTTGTGGCTGCCAATCAGGAATAAACGGCAGGAGCGTAAGGCGAACCACCAGCAAACTCATCGCGACTTTTATCGCCCAATAGGCAGGACGGAAGATGCCATATTGCGCCTGCAACGCCATCACGGCCACTTGCGCGGAAATCGCGAACGTCAATGTTGCATCGTCAAACCAGACAAACGACAACGCCGCTAACATACCATGCACACAGGCTGAGACATCCTCGGTTAATGCAGGTACTCGTATGCCAATTTGCACATACAGACCCGCGACCAAAGCAGTAAACATGCTCCAGAAAACCAATTGTTCTGCCATCAGCACGTCAACATACCCGAGCGTGAGTATCGTCATGATCGGGGCGAGAACAACCAATAAAACCCGTGATGGAACAGAACGATCTCCGCCTAAATACTGTGCGACTGTGCGTAAGGCAACCAGCATGGTGCTGACCCCTAAACACATCAAAATCTCACGATCAGACAACCACCAATCAAACGCCTTCATACTAAAAGACAATATCAGCAGTGACACAGCAACGACCACGGACACACCTTGAAAGATCCTAGGGGCAATGCCCTTTCTCAGCGCGGGTAGCCAAAGCGTAACCATCAAAAAACCATAGAGATACAGCATCTCGATGCCAGACATAACATCAAATTGCTCTGTTGACCAAAACAGCAGCAACACCGTCGCTATCGACATCACAACAGGATGATGGGTTAACGTGGTTTGGCCATGACGATAACGGACATCAAGCAACCAGCCCAATCGCGGCACGGCAAACAACACATAGAGTGTGAAGGTCAGGAAGACAGACAGCCACACAAACAGCTGTGTTTGCGGCACCGCCTCAATCAATATCACCATCCAGAGCACATGCGGCACAGCAATACTGAGGGTTAACCATGCATGCTTTACTCGTTGCATTAACACGGTTCCCGCCAACGTGATCGCTGCAATATAGCCACCAAGCAAGAAGTAATTCGGATCACAGTACCGCCAATCCACAGCGGTGCCGAATAGCCGCCAACAAGCCCAAGTACCGCCATTAAAGGGCCTTGGCGTAATGATAAAGCAAGGCTCGAAAACGCTGCGGTGGCGAGGATCACTAAGGAGGTGGTGGGGGCGAGCATTTGGTAAACAACAAAAGCGAAGATGACAGTGCAATAGATACCCGTTAAACCCGTCCCTGTGATTGCCGCAGGCACATACGAGAAACTTGATGCCCTTTTCCCTTGGGTTTCGTCTTTCTGTTCTCTTCGGTGAAACCACTCCCCCACAGCGATGGTGAGTGCGGAAAGTGTAAAGGCGATAGCGACACGCATAACTGGGGAGAATTCGATGCGACTACCGATAACTTGAACCAAGTATCCACCACCAATGAGCATGGCAATGGCGCCCACCCAGACCAGCCAGTTTTCCTGAAAGCTCGCGATCAGTTTTCGTAGCCCACGGTCAAAGACGGTATCAAGATCATTCAGGGTGTTTGTTGAAGCACGCTCTTTGGCAAGGTTGGCGGCATCAGAAAGCGGTGAAGATGGTGTCTTCGCAGCAGAATGCGCAACAGACGTAACGTTAGGTGATGTAGGTTTAACGGCTTGGTAGTGAGAAGGTATCGTTTGCTGCTGTTTGTATTGAGCTTGGCGTAACGATTCATCACTAGGCGTCGCTCTGCTCTCAGTGACAGCAGCGTCAGGATTGATCGCTTTGGATGGCGATGTACTTGCACGAGGAAAACTTACAGGCACATTTGAGGTGTCGGACAATTTAGCATCTTGCAGCGTCGCTTTAAGATCCGACAGTTCCTTTTCCAATCGAAACGTACGGTTTGACGCTTTTATGGCGACCAAAATAGCAACGATAGCCAAAACACACGAAATAAACGCTAACAACGACCTTCTCCCTAAAACACACTCCCTTGCATACAGGCGACATGCTATCGCAAAAGAAGGCGGTGTTTTCGAAACAGCAGAAGGCTTTTTCTATTAGTATCAATAAGCTTACAAACCTAAGGAGCAACCCACAGTTTTATTGTACGCTTTCACGCCATCCCCTTTTCGGTTGTGACGGATTTTCATGACCTAGGCATTCTCAACGTTCTTGCTCATTCGAAAATATGGGATGTCACCTTTATAAAACCGCTCGCCTTCTGCATGCATGCCGAACCTCTCATAGAGACCCATCGCCGTTTCCCTCGCGTCACACCAAAAGATACTCACCCCTTCCTGTTTCAAGTCGGTCAGTATCCTTTTCAACATCAACGAGCCAATTCCCTGCCCTTGATGTGCTTGTGAGGTGGCAAATTTCCTCAATCGCGCATTTTTGGTTTTATTGTGTGCATCAGTGAATTCAGACGAAAAGTGTATCGATGCCACGCAAACAATTTCTCCATCGAGAAATGCCCCGTAGTGCAAAGCATCTTCGTCGCCTTCCACTTTCGAAAACGCTGGCGGCTCATTCGGCCAAAGCACTTGATGCCGCAAAGGAAGCGCCTCTTGCCAACTGATTGGTTTGATTTCCATGTCTCACTTCCCTCAGCAATCTCTCATAATGTGATCAATATGGCGTAAATATCTAATAGAAACAACACCATATTGACCATGCCGTCAATACGTCTATTTCGAAACAGTCGTCCACCGCAAAAATATGAACATACACGCTTATAGCGCGTGTTATTTCACTGGATTTCATAAAGTTAGGTGATAATCTCGCTGCATCAAACACGCTGTCGGGCGTACCCTACAACTGGTGCCGATACCACCAAATGCCCGACAGCACCCTTCTTCAAATAGCCCATTCTTATCGAGGCCACCATGGACGTTACGTTTTTCGAAGACAACGCTGATCGCGCTCAGGTACTGGATGTACTCACTCAGCTTCGCCCCCATATCTCGCAAGACGCACTCGCCGCACAAATAAAAAGACAACAACAAAGTGGCTATCAACTCGCCTACGTGAAGTCAGACAACATTGTGCTGGCCGTCGTGGGTTTTGAAGTGCGTGAAAGTCTCGCGTGGGGAAAACATATTTATATCGATGATTTGGTGACAAACGAAAACCATCGCTCGCAAGGGGTGGGAAACGTATTGATGGCGTGGCTTAAACACCATGCTGCAGAGCATGGCTGCAAACAAATCCACGTTGATTCAGAAATCCAACGTTTTAAAGCGCACATTTTCTTTCAACGCGAAGAGTTCAAAACCATCGCGCATCACTTTGTGTGGGCATGAGAGGCAGCAAAAACAAGATAGGTGGATGAGTTTGCTACTAGGCCGAGGAGCCTTTAAACAAACTCATCAATACTGCGAAGATGACGACGATCTGCCGCAGCACGGCGATCATAGCCCGCAAACTTCCGGCGTTGTTTACGTCGCTCTGACGGACGGCGTCGCTCCATGACGTAAACGCCATTAATGACTTTTGTTTCCAATACTGCATCTGCGTTGTCATTCGGACGATAACGTTTCAGCTTCATTGTCTGCCCTTCGATTCTTCAATATTCCTACATTCAGTTAGTGCGTGAAACACCACCAAAAGACATAATGACTTTTGAGGTTGTGCCGCTGTTACTTATTAGAACGGCATCATTAGAAAATGTTTATAGCCTCTTTGCACTTTTCGCCACGTTCAACACGATTAATGCGCAAAACTCTCATTTATGTGACAGTTTATGGTTAAGAAACCCTCATCCACCAGTGCCAATCTTACTGGCATCGCTACCACCAAACGCTTGAAATGGGCGTAAACCAAATATCGGCATGATCGAATAAATATGGTCAAAGATGTCAGCTTGCACCCCTTCATAAAACACCCAATCAGTACTGTTCGTAAATGCATAGATTTGCAAAGGCAGACCCTCTGCTGTAGGCGCCAGTTGGCGCACCATGAACAACATATAGGGGTGAATATCCTTATGAGAACGCAGGTAAGTGGTTAGGTACGCCCGAAAAACACCGATATTTGTCATATGGCGAGTGTTCGCCACATGGGGAATATCATCTATGTTCTCGTTAAACTCACTAATCTCTTTGGTTCTCTCGAACAGATACTCCCGCAAAATGCGGATCTCTTTCAGTGATTCAATTTCGGCGTCTTCCATAAAACGAATGGAGGTTTGATCAATGTTTATCGCACGCATGATCCGACGCCCTCCGGAATCAGACATCCCCTGCCAATTGATAAATGCGTTTTGCACTAAGGCATAGGCTGGCAGCATCGACACGGTATTGTCGAAATTACGCACCTTAACCGTGGTGAGAGAGATTTCTTCTACCGAGCCACTCGCACCAAAATCATCCATCTCAATCCAATCGTTCAAACTCACCATGCGGTTTGCAGATAACTGAATCCCTGCGACAAAGCCTAAGATGGTGTCTTTGAACACCAACATTACTAAGCCCGTCGCAACACCTAAACCGCTCAAGAAGATGATGGGCGATTCATCAGCAAAAATGGAAATAGACACCACTATCCCAACAAAGAACAGGAACAGCTTTATCAACTGCACGAAGCTCTTTATGGGCATTCGACGTGTCATGCCTTTGGCGTTAGCAATGTCATTGAGTGCATCAAGAAGTGCGAAGATCGTCCAAATGAACATCACCAACACCATCACGCTCAAAATGCGATCAGTGACGGTTGCCACCAGCGGGTGCTGACTAATAATGGGGGGGACCAGGAGTTCCAAAATCATGAGCGGCACAAGGAGTGCCACTTTTTCCAGCACCTCATGCTTTGCCAAGTTTGAACCCCAAGTTTCATTGGTTCGACTAAGCACAATGTTCACAGAACGCACGATCACGCGATGTACAATGAGGTAACTAACAAGCGCAACACCAATCGCTGCGACGATAAAAATCAATGTCGGCTCATTGCCATAGGGATCAGTGTTTAACCCCATCGCAGCCAATTTTTCAGCCACATACTCTCGAACAGAATGGTCTAGCATTATTGCGCTCCCTCACGACTCATTCCACAAAGCCTAATAGGCTTCATCGCAACGCAATGAGGCAATATTGATACAGTGATGCACCCTGCTCCGTTTAGAAAGACGCTCACCCCTTAATACGTAAATAGTTCTCATTTGTTTTAAAGCATCAACAAAATCAATTGCCTTTCTGTGATAGCGTGAGTAGCAGATTAGGGACATAGGGAAAATGAGCATGGATTTTCGCCGTCGACAGCTGTTACAAGCAGGTGCCGCTATTTCATCTTACTTTGCACTGCCAACACTTTCGCTCGCCAACACACGCAAAAGCAACAAAGAAGGTTGGATTTATGAACTGACCGCGGAAGAAGCAACGGCAGAGATCGTTGATGGTTTTCAAACCGATGTTCTGGGGTTTGATGGCCAAATACCTGCGCCTACGTTACGTTGCCGGCAAGGTGAGCCCGTCACCATCATTTTCACCAACAAACTCAAAGAACCTACCACTATCCATTGGCATGGCCTGCGCATTCCCATTGAAATGGATGGTGTGCCATTTCTCAGTCAACCACCGATCATGCAAGGTGAGACCTTTGTATATCGCTTCACCCCGCCGGATGCAGGCACGTTCTGGTATCACCCCCACGTAAATAGCGTGGTGCAACTCGGCAAAGGATTGGTGGGCGCGATCATCGTGGAAGAAGCCGAGCCTGTGTTGTTCGAAGAGGAACATACCCTGCTCCTCAAACACTGGCACCTTGACCAACAAGGTCAATGGAAGCAACTGATGATCCCGCGTTATAGCGCGAGAATGGGCACGCCCGGTGAATGGGGAACCGTTAACGGCAAGCACGAACCTGTCTATTCATTGAGAGAAAATGCCACAACCCGTTTGCGCATTGCCAACGTGGATAACACGCTCACGTATCCAATCGCCATAAAAGGTGCAGAAGCCTGGGTGGTGGCCATTGATGGCAATCCAATCAAAACGCCTTACCCTCTTGAGCAACATAAAATCAGCCCAGGAATGCGCCTAGATCTTGCGTTGCATGCACCCAAACAAGGTGAAAAAGTCTATGTGCAATACATGAAAGGCCGCTTTCCTTTCCCTTTGTGCACGTTTGAATCTGTCGCTTCTGAGATTTCCTCCCCGGCATCACTGCCTGCTCTGCCCCTTAATCCTGTGCCTGATCTAGATTTAAAGAATGCGTCAGAAATGGATTTCGTGTTTGAGTGGGAAGGCGCTATTTCACCGACCAAGAAAGACGGCAAGGTTGATTCCAAATTCTGGCTCATGAACAAACGGGCATGGGAAGGCATGAACAAAAACTCTATTCCCGCCCCGCTTGCAACACTAGAGCTGGGGAAGACGTATATCTTCGATTTGAAAAACGTGACGCAATATCACCACCCTATCCACCTTCACGGTCATACCTTTACTGTGTTGGAACTCGACGGAATAAAACTCGACGAGCCTTTCCATACTGACACTGTCTTGCTTGGAAAGAATGGCAGTGCGAAAGCCGCGTTTGTTGCCGATAACCCTGGGAAATGGATGTATCACTGCCACGTGATTGAGCACATGAAAACTGGACTGATGGGGTATATCGAGGTTGTTTAGTTCACATGCACAGTTAGTGAAAAACGTAGAGAGACGAATGTGAAGAAAGTCGGCTGCTTACTCTGTGCATTATTTGCTGTCGTGCTCGGTGCCTTCTGGCTGTTAGGCTCCAAGCTTTCATCGCCCGCAAATCAAACGGTGCATCTCCCAGCGGATGCGCCAACGGTGGAAAACGTCACGATAAACACCATTAGCGCGTGGTATTTTCCTGTAGAAGCCCGTAAAGCCTGCGTGTTGCTTTTACACGGGAATCGCGGTTCAAAGCGTGACATGGTAGAACGCGCCAAGTTTCTGACCACACACGGATACGCGGCGCTCGCCATAGATTTTCAAGCGCACGGAGAAACACCAGGAGAACATCTCTCCTATGGGTATCTCGAATCGCACAACGCGCATTCTGCAGTGCGCTATTTAAAAGAAACCAAAGCCTGCCAACAGATCGCGGCGCTGGGTGTTTCCCTTGGTGGCGCAGCTGCAATATTGGGAGAGCGTGCCGTTCCGGTAGACGCGTATATCTTAGAGTCTGTCTATTCCAGCATTGAGCAGGCCGTCGAGAATCGCCTTGCGCTTTACAGCCGTCATTATCCCTCCGCGTTGGCTCCCCTTCTATACGAACAAATCCCGCTCCGACTGGGCGTGGAACTTCATCAACTTCAACCTGCCGAGGCTGTTAAACATCTCAATGCGCCAGTGCTCTTCATACAAGGCGACAAGGACAAAAGAACCTTCTTATACGAAGTCCTTATGCTTTTTGACAATGCGCCCGAGCCGAAATACCTCAATGTGATGGAAGGTGCTGCACATGTTGATTTGCATCAGTTCAATACACATCAATACGAAACCACCGTACTGTCATTTCTTGCAAAGCACCTCGACCAGAATCCCTAAAGTAAGGAACACGCCGTGATTAAGAAGTACGGGTTTATTGTAAAAGGGGAAAACTACACGCCAGATACTCACCAAAGCACATTGGATTCGGGCTTTTTCTTTACCAAGGTCGTCGGTGTTTCCACTGACGAAGAGGCCATTCTGGTTGCGAAGGCGTTTGTCCAATGCGGCATTGAGGTCATCGAGCTGTGTGGCGGGTTTGGCAAAGAAAGTGCCGAACACCTGATTGCCGAGGTAAACACACATGTGCCGATTGGCTATGTCACCTTTAACGATACAGAACAACAAAAGCTGACATCGTTTCTCTCACCGTCCTCTGCTTAATCTCTAACCTCTAACCTCTTACCTCTTACCTCTTACCTCTTACAATTTGGCGAAGAAACATCCTAACCCACCAGATAATTAGTCATGTCTTAAGAGCAATATCTAAATTGACAGAAAGCTAACAAAAGTGATGAATCTTCGGGGAATTCGTTGTGCTAGATTCCCGCCGCTCATTAAGCAGCATCACTTTTTAAGGCTTATAAAATGAAACGATATGCTTTTCTTTCAATGGTAACTTTTGCCTTGTTTGGCTGTGGTGGCAGCGATGGCGGAAGTGATTCATCAGCACAAGCTGCGCCCTCTGCGATTGAAGGAACAATTGATAGCGTGTCTACAACGACGGTGACTGTCAACGGTTACACATATCAAGCAACGTCAGCATCTTTCCAAGGCCAAACGTTTGATCAAGACATGCTGACGCTCGAACCCAACATGATGGTAAAAGTCAGTAATCAATATCGCGCAACCAACAGCAGTGTTGAGCTAGAGCCAACCTTTATCGGTCAAATTGAGAGTATTAACCGTTTAAACAGTACATTCTCGATTGCTGGCGTTAATCTCAAGTTCCCACGTCTTTCGACTAACATCGTCAACGGCGATTGGGTAATGGTGTCATCAATGCCAACCGCTAACGCGGGTTACAAAGTGTTGTCTGTGGTGAAGTTCCTACAAGACCCTCTTGACGGCGAAATGGTCGCAGAAGGTCGTGTGTCAGCATTAGACACAAATAGTCTGTCATTCAAAATTGGCAGTTCTCTAACAATCTCATTTGATCCACGGGTAGTTCAAGATAAACGCACGCTAGCTGATGGCATGTGGGTTGAAGTTCAAGGCCAATATGATGAAAGCAATGGCGAGCTTATCCCAAGCCGTATCACCATTAAAACCTACAACGATTTCCCAAATGATGGCGAGATCGAAGGTATCGTGACGTGGGTTGCGAAAGACAAAAGCGAATTCGAACTGAACTACCGTGGTCGCATTGCTGTGCGCTCAAACACGGAGTTTGATGATGGCAACAAAAATAACCTTTTAGCAGGTGCGTTGGTCGAAGTAGAGATCGGCAAACAAGGCAACGCGTTGTACGCCAAAGAAATCGAATTTGAAGACGATTTCGATTTTGATATCGATTGGGATCAATTCGAGTTTGAAGAAGAAGGCCGCGTGACAAACATTGATAGTAACACTCATTCGTTCACCATCAATGGCAAAGCGATCGTGACTGATGCCTACACAGAATACGAAAACCGTATTGATTTCGAGAGCTTAAACGGTGAATGTGTCGACGTTGAAGGCATCGTTATCGACAGCAAACATATCGCTCGCGAGATTTCGCTAGAAGACGACTGCATCGATTAATTTACCTTACGTATCTGCATAGTTAAAAATAACCCGCCTCTATGGCGGGTTATTTATATGATTGTGTCACGCCCAGTTTATTTTTTGGATACTTTGAACGTCAACGAAAGAACAAAGTGGACAAAATGATGACCTCGTGACTACCCCGCCGGTTTATGAAATTCAATCACATTGCCATCAGGATCTCGTATAAAGAAGAACTCAGTGCCGTCTGGCAGGTTGATGGTTTCTGTAATAGGAATGTTGTGGGAAGCCAGCGTACTTTTCACACCTTCGACATCTGTGATTTCTAATGCAAAGTGAGTAAACCCAGTGTGTTTGACTGGCATATCAGAAAGGATATTTTTCTCAGACGCATCGTCAGACGCATTGAGAATGAAGTTGATGTTAATTCCCGCGGGGTGCTCCATCACAGCAACAGGTTCAGGCCCAATAGGCCCTACGATGAAAACGAACCCTAACTTTTCATAGAATTCACGTGTGATACCAAGATCACGAACCCGCAGGCCTGCATGATTTATACGTGTTATTTCTTTCATTTTATCTCCGCACTTCTTCCACAATTGACGTTTCTTGCTACCACCTTCGCGAAGCAGAAATCATTATCCATTAGCGACCGCTAACTTTCTGTTTAGTCTGTGAGAACAAAGGGTAATACACGGTCTATATACCCCAACGCGCCTAAACTGCTCGGCTGTTCATAGAGGTGGTGCATATAGCGTGTTCAACGAAATACGGACAGTGACGTTTCCAAAATACTTTTCACCATGGCTCTGTCGTCACCTCTCGCGAGCTGCGCTAAAGCGTTTGTGAACTGCGCGTCAATATACACAGCTGCAAACGCAGGGGGCATTTCAGAGCGGAAACTTCCGTTATCTTGACAACCTTGAATCCACGTTTCATACCTTCCCAAGATCTCTTTATGGGACTTCACTATCTGTGACTGGGTCTCCTGCCCTAGCAGCATGCTAGATTCACGCATCTTCACCATCAAACACCCTTTAGCAACCTGTTGTTCAGGTGGTTCTTCGGCAATGAACATCACCAATTCATCTAACACCTGATGAAATGGGCGTTCACTTTGAAGTATTTCCAACAGTGGCATGAGCACGGCCTGTAGATAGGCATGGAGCACCGCTGTCATCAAGCCATCTTCGTTACCAAACTCGCGGTATAAGCCAGGTTTGGACACATTGGCTTGCCGACAAATTTCGTTTATCGACACATCACGCGTACCGCTTTGCCAATAAGCAAGCATCGCAATCTCAAGGATATGATTCCTATTTAACGTTTTTGGTCGGCCTCTCGGCGCTTTAACTGAATCTAGGCTCATTAATAAGTACCAACTGGTATTTAATGTTGACATGAAGTTTTTGATTACTTAATGTACCGCATGGTACTTAAATAAACAATCAATGAGGAAGCGTAGATGGCACAGAATATAAGAGAGAGAGTTTTAGTCACGGGGATATCAGGTTTTATCGGATTACACTGCGCCAAAGAACTGTTAAATCAGGGGTTTGAGGTACGTGGTTCAGTACGTGACATGAAGAAAGCTGACGAAGTGCTGATTACACTTGCGGCAGCCTCCGTTGATACTCGACACCTTACGTTTGTGCAACTCGACCTCACATCAGATGAAGGTTGGAATGACGCAGCAGAAGGGTGTGATTACATCATGCACATTGCCTCACCCTTCACGATTGCAAACCCAAAGACAGAAGCAGAAATGATCACACCCGCCGTTGAAGGCTCGTTGCGCGCGCTTCGTGCGGGTGAAAACGCTGGCGTAAAACGTGTCGTATTAACAAGCTCCATCGTGGCAATGATGGGCAGCATGAAAACGGGCACGTTTGGCCCAAGTGACTGGACGGATTCCAGCTCAAGTGCCATCAGCACCTACACAAAAAGTAAAACGCTCGCAGAACGCGCGGCGTGGGAATTCGTGGAAAACCTACCTGATTCCAATACGATGGAATTCGTCACCGTGAACCCAGGGGGTGTTTTTGGTCCTCCATTGGGCACAAACATCACGGGTCAAACAATGGCCATTGTTGATCAAATGCTGAACGGCAAACTTCCTCTTGTACCAAACATCGCCTTTCCAATGGTGGATGTCCGTGATCTCGCCGTGCTCCATGTTCAAGCCATGATCACCCCTAAGGCAAACGGCAAACGCATTCTAGCGGCAGGCTCTGCACCAAGTAGTTTTGCTGAAATGGCGCAAATTTTAAAAGACGAAGGTTACAAGGGGCCAAGCACGCGTATCGCGCCAGATTTCTTCCTTCGGTTTATGTCATTGTTCGATCGAGAAGCAAAAGGCATGTTGGGGATGCTAGGCATGAATTTAAGTGCGGATAATGCAGCAACACGTTCACTATTTGGTTGGACGCCTCGCTCAGTAAAACAATCCATCCAAGATACCGCCAAAGCCGTATCGTTAATTCAAAACCAATAAATACCCTATTCTCTTCGATGTTGACTCACTGATAAAGCGTAGAGCTTGCCAAATAATGGGCTCTACGCCTTTTTAGGCTGTTGATTTATCGCCAATAAAATCGAAAATCTTACACACTTTCTTTTGCATGATAGCACCAGCCCACTCACTCATCGTACCAATACTTAAGCAGAAGCTAATTACATGCTTTTTTAATACCTGAATAAATATATAAAGAGTTCGGAGATCTATGTTTTAGCTCATTGACAGTGATCAACTCAAAAAGCCTTTAACTGTCGAAAGTTAACCCCACTAATGTTAGGTCATTTCGCTAAATTGCCGAGTTACAATGTTGACAATATAGCGACATTTTACGATTACACATTCACCACAACGCATAGCGTCTCATTAATAATACTTCAATCGGTATTCTCCCCCTCCTGACATAACTATTATTCGCTCATAAAAAAAGCGACTGCGCCAAATCGATAACTCATTAGCAGGGAGACACTGATGTCAAACATCATTCATGGAACAGAAAACGATGACGAAATCATTGGCACAACGGGCGTAGATACGCTCTATGGATACGATGGAAATGATTATCTCCAAGGTGATGGAGATGATGATTTTCTTTACGGTGGCAATGATGACGATACCCTAATTGGTGGTGCGGGAAATGATGAAGTGCATGGCGGGTCAGGTAATGATTGGCTTCGTGGCGGTTCAGGTACAGATTTTCTCTATGGTGACGATGGCGACGATACGATAGAAGGTGGCTTAGGAAACGACGCTATTCAAGGCGGTAACGGCAATGATCGCCTCTTCGGCGATGACGGCAATGATGTGCTTTCTGGCGGTGCTGGAGAAGACATCATTAAAGCGGGTAAAGGCAACGACACTGTTAGTGGTGGTGCTGATAAAGATGTTATTTTTGGCGAGCATGGTGACGATACGCTGAACGGTGACGCTGGCAATGACGTTATCTATGGCGATGGTGATAATGACACGATCAACGGTCAAGAAGGCGACGACACAGTTGTTGGTGGTGCTGGCGATGATAATGTAAGTGGCGGCGTTGGCAATGACTGGGTTCGTGGCGGTTCAGGCGAAGATAAGCTCTTTGGTAACGAAGGCAATGACACCTTGGAAGGTGGTCTTGGTAACGATGAGCTGACGGGTGGCGAAGGCAACGATCGCCTCTTTGGCAATGATGGTGAAGATATCATCAATGCAGACGCTGGCAATGATAAGGTCCGTGCCGGTAACGGTAATGACACCGTCAACGGTGGTGACGGACGTGATGTTCTGTTTGGTGACAATGGTGACGACATCATCAATGGTGATGGCGGCACGGATGTACTTTGGGGCGGAAACGGCATTGATACCATTAAAGGTGGCACAGACGACGACTCACTGTGGGGACAAGCGGGTAACGATTTGCTTTACGGAGAAGACGGAAACGATACCGCGCGTGGTGGCGAAGGCAACGATCGCATCGAAGGCGCTAACGGAAACGATTCTCTGTGGGGTGGCACAGGCGATGACCACCTGATTGGTGATGATGGCACCGATCCGACGATCAATACGGGCACAGGCAGTCAATCTGCGGGTGTAAGTATTCGGGCCGATGGCCCAGCTGTTCAAAGTGGGTTAAATCACAGTGCAACTACAACCGCGATTTCGATTGATGGCGTGCCCTATGTGGTAACAACTCAATGGGCAGTTAGCGGTCTTTCCATTGTCTACCGCGTCGAGAGCGATGGTTCGCTGACCGAAACCGATCGCATGACTTACAACAGTTCTGAAGGCACGTTGGTTACATCATCATCGGGTGATATCACCTCAGATATGCAAGATGCTGGTTTACACATTTCAGCTTTCGGTAACGGACTCACGCAATCGAACATTTTCCATGTTGACGGTAACGCTACCCTGTTCATGACCTCTCAGAATAGCGGCTCGATTACAGCATGGCACATTGCTCCTGACGGCACGTTTTCCCTTGAAGGTGGATTGCGTTTTGGACACTCACAAACGCACCTTAGTGGTGGCATTGTGCGTGAGAATGTGGTCTTTGAAGCAGAAAACGGCCAAGAATATATATTTGCAACTCGCCCTCAAAACGATCGTATCGATACCCTCACCTACAATTCAGCAACCAGCGAGATTGCTGAGACAGGAAACACTATTGCAACTGGCGACTGGGGAACCGGATTAGACATCGTTACCATTGACGGCGCGACTTTTCTTGTATCAAGTGCCAATGACAAAGTGTCGTTATTTTCTGTTGATGCACAAACAGGTGCGCTGACGCTGGCTGATTCACATACCTTCGATCAAAACATTGGCACTTATAACAGTGTGAACTTCTATGAAACCTCAGACGGTCGCGCTTATGCCATCGTGACAGGTGGCACAGGTGAAGGCGAAATATTCGTTTACGAAGTGAATCGTGAAGGATCGCTAACACTCACAGACTCCATCTCTGGTAACGGTGTCCGTTATACGTCCGCTGGCGAAGTGGATGGTGAGCCAGTGTTCATTTCACCAAACCCAAGCGAGGGTATTGACCTGTATACCTTGTCTGACGAAGGCAAATTGGTATTACAAACCACCATTAAAGACATAGAAAACGACGTTACCACACCAGTGATTGTTCAAACTGAAGATGGCAGCTATTTTCTCGTCGACGCCGATGGCAATACCGCTTCAGTGAAACTCGACACGAGTCAGTTCCAAAACCGTGTTATCAATGACTTTTTGGATGGCCAAGAAGGCAATGACACACTGGAAGGTGGCGCTGGTGACGATATTCTTCGTGGCGGTGTTGATAACGATAAAATTTACGGCGGTGACGGACATGATTACCTCATCGGCGATGACAGACAAACGCCCACCCTTTCAATCTCTGCTGCAGAGCCTGTTATTTCGGGTGACACAAACGCCTCGGCAACAACCACTGCAATCACAGTCGATGGTGTCGCCTACGTTGTGACTACACAATGGGCGGTCAGTGGTTTAAGCATCGTCTACCGTGTCGAGAATGACGGTTCATTAACTGAAACCGACCGCATGACCTATGACAGCTCAGCGGGGACAGTAACGACCACTTCTTCTGGCGATATTTCTGCTGATATCCAAGAAGCAGGCGTACCTATCTCCGCCTTTGGTAACGGATTAACGCAATCCAACATCTTCGATGTAGATGGTGATGCAACACTGTTTATGACATCGCAAAATAGCGGTTCTATTACAGCCTGGCACATTGCCCCAGACGGCACTTTCTCCCTTGAAGGCGGGTTGCGCTTTGGTCACTCACAAACTCATCTAAGCGGCGGCATCGTGCGCGAAAATGTGGTTTTTGAAGCGTTAGATGGACAGGAATATATCTACGCCTCCCGCTCACAAAATGATCGCATTGACACCCTTACTTACGACTCACAAACGGGAGAGATTGCCGAAACAGGGAACACCATCGCTACAGGAGATTGGGGCACAGGGTTAGACATCATCACCATTAATGGTCAAACCTTCCTCGTGTCCAGCGCAAATGACAGTGTCTCACTGTTCTCTGTTGATCAACGCTCTGGCGCACTCACTCTGGCTGATACTCAAACCTTTGAGGCCACATTAGGCACATATAATGGTGTGAACTTCTATGAAACTTCTGACGGTAAAGCCTATGCCATCGTCTCAGGAGGCCCTGGTGAAAGTAACATTTACGTTTACGAACTCAACAGCGAAGGCTCTTTAGCCCTCACCGATACGATTGAAGGTGGTGGTACACGTTATTCTTCCGCTGGCTATGTTGATGGAGAGCCTGTTTTTGTTGCCCCGAATCCTGAGGAAGGCGTTGATCTGTTTACCTTATCTAAAGACGGTAAGCTGGTTCATCAAACCAATATTGCAGGCATTGAGAATGACGTTACAGCGCCCGTTATTGTTCAAACCGAAGATGGCAGCTATTACCTCGTTGATGCCGATGGGAATGCCGCGACGGTTAAATTAAACTTCGATTATGACATTGGTAACACAGACACCCGTACACATAACGATGAGCTATATGGCGGCGACGGTGACGATCGTATCGAAGGGAACTATGGTGACGACAAACTGGATGGCGGAAGTGGTACTGATGCCTTGTTTGCCGGTAATGGCGATGACTTCCTCACCGGTGGTCAGGGCAATGACACGCTGACAGGAGGAAAAGGCGCAGACGTATTCTTCTTTGACAGTGATTCAGGTTCAGACACCGTCACGGACTTCAATCTTCGCCAAGATGCCATTGAAATTGATGCGTCACTGGCAATCAGCTTTGGGCAATTAAACATTGCTCAAAGTGGTGCAAACACTGTTGTTTCAAACAGTGAAGGTTCAGTACATATCATCCTAGAAGATGTAAAAGTGACTGAGTTAGACTCTGATATGTTCAACTTCACCTAATTTCCCCAGCCTACGGAAAGAAAACGGCGCTTCGGCGCCGTTTTTTTTAAGTGTTCTCCGCTCTTACAAATAATGACCGTCAACCTAGATATTGCTAAGCGATCCGCGAAAAAGTTGATGTTAAGTATAATGTTTCGCAAAGAAACCGCGCAGTTAAGAGACACTTTCCTCGTGATGTTTTTACTTGTATGCAAATAACCCTAATGTATGCAATGTTAGATATCATTAAAGTTTTGACAACCGCTTCACCCCATATTTGAGAAGACATAATAAACATACTGTTAATAGGTGAATCAGTGTCAGCAAACCAATTGTATTGTCCATTTTTTCTGTCATATTTTGTCTGCCTTTGGAGCTGTAGGGTGCGAAAAACATCAATTCTGTGAACTAAAGGAAAATCAAATGACGATAAAACATGGAACATCTTGCGACGACACCATCATCAGTGATTGCAACGTAGATTGGCTGTATGGAAAAGGTGGTGATGACTATATTGTTGCATATGGCAATGAATGCCTCATTGATGGTGGCTCGGGTAATGACAAGATTATCGGAAGCAATGATGGTGATCTGATCAAAGGTGGTAGCGGTTGTGACTACATTGACGGTGGTTGCGGTGATGACAAACTCTATGGCGGCCATGACAATGACATTGTCAAAGGTGGCCAGGGTAACGATCATCTCTTTGGCGGCTGGGGCAATGACAAACTCTACGGCGGCAACGGCCATGACAAACTTTACGGCGAATGCGGTGATGACATTTTAGACGGTGGTTGTGGTAACGATAAGCTCGACGGCGGCTGGGGCAACGATATCTTGCATGGCGGTCAAGGCAATGATGTACTCACCGGCGGCCTAGGCAAAGATGTTTTCTTCTTTGATAAAAATGATGGCTGCGACGTCATAACAGACTTCAATGGTTGGTGCGGCGATAAGATCCAAATTGACGACTCCCTTGCGACTTCTATGAGCCAAATTTCGGTCAGCCAATCATGGGGATGTGTCACGCTAGATTTCTGCGATGGTACCTCTATTCAGCTTCAAAACCAGTGGGGTCAATTTAACACGTGTAACATCGATTTCGTTACAGGCTGCGAGCTCGTTTAATCAAACAGTACGAAGACCATAAGCAAAGGTCTTCATCCGAAAAGGGAGCACTGCAGGGCTCCCTTTTTTGTGCGCTTGAACCGTGCAAGTTTAGTCAAGGACGAAGCAACTCAACTTTTTCAGAAGGTAAACTGAACCAATCACTTCCCAACTTACCAACCACATCAATATCCTGTTGATCAATGACGCCGTCTTTGTACAAATCATCCCGCACATAAATTGATGTCACATCTAGCAGAATGACCGTGCCCCCTGTAGGAAGATCACTGACAGAGATAATGTCACGCAGCGTACACTCATAACGCACAGGAGAGTCTTTCACAGAGAGCGGCGAAACGGTCGCACTTGGGCAGTTTTCAAGCTGAGCATGTGCAAATTCACTCTCATGGCGATCGATACTCGCACTGGTTTGGTTCATTTTCTCCAGCAAGCCTTCATTGACGATGTTAACGACACACTCACCGGTTTCATTCAGATTTTTTAGCGTGTCTTTATCGATGCCGTTTCTTTGCGTAATTTGCGTATAAAGCAAGACGGGCGGGTTACAACTTGCCACCGTAAAGAAAGAATACGGCGCAATATTATCAACATTGTCACGAGATCGCGTGCTGATCCAGGCGATAGGACGCGGGGTCACGCCGCCATTGAGAAGACGATATTTGGCTTGGTTCTCTAACTCAGAAACATTAAAAATCATACATTTCCCGTCACGTTATCCTTAACATTAACATTAACATTAACATTAACATCATATACCCAAGTAGCCTGAAGATGCCGGATTCAGCGAGCATTTTCAGGTTACTTGGGTATAAATGGAAAGGCATTGAAGCACAGCGCTGCAGCATAGTAAAAACGAGAGCAGTCAATGTAAGTGCACTAATCCACTAACTTAGGGACTTTTTGCTGAAGGATCTCAATCAGTTGAGGGTCCATGTATTCAAAATCATCAGGGATATTGAGAGAGATAACCTTTTTATTCTTCAAAAGAGCGCCAAATTTTTTCTTCAATTTGTTCCTATGCACACTCTCCATAACAAAGATGATATCGGCCCAATCAATGTCTTCCGCACTGACACGCACATCCGCATCATGGCTAATGCCCGCCGATGCAACTTCCCAAGTGTCAATTTCACTGAACACAGCTTCTGCTGTGAGGCTTCTCAGCCTGTTTTTACTGCACAGAAAAAGGATTCTTTTCATTTCATTCTAATCAGCTAAGCCATGATTTTAATCACGCTATGAAAACCACAATGAGAGCAACCCACACCATAAGGCCGATTATACTTGTGACATTATCAGAGCCTTCAGATTCACCCATTACTTTTGGGTAGACGCCAAGCGTAAGCATCTTGACGATCGGGTAACCAGTAAAGTAGAAGATGGTTTGAAAAAGCAACTCTACCAATAGAAATACGATAAATCGTCCGATGGCAGGTAAAACAAGCTCAAAGATTAGCTCGCCCACACTACCACTCCCTTGGCGCAATAACGTCTTCAATATCAACATCAAAAAAGCCGTATGATCTTATGATGAATTCAAAGCTCTCAGCCATGTCTTCTCTAGCAGCGGTTTCCAAATCGCTATCATTGTCTTCAAATTCTTCTTGAAGTGCATTAATCCTTTCGGTCGCGGCGTGCGTTAAGACCAACAAGTCACTTGAACTTAGTGGGTTATTACTCTCTATGCGTTGGCACAAATCGATCAAAATCGCTTTGATCTTGTCGACTAAGAAATTGGGGAAATAGCTATCGCGATACATCTCAGGCAAGAACTGAAATGCCTTCATTTTTTCATTTGATATAGACATAAAAAGACTTCCCCATCAGATGTTTTTTCATCAAGTCATTCTCCATTAATTATGCCTTAACTCCTTGAATCCACGTGCTGACAATGAGACTGATTTTGTAATACCCGAATATCTCCATGCTCTCATCTCAATGAAGTATCCCAGGCACGGTATTTTTCAATTGCGGTGAAAATAGCAAAGGAATAAGTGTTCAAGAAACAGGCGCTCTGCCGGAAGCGAATCGACGTGAGTATTGATGTAACGGTAAAGCTCCAGCCACTTAGTACTGATCATTGGTTTATCCACGCGTTAGGGTCAGCGTGAATGTCCATTATTAACAAAGTGGTCAAAAGGTAGAAAACCCCCTAAAAAAGGTAAAAAACCGCCCTTTGAATGGAAAGATGATTTTGATCAACCGAATCGATTACGGTCAATACGCAGGGTTCGTAGATAGGCATAGCAAAATTGTTAGCTAGTCTGTTAATAACAAAGAGAATGTTATGCGCTTTAAGCATATACAGAACAGAACTCCATAAAAGGCATCATCCTCTACAGGCCACGTTTTATAAGGGATTCAGCGTCTATAAAACTTTCTATGCCACATTTTCATGCCTGATTTTACAGACAAAAAGGTCTGAAGCAATATCACAATATTGATCTATCCAAATTGTCATTGATAACAAACTCAGCAAAGTTCTTTAGCACTTGGTCAAGTAACGCGCATCAGCGCATTCCTCAAAGATCTATATCCATCAAAAAGGAAAGAACGATGAAGATAAATACTCAGGTCAATGTGAAACAACCAAGTGCGTTCACCATTCGTAACCACTCTTTCAACAAAGCCGCACCGAGTGCATTCACCATCAGAAACCACTCTTTTAGCAAAGAGAAAAAGTAAGTCTCCATGACTTAATTGACTGACTCAGGCAGCAGGGCCCGCTGCCTTTTTTCGTTGTTGATCCTGCCGACTGATTGACAAGAAAGGGAAACGATTATGGCTCGTTCATCTAACCTTGCATCCAACGTTCTCGGTGAACTCAAGCATGTTCAGGCGAGACAATACCCGCTCTACAACGCGATCCTAAAGCACGCGTTTGATACCCATCAGCCTGTTTTCGCCAAATCAATTTTCGCAAAGCGTTACGCCGAACTTTCAGATGACGGTGAATGGTTTGCTAACCAACTTGTCGCCAATTCTTGCCTTGAAGGGTATGGCGCACAACAAATCTGGAATTTTTCCAACAAGCTCGATAATGACGAATATGCCCGCCGCGTTCGACAACATGCGCTGGATGAATCGCGGCATTCCACCATGTTCATTTCAATGTTGAATTTGGTGTACCCCGGCCTCGATTTGGATCAGGACACCCTATCCAAAATTGATGACATGCAACCAAAATTCACGCCGAACCAGCACCCTGACATCGCCAAAGTCCCTGAAGAAGAACGATTCTTTGAATTAGAGTCCATCAACGAACTGGTGCAAGTGCATATAACAGAAATTCGGGCATTGGTGCTGCAATATATGGTACGAGATGCATTGCTGAAACACGCCCCAGAAGAAAGCCACGCTAGACTAAAGAAGTTCTCCGATTCCCTCATCCGAGATGAAGCCAAACACATCAACTATTCCGCTGAGATTTTTGAAGATTACGCGTCGCGTGGAAACAATAAGGATTTCTTCTACCAGATGTTCGAAGACCGCCTTTGTGATTTCAATGAATTAACCAAAATCGAACTAGAAAGAGAAGACATTGAACTTTAAGTGCACCCATTCTAATGTTCTTGGTATCCCGTTGGTGGAGGTGTTTTATCAGCAATATTTCGATAAACACCCTTACGTGTTCCGCACCGCCAATCCTTTGCTAATAAGCACCTTAATTAACGGGTTCACGCTGGATAATCTTATTCAAACCTATCTGCACGAGTGGGGAGATATCCGCATTGCAAAAAAAGACAATGCCGACCCCACCCTGTCGCAACAACCGCCGTCTGATGCCATGCTGCTTGATGCTTTCAAAGGCGGCTACACCCTTGTGCTGAACGATTTACAACAAAAGCTACCTGCGGTTGCCAATATTTGCCGATTGCTCAGCCAACAGTTTTTGTGCCCCACCAACTGCAATGCCTATTGGACGCCTGCGCAAGGTGAAGCGCTAGATCTGCACTACGACGATCAAGACGTGTACATCGTCCAACTTGAAGGCAGCAAACATTGGATGGTGGAATCGCGCAGCGCCTATCGCCCCTATGAAGGGGAAACCTATCGTCCGAATACGCTGCTAACAGAATGTGACCACTTAACCGATTGCATTTTAGAGCCGGGGAACGTGCTTTATATTCCGCGCGGAACAGGCCACAAGGCGGTCGCGTTGGACGACAATTCACTTCACTTTACGTTCTCCACTCTCAACCTGCGTAACCGTGACTTGTTCGTTACCTTTTCTGAAACGCTCCACCCCTACACAGAACAGTTGCGTCAAGCCGTCAATTGCCACGACACCGAATTTGGCGAGCATATCTCTAAGGTAATCGCCAACTCGCTAGAAAACATCGCCCAAGCGTTTCGTGATGATCCTAGCCTTGCAAGATCCCTGTTTGAACAACATGTCATCCCTTTCATTCAAGAGCAGCCACCTGCGCCCATTAGCCTTGAACAGTCACTGAGAAATTCGCCCGAAGAGGTGTCTTACACCACGCGCCTTGAAGTTGGCAGAAATCAGTTTTTGATGCTGGACTCCGAAAACCTGCGCGTTTTCTTCGCCAGTGGCAGCATAGACATCGACCCTGAGCATCAGTGGGTGTTGGCATTACTGAATCGAATGGATTCTTTCTCGCTGTCAGAGCTAGAAGAAGAGGTGGAAGCGGACGGATACATTTTCGATGTAGAAGCCATTCACGCATTGATGGACCATCAACTTGTCATCATCAAGAAGGAAAAAGACATGATTCATGAATGTTCAGTATGTGGTTATCAATACGATGATTCAGATCATGCCCTGCCTTTCACCGATTTACCTGATGATTGGGTATGCCCAGAATGTATGGTCGATAAAGGCCATTTCGCGGTTGCCGAGGACAAAGTGACACAGTTAAAGCAAGGATAAACACACACATGGATGGGTCTAACAGTTTACTTTTCGCCATGGTCGTAGGCTTGATGGTGGTTTCCCCTGGTCCAAACGGCTTGCTGATCATCAAGAATGTGCCAAGCTTTGGGCGCATTTCTGGCTATTACAATGTCGCAGGCATCGCCACCGCTTTTTACGTGCATGGCACGCTTACCGTCTTTGGCTTGTCGCTACTTATTATGCAGTCGCCCTTTTTGTACGGCTGGATAAAGGTTGCAGGCGGAAGCTATCTGATTTTTCTTGGCGTGAAATGCTTGAAAAAGCTGTTCGAGAAACAGACTGCGAGCCCAGAAAATAACGAAACCGATTCACTTCAACGGCCTGAAAATGCCCCCATTTCTCAGCCTTCCTTTACGCTCAAACAAAAAGCAACCTGGTATATCGAAGGCCTTGTCACCAATGCCTTTAACCCGAAAGTCTCCCTGTTTTACATCGCGGCGTTTCCGCAATTTATTGATGCAAGCAACGTGTCATTTGTTGCAGCATATTCGCTGGTGACCATTCACGCGGTGATCGCGATTTGCTGGTTCTCTTTCCTGACGGTGATGGTGTCCGTGTCATTGGCGAAATTCAGTCAGAACCGCCGACTCATGAACATGGTTAATGCCATTTCAGGCACTTTGTTAGGCGGTTTGGGGCTCAATGTCTTGTTGTCATCGCGCTAAGATGGCAATTGCCCTCTCGTGAACCAAAATGAATAAAAACGACGCCGGTTTTCTTCGCCACTTCCAACCCTATCTGGCGCTTGATCGTGCCATTTGGATGATCGCCTTTGCGCGATTCATCATTGCGGGCGGTACCTTTGTGTTGCCCGTTTATGCGCTGATTTTGACCCAGAAACTCTCACTTTCGCCCGCTGACGCGGGAATGATGGTTTTCATCGTCTCCATCGGGGGGATGCTTGGCAGTGTGTTAGGTGGCTATCTCGCGGATACATTTAACCGTCTTGCACTGATGGCAATCAGCGAGGCCTTTTCTGCGGTCTGTGTGATTATCGCTGGGCTATTCGCATACGATGCTCTATCTATCATCTTTATCGCACTCTCCAGCTTAGCGCTGGGCATTATGCGACCCGCTATGCGCGCTGCAATATTGTCACTGTGTTCAACAACCAGCGAATCTAAACGCTACGCCCTTTCTTTGTCTTATCTCGCGTTCAATGTGGGTCACGCCGTTGGCCCATTGATCGCCGGTTTTCTTTTACTCGATTTCTACCAATGGCTCTATTGGGGCGACGCTACCACCACGCTTATTGCCGCCTATTTGCTCGCATCGCTCATCAAAAAAAGTACAGGAAGGAAGCCCAAGGCTGACAAAAAAACATCCCAAGAGTCGATTGAACGCTCCACTGAACATGACACGCAATATGACGCTCGCGTGCCAGATAAAACACAAATCGCGTTGTTCTTGGCAGTCAATATCTGTGTCAGCTTTTGCTATGCCCAAATCACGTTTACGCTGCCATTACAGATGGCGGAAAGCTTTGCAGATGATGGCGCACGATATTACGGCCTCATACTCATGATCAACGCATTCGCCGTGCTCGGCTTAACGACAGTACTCACCTCGCTCACAGCCAAAACACACCCCATTAAAAACCTCATGCTTGCTATATGCGGCTACGGTGCTGGGTATGTGATGATTGGGTTTATGCCGACCTTATTGGTAATGGGTTTCGCGATATTGATCATCACTGCAAGTGAAATCCTCGAAGTAACGAATGGCGATGCTTACCTTTGCGAATTGGTGCCAGACTCTCACCTAGGTCGGTATGTGTCATTCTCTGTTATCGCAAACAATGCAGGCATTGCGCTATGCCCGTTGTTAATGGGATTTGCCATTGAAAGCATTGGATTATCATGGGCATGGAGCTTGGTCGGCATCGTTACTGTATTTACGTTACTCTGCCTTGGTTTCATGCTAAAACGTGCGGAAAAGATACCCTTACAGTTGTGACTATTTATTGAGGCATTCGTCTTATATCGAAGCAACTTATTGCCCGATAAGGCAATTTTTCGCCAGTATTTAAGCAACTATTCACCTGCCAAAATGCCAACTGAGTAAATACTCCCTATTGTTCAATGTGTTAGTAATTTTCCTATTTGGTGCAGTTATTGCTCATTGAGCAATGTGCTATTTCTTCGGTAAAAGATCGTCAGCCTTTGAAAAAGCAAAAAGGGAAAATAACTAAACACAATGGATTATAAAAATATGAACATGTTTTTGCGCGTACTTTTAGGATTGGGCGGCGTACTCACGGTACTCTCTGGCATACTGTTTATTGGCGGAGGGGAATTATTCAACAGCGTTTTTGCATCAGAAGGCATTAATGCAGGGGGCGCACTCTTCTCAGCGTTTGGTGTCGCAGGCTTAGTCATTGGGGGATTGGGTTGTTGGGGAGCATTTGGTGATAAGAAGCTGCCAGCGGGCATTTTCTGCGCCATCACCTTATTGTTCTGGCCAATTGGCACACTTTACGCTGTTGTCTGTATTACGCTCATGTTTGTCGGAAATAAAGACGCCGCAGATACTGTTAAATCCTAGTTCGTGACGCTTTGGGAACATGGAAGCTAACCATCGACATGCACATGCTTTTATGTTCCCGCCGCTCGCGCTTACCAACTGCCCATAAGTTGTCTTTTAGGTCGTTGGATCAATCCTGTTCTACGGGTGTTTTATCAGCAAGTTTCTCCGTTAGCCACACCTTGCTAGTGATCTCATCACCGCCACATTTCACCTTGTAAGCCTTTCCCGTGAACCAACTTTTTGAAGCCACCTCATCAATGAACATGGTTGTCGATTCAATGTCATCCTTGGCGTAATCCCATTTATTCAGAAGATGCTCTGCGGCCTCAAGGTTGGTATACGTTTTACCGTTTCGCACAAAGGTGCAATCCGCCTGTTCCATCTGGCTGATCAGGTACATCACGTCATGTTCAATGCGTTCTGATGTTGTCGCGGCAAAAGCGCTTTGCGCAAAACCCGCAACCACGAAAGACAGGGCAATGCATCCCTTTTTCACGCCTGCAATACTCATCCTCATCGCTCCACTACTGCCTATGAATTAGTCCGCCTATTAATTAATCCGCCAAGGGGTTATTCCACCAGTTCACAACCGGCATGGCTTCACCCACTTCTAGACGCTGACCAATTTCAGGGCTCACCAAAGTCACACCTCTTTCGGTAGCGATACGCAGTGATTTCTCCAACGGCTCGTCCCAATCGTGCATAGATAAATCAAACGTACTGTTGTGAATAGGCATCATCACTTTGCCCTTAAGGTCAACGTGAGCCTGTACGCTTTGTTCAGGGAACATGTGGATGTGCGACCACAAGGTATTGTATGCGCCAGTTTCAATCATAGTCAGGTCGAAAGGACCAAAGCGGTCTCCAATCTCCTTAAAGCCTTTAAAGTAGCCAGAATCACCACTGAAATAGACGTTGTTCTCAGAGGATTTAATCACCCAACTCCCCCACAGTGTCGAGTCGCGATCGGTCAAACCACGACCGGAGAAATGCTGCGTCGGCGTTAATGTGTAAGCAATACCATTCACTGTTTCTGATTCCCACCAATCTAGCTCAGTGATTTTTTCCGCAGACACACCCCAATCCCGCATAACCTGCCCCACTTTCAGTGGTACCAAGAACATACCGACTTTGCTGGCCAAAGTTTTCACAGAATGCTTATCAAGGTGATCGTAATGGTCATGACTGATCACCACCACATCAATATCAGGCAGCGCTTCTAGCGAAATAGGCGTGTCGTGAAAACGCTTCGGCCCCAAAAACTGCACGGGGGATGCACGCTCGCTGAATACGGGGTCTGCCATCACAAGCTTGCCATCCAGTTTCATGATCACACTTGAGTGGCCCAAGCGATAAACCACATCACTTTCTTCATTCAACAATTGCTCTGCCGTGATGCTGTGTACGGGCAATGCAAACGTCGGTGTTGGGTTTTTACGCTCTGCCGTGAAATATGCTTTGATGATTTCAAACACGTTATCCGGCGCCTTGAGGGCTGGATCGCTATTTACAAACTTATCGGGATAACGCGGGGTTTCTTGTTCTGGCGCTGAACATGACGTTAATAAACTGCTCATTGTGATCGCTCCTACTACGGTTAACAAACGGGCGCTAAAAAGTGATTTATTAACCATTTGGCGTTTTAAAATTGGATTCTGCATACCGTCCACGCTGGTTCGATGAGTGAGAGAACGTCGTCATTATAAACACAAGAAATGATGAAATTTATTGTAAACTACTCGGTGTAGTTTACAATTATGGAATGAAAAGTAAACCGGTTAGTGTAAGATAGATTCGGTTAATCTAGGTGTTGGCGACTAACATGATGATAGAAAAGAAAAAAACACGCAGTGAATTAAAACGCGAAGCGATCCTTTGTGCGGCAAGACAAGCCTTTCATGAATACGGTGTGCAGAACACCAGCATGGATAAGCTCGCCGCACTCGCAAATGTGTCCAAGCGTACCGTGTATAATCACTTCGCATCGAAAGAAGCGCTAGTGATGGAGCTGTTATCTGTGCTTTGGAAAAGCACCATCACCGCCGATGCACTAGAAGAGCTTGCCCAACAACCACTCGAAGAACAGCTCACCACCCTGCTCTATCAAGAGATCCTTGTCTTCTCGAAACCCGAATATCTCGATATGGCAAAAGTCGCTATCGGTCACTTCTTGTTTCAACCCGATGCCCTGCAAGAACAAATGAAAAACATGTCGAAAGAAGACACGGCATTGCACGCCTGGTTAGTTGCTCAACAAGAAAAAAGCACGCTAACGATGGATAACATCGAACAAGCGCGCTCTCAGCTTCATAATCTGATTAAAGGCAGTGCTTTTTGGCCGCAGCTTATCGGTGCATGTCAGCCAATCAGCGAAGAAGAAGGATTGGTGTTGGCCCGCAACACGGCGACCTTCTTTCTGAGTCATTACAGAAAATGAAGTACGAGGCTTAACTCGCCTCTGCCCTTTTTCGCCTTTAACTTTACCCCCTTTAGCCTTGCGTTCCTTTGACCTACCTGAGCATTAGCCTTTCACCTTTTCCACCACATGCTCTGCCAGTATCTGAGCCGCATCAAACACAGGCAGTGGTGTTTCTAGGTGGTTCGACACCACAGACAATTCCGTGCAAGCAATCAAGATGCAATCCGCACCTTGTTCACGGAGGGATTCGGCGGCGATATTTAGTACACGGCACATGGAGCTGGTGCCTGAATTGGCTTTAACGGCGCGGATCAACGACATCACACCATCCTGCCAAACAGGTTCGGGGAACAACACATCTAGCCCTTGCTCATGACAGGCGGGCGCATACAAATCGGTGATTTTTACCGCCGTGGACGCCAACAAGCCAATACAGGTAGCATGAGGCAATGTGCGCTTTACATGCGCAGCGGCGATATCTAAAAGGTTCACCACAGGCACATCCACCGCGTTAACGACATCATCAAAATACTTGTGGGCGGTATTGCAAGGAATGATCAACAAATCGGCACCAGAGGCTTCAAGCCCCCGTGCCATTTTCGCCATGTATGGGCCTGGAGATTCCCCTGTTTTCTCGATCAAGGCTTTGATCCGCGATGGCACTTTGGGGTCGTTATCCACCAGCAATCGGATATGATCGGCATCATCTGTCGCGGGGGTGGCGTTGATGATGCGTTGCATCAGATCGACGGTGGCATCAGGCCCCATGCCACCGAGAATACCGACGGTTTGTTCAGTTTTGTCCACGGTTTCCATTCCTCTCTATGCCAATAGATTGCACTATTTTCCGCCTCAACAGGCGCTAATACCCCATCAAGCTGGGCAGCCAAAGCACGGTGTCGGGGAAATAACTCATTAAGAAGACCACCAAAACCTCGATAAGCACAAACGGCAGTGCTTTTACCGATATCTCCTCAATGGTGACCTTGGCAATACTGGAACTGATAAACATGTTTTCGCCGAGCGGCGGCGTCGAAAAACCAATTTCACAGCAACAGACCAAGACCACGCCAAAGTGAATCGGATCAACCCCCAGTTGCACCATCACAGGCAGCAACACAGGCGTGACAATCATGATGGTTGCCAAGGTTTCCATGAACATGCCGATCAAAATCAGGAACAGAATCACCACCAGCCAAATCAACGCCAAGCTGTCTGTCAGTGCCAACAAGGAACTGGCGATAGCCGCCGGCGTATCGTTCTCCACCAGAATGCGTCCAAATGCCGTGGCTGCAAACATGATGATCAACACGCGGCCTGTCAGCCATGTGGTCGAACTCAGTGATTCCTTTAAACCGTCCAAAGTCAGTTCACGGTGAATGAATTTACCGACGAACAAGGTGTAGAAAACAGACACGACTGCAGCTTCAGTGGGCGTAAATAAACCGGAATAAATACCACCAAGAATGACCAAGGGTGCAAGGATCGACCAAATGCCATCCTTGCAGGCTTTGCCCAGTTCGCCGGGTTGGGTTTCTGATGCGCCGACATAGCCGTTTTTCTTACTGATCATGTAGTTTGCAATCATCAAACCACCCGCCAGCATCACACCGGGGATCACCCCTGCAATGAACAGCTTCCCAATAGACTCACTGGCGGTCACGCCGTAAATCACCATGGGAATGCTCGGCGGGATCACCACCCCTAGCCCGCCCGATGAGGCGGTCAGCGCTGCAGCATAGCCTTTGTTGTAACCCTTATCCGCTAGCGCAGGGATCATCAGCATACCCACCGCGGCGGTGGTTGCAGGGCCGGAGCCGGAAATCGCGCCGAAGAACATACTCGCCAAGATGGCAGAAAAGCCTAACCCCCCCGCCATTGGCCCCGCCAACAATTCCGCAATATGCACGAGTCGACGGGAAATGCCCGAGGCTTGCATGAGCGCGCCGGACAAAATGAACGCAGGCAATGCCATGATGGGGAAGGAATCAACCGCATTCCATGCGGTTTGCACCAGTGAAACGTAATCTTCACCAGAGAGGAGATACACCAGCATGGCAGAGCCACCCAGTGCGATAACAATGGGCGCGCCAATCAGCAAAAGCCCAAAGAAAGAACTAAAAAGTACAACAGAGGCTGCCATGAATGGCTCCTTTCATATTGATGGCAACACGAGCATGTTTAGTGGAAGAATCAATACGCGACATCTCCCCACAAAAGCCCGATTGCGGCGCTCAATGAGTGAGCCTGTTTAATCTACTTTCACGTCATCCACGTCGTGGAACGCCACACCCATGACCAACTTCATGTAGTTCACCTGAATGATCCGAATGGACGTCAAGGTGAAGGAAATGGGGAAAATGAAATACAGGAAGGCCATTGACCATTCGAGTGCGGGTGAAAGGAAGGTAAATTCCATCAAACTTTCAATCACTTCGATGCTTTTAATCGTCATGAGGGTGTTGAAGATGATCCACAGAACATCAGCGAACAGTTCCACACCAACGCGAACACGGTGCGGTAGCCATTGCAGATGGAATGTCACGCGGTTGTGAGCGGAAAGCCTTGCTGCATAAGATGCGCCAAGGAACACGAACCACACAAAGGCGAATCGGGACAGTTCTTCACTCCAAGGGATGCCGTAGTTGAACACCACACGCAATATCACTTGAAAGAACAAAAGCGTAACGAACAAACACAGTAAGGCTTGGCACGCATAGCTTTCGAACTTATCCAACTTCCTGAAAAATGAGAGCATAAGCCAGTCCTATTCAGGGGCGTTACCGCCCCTGTTGTTTCTGAATTATTGTTAGTTCAAATGCTCAATCACTGCATTTTTTCTAGCACATTGTCGAAGCTGGCTTTGCCGCCAATGTCGTCATAGAACTCAGGCCAAACTTGCTCTTTTGCCGCTTTAATCCATTTGTCTTCATCTTCCAACGTGAACACTTCAACGCCGTTAGCAATCATGTTTTGCTTCGCGTTTTCCGCTTCTGTCATCTGGAATACAAGGGCGTATTGCTGCGCTTCAAGACCGGCTTTCAGGAGGATTTCTTGTTGCTCAGGTTTCAGTTTCCCAAACGTACGTGCACCCATCACTAAAGGTTGAAGAGAGTACTGGTGGTGCACTTCTGTCAGATAAGGCTGCACTTCATAGAACTTCATGGTGTTGTTCACGATGTAAGGGTTGTCCTGACCATCCACTACTTTCTGTTGCAGTGCAGTGAAGGTTTCCGTCCATGCCATGGCAATCGGGTTTGCGCCAAACACTTCCCATGATTTCAACATGATGCTGTTTTGAGGTACGCGAATTTTTAGGCCTTTTACGTCTTCCATGTTTTTAACAGGACGCTTGGAGTTCGTGAGGTGACGGAAGTTAGAGTAAGTCCACCCCAGAATATCGACACCCGCTTCTTTCTTTGCCAATTCCGCCCAATATGCGCCAAGTTCACCCGTGGTGATCTTCACGGCATCGGATGAATTGGTGATCAGGTAGGGCATGGTTAAGGCGCCGAGTTTTTTCGAAAACGGCGTTAAGTTACCGATGCCAATCAGTGCCATGTCGAGCGAACCGAGACGCGCGTTTTGCACCATTTCCGTTTCACTGCCCAACGCACCGTTTGGATAGAGTTTTACTTTAATATCACCACCTGAATAAAACTCTACCAACTCTTTAAAGCGCATGGCATACGCACCTTGGTCTGAGTTGATAGGGTCACCCATACCGACTTTCATGGTTTTGGCGCTGACAAGCACTGGAAGAGCAAGACAGGAAATAGCGAGATATTTGGTCCATTTTTTAAGCGTCATATCCTTTACCTCTTTTCGTGAAAAACATCCGTGAATGAATGGCATCCCTGCACATCGCGGCGCTGCACCGCGTGTGTCATTGATTAGCTGTGTTGCCTTGGTTCGATTTACTGTGTTTGTTTCAGAACATCGGAAATGATTTGGGCGATAACTTCCGCATCGCTTTCTTCAAATGTCAGTGGAATGCGCATATCGATTAAGGTTGAAAGCACTTTCTCGGTCTGCGGCAAGGGTGCAGATGGCGCTAAATATTGCCAATGGTTGAACTTACTGCTGTAGCCCGACGGCTCAGGCGCTCCGACCCATTTCAACGCGACGCCACGTCGTTGGCAGCCTCTGACTAAGGCGGGGAAATGTTCAGCAGGCAAATCTGGAAATGAGAATTGAATGGAGCTCCCTACGAAGACTTCGTCATCAGAACGCTTAGTCAATACCACGCCTGGGAGCCATGAGAGGGCGTCTTCCATCGCCGCATACAAAGAGTTCCAACGCTTACATTGCCGGTCTAATCGTGCCAGTTGCGGGCGTAAGATCGCAGCACGCAGGTTATCCATTCGGCCGCTGTAGTTCGGTGTTGAGCACGCCACTTCATCAAACCATTCTTTTGGCGGCAACGTGGGGTGTTGATCAAACAGCATGTATGAGCCTGAGTAGATAATGGCTTTCGCCATCACACCGTCGTCATTCGTGACGAGAAAACCGCCCTCACCCGCGTTGATATGCTTATACGTCTGCGCGCTAAAGCACGCCACTTTGCCAAACGTACCGCTCGCTTTTCCGCGCCACTTTGCGCCCATGGTATGCGCGCAATCTTCGATTAATGTGACGCCGTAACTATCACAAATATCCACAATGGCATTCATATCAGCCACGTGCCCACGCATGTGTGAAAGCAGTAAGTACCGCACGTCGGGTTGAGACGCTTTGCGTGCTAAATCATTCAGATCGATCGTTAAGTCCGCCGTTGTTTCCACCAATACAGGTTCACCACCCGCATTGGTGATGGCACCAGGCACAGGTGCCAAGGTGAAGGCATTACACAACACCTTCTCACCGGCTTTCACGCCCACACATAACAGCGCGATGTAAATGGCATACCCGCCAGATGCGCAGCTCAAGCAATATTTCACGTCTAAATAATCCGCGAATTGCTTTTCGAGCAAATCCGTTTCGCTTAACTCGCCATCCAGCGTGTTATATCGATGAAGACGGCCTGTACGCATCACTTCTACCGCGCTTGCAATCGCCCCTTCGGGGATCGGCATTTGCTGCGTAAAGGATTTCTTAAACATCAACATTCACCAGCCTCCAGCGATGACCATATTGGTTTCCCCAACCTTGAATCATGAGTCGTAACGCGCTTGTTGATAGACATCGAAATCCCATTCTGTGTCTGGGAAATACTTGGTTAAGCGCCAATCACATGCACGCGCATGCCCTTCCATGCCTTCGGTACGAGAAATACGCGAACCCGCGGTACTGAACGTCATGTTCGCGTCTGCACTGAGTTCTTGAGTGGTGAGGATCTTCAGGAATTTCTGCACGTTCAAACCGCCGCTGTAGCGCGCTGCTTTTTTGGTTGGCAGAATGTGGTTGGTGCCTGCGCATTTATCGCCGTGTGTCACCGTACTGCCTTCACCAAGGAACAACGAGCCGTAGTTGCGCAATCGCGCTTTCCACCAAGGAAGATCCGCGGCTTGCACTTGAACGTGCTCACACGCCCATTCATCGCTGACCTTCGCCATTTCTTCGCGATCATCACACAAGATAACGACACCATGATCGCGCCACGCAGCCTCACACACATCGGCGTTTGGCATGTCGGCAATCACGCTAGGAATAATCTCAATGACCTTCTCACCCATCTCTCGGCTTGTGGTGAACAGCCATACCGGGGAATTCGGGCCATGCTCGGCCTGAGAAACCAGATCGACGGCGATAGTCATCGGGTCAGCGGTGTCATCCGCAATCACGGCAGATTCCGTTGGGCCTGCAAACACATCAATGCCAACCTCGCCGAACAATAATCGCTTCGCTTCCGCCACATACGCATTGCCCGGCCCCACCAGTATGTCGGCGGATTGTCCGGTATAGAGACCAAAGGCCATGGTCGCGATGGCATGCACGCCGCCCATTTCCAAAATGATGTCAGCGCCTGCAACGTCCATGGCGTAAACAACGGCAGCATTGATGCTATCGCCACGTGGTGGTGAACAGGCAATCACGGTAGGCACACCTGCCGCTTTTGCTGTCGCGACACTCATGATGGCAGATGCTGCATGAGCGTAACGCCCGCCCGGTATGTAACACCCTGCGCAATCCACAGGAATGACACGCTGGCTCAACTGCACGCCGTTCTCACTTTGGATTTCAAATTCGGTCAAACTGGCACGCTGTGCTTCAGCAAAACGGCGTACCTGACGGTGTGCAAAATCTATGTCGTCTTTCACACGCTGAGGTACAGAGGCAATCAGCGCGGCTCTTTTTTCATCAGACAAGACGAAGTCGCCCTGCCAGTTATCAAACTGTTTGGCATATTGCTCAACCGCACTGGTGCCTTCGCGACGGATTTTTGCAAGAATTTCTTTCACGACATGTTGAATACGCTCATCATCGGTTTGAACCTCTGCTTCGCGTTCCGCACGTTTTAGCATTTCCATGGCTGTACCTTTTTTCTTCTCTCTAAACAACGTTGGCTGAGTGTCCATTCCAACGAAGGTAAACAGAGTCAGTGACGATGCGTGATTTACCTCAATCACCGACTCATCTTGGGTTCACACATCGCTTGTTTGGGTAGTGAACTTTGTTCTAAGCATCTTTAGCGACATGTCTGTTTTCCGTTGTGCGAATTGTGTTTCCGATTACATCACCAGAATCAAAACGGGTTAGCAGTAGCTGTCAAACCCAAAGGCATCGCGATATCCCGGCAGTGCTTGGCCACCACCTGTGTGAAGGAACACAACGTTTTCGCCTTTCTTGAATGTGCCATTACGAATCAAATCAATCAGACCTGCGCCGCCTTTGCCCGAGTAAACCGGATCAAGCAAAATGCCTTCGTACTTGGCAAACATATTGATCGCTTCTATCGTGCTTTCAGCTGGAATACCGTACCCTTCGCCCACGTAGTTACAGTTCGCGCGCACGTCTTCACGCTTAACCGTGCCGGGAATGCCCAACAAATCGCAGGTGCGTTCTGCCAACGCGAACACGTTCGCTTCTTGCTGTTCTTGCGGTACACGAACACCTATTCCAAGCAGTGGGATTTGACTGTTTGTCGCCACTAAACCTGTTACCAAGCCTGCTTGTGTGCCTGCAGATCCTGTCGCATGCACCAAATGGTCAATGCGTAATGCCATGTCATTGGCTTGAGTGAGAAGCTCTAATGCACAATTGACATAACCCAGCGCACCAATCGGGTTCGAACCACCACCTGGGATGATGTATGGCGTTTTTCCTTCCGCGCGCAGTGTCGCAGCCACATCTTCCATCGCCGCATTCATGTCTGTGCCGCCGGGGTATTTCGCTAAGGTTGCTCCAAACAATTGGTTCAACATGACGTTGCCATTCAACACGTAATCCGGGTCGTCTGAGCTGGTACGATCTTCGAGGAGAATGTGACAATCCATGCCGCACTTGGTCGCTATGGCCGCAGTTTGGCGTGCATGGTTAGATTGGGTCGCACCTTGGGTAATAATGGTGTCAGCCCCTGCCGCTATGGCATCTGCCATTAAAAATTCCAACTTACGTGTTTTGTTCCCGCCACCAGCAAGGCCGGTGCAGTCGTCACGTTTTATCCAAAGTGTTGGACCACCCAGCGCTTCAGATAAGCGCGTCATTGGCTCAAGTGGCGTTGAGAGGTGAGCAAATTGAAGTCGAGGAAAGCGAGATAAGTGCATAGTGTTTTGTCCCTAAATTGAGTAAACGAGCAGGCAACATATTTGCAACAATAATCCTGTGGGACAGAAGCAAACCTCGCCAATACGTATATTGAACAAGCGGCAGTTACTTTTTTGCATATCTCAATGAGCAGGACGCTAACAGGTTGGATTCATGGAAATAAAATGGTTACTCGATTTCATCGCGCTGTCTGAGCACGGCAGTTTTTCAAAAGCCGCAGAAGCACGCTATGTGACGCAACCAGCATTTAGTCGACGGATTCGATCGCTCGAAAATTGGCTAGGAGTGACATTGGTAAATAGAGATACGTTACCCACCCGCTTAACGGAGGCGGGCGATAGCTTCGTTGAAAATGCTAAACGCATCGCGAACGATATTCACGACGTCCGCGACCAACTGCACGAACAAAAAAATGCCAGCTCCTTGGTATTTCTGTCTCAACACTCCACCGCCATTTCTTTCTTTCCAAGTTGGATTCAAACCCTGAGCCCCCTCGTGGATAATGCAATGGTCAAATTGGTGCCGGGGAACCTTCACTCACTCAATGAAATGTTTATGGCGGGCAATGGGGATTTCCTACTCACGTTTTCATCCAATTCACTCAACACCCCACAACACAAAAAGAATCAGCTTTGTATTCAAGTTGGGCGTGACACTTTAGTCGCAGTTTCTGCACCCAATGAACACGGCGAGCCGATGCACCGACTTGATGTGAATGAGCCGTGTCGATTATTAGCCTTTCCCGATGACACGTACCTCGGCGAACTCATTAAAGAACAAGCACTCAATCTACTGCCTTCCCACTATCGCTATCAGGTGGTGTGTGAGAATGAAATGGCGGAAGGGTTAAAGGCCATGGCAGTCCAGGGGTTTGGCGCCACTTGGCTCCCGTCAAGCTTGATTCAACAAGAGTTGGAAGATGGAAAATTAGTGCTGATTGATGACAAGTTAACACCGATAGATCTTAGGATTTTACTCTATAGAAATAGGCACAATGTGAAGCCCGAAGTGACTCGATTTTGGTTCTATTTGGCAGAGCTCTATGGACAGCAATAAATCTGCTTTATCTCAGCCGTCTCACAAGGTAATCTTGCTCGAAAATGGGCCTGCAAGAAATGTAATGCCCCTGGTCAGATTTGATAGAGCCAAATTTGATAGAACCAAATTCGATCAAGCCAGATTCGATATAACCAGATCAGTCAGAACGATCAGCGAATAGCGATTCCGGCACCGTGTGACGTAAAAGGATGTAAGCAATGTTTGTTCTATTGGATGGCGGCATGGGCCGAGAGTTGCAGCGAATTGGCGCGCCATTTTCTCAACCACTTTGGAGCGCGCAAGCGCTGATTGAAGCCCCAGAGTTTGTATCTCAAGCCCACAAAAATTTCATTGAAGCGGGATGCGATGTCATCACGGTCAATAGCTATGCCTGTGTACCTTTCCATTTGGGTGACGAGCTGTACCAACGTCAAGGTGCAGCACTGGCCGAAAAAGCCGCCAAAATCGCTCGCGCCGCTGTGCAAGAAAACGCTTCCCAGACAGAAGGCATTGGCGCTGTAAAAGTCGCGGGGTGCGTTCCCCCTGTTTTAGGCTCTTATCGCCCTGATCTGTTCGATGCAGAGCAAGCCTCGCCGATCTTGAATAACCTTATAGATGCACAAAAACCGCACGTTGATTTCTGGATTGCGGAGACCATAGGCTCTATTGCCGAATTCAATACCATGTTTTCTGCCCTTAAACGTTCGGATAAGCCTGCCTTTTTCGCATTTTCAGTGCTTGAAACCGACACGGATATTCCACGTTTACGTTCAGGCGAGCCTGTTGAAAAAGCGGTGCAACGCGCTTGTGAGTGCAATGTCGATGGCATTTTATTTAACTGCTCTCAACCTGAAGCGATGCTTGGCGCTATCGAAGTCGCGAAGCATAGCATCGATGCACTGGGCGCGAATATCTCCCTTGGCGCATACGCTAACGGGTTTACCGTGATCAAAGACGCGCATGAAGCCAATAACACCCTCACTACAGTGCGCGATCTGTCTTCGGAGGAATACGCCGAGTTCGTGCAAAGCTGGCTTGATGCAGGCTCAAACGTCGTCGGCGGCTGTTGTGCGATTTATCCAGAGCACATTGAGCGTCTTGATGGATTAAGGAAATAAGTCTTAGATCTCGAGATACGAGATACGAGATACGACAAAAAGATAGCGGGATGACACTGCATCACGCTATCACCCTCTGCTCTTTCTCTACTCTCAAATCTCGAAACTCTAGTCTCAACTCTCGGTTATCTAAAACGCCTTCACCAATGCCTTGTGCCTTAGCTTCACTTTTTCGCTCTTGAGGAAATCCACCACCAGCATATTGAAGATGTGGGTCTTCTCTAGGTGTGTGTTGTGGGCAGCTTGTGGCACAACCGCTAAGTTCGCGTCTGCGATGCCTTGCCATAGCGATTCAGGTTGCGGCCATAAATAGGATCGATCACTGTCCGGCCAAAGCACTAAAGTTTTCGCTTCAATCTGATCGAGTCTCTCCAAGGCACGCCAGCCTGCCATGGCTAACAGGCCATTCACATAGGTCTGGGTTTGCACCATATTCGCCAGCTCAATCCCTTCTTTAAACTCAGGATCGTCTTCGCCATCTGAGAACCAGGTTCTTACTGTGTCATACGCCACTTGCTCTGTGCCTTCAGTTTGTGCGCGTTCGATACTTTGCTCGATAGATTCAAATCGCCCCGGCAAACTGCCAACAGGCCCTGTCGCATAAAGGACCAAACCGACAACGCGCTCAGGTGCCATGATCGCCACTTCTTGCGCAATCATGCCGCCCATGGAGTGCCCCATGAGGTGAAACTTCTCAATGCCCATCGCATCCAATCGGCTCAGCACATAACGCGCAAACCCTTCGACGCTGTCTAAGCCAACTTCGTCGGCTTTTCCGTTGTAGCCGGGTAAGTCCATCGCCACCACGTCAAACGACGATGAAAATAACTCAATCTGTTTTTCCCAATACGCTAATCCACTCAAAAAGCCATGGACCAACACCAGTGTTGGGCCAGAGCCAACTCGCAAGCAATTCATAGTTTTTATTCCATCAATTCAGGTAGCCAAAGTGCGGTATCGGGTAAGCCCACCAACACAGCTAACAAGATAAGGAGCGCAGCAATAAACGGTAAGCAGCCAATAATGACGTCACCAATGGTCACCTCGTCACGGGCGAGGTTTTGTATCACAAAGAGGTTTAACCCCACGGGGGGTGTGAGCACCGCGATTTCCATGGTGATGGTGTAAACCACCCCAAACCAAACCAAATCAAACCCCGCGGCCGACACCAGCGGATATAAGGTTGGCAAGGTAATGAAGGTCATGGAAACGGGTTCGAGGAACATGCCGAGAATGACGTAGAACACCACTATCAACGCGAGCACGGCATACGGAGAAAGGTTCATTTCAACGAAAAGCTGGGTGAACTGTTGAGGAATTTGGTGATAAGTCATCACAAAGCCAAACAGCACACCCGACGACAACAGTAACCCCAAATAACCCATGGTTTGCATGGTAGAGCGCAAAGCATGAAGCAATCCCGGCATGCGTAATCCACCAAAGAAATACGCTAACACCAAAGTAAACATGGCAGAGATACCAGCTGCTTCCGTCGGCGTGGCGATACCTGCATAGATGGAAATGGTGATCACCAAGCCAATCACCATGACAGGCAAAATGGCAGACAGTGCCAATAGCCAAGGGATCGGCGTTACATTCTCTTGACCAGGAATGTCTATGGGGCGCACTTTTCCCCAAATCAGGATGATCACAAAGAACATGGTCACCAGCAGCAATCCGGGTAACACACCCGCAATAAACAACGCGCCGATGGATTGATCAGTCACAATGCCATAAAACAGCAAGATCAAACTGGGTGGTAACAACACACTCAATGTGCCACCCGCCGCGAGCACCCCACTGGATAAGCGCTTGCCATACCCAAGCTTGAGCATTTCTGGCAAGGCGACACCACCAATGGTGAGCGCACCCACCATGCTTGAACCACACACAGCACCAAAGCCAGCACACGCGCCAATACTGCCGTAAGCCGCTGCACCACGAATGGGTAATTTGCTGTGCATGAACCAGTAAAGGTTGGGACCAATGCTGGATCGCCCTATCAGTTCTCCAAGGAAAACAAACAGCGGTACAGCCAATAAGATGTAATCAAACCACACCCCCCACAGCTTGAGCTCTGCGGTGACCAAGGTGGATTTGAAGCTTAAAATATCGAGTAAAAAAGGGATTGAAGCGGCAGCCAATGCGAATGGGATCGGCAACCCTATCAGGATAAAACCCATCAACAATCCCAGCATTCCTAGCCCTACGACGTACCATTCCATAATGCGTCCTTTTAGTGTTTCTCTGCGGGTTCTATCGAATTCACGTCATCGTTTGAAGACGGCTTATCTTGCGGAGACGATTTATCTTGAAGAGGTGGCGTACTTTGGTCATGGCGGCCTGCCACCAAGAGACAAAATGCCGTAATGGAAAAGCTCAACAGAGCAATGACCACAGGGATCCAGAAGTAAAAGCGAGGCCACAGGAGAATTTCAGATGCCGCGCCGGAACTGAAGGATTTGAACATGGCTTTCCCAGACGCAGCTAAGAAAAACAAGCCAATGATCAGCATCACGAACATATTGAATTTATCGACCCAGAACTGAATATGCGGAGGTAACTTGTCTCGCGCCAAAGTGACTTTGGGGTACGAATCATTCAACAAGGCAAAAGAGACACCCATGAACGCAACAGGCACCAAGAGTAGTGCCGTCGCCTCGGTGACCATGCCGTCAGGCGAATTGAAAATATAACGCACGACCACGCCATAGCTTATCCAAGCCGCCTGCACCAAAATCACGGCTGCTCCAGCATAGAGCAGCACCAGTGAAATGTGGCGGAGTGTGTCGAACAGTTTTTTGTTCATACAAACGCTCCCTGTTTATCCTTCACGCCGCTATTCAGAGTGTTTTGCAAACAGGCTACGAATGTTATCGGCAAGCGGAACGCCACAGGCGTTATTCACTTCCGGTGTCCATTTCGCCACGATGCCTTCAAGCAATTCGCCCGTGCGGTCTTCCGACATTGACACCGCTGAACCGCCATTCGCCATCACAGCGTTACCGACACGCTCATCCACCCAACCTTCATAACGAGGTTTGAGCCATGCTTCGGCTTCGGTGGCAGCTTCTTTGAGGGCTTTTTGGTTGGCAGGACTCAAGTCATCAAACTTGTCTTTGTTCATCATGTAGATGATGTTGCCGTAGAACATGTTGGCGTTAACCATGTGAGGCATCACAGACCAAAGCTTCCACGAACTGTATGTCGCAACACCCATGTTGATACCATCAACCACACCACGTTCTGCCGATTGGAACACCTCTTTCGGTGCGACAAACACAGGCTTACCGCCCCATGTTTCAATCATCATGCTGACCAATGGGCCAATCGAACGCACCAATTTACCGTCGAGCTTCCCGATATCGGTTACGGCGTCTTCAAACCACCACTCTTGGTCATAGGAGTAGTTGGAATTTATCAAAGGGATGAGATCGGCTTTCGCGGCCTCAGCCTCGATCAATGACGCGTAGGTATCATCGAGTTCGACCTGCTTTTCTAAATCAATCGCCACAGGATATAAAGACGTGACACGGTAACATGGCAAGCGTTTATCTGCTGGTATCCAACTGATGTCAGAAACACCACCTTGCACCGCATCCACGCCTTCACTCCAACCGTGCAAGGTGCCCGACGGGAAAATCTGCACCTTCAAATCACCGTTACTTTTTGCTGCAGCAAGTTCAGCGAATTTTTTGAAGCCCTCATAACGAATATCAGATTCGTTGACATAGGTGGAAAGGCGAATGGTTTCGGCAGCGCTAACCGCCATTGGCATGGCACTCATGAGTGCGCAAGTTATTAGGGAAAGCTTTAATGCGTTGGTCTTGATCGGGAATTTCATACAACAGCTCCTTGTCACGCTTTCTTGTTTTGCCTCGCTGCTGTGAAGTGTTGGGGAAGCAACGAGGCAATGCGTTTTAACGTCGTCATGTTCGAGTGTTTAAGGGAAAACACAATCAACAAAAACGTCATATTAAGCATGGTCAGTATACCCCTGTGTGCGTCATGCCAATTCGTTTGGCTGACATTCCGTTTTTTAATTTCCAGACTTTTTCGATTTGATATTAATTAGTTACTCAATATCGCCGTTTGAAAAGAACTGAAATATTCAATGATTGCCGTTTTTCTTATTGATAAGCCCATGCCGTTTTATTCACTTTGTTAGTTTTAAAGAAGGGCAGATATAAAACGCTTTCAACATGGATTGGTTGGATACGTGCCCTACTCAGCAATTTGGATGCACACAATGTGGAGAAGACGCTTGGACTTTAAGCTCTTAGAAGATTTTGTTTGCCTTGCGCAATCCAGTAGTTTTACATCTGCTGCGCGAGAGCGATTTGTTACCCAACCCGCGTTTAGTCGGCGTATAAGGGCGCTTGAACAATGGGTAGGCACAGATTTGGTAAACCGCGAGTCGCAACAACTTGAACTCACAGAACAAGGCCGCGCGTTCGTCACGGATGCCGAAGAAATATTGAATCGCCTTTACATGGCAAGAGAATCTGCCCGCTCTTTGAAAAAGACAGCCAGCAATGAAATTTCCGTTGCAGCGCAAAACTCCATCGTGCAAACGCTGTTTATGACATGGATGAAGAACGTCGAAAAAACAGTCGGGCCTGTCTACGTGCGTTTGTCGTCAGACCGACTGGCAGACTGTATCGACCTCTTCGCTCAAGGCAGCGTGGATTACTTACTCTGCTATACCCATGAACAACTCGGACTGTCCATTGATCCAGACAAATTCAACAGCACCATCATAGGTATAGAAACGCTGGTTCCCGTGTCTGCTTCTATCAACGGTGCGCCGAAATATACCTTACCTGGCAGTGAAAACGACCCCATTCCTCTTGTCGCTTACACACATCAATCTTTGTTTGGAAAAGCGCTCGACCAACTTCTCTCTAAAGAGGTCGGATACCTCAATCGACGATACGAAAATCCTTTTGCCCACACACTAAAGTCAATGGCCTTAGGTGGTTACGGCGTCGCCTGGCTTCCTTATTCATTTGTGAAAGACGAGCTCAGACGAGATGAACTTCAAATGGCCGGGGAAGAACGCTGGCATATTCCGTTTCAAATCCGTCTTTATTACCGCGAACCAGACAATGCTGTGGCCAAATCCATCGTGAGAATTTCAAAGCAAATGGGACAAACGCACAGTGATGATCTGAAAATTCAATCTCAGGGTTCTCGCTAATACCAAGTAAAACTGCATGCTATGCCAAATTGGAATAATGACCAAAAAACTTGGCATTGGTTTACTGATAAAGAAACGACTAGGTTTAAAGGGAAAGCAACTGGTCTTGCTTCCACCCAGTGAACGTCAACGCTGTTTAGGTTGTTAGCTCCTCCTAAACATGACTGGTGTTGAACTTACTATCCCTTAGCCTACGATAAGGTGACGCTGCATAACCTTACTCTTTTCGGCAATCAGAGGGCACCTCGCCCTCTTTTTCTTTCTTAAGTATCCCGCTTCGTTGCTCATCCATACCTTTGCCAATAACGTTCAATGGCGACATTCAATTCATCAAAGGGAAAGTTTTCGCCATGCGCATCGCGAAACGCCTCGATGTACTTGAGCACCGCCTCGCCTTCCTCTTGCGTTAACGTCCCAAAACGGTGCAAAAACAAGGTGTCAGGCCAACCCGAGTCATACCATTCGTGTATATAGGTTTTCAGCGATACGGTGAACGCCGCTTCATCCTTTCCTTCAAAGCGCGCAATGACAGCGTCTGCGTCTCCCTCTTCAGGACGAATCAAGGCATCAACCACCTCGTTAGCAAACATGCTCACGGAACCAAAGTGGTTCAGCGTGGCGGAAAGAAGCGCCGGCAAGTAATAGTGAAACGCTTTTGGCGAGAACATCCATAGGTTCGTGCCAATCACATCGCGAATTTCCAACGGTGTTAATGACCAAGGCTCACGCTCAATCAACAAGGCGCTAAACGCTTGGGCTTCATACTCACTGACGTCAGACGCGACCATTTCCGTGTTTGAAGGGCGTGGGCGCGCCCGAAATGCGTGCTTTAGTTGTTCTGCAATGTGTTCATGCTTCATTCAGAATTACACTCCGTTTCAATCACTGTAGTGACACTCCTTCCGCAAATTACGCACCATCATCATCGTCTGATCCTAAGCTTTCTTGCAATGTATTTAGCATCAGTAAGATGGCTGCAGCGGCCGCCGTCAATGTTGCAGCTTCCGCAGCGGTTACCGCCGCCGCCGCGAGCGCTGCGGCAATCACTTTAATCAGCGCAATGATCGCAACAATTACGGCCACAATGAGTGCTATCACGACGGCGACGGCAAGTGCAGCCGCTGTTGCCTCAATCGACGTCGTGACTGCAGCAACCACCGTTGCCATTGCCCCCACAAGCTCAGGGGAACAATTTGAATTACCAAAGAAACGAAAACAACGCATCATGGCATTCACTTTGTCACACACCTGAATGCGATGCCCCCGATCCCCGCCACGAAAACACGTCGTATCCAGCGCTAAGCGAGCGGCGATTTCCGCTGACATCGCAGCGATTTTTAATGCTAAAGACACACAACTTTCAGTGACAGTACACCCCCCAAGCTGATTCGTCAGTGTCTTCGCTGAAAGCACCGATGCTCTCAAAGGTATGTAGTCAGACCAACCGCAATCTCCTGGTGGTGTCAGTCCTGTGCCCGGAAACGGGCCCGGCCCGACAGTGCAAGTGCGTGCAATTAAACTGCGCTGGAATGTCGGCGGAACGTGTTCGCTCACAGTAGGCGCCATGCTGCGATGCACGTGCTGTGATGCGCCACCTTGTTGAATAACGTGTGTTAATTCGTGCGCAAGCAGCTTTTTGCCTTGAAATGAATGTGGGTCATAATCCCCTTTACGGAATACGATATCAGCGCCACGGGTATAGGCTTTGGCCTGAATCGACCGCGCAGCGCTATCTGCACGACTGTCGGTGTGAATACGCACTTGGCTAAAATCCGCGCCAAAGCGAGATTCAAAGAATTGCCGCTCGGTGTTGGGCAACGGGTCGCCGCCAGAGACTGACTGAATATGCGCTGCGGCGCTATCTGAGATGTGCTGCGTCGGCGACGATGAAGACGCATCTCGCATCAACTCTTCTTCTTCGCAGGCTTTGCATGCCCTTTGTGCCACCATTTCTGACTCAGGAACACGGGAAATCGCCTCTGGGTCGCCCGTGATAGACGCAGATTCAGAGGAAGCCGGCGCGTTTCCCATCACCACATCAGCGACGCGATCAGCTTCTCGCTCATACTTGTCACCCGGATCGCTCAAACTGAGCTTGGTTTGAACAAATGGCAGCGCATTCGGCGCAACATCCTTTGTCTGTCTCGACGAAAACATGCTCGTCGGTGTAGATAACACCTGACTTCGCTGACCAAACGCGCGCGTTTGATGTTCATCGCCGCTTAACGAAACCTGTTTTCCCGCATCTCGCGGAGCATGTGTCCACATTGCCCCGTCCTCCTAAATGTATCTTCACGGATATCGCCAATGCCGATGGATGGATTACGCCCCCCTAAGCCTTGGGTGGCGTGCGTTTCTTCGCCGCTGCACGCGTGGTTGTTTTACGTGCGGGGGTGACTTTTTTGGTCGCGGCTTTTACTGATGCTTTAGCTCTTGGTTTCGGTGCTGGCTTCGGTACTGGCTTAGGTTTTTCTTGTTCTTTGTTCTGCTGGGGTTCCGTCACCATGTCTTCAAACTTACGAATTTCATCAAGCTGTTCTTGCTCACGCTTGATGGATTCATCAATACTGCGGTTGAACACCTCTCGCTGTTTTTCTAACTCTGCGATTCGGCGCTCTAAACGGCTTCGTTGCGCTTCGGCATTGGCCTTGGTTCGCCCGATGGGGTTTTTCTCCCCCAAGGGGCGATTCACTTTCTGCAGGTCAGACACCAAAGAGAAGTGCTTCTTTAAAAGATCTTGTGCTTTTGCCATGGGAAACTCCTTACTCAAACCTGCTGATTAAATGCGTTTTCTGGCACAGGGAATTCGTTGTGGCCTTCGACACGGCCTGTGGTGATATTGCCGATGAAAGGCCCTTGCATGTTGTTGAAGTCAAAAGACGGAAGGAAACGGGTTTGGGCTTTGACTTGATTGCCCATGACGGATGCGCGGAAGCCTGCAAGAACCACAGTGGCATGCTGCCCGACTTCGTCTTTCACGAAACCCACATGCTCGACATAGTTGTTACTGAAGAACACCCGTTCAAAGCGGAGATTGAGGTTGTCGATAATGCTGCGTGACAAGATCTCAACGACGGTATCGCTGCCGCGACCGAGGAATTTGTTGTTGTTGATCTGTGCTGAATAGCCGATGCGTAGCGCACTGTCGCCAAAGAAAAATGCCCACTCCACCAGCCCTTGCATCAACAAGGCGCGATCATCTTCGATGCGTTCCCGTGTCAGCAAATCCGAGTAAGACACCAGATTGCCTTCAACTCTGGCTTCCAACACAAACACAGCGCCAATGCCGATCGTTCTCTCGGCGTTAACCTCGCCCTCTTTATTGACGCCCGTGTTCAGCACTTCATTGGATTCAATGTGGCTCTCACCCAGGTGGAACACACAAGCGATCGACGATGCAAACATGCCATCGCCCTGCACGCCGACATAGTTCAAGCGATTACCGATAATCGCGGCGCGCATCACGCAAAGCACCACCACGATGCCGCCATGGCTGCAATTGTTGATGTGGTTATTGAGTACGTCCAAACGGACGCACCGTTCGCACATGATCGCCGCGCCACCCTCTGTGATGTGGTTGGTTTGCACTTGAATGTCTTCGCATTGGCTACCAAACACCGAAATGCTGCATTGGGTAAAGGTATTTCCTTCGATGTTTACGCCAATACATTCTGACGCTGTCACGCCAACTTCGTCGCCGGCCTGCCCCGCAAAAATGTTATTCAAAACGCGCAACGCCGATACTTGGTCGGCCGCCACGCCGCCAATAAATCCCTGTATCCAGTTTTGCGTGATGGTGACACCGCCAGTAAAGGTTTCTTCGTCATCACCCACCTTAATCGCCAGCAGCGCCGCGCCGTCTGTTGCACCCGCATGGGTTAACGCGCGGCCAGACAATCCCTGAAGGCGATTGCGTTCAATCAAACACCCAAGCCCAGTCACGGAGATACCAACACCATTTCCCGCGCCGATATTGATTTCATTGCGCGATACCACACCAAACGCGCAGGTCAATTCGATAGCAATAGACTCATCGTCTTCAAAGTGATGTTCGATGGTGATGCGATTGTCCGTGACTTGGCTATTCGCGGCGGTAGAGTACTTACGCCCCATGGGGGAGTTATTGACCACCACCCCGCGCCGATAGCCTCGAATATCGTTTTTGGTCACGATTGCCGCGCCGGAGAGTTGGCCGACGCCAACACCAATGAGCCCACTTTCACCCAATATGCTCACATCGTCATTCGCGTTGCTGTTCGACACATCGGACGCTTCAATCACGTTACCTTCGACCAGCAGGTCTTCACCGCCGTCATCAAGCCATACCCCGATGACGGTGTGGTTCATGATGTTGTTGAGCACGCGAACATGGCTGCAATTAAACAGCCCAATGGCCGGGTTATCGGTTTGGTTCTCTTGGCTTGTCTGTGAGGAGATGTGGCAATCTTCGATCAGGCTATGTTCAACACCCAGCATCGATACGATGCCCTGCGGCTTCTCACTTGGTGCAGCAACGCGGATGTCTAAGGTGGTGAGATGAATCCCCGAAATGGTGTCATTGTTGTCTGACTGAACCACAATGGCAGACTCGCCACCAAGGTGACGGATTTGCGCCCCATGGCATTCGCCGTGAAGCGTGACGTTGCTATGTCGAATGTGAATGGCGCGGAAAATGTCATGCACACCGGTTTTCAAACAGACGCAACCACCAAACTCAATGGATAAGCTATCAATGGCGGCTTGAATGTCTTCACCGGGACGAACCACCACGGTGCAGCACCCTGTCATGCCAATGGGATCGCGGCAATCTTGAAACACGGGGTCGACAAACTCGCCATTGAGCGCATCCACCACCGCCAAGCGACAGAAATGATGATGCGTGCCATGAGGCGGCGCGTCGGTCAGTGCTTCAACTGAGCTGTCGGCATAGCGCGTGACAAACGACCAGTGATCGCCGGGGTGATAACTGCCCGCACCACCATGGCGACTCAACGCCACTTCCACGCCGTCTTCAAGGGCGATAAAGGTGCCTTCAGCGCTGATGGGGATCAGGCCATCACTGGTTGGTGAGTCTAGATTCACAATTTGGTTGCCATCAGTGTCCAGCACCACGCCCGACTGATCCCAACGACGCACTATGGGATGGATCGATTGATTGGCGACGGTTGATGCGGGCACCAATAACAAATCACCCGCGGCTAACGGGTTTTCCAACACCAAGGTGTTCGTCGCGTCATTGACCGACAACACGCGTACAACCGCACCGGGAATACCTTCCAACACACGCACATCATCGGTAATTTCCACCCAGTCGCCGGCGCTAAACCTGAGGTAATCATCCTTCGCAACCTGATCCATGGTCAGGGTATTTGACGCAGGCTGAGACAAGATCCGTGCAGCAAACGCAGCATGAGCACGCGACCATTTGATTAATGGTCTGCCGTCTGCCAACACATCGTGCACGCTGACCATGTAAGTGCGGTTTTCTAATCCGCGATACCCACCTTCTGGGGGCAACAAACAAGGATCGTCCACCGCAGAGGCAGGGTTTGCACGGGTGGAAAGTCGCGCGGAAGAAGGCGCAGTCAGGTCATCCCAATTGGGGATGTCCTGATCGTCGGTCGCGCAGGTGACATCATCGCTGACAGGGCCAAAACGTCGCACCTGCCACACGGTTTGCATACGCGCTGTGGTATCCCCCCCAATCGCGGGATCGACCAAATCAGGCGCTTCAAGAAACGTGATAGGACGTTTCCACACTTCGAGGTACACCAAATAGCGGCCGTCTTCAGGCTCATCGCCCAGCAAATCATTAGAAGCCTGTTCAATAGAAGCTAGGAGCGGCCGATAAGGTTGCTCGTGGAAAAGATACGGTTCGTTACTGTGCAGCTCTTCAAGAGGATGATAAAAATCCGGATCGCCGCTGCCAAAGTTCTCTGCCAGCAAGCCATCAACATAATATCGACCGGGATGGATAGCGAGTTGCCCTGCGATGACAGAAATTCGGAAACTGTCGGGAAGGTGTGCGGGGTATCCACAAAATCCAGCAAGATCGATGGTCTCTGCGCGGAAACGGCGGTCAACCATCGCTGCGCCTTCATTGAGTGGTGCATCTGACACCACCCGCCCTTGCATCGACACCAGTTCGGAGTAGTTATGGCGAGGGTCAAAGGTCTTTCCTGAAATATCTACAGCCATCTTTCCTCTCCTTTAGGTCACGTAGATCAAGCCGAGATCGAGACCAATCGGCAGAAATTCGTCGAGGCGAAATTTCAGCGCATCTTCTCGTTGAGGCTGGTAAAGGTGGTGATACATTCCCATTTCGCTGCCGCTGTCAGCGCCACGTCGGATTTCTTCTGGAGCAGCCAACAACACTTGCCCATAGGCTGCGTTGCCATAACGCAGCGCGGTGAATGCTGGCACTAATCGCGCGCGCACGCCGCGAACGATATAGTCACGTTCTGCATCGCTGAGGGTTGGGTTGTGCAGTTGTGCTTCTTCAATGGCTTTCGCCGACGCAAATTGGGGCTGACAGTGATGTTGGCGAGGAACGCGTGAATGCGGAGGAATGTAAGAATATCGGGCACAGCCCGTTTGTCTTTGTTGCGCCCACACAGGGGCATCCCAATCGTCTACCTCGTCAAGCGCGGCATCTAACAGAGCATTGGAAATTAACGGGAAACATTTGGCGGCTACTTTGCCGATCACCGTGGTTTCACACAGTGTGAGTGCGCCACCATGGGTCACCTCGTCAAGCGCCGAAAAAGCCACATTCGTACGCGATATTGCGTCGATCATGCTGTCTTTTATGGTAACGGACGCACCTTCTACACAATGAATCGCGCCAAGAATTGAACGCTCAATTTCAACGGTGACATTTGGGATTTCAATCACCAATGACGGCGTCGTTGGTTGTTGAGGTTCGCCATCCATCGACAGTTGAATGCCCGGCACCAAAGTGACATTGCGCAGCACCAAGCGGCGCAGGGCGTTGTTGCCATCATCAGGAAGCACCAAACGCCCACCATAAAGGGTCAAACCGTCGATGACCACTTCTGCCTCTTCCCCACCAACCACGGTCATGTCATCGTCATCAAGGTTGATAAATGCACGATGACCGTCTGCTGATCGCAGCGATAAGGTTTGATCGACATCCACAGCAATCGCCAAGGGTTCGGTGAAGACGTGCGATACGGATATTTCCGCCACGCCGCCCGATACGAGGGTATCCAATGCAGGTTGAATCGCCTCTCCGGCAGCAATCGAAAGCAACGGCGACAAGCCTTGAATAAAGCCCTCTGCCCGTGAGTAATCGCCGCCCCCGACATCGGCACACATGCCATAGTGATAGGAGATGTCGACCACATCGGGTTCGTCCATGCTGGCGGGTAAAAAGAGTCGTCCGAGTTCTGGGTCAACCGAAATACGATCGACAGGTGAATGTGCCCAATTGACTCCGTCATCACTGAGGTTACAGATCTGGATCATGTCATGGGTTTGCTCTATTCCGTCTAAGAACAGGGTGAAAGAACGCCCGTAAAACGCCGCGAGATGCGCGCCCGAAATACGACGACGAGCGAGCGGCACGGGCAGGTTTTCTTCGCGGGCAATGTGGTTAATGTCTTGCTCGGTCAGGGGCACGTTGAACATGGCGGTGTTGATGCCCAAGGGGTTGAACAAGTAGCGCCGCGCCGCCACCCTGAACGCGGGGACGAGTGGTTGCCGATACGGGCGAAGTCGCCACAAAAACAGCCCAACATGTCGAAAATGGTGTCGCCCTTCCCCTTGGCTGATGCGCCCTGTGTCAATGGTGTAGCTGGCCGTATCAAAGGCGGTGCCTAACGCATCGCATTGGCGGCTGTTTCGAATGTCTAACGTGTAATGTTCGTGGGGTCGTGGGGCCGCAAGGTGCTCTGGTCGTGCGAGTAACCGGAAAAATTCGACCACACGAGACGGCCAACGCGTGGTGTCTGTCGCTAATTGTTCTAGCGTTAGCGCGACGCCAAGACGACGAGCGAGGCGAATCTGATTTGCCGCAGCAGCACGCTGGCTGACACCGGGAATTTCTGGGCCATAGCGATAGCCCACCAGCTCACCAATGTAAGACGCGGCCCATTCGTCGCAGGTTTCAATAAACTGATTGTCGTAAAGTCTGTCGGCTTCATCGCGCACAATTGCCGCTTGTTCCGCCAGAATTTCCATTAACGCTTTTAGCGGAAAGCCCTGTTCTTCATCGCGCTTGCGATAGACGTCGGGCAATCGCGCATAAAGAGCATCTGGCGATAACGCGCTTGAAGACATCATGCTGCTCATAGGCTGGTCTCCAGATAATCCAGGGGCGCAGGGTGCAAACTGAGGATGGATGCACCAACAACGTCATCACCGAGCCATTCCGCCATCGGCGCGGCCAATCCATCTCGTCGTTCTGGCGTTGCGCCGCTGTATAAACGGTCGATCACCACCGCATCAATGCCGTCTATCTCGTGAAGGATCGCGATGATCTCGCTGGCAAACACAGGCTGACCGAATTGGCGTGCATCAAACGACAACGCCAGTCGCAGTGCGCTTTCGGCTACCGTAGCAACCTCATCTGGCAAATAATCGGGATGGATTTGAAGACGCACCCCCAATTTGAAAAAGGTTTGGCGATAACTGCGCAGTAAGAAACGCGCAAAGGGATCACCCGCGGCGGTGAGTGCATCGGTGAGCGTGGTGTGCAAGTCGCTGCCTTCTGGCACGGTTGCACCTTCTTCCGCCGCCACACTGACAATCACCTGCGGGCCGGTTGGCAAATGCAGCCATTGAGAGCTGGCTTTTGCGATGCCACCAAAACCTTGCGCAAAATCCGCATAGTTGGTGAGCGACACCACGCGCCCTAGGGTACGGCAAGACAAAGGCGCACTGACACGAATGGCCTCTTTGCCTTCTGGGTCTGCGCCGCCATCGGCATGAAGCAGGTTTTTCACCGATTCCACACCAAGGGGTTGGCTCATCAATAAATTGAGTTGCCCCGCTTTTACCCGCCCCATTAACCCGTGGGTTTTCCGGTATCGCGCACGAATATTTTGCTGACCATTCCCCGGCATGGCACCGAGAACCCCATCGCCAAAGGCAATGTGGCTATAGCCTTCTTCGTCAATGCGAGAGGTATACACACGGTCTGATGGCAACGCATGGAGGAAATGCGGAACAGGATGCCAAAGGATGTTGTTCACCCGCACTTCCAGCGTCGGTTTTACGCCCGTCGCCGTTTCAGCAGGCATAAAGGTTTGCGGTGCTTGCTTGGTGATAAAATGCATGTGCGGTACAGCCGCCCCATCGCCCAGCACTTCTGCGACGGTTTCACCTTGCGAGGCATAAGCAATGTTGGCTGCAATGCGAAGACTTTGCGGTAAATACGGCGCGCCGATCGCTTCAGTGAAAATCAGCTCGGTTCCCGCACCAAGTGTCAGATCGTGGGTCACGGTTTGAACGGTGCGGGAAGCAATTTCAGGCGCATCACCAAACCCCTCCGCTAGCCCGTGCAGCATGACCGTTCGCCCTGCTTCTAGCCCCGGATACCAGACGTTTAACAACACGGTGTGGGTATTTTCATCCATGGGCGCTTCAATCGGCGGCTCTGCCAAGGTCAGCCATTCGCTCGCACCAAACGCGGTGGTTTTTCGAATCGCAAAACGGTTGAAGTGCTGTGAACGATCTAACCTCAATCGGGTACTTTTTCCCGTGACGGCAAAGAAAGACACGGAAAGATCGGCGGCATCCTCCACACGATAGCGTGCCCATTGATCGCCATTGCGCAACACAATGTCGCTACCCACCGCAATCTCTGCCACAGGGCGATCGAGGAAAATGTGGTTGTCACCTTCGTCCATCAATTGCAGCGAGCCACCATCTGCCCATGTGTTTTCGGTTTTATCGGCATAAGGCCCGGGTTCAATGCCTTCAACAACCACGCCTGAACTGTTTTCGCTGTACACTGGCACGGAACCCGTCAGTGAATGATGCAAGCTAGATAAGGGCGGTGCGGCATTACCAAAAATGGCCGCCGATGCACGAAACACCAGCACCTGCTTGTCTGCGCCGCTCATTTCAATCAGGGGGGCAAAAAAGGCTTTTTCTTCGACCTTTTCTTTCTCCAGTACTTCCAGCAATTCGGCGGCATCCATGGCTTTGTCTGTGTGTTCACCCGCCCCCCCCACGAGCACTTTTGGCACCGCAATCGCCGCGGCGCTGCCGGGCAACGACGCAGGTTCAGACGCCAATGGCGAGACCGTCACCCATGTAAGATCTTTCGCATCGGGGTCGTTTGCAATATCCGCAATCACGGGCGTTACCGCGTTGACCAAACCAAAGACAGCCTTGCCATCGTCGGCGTAAAAGAACACTGCGTCGCCCGCTTTCAAGCGCGTGTTCGTGCCTTCAAACGGCAACCGTGTTGTGGTGGTGGTTAACGGGTGCGGCGCGGTGAGTTTAGGGCGAATCGCATTCCATGCCGCACGGGCGGGCAGATCGTCGAGGGTTTCGTAGATAACGGGCGTTTCATCTTGCCCCGGCGTGCTTTGCACTTTCGTCCCCGCCGGAATGGTAATCAGCTCTGGAATGCCCTCACCCGCTGCAATGTGAAACGCTAAATCTGCCGTCGCAGCTGCACCCGGGTGCGGCACATAATCAATCAAGGCGGCCATGTCATGCAGCGAGGTATTTTCCTGTGCGGTGCGAAGGTAGGCTTCGTTAAGCCATTGTTCGCTGTAAAACGTCAACACATCGCAGCTCGCCGCCCATGCATCAATCAAGGCAAGGGTGAAGTCTTCTGAATCGCGCGACGTTAATGTGCCAAGCTCGCCATATTTTGATGAGGAAAGTCGCGCCACCATGCTTTGATAAAAGGCGTTGTGCTCCCCTGCGCGAAAATCGACGCGGTATAACCCTGATGCGTTATTCGGTGCATCTGGCGTCAACACTGACGTGCCTTCACACGCGCCACAGGATGAATGTCCGGCGTAAGAATTTGCCATGTCAGCGCCCTCCTTCCATGTCTAACAAGAACACGCCGTTGCCGGGATGACTCATGTCGTTATCCACTCGCGCAATTTCGGTTCTAGAGAATTTCAGTTTTCGCTCAGACAAGCCGCTGGTTCTCGGGTCGCCGAAGCGACGAAAACGGGTCGCCTTTGCGGCAATCACACCCTCCACGTTTTGTGCGGCGGCGATCAACGGTGACAAATGCAAGGTTTCCCCCGCGCGGAACTGGTCAGGATGAAGCAAACCCAAACGCCCATTCGTAAGGCGTTTTGCCGAGAACAATTTGAGAAGCACCTGCTGAACATGCGATTTGGAGGCATTCTTGGCGAGGCAAACGTGCAAGGTGATTTCGAGCGGCACATACACGGGCGTTGACACTTCAACATCGTGCGCTGCAAGGCGATATTTCTCATAGTGATGACGCAGCTCGGTGCGCTGTTCATCCAGCATGCCGACACGATCTTTGGGATCGGGCAGCGCGAAGGTGGTAATCCAACTGCCAGTATGGACATAGGCGCAGCTGACATCTTGAATCCACGCCAAGCGTTGCCCCAGGGTTTTATAGTCTTCACGGGTCACGGCGCGCTCTTGGGTTTTGAACAGGAAAGGCGCGCGTTTTCGAATGTTAGCGTTGGTTTCTGGGTTTCGGCCACCCGCGCCCGCCGTGATGTTTCTGACCGCGTTCACTTCGGGCAGTGCAAGCGCGAGGTGATGAAGTTTGTCAGCTCCGATATGCCCTGCAGAACCAATGCCCACGCGGTAGGTCGCTGAAAACGCGGTGCCTGATAACGGGCGGCGACCAAACACATTATCGCCAAAACGCAAACTCACCGCCCCGTCGCGCTCCACTTCAGGTTTAAATACCCGCGCCGCACTGTCGCTGACAAGGATGTCGCGCACGGGCTCATAACTCAGGGTTTCCATCCCGTCATCACTTTGCAAAGCGATATTGGGATAGGTATCAGCAGGAATGGGCGTGCGCAACACATCTGACGCGGCGACGGTTTCCGATTGCGCGAAATAATCGGGGCTGAAAGTCAAAGGGGCATAGGCCAAAAGCGGTTGATAACGCGGCGGGAGCAATTCGGCTTGGCGAGGTTCACACCCCGTTTCGGCGCAGTTGCCTGATTTTCGTTGTTTGGCCTCGCGCCCTTTCCCGGGCGCCCACGCCAGATAAGGTTCAGGTACCGAAGGCAAGGCTTCGTTGCTCAAGGTCTGTCCATGATCGACCAACACCATGTTGCCGCGCGCCACGCTGACAGGCTCAATATAACGGCGACCTTCTTCGATAGCGGTTTCAGATGAAACGCACACTGGAGCGCGAAGTGCATCTCTGGAATGCCAATGGATCAGTGTGATTTCATCCCCTGTTACAGGGTCAGTCAGCGGATCGCCGCCTTCATCAAAGGCTTGAGTCTCCGTCAGCAGCACGACGTGGCGATGATTGAGAACCGCATCGGCATGGTTGCCTGTATTCGCACCTGTGATTTCTTCAATGGCGAGATACATACCCGCATCAAGATCAGGTAAATGCCCCGCCAAGGTGGCTTGTGTAGCCCCTCGTGGTAAATGGCAACGCGCATCGCTCCAGGTGTAAAACAGCATCTCATTGTGAGCGGCAAATAGGCCAGCAACATCATGGCACGTTTCATACACGGCGCGGCTTTTCATCAGCAATGCATCGTCCCGTGCGAAGGTCACAGGTTGTTCGTTCAATCGCGTACACACCGCACTGCCTTGAGGCACAACCACGGTGCTTGGTGCCATCGGCAACACATCGCTGGAAACCGATAAATGGCAAAAACAACGGGCATTGCAACCTTCATCCACCGCGTAATCGACAATGCGTGTCAGGCGACTGAGGGAGATGCGAGAACGCGCATGATGCAGATAGGCTTCGGTTTGTGCGGCATCCTGCTGGTAAGCAATTTGGTCGGCGGTATACGCCAGAATATCCACCAGCGCGCTGGACAAATCCGCGGGGTGACCCGTGGCAAAGGAAGGCGATGCGATGGCCATGCGATCGAGCATCATTCGGCGGAAAGAGTGGAAATCTCGCCCGGTGTAATCAATGTCAGTCTCAGGCACTGGATCATCAGGGCAATCGCAGTCAGACAAACAATCAAACGGTGTAGGACATTCCACTTTGAACGAAAAGGTAATGGAAGACAGCACAGGATCAAAGCTAGGCGGCGGAGCAGGATTGAGCGTGCTGGTCACGATGTTCAGCGTATACGGCGAGAAATCCCCCGGCTGCGCGAGTTCGATAACGACAACATTGGTTTGCCCATCCAACCCCATGCTCACACCCACCACTTCAACGGCCGCGCCACCTTCAAGTCGGATGTTGTCAGCATCGAGCACGAGACCGTTAGGTGCATTGACAAGGTGCAGGTGCAGAAAACGTTGTCGGTCTTGCGGAACAGCGGCGGCACGATCCAACACTTCCACAAAGTCGACGCCATTGAGGGAGGTGCCTCGAACCGCTTCACGGCGACGTTGGTCGCAACAGAAATACATCATCCTGCGGCCTCCCGAGTGAAACTGGCAGATTGCGGATCGCCCGAGGGAAGCAGGTTGTAGCCCACATCAATCTGCAAGGCTGATCCGATGAAATTCACCGTCACTTCCGTCAGTTCAATGTCGTCTGGCATCCATGTTTGTAATGCGGTGGCGACCAATGTGCGGGTTTCTTCCGCCACGACATCGCCCGCAGGCGCAAACAGCAGTCGGCCTAATCCGCAGCCAAAGGTTGGCATCATCACCCGTTCGCCGGGTTGCGTGAACAGCACTTGCTCGATGCGATCGCGGATCAAATCCGGATGCAAGGTGGTCGCGGTTCGCCCTTGTGTATCTATGCGATATGGAAAGTCAGGGTAACTCATGTTTCGTTCACCTCTGTCGCTGTTATTCCACGGCGATACAACACCGTGGCTGTTGCCAATGCAAAGAGCCTAAGACGCCACCACGCGGGGTTGCACCACGGATGGGATCAGCGGTGTCCCTGTCGGCGCACACACTGATTGGCTCGTGTTCAACACTAAAGGTTGCCCTAAGGAAAGTACGCGCACCGTTCCCGTTACCCACTGCGCAGTCACACATGGGCCGTTACCTGCCGTTGGTGGTGGCATCGCACAACCCGCCACAGTGTAAGGCGCTGTCTGCAATACCGTGGCATTGCCCGACACCATCACTCTGGGATTCGGTACTGTCGGATTCGCCTGCCCGCCGTGAGAACACATAACGGTGGCACCGACATGTAGCAAATTTCCTGGCATACCCTCACCTCACTCCATTGCCACAACACGTTTCTTTCTCTCTAGCTTTTGCTTTTGCTTTTTTTTCTTTCCGCTCTTCCTGCTCTTTCTCGAATCTCTTCTCTCGCTTCTCGTCCCTGCTCTTCCTCGAATCTCTCCTCTCGCTTCTCGCCCTCCCTGCCCCTAAGTAATCGTCAGCGCCCCGCTGTTAATATCCACCGTCGGCCCAACAAGATTGATCTGCGCGCCTTTCCCATTGGTGATGAAAATGCCAGCATCCGATACCGACAACGTTACGCCCGTGGCGGTTTGTAACGTGATGCCACCCAGCCCCATTGGTCCTAGCGCGTCACTGATAACAATGCCGTTCTTTGCCATGGTTTGAAGCGTGATGGCTGAAATCGGCGCAATCGCAGTTTTCGCCAAGCTGGGAATGTCTGACGCGGCCCCTGCGTAACAGCCCGTCCAAATGGGGTAATCAACATCCCCTTGCTCGAATTCAATCCAGACCCCCGCGCCAATGGGCGGCACCGAGAAGATCCCCGAATTCAGGCCAAGCACGGGCAAACAGGGTAAGCACCAGCTCCCCGGCGGCATGCCCGTCGCATCAGGCACGGTAGCCAGAATGCGGCCTTGCATCATAGGGTCGACGTTATTCACCACGGTGCCGCGGTATTTACCGAAGTATTTTTCGGTCATTTTTCTCTCCCCGTGTCATTGTCTCCATTTCATACATGTGATGGGTCATAGCGGCACCCTACTCACTGTCGACAACAAGCCATCTCGGCGTAGCTCAAACGTCTGCTTCAATTCACCTTCGCTCAACGTGGTGGTGACAGAATCCACATAATGAAGCCCATTGAAGGCATGCCCTGCGCCGCGCACCGAGACGTTCTTCCTCGCTTCCAACAAGCTGCCATACGCCAATACGTCTAAGGTGCCTGTCATTTTCACCGCACGAACCGCCGATTTGGCGGCTTTGGCTAACCCCACCAGCGCCGCTTGAACAGGGGAATATTTGGCCGTGCCTGTGATTGGCGCTTTCTGCAACGGAATAGGACGCACGATGCCCAAGGGCGGATTTAAGGGATTAACATCTGGCACAGGAAGGGTGATCGGCACTTTGGTTTGAGGGTTCATGATGGTAATCGTCGGCAATACTGCACTTTGGGTATCCACACTCCCCGATAACGAAACGACGTTTCTGTGGGCATCCAAATCATCGTTTAACGGTTTTTGCACTTTGCCAAGGCGCACGTCTGGCCCCCAATAGGCAACAGAGACGCCAACTTGGTCGGTGGGTTCGATATAAAACACATACCCCACGCGATCTGCCAACGACATGATGTATTTCAGATCTGTCCCTTGGTGCGCGGGAATACGCTGGGTGGGAACAGGCACATCAATCAGCACGGAAGGGATGACTTTGGGGATCAGCCCCATAAAGGCATATTTCGCCAACACCAAGTTGATGCGCGCAAAATCAGGCATGGCGGGATACCGCATAAAGCTGAAATCGATGTAATCCAATACACGGCTTAAATCCTCCCCCGTTAACGTCAATCGAGACACCCCTGGCACTGCACCGGGTGAGACTGCGTGATCAGTCACCACGCCATCCATTAATACGGATTTCTTGCCGAACATTTCTACCGCAATCACGGTGCGAACCATTGGGATAGGGCTATTCGCCGACAGCAGAAACACGGTATGCAGTGGCGAGTTGTTATCGATTTCAAACACCAACTGAAACCCTGATTTACCCGTGGTCACTGAGCGAACCTCACAGGAAATGAACGCATGAATCACGGCTTTGGTAACCGGCACAGGCGCAACAGGACCAATGTACAAACTCATGACAACATCAGACATCAGCGCCCTCCAGAACCGTTCTCAGTGTCATCAGAACGCAGCGCAATGCGTCGCCCAATTTGACTGACAAGCTCATCAGGGTGTTGCACCAAATTTGCATCGGCAATACACCACCATTTTGACGCGTCGGCATAATACGCCGCGCCGAGCATGTCGAGCCTGTCTCCTTCCCGAATCACAAGGCTTTGCAAGCGTTCCGTTGACGCAGGCTGGGGAAGGAAACGACGACTCACAAACACCCTTTCCGTGCCATTTGCATCTGTCATCACACGCAACGGCAACCCGACGTAACGACTGTTCGGCGTAAAGTCTGCGGTCTCTTCCGTGTTGCTAAGCAAATAGTGTGAAAGATCGGTCATCTTGATGTCCTTCTTCTAATCAGCGAATCAGTTGTCTAGTGCGGGTTTGGTTGCCTTGCTGGCTTGACGTTCCAACCCTGCCAAATAATGCAGAAACAGTGATGATGCAGGATGGTCAAACCCCAAATCATCAACGGTTAGCACTTGCAGGTTCACGCTGGCTTTCGCGCGGAGCGGGTTCAGCGCCGAATTAAAGAACTCTTCTTGCAGCGACAGACTGGTAAACCGCACTGGCACTCTGCGGTTCATCCCCCAACTAAACACGGGCAATGGCTGAACCATGGGAATAATGGTGAGCTTCCCCTGCCTGGCGAGGGTGTCGTTATCCATCAATTGCCGGCGGCTTGGCGTGATCAGCCCACGCAATGCGGCGATGTAGTGGCCAATCCCGTAATTCAACGCATCGCGATCCCCGCGTTCCATCGCGTCGGTGGCATCCAAGGTCGCTTCGAAACTGATGGACTCTTTCGGTGGCCCGTTCAAGCGCATCGGTTCTGAGCGCGTTTGCGCACCGGCGGGGGATTTCACCTCAAATTGGGTGCTGAGCGTGGCAGGGTTAATCAGCAAAGGAATGGCCTCAATCGGCTCTCCGCTTTGCTGGTCGAGTAACACAATGCCACCTTTGAGGAAGTTCGGCTGACTCGATAACATTTAGCGTCCCCTTCCTACTTGTGTAAGGGTTTGCAACTGATGCATCACGCTTTCCGTCGTTCGGACGATGGCTTGCTCTCGCGCAATTGCGTGCTCTCGTATGGACGTCGCACCGTCAGACAACCCGCTCGGCCATTGCTCAACAACGGCATGCGATAAGGCACGATACACGTCGTGATACGTGGCGTTATCCGGCAACGAAATGTCATCAATATGGAGATTTATCTTCATCTTTTTCTCTCCCATGTCCCCACTCACTCCATTAAGGCATTGCTAAATTCGCGGGCATCGTCCACCACAGCGGTGGCGCAAACGATGGGATCAACCGGATCCCGCGATAAATAAAATATCCCAACCCGACCGCTGCGACAGCACCTGCCACTGGACGCAAATCTGGTGCATGTGTTGGCGGTGAAACCGGATTGGTGGGTCGCGGCGTCTGAGGTTGTGGTTGTGGTTGAGGTAGCGGCTGTGGCTGCGGTTGAGGAGCGACACGCGGCACAGATTGTGGTTGCGGCAACACAACCGGCACAGGCAAATGGATGCGAATACGGATACGCCTTGGTGCGCGGCGACGTTGTGTATTTCGGCAACGGTAGTAATACACACCGTTAGAGGTCGCCCCGCCTGTTGGCGGCCAGACGGACAAATCTTGCAGCGGATTGGCGACAAACGGCATGGTCGGAAACGCGTATGACCACATGGTAGTTGCAGGGCCGATGATTCGGGTGTAATTTGCCAAATCTCGGTTTAATTGTGCCTCCGCATCGACCTGTCGACCGTTGAGCCAAGATGCGGGTTTGATTTCCCCTAATTCATCCACCAGCGGCGTAGCGGTAGGCGGATACTGCTTCACCATGTCTGGGCGAGTTGAGCCGGGAATTTGAAAACCCGGGTGACCATTCCCCAAACAGGGCGTGCTGGGTGAAATGGCTTGATAGAGCAAACCACAAAACCCGCCGATTTGACGGTGTGCGGCAATCCCTATTTGCCCCATGGTCATCGCAGGGACATTACAACCCGCAACGACGGCGCGCTGCACAACACGAGGCTGACCTGACGCGCCACCGAGCAATTGCTCCGCGCTATGGGTGACACCATCAAGTGCCTTGGCTTGGGCAATGCCAGTTGTCCCAATATCTTGCCCGACACCGACGCCTTGATTCGGGATTGCCCCAACTTGAGACACCAAGTTACTCGATGGCGCAGGGTCTCCCCCTATTTGATCAATGGCAGATTCGGGGATCAAATACAGGCTGTGCTGCGCGTCTTCATATTCGCGCAAACCATCAAACAAGCTCTGTAATTCATCTTGGTCAAACGCTTCACCAAGAAATTCCAAATCGTGGTCAGGATCGTCCATGCCCACCACTTGCGCCGATTGAGAGGCATCCATATCACGCTGTGCCCAACGTCCAACGGGGCCTGATGGGGTGGCGAGTTGAAAGGCTTTCCCCGCCGCAAAGGCTTCACCACCGCGGTCGGCTTCTTTTTCGTATGCGTCGCCTGTTCCTTGCAGTTTGGCGAACGACAACCCTCTACGCTGCTGCATCACATGGGTGAGTTCGTGGCCAATAAGCTGCAAACCTGATGTCGTGTTTGGCTGGTAAAAGCCCGCGCCGAAATACACGTCGGACCCAGTGGTGAATGCTTTGGCCTGCAAAGCACTTGCATACGTTTGCGCTTTTGCGCCGGTGTGGATATTGACGTCAGGCAGCACAGTGCCAAAGATTTGTTCGGCGCGCGCACGGAGTGCCTCAGACAGATTGCCCGCTTGAACCGATGACGTGGAAGACGATGGGCGAGATAGAAACGCGTTGCTGGCTAACGGGGACGCAGCGGATTTTGCAGCACATGCCCCACACGTACCGCCTTGTGGCGCGACGTTTCCACACGCGCATTTGCGCTGCACAATTGCCAAGTTCGAGAAAGACGGTTCGCGTTGCGGCACCACTGGTGGCACTGCTGGTTTGTTGGCCTTGCGTTCAACTGTCTTGTTGGTGTTGCTCGAAGGTCTTGGTTTAGTTGTGATTGCGTGCTCAGCCATAATCCAAGTCCCCCGCTTTCACTGGTCTATCGAGTTTTTGCAATTCCGCCGATGCCGCTTCCATCAAAAAACGCATCGCCACGGGTTCGTTATGCTGCGCGGCGAGAAAGGCGCCGTTGAGTGCAACATTGTGAATGCTGCCGCCCGTCAGGTTTAAACGCGACAAACGCACGGGATCAACATCGTCTGAGAGCGGTGTTTGTGGTGGGAACACGGTGCGCCAAATGCGTTCACGCTCGGCAGGCCCTGGGAAGGGAAAATCCACCACAAACCGCAATCGGCGTAGGAAGGCTTTATCGATAGAAGATTTCAGATTGGTCGCCAAAATCGCCAGCCCACGATAGCTTTCGATACGCTGCAACAAATCATCAATGCCGATGTTGGCGTATCTGTCGTTACTGCTTTTCACGTCACTACGTTTGCCGAACAAGGCATCGGCTTCATCAAAAAACAGGATCGCCCCACACTGCTCAGCCGCCTGAAACAGTTCACGCATTTTCTTCTCAGTCTCGCCGATGTATTTGCTGATCACGCTCGACAAATCAATGCGGTATAAATCCAGTTCCAACGCGCTGGCAATGGCTTCTGCCGCCATGGTTTTCCCCGTACCGCTGTCACCACAGAACATGGCGCTGATGCCCATGCCTCGGCTCATGCGTTCGCGAAATCCCCATTGTTGATAAACACGATTTCGTAACCCCACTTGCGCCGTGAGTTGTTCAAGCATGGTGGTTTGCTTCGGCGGCAGTACCAAGGTTTCCCAATTGGCTTTGCAATCAATGCGCTGCGCAAGGCGCGATAATGCTGTCGAAGAATGGCGTTGGCACGCTTTCCAAAGCACGTGCTCAACGTGCAATCCGCCCTGTTCATGAAGCGAAGAAACCGTGACCAATTGCTGAATATCGGATTGGCTAAAGGAAAATTGCTCCGACAAACGCAGTGGCAAATCAGCATCGGCATGGGGTAACAACTGTCGCCAATATTGCTCTTGTTCTGTCACGGATGGACGCGCTACATGAAGCGGGAAACTATGTGGAAAAATCCCCATGGGCGAGTCCCCCGCTTCGAGCACAACCACGCCGTGAATACGTTCAACAAATTGCTCAACCACATGCTGACGTGACGGATCGTCCGTGCCTTCAATCACCAGCAATAGCGGTGATAGCCCTGCTTCACGCTGCCACAAACGAGATAGCGCATCGAGGTCGTTGGCATGGGTCGGCAAGCTCGTCGCATGCAAGCGGTGCAAATTCATGCCGACACTTGCCGCAAGTGTGTGTGCCATGTTTCGCTTGCTGGTTTTGTCTTCGCCATACAGTTCGATAATTGCGCGATGCGACTGAGTGTGTACCTGCATCATTTGCTGAATAAAGCGCAAGGCCCCGATGCGTTGGATTTCTTGTGAGGCGCTAAGTGGCCGTTGAGCGGCGTGATCCCTTGTCGGCTCTAACATCACGCTCAGGCGTTCATCCAAGTAATTCACGCCACGAACAAAATTGAGAATACGCTCGTCTGGGGAAATGATGGCATCGCTCGCGCCAATGGATTGCCACTCAATCAGCAACCAATACCGCAGCGGGGAGTGCGGTGAAAATACACTTCTGTCGCTCTCACCACCTTGGTCACTTAACCCATGTAAAGAGAGCGCCATCCCGATACTTGGATTGGTTTGCAGCGGATTTCCGGACATCGACGCGCAGATCTTACTCACATCGCTGTCCAGTGCTGCGCTTAATGAAAGCGCCAATGCCGTTTGATCTACACCATTTAAGCCAAATTGCTGCACGAGAAGGGTAAAGGCGGTCGGCGGCTCAGTGACATACTGACGATGGATCTCGCTCAAAGGACGTATATTTTTACGCTCACCCCGCCCTGCAAGGGAAGGTTTTGAAAGAATGGCCAACCCTTCTTGCACCCACGCGATAACGTCAACCATGTGGCTGTGATTCGCCTGTTGCCAACTCATAAACGAGGCGGATTCGCGAGTATGTTCCGCACTGACGCTGGAAGTAGCATTGGCGTTCTCTTTTTCTGCATCGAATCGAAGGATGTCGGTCATGCTGGCACCACCACGATTTGCGTTGGATCATAAATCGGCGGGCGCGGCGTAAAGTCAGGGGCAATGGGCGGACGATCACGCTCAATGAACCAACTGTCCACACCGTCTACACGGATTCGAACCGGATAATTGCCCGCTGCGAGGGCGGAGAAAACAAAGGTCAATGTATCTGTCGCGGTGGTGATTTCTTGGGCGCTTGCCCCTTCACTGCCAAGCCATAACGTCGCTTGTTGGCCGGGGTGAAAATGCGGCGAAACACGGATGGTGACCGTGATACTCGATGCGGCTCGAACAATGCTCAGCGGTGGCAACGTCAGCACCGGGGCGATTTGTACGGTGAGTTGATTCGACGTTTGCGCAGAGCCCGCCACGTCTTGATGGAACAGCAACGAATAGGTGCCCGACGCCCAACTGGCGAGAGCATTAGGCACTTGCATGGATTGCCCACGTGTATCGCCGCCTGCTTGTGCCATGACAGTGTGTTCAATGTTTAAAGAAGGATGTAGGTGAGACAATGAAAACCTTGGGTTCGCCCCGCCCATTTCTACGCCTTCCACATCAAACACATCGTTGACGCGCGCGCTGGACTGCAAGGCTGGCGTGATCACTCGACGAATCAAGGGCGCGTCCGGCGCGAGGGTCGCGATCACCATTGGCCCTGAATTGTCGTCACCAATGGTCAACACAGGCAGCACGTTATGGGCTGGTGCGCTCGATTGAATGATCACGGTGGACACGCGGTAGGTCATGGACGGACGATATTGGCTTTGAAGCGCACTCCACAATGACGACATTTCGCCAACTGGCAAAGGATGAGGCGCAATACGCAGTGCTTCTGCTTGATCGGCCAAGCCAGTGTTAGCCAGTGCTTGCAGTAAAGGCGGTAAGCCCGCTGCAATGGCGGGAGAGGGATTCAATGCCGTTTGGATTTCAGAACGCGTAAACCCAGGGTGTTCATGCAAAATCTGCATTACATACCCTAAGAGCACGTCATTGTGCAGATCTGCCGTGCCGTAGGCGCTGACAAGGTAATACAGATCTAAGGCCAGCGGCGTATTGTTGACCCTTTGACCATCACTGTTTCGTGTCGGTAAGCCTTGATTCGCCCACGCGCCGTTCACTTCGGAGTGATACAGAAACACGTTCAACGCTGGCGCGTTATTTTCTTCTTGCGCCAACATCTGATCTGGCGGTAAAGCGTGCACGGGCACATTGGTATTCACCACTGCCGCCACGTCGTGATCCACCAAGCCGTCGTTGAGCAAGTCACGCATCAATTGGGTGACGCCTGCAATCGCTAATGCACTGCTCATCGTTCACCATCCTGACGCTGACGAAGGTAGTCATTAAGCGTCATTGAAGGCTTCCACGCCGGTCGCTCGCGGGCAACGTGCTGAGGTGAATGCGTAGACGACTGAGGCTGCGCTGATGTGGTCACTGTTACCTGCCCAATAGTGACATTCACCGACACATTGCTCTCTGCATGTCGGCGCTTCGCGGCAAATTGCTTTGCCTGCTCCATCTGTTGAACACGCTCTGACAACGAGGCAGTAGACACATCTGCAGTGAGCGGAGAATGGCTGGCTTGCACCGACGTAACGCTCGGTTGAGAGGCCGCGTTCATGGTCGATGTTAGAGCTGGAGGAGACATCGGCGACAAAATTGAAGCGGCCATGTCCTGCGTGTAATTGCCACGGCTCGGTGACGTTTGATGAGATGGGGTATTTGCCGATGCTACGTCAGCGTCTTCGTTTCCGCGTTCTCCGCGTCTTTGGTCATGGTGAGTGTGTTGAACAGCCGATGTGATGGCTTTCCCGTCTGAGCCCTGACTTATTGGGCTTCTTGAATGTAGCGACGACATGTTGCTCGAGCATGAATGCGCAAGGCTCGAGCCATGTTGCGAAAGTGATTGAGCTTCAGACATTGGCGAGACTGGGGTTGGATGCGTCGCGCTGTCTGCATATCCTTCGGTTGCGTCGCTATTGGTGCCCTTTTTTTGGGTAAGACTATTTTGAGTAACACTGCTTTCATGGTCATTTTCAATATCGCGAACCGTTGCTGGGGACGCACTGACGCTATCCATTGCGTCGTGGAACAACGTCGAACCAGACGGTGAAATGGCCACAACATTCGACGCGTGATACGCGTTCGAGAGCAATGAAGAAGACGATGCTGGCGACGAAAACGCATCGCCTTCCCTCCCTTCTGATTGCCCCGAATTCCCTTGGCTAGGTGCCTGCGTTCCTGAAATAGATTGGCGTGAAGGCATGCCCACTGAGATCCCCGAATAGTAAGACGGGATCATCGGTTTCAAGGTTTGTTGACCTTGTAGGTTTCGCGAGAGGTATTGACCGAATAGACGACTCATGAGATCACCATTGCGATATGTTGGCGACGACGCGCCGGACTCATCGATAAGATGGCATCACTCGACCAGCCATAAGCGGTAGCGAGAATATGTACATCCCACAGTTGTTTCTCAACATCAGCGGCGAGTAGTGCCCAATACTGGTGACCAATGTCAAATTGATGCTGCGTTTGTGCCCCGCATTCGGGGCACGACGCATTCAGCGAAACGATGGTCAGCGGTTCGATACGCAGCATTTCTTGTTCCAACGCATCCAAGGTGCTGGTCCATGCTTTTTGCTCTTCGCTCTCTAACCCTTTGTCCTGTTGCTCCCTTTCGTTTTTTGTCCGTTCTGTCGCGCTACCTTGGCTGTGTTTATCAGCAAACACGGCACACAGATCGTTGAAGCTCGCTTGATCCAGCAATCGTTCGCACACGTGTTTAGTGGTTATCCCGCCAGAGTTATTCGAACTGCTGGAAGACGCCTGAATGAGCACAAGGTCTTGTGTTGTCGGTAATCGAAACCGATATTCGTTGCCGCTAAACGCAATAAGGTAGTAAGACGGCACGTACACATCGGTGTCTACTAATGAAGCCTGTGTATGTTGGTGCTTGTATTGGTTCCCACTTTCATCGCGGCTGCCAATACAATATACCGCGGCTTTTAATGTATCAGAGCTGCTTTCAAGTAAGTCTGACACCGTGAAAGCCAGCTGAGTTTTAGTATCACAAGCTTGGCAACGCCCTTCAACTTGAATGCCCTCACCGAATTGGCTGCGGTATGCCAACAGCAAGGCATGGTCTCGCCCTACCAGCGTCCAACGCTGCAATGCGTCGAACGGCACTGTCGGCAGATGAGCCGCCAAAATGGTGATTGCACGTTGAGCAGGCGATAACTCCATCGCCGATTCCCAAAGGGCAACACGCTGATTGTCGTCTAATGACGCGATACCAACTCGCATTTTTCTTACTCAACACTCAGCGCAGGATCACGATTCAGGATAAACAAAGCTTGGTTCTTTCGGCACGCTAACATCATTGCGCTCCCACCCTTCGTTTTCCAACTTCACTGACTGAATCATGAACGCCGAACTCGACGCATCCAGTGCGGGAATGGCTTTGTAATCTGATATCCAGCAGGCGTGAATGGTGTAACTCATCACCTTCTGACCTGCTTCGTTGAGCACGTCTAAAATCAGCGTTTTACGAAAATCAGCCAGTGACACTTCCCCCCCAAGGTCTGTGCCGATGCGCCATACTTTGTTGGCCCATTGTTCAAACTGCAGATTCTCTGTCACGCCGCGTTCTAACGTTATGGCCTCAAACTTGGCTTGTCCGGGGGATTTACGGGTGTGGGACGGGTCGCCCCCTTCTCGGTATTCCAACACTTCTACAGAGCGACTCAGTCCAGAGACTTTTTGAACCGCTGCCAACACGTCGCCACCCATCTCTTTCACGATGAATTTGTAGCCGGGATACGGAACAATGCGTTGACCATTTACATTCAGCTGCGACATGTCGCCTCCTCGCAATTATTCGAATTCGCTTGCCTTAAACACGCCTAATGAGGCGCGACCCTTCATGCCTTTAGCTGCCACTGTTGTTCATGAGCTGCAAACTCACCACCACAAACTCCGCAGGATTTTTCGGTGCGAATCCCACGAGTACATTCACACGCCCTGCCGCGCGGTCAGCGGGTGTGGTCGTTTCTGCATCACACTTGACGAGAAAGGCTTGTTCAGGCGCAGAGCCTTGGAACGCTTTTTGACGGAAGAGTCCCTGCATAAAATTGGTCACCGCGATGCGGATCTCTGACCAGAGCGGCTCATCATTGGGTTGGAAAACAGCCCATTGCAGACCACGGAAAAGGGATTCCTCAATAAAAAGTGCGGTACGTCTAACAGGGATATACGCCCATTCAGAAGCGAGTGCATCCGCACCTCGAAGGGTTCTGGCACCCCATGCTATGTTGCCGCTGATGCCACCGTTTCGAAGACAATTAAGACCAATAGGATTCAGTAGACCAATTTCATTGTTGGTGAGGGAGTGATTGAAGCTGATAACATTTCGAAGACCTGCGGTAATGCCTGCGGCGGCAGTCCATACCCCAGACTCAGTATCTTTTCTGGCATAGAGCCCCGCGACCGTTCCGCTCGGTGCGATGGTTCTGAGGCGATTTTCGTTATTCGGATCGGGCACTTGAACACGCGGATAGTAGGCGGCGGTGTTTCGATGACGAAGCCCTGCTCCTGCCACTTCATCGAGCCAATCGCTCGCTTCTTCCACGCTGTTAACGTCATCTGGCGGATCGATCAGTAAGAATGCGCGTTGTTCTTCACAGTAACTTATCGCAGGACTGATCACGCTCGACATAGCCGCAACACTGCCTAAATCCGAGGCTTCAGGGATCATCATGATGTTGAAAAGATCAACGTCTTCCAACGCATAGATGCCCGTCCGCAAATTCCGATTACCACGAAGCTGTGCAGCGGTTGGCGCAATGCCATCTGTTCCGGCTGTTGCAGCAGTTTGATGGCCAGCTACTACATTGTTCATGGCATATTGCTGAACATTGGCTTCGGTGCTGCCAACAAGCATCAATACTGAGCCAGCATCCCCCACCGATTCTGCGACAGACACCACCTGACCTGATCGATAGTCCGGACTACTTCTTCCCGAGAAAATCGCCATACGATCACCACGCACCACAACCTGACATTGCGCCCAAAGCGGATCGGCAGGTCGTGTGTCTCGAATGGCGTTTTGTATTATCAGGGCAGCTTCAGCTATCGTGGTGGGTTTGGTTGTCGCATCAACAACCACATCAAACGCGCCTGTGCCTAAATCCACTTGAAGCGTATTAGCGTCTGCCATTGCAGCGTATGTCGTGGTGTCTTGCACACCAGAATAAAACCCTGTCGGCGCAGGCATATCCGTACCTGGAGCAGGAAGTCGCAACTGCACCATAAGGGAATCGTCATTGACCACGCTCAGCACATAGCGGGGGTGTGTGGTCACCATTGAAACATTGGAGAAAGTTTCGCTGCGAACAGGGACTTCAACCCCATCGACATGGCGGATTTCCGATACCGAAAGGTTGAATAAATTGGCGGGATCAGACGTAAGGTAATCGATATCAACACGAATGTGGTTGTTCCATCGGCCCGGATCTTCAACCAGTGCGTCTTGAACTTGGCGACCTGCAGTAAAACGGAGTGATGTAAGGCCATTCCAGCTTTGCACTGTCATGTCGCCCGTTGTACCTCCACCAACCCGAACGGCAACTGCCTGACCACCGCCATTGAGATAGAACTGAGAAATGGCATAGCTGGTTTCACTGTCGGTATGCACACCGCCGAGATGGGTGTCGAAATCACCAACATGAAACAGGGTCACAGGCGAGTTGAGTGGTCCTCGAGAAAAGCCGCCGACAAACGCGGCGATGGATGTAGCTACGCCACCGATGGAGCGGCTACCACTGGGGATTTCTTGAATGTAAACGCCCGGGTATGTCAGTGCGACTGGCATGGAATACCTCCTCAATCGAGACAATTGGCGCAAAACCTTTTTACCTCTGGTGCGAAGTGAGGGATGTAAACACCACCCAATTCTGCACGCCTTCTAAACACATCGGCACTCAAAGGAAAGCGTTTCAATCACCAAGGGGGTGGCTTAGCAGAAAAGCAACTTGGCATATCACAACGTTTTAAACGTTAGATTTAGAAACACCCTTGAAGAGTATTGGTGAATAGATACACAAAGGATGGGGCGAAATCAGGCGGGACGTTTGTCGCGGAGTTAAGAGAGTCTCCTCTGAACGCTGGATTTTCGCAAAAAAGAACGTTCGTTTTACGGCCTTAATTTCAAAGGCATAGCGTGAATGTAATCCTTATCATCAGTTTTTGCTTATTTAAGTCCAACTTTTTTTACGCAAAATGAGAAAGACTACTTTACTGGGCATTTTGTGACACATTCACCCACTAATTTGCTCAGTTTTCCGGCTGATACGAATAAGAGAAAGTGAGACAAAAAAGGAGCCATTTGGCTCCTTTTTTAAGACAGCGTTAAACGCTAGCAATCATTGCTCGGTGATCATTGTTCAGTGATCAAGCGGTATTCTGACAAGGTCAAAATGGCACTTTCCAGTACGTCCAGACCAAGAATACTGTAGCCGTAAAAGTTCGGCGTAATGGCATCACGCAGTGCGACCGCAGGTTTTGTTACGTCATCACCCAGCATCATGCTTTCTGACAGCGCATCAAAAAGACGCTTCGTGTTGTCATCTAACGGCCCAAGAAACTCGCTATAACCCGCTACAGAGTTATACAAGTTACTGAAATCACCTTCACTGTTTTCTTCAATGTAATAGCTAACCGAACGTGATGAGTTCAAGCGAATGTCATTCACCATTTCATGTGCAGAGAAGGCTTGCTCAAGAAGAAACTCCCCGCCTGAATGCTCGTTGGTGTTGGGTAAAAAGCCCTCTTCAGGAAAAACCAAGAATGCTGAAATTGCGCCATCACGCGTCACTGCTGACAACACAAAACGTTTGTCTTGGTAGTATCTGATGAAATCCCCTGACATGCTTTTCTTCATGTATACAGGCGCACCGAACGTTTCTTCCAACACGTCTTCTGATGCGCGAATGTATATGCGATCAAGCTTGTTGTGCGAAGGAATATCAGTGAACTGCGACAAAGAGAGGGTATACACTTTTTCGAGCGCATCCATGGTGTCATTCAACCCGCCCAATGCAATCGCGATGATGGAAACGAAGGTAATGATCTTCGCCCATTTTTCACGCACGCGCTGACGCAGGTTACGTTCAATGATTTCTTCTTGCGCTTCCGGGCAAAGTTGTTCGTTGTTCTCAACCAAAGACATGTCGCTTACCCCTTCAGATCTTCAAGTTTTTCAATGGCAGTATCAATCACTTGCTCACTGATGGCTTCGATGTCGTCTTCGCTGATGTAACGTGTAATGTCGTCAGAAAACCTTACCCCGATAAATACGCCAAACCCAACCAGCGCAAATACAATATATTTCAACATTTATGTTCTCCGACACTACTTATAGAGCGCGATACGGCCGCTCACTTTCTTCAAATAATTCTTTGTTTCGTCGTATGGCAGATTGTTAATCATGTGCTCATACACTTCGTCTGGCGTCATCGCGTTGATCACGTGTGCTGCTTTACGAATGTTGGTTGAGCGGTCTGCGTTAAACGCGCGCGCCACGTTACCTGCACCCGTGTTATAGGCGGCAATTACGCAATACATGCGGCTTTCTTCGTTGGTGATAGAACGCAGGTAACGGGTATTGAGAATGTTCAAATATGCCGTGCCTGCTTCAACGTTGAATGGCGGCACATAGAGATCATCCGCCTTCATCGGCGCATCGATATTGTGAACTTGCTTGTTCACATCATGCCCCGCACTGGTTGGCACGACTTGCATCAAGCCATACGCTGGAACATGTGATTTCGCATCAGGACGGAAAGACGATTCACTGTGCATGATTGCCATCACCAACGCGGCTTCTACATCCCAACGCTCACTCTCTTTTTCCACCAAAGGTTGGAATGTCGATGCGCGAGATTTCAATGCGTTTTCTGGCAACTTCACTGTGTAGCTGACAATTTTCTTCTCAGGTTTTACCGCTACTACAGGTTTTTCAGTAACAGCAGGTGCCTTAACCTCGACGGGCGTTTCAATTTCAACCGCTTGCTCTGCAATCACTGGATCTGGTTTGTTGGTTTCAACAACCACGGCAGCTTCTTTCTTCGGCTTCTCTGCCTCAACAGTAGGCTTCACAGCCGGTTTGGTCTGTGGTTTTTCTGTTGAAATTGGTGTTTTAGCCACTGACTCAGGAATGCCAAGCGCTAAGCGCTTTTGCTTGAACTGCGCTGACAATGCCGAGATGCGCGTTTTTGCTGATGCCAACAGTTCCAGTTTTTTGTTATATGCACGCTCGTAGATGAACGAGTCGGGAATTCCCGTGCCTGAACGAATCAATCGTTCCGCTTGTACGTCCAATTCCTGCATTTGTGCATAGACATGATCAACGATGAAGGCTTTCTCTTTCTTCTCTTGTTCTGCAGAATAATCCACAACATCAATGCGCTTTTCTGCTTTCGTCAATTCGATGACTTGGCCATCAATCTCAATCTTGTCCTTCGGCAAGGTTGATTGATCAACGTTACCGTCTGCGTCAATAAGCACTGACACCACAGCGGTATTATTCTCGTAATCGACAACTTTTTTCACTGTGTTGTCTTTTGCGTATTCAACGTGTTTTGTTTGATCAGACAGCTCACCACTGCCCCAATGATCGATCAGCGTTTCACGCTGTTGATCGATGTCTTTGGTATATGCCTCTCGCCACGCTTCATATTCTGACAAGTAAGCATCTAGCCATTCGTGGAACTGTGCTTTTTTCTCTGATTGAGACATGTTTACACGCTTAGATTCACGTTCAAGCTCATCAAAAGAATCTGATGCGTATGCAAGATTGGTTGACAAAACAGAAGTGGTTGATAAAACCGCAGCAATACATGCGGCGACAATTTTCATTCGACCCAATGACATCTGGTAATTCCTAGCCACATAGAAAAAGAGGCTATCTGGCGATAACCTCATAAGGTAAGGGTTTGAAAGCACCCTGCTGAACCGCAAAGTGCCTAACAAGATTCCAACTTAAAGCTGTTTCAGAGACTCAAGCGCGTTAGCAAGGTCTTCTGCCGCTTTTTCGTTGTTGAATTGGTCCCACAACGCTGAATCTTCTGTCACAGCATCGATCACGCTGTTCATGTTGACTTTGTAAGCCGCGTCATCCATCCCCACTAGCACGTAAAGGCCGCCTGAAGGACTGGTTTGGCTCACCAACACTTTGCTGTTAGTCAGGGTGCGAGAAACAACGGTCTTGGTAACGTTCTCAAACACTTCCATAACAGATTCAGTCGTGCCAACCGTCGCGTCAGTTTGCACTGTGCTCTCAACCGCTTGCTTGAACATGTTGTTCACGTCAGTTTCGAATTGAGAAGCCAGCGCAACGCGCGCTTCACTCGCCGCAATTCTGCGCATTACGCTCATGCCCGCTGCGCTTTTCTTCGCGTAACCGGTCGCTGCAGTAGCGATGTCAGATGGCATCACGTCACAAATCCAGCCTGGTGCGTTGTCTTTTGGAGAATCCGGGAACGTACACGCCGCAAAGTTTTGGCTTTGTTCGACGGTTTGGTTATTGCTTGAGCATGCAGAAAGCATCAGTGCTAATGCAGTGGCGACAATGGTTTTTTTCATTATTACAGGCCTAGCTGGTTTAGGTGACACATTGGGTTCAAGATTGGGCACTCTTCAGGTACCACTTTCGCTGAGTCGCCTTTACGGATTCGCAGAGACATTTCTTCGTCGATAGCAACCCATGAGAAGTTTGGCTTCACGGCATCTTGCTCATGTTTCACAACATAACCTTCACCTAGAGTGAACGTTTCAATGTCGCCCTCGTCAGATTTGTGAATTTGAGAAAGGGTGATGTATGTGCCTGGCTCTAGCTTCTTCTTGCTACCCATTGCGACTTTCACCATGGTACCCGCTTCACACTGACGCATCGCAGTAACAGGAGCAGAAGGTGCTAGCAGCTTTTGAAGCTCAAAGTTGTACGCTACCGCTTTCTCTGCTGCTTCACTCGCCATGCCTTTGTATTGTGCGTTTGAAATTGGGCAACGAGAGTTGTTTGTTTCAGTCGAGCTGTAATCACTCGCACCTAGCTCAATACGCTGAACGAGGTTCATGTCTGGAAGTGAAACCACTTTCGCAACGGCTTTCACTTCTGTGGTGAACGAACATTTAGCAGGAACGTATTTCGTCTCGCCGTCATCGTTCTCGTAAGAGTAAGCTTCTGAGAAAGAGCTAGACAGGTTGCTTGCAGTCACTTCTGTGATAACTGCTAGGTCAGCGATTGGCACACCCGATTTGTTGTAACGGCCGCTTTGCTCTGCCAGTTTGATTTCGCCTTTCAGCTTGTTAGCCAGTTTGCGATCAACCAGTTTAGCGCCCGTACCTTCAATGGTGGCTTCCAAGTCGTTACGGAATACGGTTTGAAGACGGCCTTTAGCAGCGTCTTTAAATTCCATGTCTACCGGAAGAACGATCACTTTCAGTTCGTCAGATGCTTTCGCAGGAATACCTGCTGTTTCCATCTCGATTTCGGTACCCGGAGGACATACTGCCGTTACACCACAACCTGTTAGCGCTGTTGTAAGCGCGACTGCCACTAACCCTTTCTTAAACACTTTAGATACTCCAGTGTGAATTTATCTTTCTACTTTTTAAGCCCAACAGCTTGCCAAATGCCTGCTTCTTCGAGCAATGCTGAAAAATGGCGTTCAGCGCCTTCTTGGGACAACTTGTAACTGGTCATTGAATTACCTGTTGAGATAATTTCATTGTTAGCCAAGGTTTTGCCGGCCTTGTTTTTTAGTACCAGGTCCGTCAATTTTGTCGTGATATACGCATCGCCTACCATGCCGCGACGGTATTCCGATTTCATGGTCAAAATATGTGTTGCTTGGCGAGAAGACGATTGCGTGGTAGCGATACCTTCAACAGAGAATTTCTCAGAAATAAAGGCGGCACTTTTTCTGTCTTTCTTATCTGGACGAATAGATACCAGAAGTTCAGATTTTACTTTTGAAATATCACCAAGCAGTTCTGGCAAATAAACAACGCTGTTTTCTTCATCACTGCCTAGTGAAGAAAGAATCGCGAGACGAACATAAAGATCTTCAAGCTTTTCCTCAGAGCCTCTGTTGTCTAACCACCAAAGTAATTTGTCTTGGTGACTCAAGTTTTCGATCTTTGATTTCGCAGCGCTTTCTATTTGTTTTATCTCAGAAGATAGTTGCGATTTAATATTATCTCGCCCTACTCTTGCTTGGACATAATAAGCCACATCGTTCTTTTCAGACTGGACATATTCCACGCCCGTCAAGGTCACTTGTGCACTTTTGGCATTAATCTTGTTGCTTGTGGTTTCGTATGATGTCGAATCATCATTGATTCTTTTATAGACATCATTCATCGAAAACGTCGAATCCACTTGTGTCCACAGCTGTGAGTTAACACCGCTAAGTGCTGATTTTTTAGCTAGATTTAAACTACGACCTTCACCAACGGCATAGACATACTCAGGATGATTAACCTGTTCAACAGCATACCAATCAGGCGGTGTGGTGGACTGACAACCCGAGAAAAGGACGGGGAAAAACACCATAGGTAGAACTCGTATGAACATTTTTTTGTTTATGTTTTTCATTTCGTCTTAAACGCCCTTACCAATGACGCCATCGATGAATTATGGACAGGCTAACGAAAACGTCCGAGTTGTCGGTATAATCAAAGAAGGCAATCATTTCGAGTCAAGTAACAGTTTATTGCGTGATGTGAATATATTTAACGAGATAAATCACATGACACCTCACCAATAGTGCGGGGATTATCGGAAGTAACTTAAAAGTTTTCAACAGTAGATCAAGATATTATTTGCAAACGTACCAATTAATTTCACTTAATTTGATAGAGCACTCAATATATGAACCAAGTATTATTGATTAATAATTGTTTCAACAAATAACACTCTCACTCAGAGAGTAATAGCATCATTAATTTAACAGGTGGTTATAATAATATTAATAACGACAATACAGCCGTGCAATAACCTTCGTTCGTACCTTGCCTACTACTATTCTTTGAATATACCAAGTGGCCCCCATGTAAAAATTCATCCCCTTCAGAATAGAGCTCGTTTTTCATAATAAAAAGAGCCCAAAGGCTCTTCTATGCACACTTTCAATACGCCACGATTTCATTCGAAGACTTTTATTAAGTATGGCTCCAAGGTGTCAGGTAATGACAAGTAAGCGGAGTAATACGTGTCCTCACCGAACGCTGCATTGTGTAAGTACCATCTGCTCGATTTCAGTGTCGCTAACAGATGGAAGACCCAACAAACCTTAACAAGGATGTAGCAAACGACAACGATTGATATTGCATGAAGCGGAGAGTTGATCATGCCATCAACGTTTTGATAAACGTTGACCATGGCCAAAACAGCCAAGGCCACGACAATGATGGCTTTCGGTATCAGCAACGTCAAAAAAGCACGCTTCAGTTCTCGCTCACTTTTAAAGTGCAAATTGACAAGAGCATTGGTCGTGTCACTTACCGGAATGCCATTGATGTTTCTGTTCCACCGAATCTTCGATGTTTCTACCAACACTGGCAGTGTATTTTTCCATCCATCAATGACTATTGACACAAAAATAGCATAAATCAGTCTGACAAAAACCAAGTAGAACATCATTGCGGGTGCTTCAAAATACATTGCAAAAGCTGCCAATATTACCGTAAACATAAATAATGTTGGACCCATAACACTTTGGCTTTCGCTCATAATTTTTTCTTTCCAAAAATAAAAATCGCTTACTTCATACATATGAAGTAAGCGATATGAGACTTATCACTTATTTAAAGGCATACAATTAAAAATCGATAGCTGTAGTACTATTTAACCTGAATAAGTGATGCACGTTGCTCTTCTGGAATCGCATCTATCATCGCGATGGTCACAGTGCTTGCATCTACCGCTTTTTCGTCAAGTTGTGCTTCAGCCCCTTCAGGCAGTTTGAACATTGCACCCGTTGCTGGGTCAACGATAAGCATTCCGATCAAGCCGCCGAACAGAATATTGCCAAAGTACCAACCATCGACAGTGCTTTCAATTTCAATGGTTTTTTCTTCGTAGCCGTCTTTGTTAAGAATCAGTTGATACGTTTCACCTTTGAAAAAACCTGATGAAGCGTTGAGTGTGACAGTGTCTGGTGTTGTTCCGGTGTGGACCTGTTGTCCTTCACGGTTCACAAGAACAAAGTCAGCTTGCGATGGGCTGCTAGAAATAGAAACTGGATAGCTACTCTCGCTTACGATGGTTGAACAGCCAGAAACAAGCGCTAATGACATAAATACAGCTGATAGTTTTAACATTATACTACTTTCCTTTTTAATATAATTGCATATTCCTATTCAACAATGAGTATTAGAGTTTTAATACACCTAGTACTGTCGTTATCAAAATAGAAGTTTGCTTTATTAGAATAGATACGTGCGATATACATTCCCGCACCGCGATATTATTTATCATTTAAAAATCTCACTTTGTATCATTGATGACATCTTTAATGGATAAAATTAAAACATTAAAAAAGGCTGCACATAGCAGCCTTTTTATAAATATGGATTTAATTAAATTTTTACTCAACAAGTGTACCAATATATTCCACTTGAAGCGGTTTGGTAAATGCACCTGGGCGAAGTGCTTGCACCTCACGGACGATATCTTCAAGCTCCCAGTTACGTTCAAGAAGCAAGTGCGCAGCAAGCAATCCGGTGCGGCCTGAGCCTCCCATGCAGTGCATCACAACTTTGTTACCATTTTCTATAGCTTGATGAAGTGCCTCGCGGCTCGCCTTCCAGTTGTTTTGAAAATCTTCTGCAGGCGCACAATCGTCTTCAATAGGCACATGGAACCACTGCATGCCCAAACGCTGGGTTTCTTCACCCAGTGCAGCGACGTTTTTATCAGCCATTTCTTCATGGTTAATCGCGGTAACGATGACGGTTGCACCTTGACGTTGCAACTGCTCAAGGCTTTCCGTTAACCCTTCACCTTTTGTTCCCGGACAAGGTGTCAGGATCAATGCGCCTTTATCTACAGGCAGTTCCCATGTTGGATGTGTCATATTTTTTCCCTAAATCAACAAAATTTTTTTGCTAACAGCGGGATCAAACGGCATTGAATACCGATTGATCCCGCTGTCATCTACACGACCTATTATATTGCTGCAGTTTTACTACAGAAAGATGAAGAATGTATCTATCTTCATGTTCATTAAACGTAGAAAGGGCGACTTAACGTCGCCCTTTCTCGTTGCTTGGCACTGACTTATTCAGTCAACGGTGCATGTCCATGCTTACGCAGGCTCAACTTCGCCATACAACGACTGCATCACCAATTTTGGTGTGCGATCTACCTTAAACAAGCCCCAGTGTTTCTCTGGCTCTTCTGGGTGTGAATCGCCTTTCCAAGGTTCATCAAACGCTTCGAAAACAAAGGTTAGAATGTTTTCTGCACGCGTCCATTCCATTAGTTGCTCGTAGTATGCAGCTTGAAGCTCTTGGTTAGCATTCCATGCTTCAATACCACGACCGTTTGAAGCTGTAGCCCAACCAGCTTCTGTGATCACAACAGGCTTACCTGGATTGCAATCTCTTACTGCGTAGTAGTTTTGTTTGGTGTATTCGAGCGCTTCATCAATCGTCTTGTATTCCCAGATTGGGTACGTGTGAACAGAGATGAAGTCTAACGCTTCCGCCAATGCACCTAACTTGTAGGTCCATGGTACATAGTTTTCACAGAATGTTACTGGCTGTGAAATTGCACTCTTAACGCGCTCAACGTGTTCAACCAGCTTTTCAACTGAGATCAGATGATCCGTCCACTCAACACTCGCTTCGTTACCCACAGAGACATAACCCACACTATTTGGATACTCATTTGCCAACGCGATCAAGCGATCAATTTCTTCGCTGTTTTTCTGACGATTAGCAGCGAGTTCTTCCTCACTGAATTGTGCACCCCACGGGCACCCAGGGTTATTCATTTCAGCAGCAACGTCCGCGCCGAGCATCACTTTGAAATCCATTCCTTCGTTCTCGATAACATCCAGCACCAATCTTGCGTGATGGCTGCAATCATAGAGTCGGAGTGCGCCCCAGTTTTTTGACAAAATCTGAAGGTCTTCTTTGACTTCGTCATAACTTGGATAAATCCCTTCGCGGGGATTTTGGCCTTCTCGGTACCCTGAATAACAAATGGCGTTTCTCAGTTCCATGAACTTATTTCCTTTCTCTTTTTATAAGACACGGGAAAGTAAAACATGCTCCCGTGTCTTTTGATGTGGCTATGGGAGACCAACGTACCCGAGTTACTCGGTATATTTGAAATTCCCGTCTTTATCCCACAGCCCCCAGTAAGCACCTACGGCACCTTCGTCTTCTACTTTCCAAGCCTCGTCAAAGGATGAGAAGTAGATGACCTCAATATCGTCTTCTTTCGCCCACTTACACGTGTCGATGAAGTACTGCAACGCATTTTCTTCTGATGGCACAGCGCCACGCTCCGCAACACCTTGATCTGGCCAGCCCGTTTCAGAAACGATCACACGCTTGCCCTTGCCAGCAGCTTGTGCACGGCGATACATTTCTTTCATGTAAGGAACCGCATAATCAACAGGACAGCCTTCCCAGAATGGATAGCAGTTCGTGCAGATCACCTGGCAGGCATCAGCCACACGTGGGTAATTTTCAAACAGGAAGTACGCATCTACGTATCCCACTTCCACATTCGGGCACGCTGCTTTAGCGCGGTTGATGTAGTCCACCAACTCATCTTCTGTCAGTTCACCACGAAGCATGACTTCGTTACCCACAGCAAGCACATCCACATAGCCTTGCTGCGCGATTTCGATGGCATTGGCCAATTCGATTTCGTTCTTTTCTTTGTCGCCATCAATCCAAACGCCAACCATGGTTTTCAATCCATGTTCACGGGCGATTCTAGGAATGTTTTGATGGCCTTCCGTACAAGAAAATGAACGAACCCAATTCACATACGGACGGATAATCTCCAAACGCTCGCGAATTTGCTCATCACTGATTTCAGTACCTGGGCCTTGACCGTCGATGTATGGGCTAAACGACAAGCCATGAATTTTGTTGTCAACAAGATCACGCGTCTGCGCTCGCAGAGCACTGACACCTTCACGCTCAAATTGGTATGCAGATCCTGTTTTGTAGATATTTGACACTTTCCCACTCCCTATGGACTTAGTGTGAATCGCGACTCTCCGTGGTTTTCCATCTCTTCGCGATTTTATTGGTACTAAAAATGATTATTTATCAGTGTGTTAATTTCAAAGCGCTTATTTATTTACCCAATTTTGAAGCTAAACGCGTTCTTTAAATTGAAAAGAAAGCGCTTTCTTTTCGTTTTATGCCACAACAGTTCTATAAAACAACCTTTAACATTGCGAAGGTGTACCTTGATCACATTCGTAGTTCGAATAATGCATTTGGGTTTCACTCATTCTCACTTATGAATACGCCCTCATACATACCACGAAAAAACACCTGTTTCACCAGAGAACAACTGAGAGCAACCTTCTGTTATTTATGAATTTAATATCGTTAATAACAAAAAAACCGCCATGAAATGACGGTTTAAAAAGTGCGAATGACTAAATTGCTTATCAGCAAGACTTAGCATCTATACACATTAGCTTTCTGGCTCGGCATCACTCGCTTCGATTTCTCGTTCTAACAACGCCTTTTCCAATGTTATCGCCTTCAAATCGGCATCCAAAAGTGCGAGTTCTTGTTTCGCCCTTTCCAAATTTCCTTCTGCTATTTGCTGTTCAACAAACGTCAGTCGCCCTATTAATGGAGATAAGCTGATGGCGTAATTTTCAAGCCCGGTTGCAAGCGCTTCAACTTGAGAGAAGTTGCCATTCTTTGCAGATAGGCTCAAATTAGCGGCCCGCGTTCTTGCGGTCACAAAACGCTGCTTGAGTTCCTCTACCTCCGCCAACAATCCCTCCCGCCAATCCTGGAGGTTTTGATTCATCAAGGTCACTTCAGGCGCTTCAGGGAAGACATACGCCAAGCTATTCGCCAACTCAATCCCTTCCAACAAGTTGTCACCTGATGTACTTGCAGTGAGTACGGACACTTTGTCCGTGTACGCTGTCAGCAATCGCTCTCGATGAGACGATAGCGCCTCAGTGCCAAACTCTTTATGAATCTGTTGCGCTTCTTCTAGCGTGATAATTTTAGGTTCAGGTAACGCAGTGGTGAGCTGAGTGGTGGGGTTAGGTCGTGTCCCTTGTAGCTGGAGTAAGACGTAAATCGCCACCGCCCCCACCGTTAAGCCAACGAAAAAGATCAACGCGTTGACGTTTTGCTTTTTCACTTCCACTTCGACAGGCATTGCGGGTGCCCGCGAAGCACTGCGGCTTTCCAAGCGATCGATATGCTCAAAAATCGTAAAGCCTAACGCGTCGAGATCATCTACCTTTGTCCCGTTTTGCTTAGACAAAAAAGCATCGATGGCTTGCAGCGATCGTTCGCAGCGATAAAGTTCACGGATTTGCCCTTGTTCGGGGCGCATCGCGCGCACTTCTTCACCAATGCGACCCAACATCCAGCGATACAGCTCGAGGCGGCGCGCCGCTGGCATGTCGTTGTCTTCATGCCCTGTGCCTAGCACGGACACTTGAAGTTCAAGTCCATTCGCCAAACCAGCCAAACCACGGGTTTTCATCGCAGCAACGGTGTAATAAATGGCGACCAATAGGTCGACCCCTTCCTCTTGAGCGACTTTCTCGCAAAGGGTTCTTACTTTTTCCCAGTCAGTAAGACCGGCGAGCGGGTTGAACCTACGGTTAATTTCGCTACGGATTTTCTGATAATCAGACGAATCTCGTAGGCGGGAAGTGTCTCCCGCCGGTTTCAAGCCCTCGATATCTGCATACAGCCCTTGCATTGCTCAATCAGTGTCCTTGTGGTGCATGAATGTCATCACCGTTAATACAACGTGCGAGAAAGTTTAAAGCCTTTGAAGATCGACGCGGTGAACGGGTTGCTGTCAGCCTCTGAGTGCAAGCGGTACAACACGTTGCCACGGTCGATATTAAAGCGATAATCCACGCTGGTTGCTGTTGAGCCCACGACTTCTGCTTCTTCAAGCAAACGGAAGAATGCCCACGGCCCTTGAATGGAAATACTACGCGGAGAACGATTAGTACGAGACGGTACGAGTGTCACTTTACTGATCGCTGAATCACGTAACGTATTTGGCCAAATCAGACCCACGTTCTTACGTGGACCGTGGCTGTATTCCACGTATTGACCATCGACGTTAATGACTGAGCGACGTTTGTTAGCACTCAGTTCAACAGGCTCTAGCGTGAATTCAACATCCAACACACCTTTACGGTTAAAGAATGCGCTTTGTATGGCTTCAGCAGCATCAAGCTGACTCAGCACATCTCTACGGATCAATGATTTATTGTCCGCACCAGAATTCAGCTCGCCCGCTTCTTCCAAGAACATGCGCAAGTTGTTTTCATAGAAGCTAGTCAAAATACCGTTTGGCGCAAAGAAGGCCTCAAAATCTTCCAGTGCCACGTCTTTTGATGATGCAGGGTTAAACGGGTAACGCGATGCCAGTTTCGTTTGGAATTGTGAATACACGTCTTCCGCCCAAAGCACTTCTAAGTAGCGAATGGCTTCTTGCTTGATCACATACCAGCTTTCTTCTGCCAGTTTCTTCAACATGTTGTCGTATGGCTGAGGCATACCCGCAGCGATGCGTTCAAGCACGTAAATCGGGTCAGCACTGTTAAGTGTTAAACGTGATTTGGTCGCTTCCAACGCGGCTTTACCCACATCTGGTGCATCGTTGATGGATTTCATGTACGCCAGCAACTGGGTAACAGAATCAATCACTTCGTCCAAATAGATTGGCTTGCCTTCTTCAGTAGTCGCAAGACCATTCAATTCAGCAAATTGGTTATCGACAAGCGCTGCAACACGGTAACGGGGTGATTTCACTAATTCTTCACGCGCGGTGTCATTTTCAGGCAATGCAGGGAACAACTTGGTATTGTCCGTCACTTCTTCCAATAAGCGGTGTAACGGTTGGTTGTTACCCGTGATGCTTTCTAACACCAAAACTGCATTGTGGATGTCTTGGAAGTACTTGATGTCGATGTCGTTCATCGCACGACGCCAGCTATCGGAGTAATCCGCCACATATTGGCTACGGATTTTGTCTCGCAGTACACGCTTGTCTTCGTCTGAGAAATCAATCGATTCGGTTTGCCCCAACACCCAACTGTCAACCAGCGCCAATTCAGACACTGAGTCAGATTCAGGGATGAAGTAACCTTCAAAGCCTTTCTTCGTCAACATTCGCGGGATCATCAGGTTTTCACTGTCTTCAATGCGCTGCGCGAACACCACATCAAAAACAGGACCAATCGATGTTGCGAGGTCAACCGGAGAACCAAGAACCGATGCAGATGCTTGCTTCAAGTTACGGTATACACGTTGGTCGATCGGCATACGGCTGAGCGACTGCTGGGTATTATCAATCAGACGGTCATATGGCTTCAGAGTTTCCTCTGCACGCTCGTCACCTTCTGCACGCAAACCCTGCAGGTCAGTGTGCTCCATCGCATAGTCTAAGTGTTGCATCAAACGCTCTTGCGTTTGACGATCACCTGGGTACATTTCCTGCCATTTAGCGGCAAAGTAGTTCTGCACCATGTCCTGATAACGGCCTTTGTCATCCGTCATCATTCTGAATACACGTAACGAACCAAGCTGCTGCTCTTCCGTTTCTGCACCCGCAACATCTGCCGCTGCCATTTTCAAAAGAGCTGGCAGATATTGGTCTTCCAGCAAGCTCAAATACGTGCGCTCAACTTCAGGACCAATCACATGGCCTTGGTATAAGCCAAGATCAGAAACCAATTCAGGTTTTTCACGGAAGAAACCAAATTCCAACGTTGCCTGACGAATGGTGTCCAGCGGCGCAAGAATATCGAGACCGCTGTCCATGCCCAATTCCGCATCAAAGTCTTCTTGGTAGTCATTTACCTTGGTCAAAACAGCGTCCGCTTGTTTGACGTTTTTCAGGTAATACTGGTGCCAAGAACCGATCAACAACAGAGAAGCAATAGAACACGCCACAACAGATAAAATCATCACGCGGCGTTTGGTTTTCGCCACGCGGAAATTATCAGACGCCAAGCCTGCTTCCGGGTAGATCACCTTGCTGAATAGACGCTGCGTGAAGTAAATGGTGGAGTTAGCAGCATTTTGCGCCGTATTCACCGCATGAGAAATGCCATACCGGCGCGATGCTGAATCGATAAATGCGTTAGTCGGTACACCCTGTTGATACACAGAAGTGAAGTAAACGCCACGTACCAATGCAGAGGTCGAAAATTGGTCACTGCCAAAGGCATCTTGCAGGAATTGCTTGAGCACATCGTGCAAGCCCGCCATTTGACGGCTGAAGCTATAAATCGCGGTGCGATCTTCAGCATCAAATGTTTGCATCAATACGGTTGGGAGAATGTGATTTACACGCTCCACAAACGCACCAAACTCAGTATCAAACTCGTTTAACCAGCTATCGAGATCGTCAACAGAATCTAGTGTAAAGGTAAAGCCCAGCACCTCTTCACGTTCCGCCTTGGTGTAATTGCGGAAAAAGGGTTCAAAACCGGTAAGCAAATCCAACTTGGTTAAAGAGACATACACTGGCAAACGCGTGGACAAGGTCTCCATCAATTCACGCAGACGTGCACGCAGTAGGTTTGCATAGGCACGGCGCTCACTGGTGGTCGCGGTAGCAAGGTTCGCAACGTCTAGCGCGATCACAACGCCGTTCAACGGGCGACGACTGCGGGTTTTCTCTAACCATTGGATAAAGTGAACCCAAAGGCGGCGCTCCATTTCCCCTTCACCATCATTCGACGTGGCGCGTTGCGTCAGCAATTCACCGTCAGGGTCGATAAGCACAGAGTCGTCACCAATCCACCAATCGAAGGAGTAAGGGTTTTCACTTTTCTTGCCCGATGCACGCATCACAGAAGAAAACACGAAGTTCTGACCTGAACGGTTAATCAGACTGGTCTTACCCGCATTTTCAGGGCCAAGCACCAGATACCACGGCAGTGCATACAAGTAATTTCGTTTGTTAAGGCTTTTGTGAAGCGCAGACATCACCTGATTGAGTTCAGATTCTTGGCGCTCCTCGAAGCGTTTAATTGGATCTTCTTGAAGGCGCTGTTCGCGAATTTGCTCGGCATGGTAACCCTTGAGCTTGCGCCACTGAATAAAGCCCCACAATGCCAACCAGGCAAGAGAGAAGATCACGCTGGTGATAACGCGCGCTGAAACAGATGATAACGGCTTGCTCTCGTCAATCGTGAGCCAAGGACCCGCCCACCAAATCGCCACATTTAGCAGCACAAAAATGGCGACCAGCAAAATCGGCAGCGAGGCCTTTAGCGCTGGAAGCATTTTCATTAGAAGCGTTTTTAACTTGCTGAACATACTTTTCGATCCCTGCTTTTAATCCGTTTTTGTTATATTTTCTAGCCGTTGAATCAGAGACGGCTCCCAATCCACCAGCGACGTGGTTGTCGCTTGATCCAACAAAATCCGGTATTGCTGATCTGCCATGGCTGACAGATTGTAACGACGCATGACATCGGCTGATAACATGCGCCAATAAAATTGATCTCTTGGGTCTTTGGCGCCAGATAAACCGTCGTTCAGCATGGCGAGTGCGACAGAAAGGCCGCCTTCGTCTGCCAATACAAAGGCTTCTTTACGTTTGTCTTCCCAATCAGTGCCGCCGCCAGAACTTGCGCCACCGTTCGATTCGCCCTCTTCAAGCCACCGTCGTGTATCCGCACCGACAAACGGCGCGCCGCCTTTGAAATGCAAATCAAGTACAACGGGCAATCGGCGAACAAACGCACGGGTTTCACTGGCAATCACCTCTGCCCACTCGGCATTGCCCAGCTTAAGCGCGATGCGATAGCTCAGAAAGTGCCCATCAATCCAATACGGCGCGACCGTTACACTTTGCTCGACCTTACGCCACAAAGCATGATCGACGCCCCGTGTCAGTTGCTCTTCGTACTCGGCGATGCGATCCGTTGAAACTGGCATCAATTGGGTTTCACCGTTAGCTTCTGCTTCAGGTGCAGATGTAATAGAAAACCACACCGCGAAGCGACGCTGCCTTAACGACAACCCAATGCCTCCATCAAGTTCTGAAACGAACTCCGCGACCTTTAACAATGTTTGTTTGATGGCTCTGTCAGAACTGCCATCAATGTCCAAATTAGGTTTCGCCGCAGAAATTGGGTTGGCATTTCCACCACCTTGCACAGCTGGGGCTGCACTGTTTGTTTGCGGTTCAGTCGGTACATTGGACGCCATGCGTCGCTTTATTAACGCATCAACTTCCTGCACACCGTCTGTCGGCAAATCTTTCTCGGACGCGGCCTCACTGAGGGTTGTGAAGGCTTTTTCAAGTTCAGTTTTTTGTTCCACATCAAACATGGAAACGTCAATTTTCTCAGCAGTCTTCAGCGTTCGTTGAACAATCTGCGAATAGAATTTTCTGCGTGGCAACACACCACGAGGCCCCGGCGCGGGATGACACGTCTCCCAATACTGGGCGACAAAATCTGCCAACACATAAATGGACAACGTGAATCTTTCAGGGGACGCTTGATACTGCAAGCACTGTAAAAGGTGCGTCAGCAGTTTGAGATCTTTGGTATGGGTCTCCATCAGCTTGAGCGCACTTTGCTCGGCTTCCACCCACTGCACGTCGCCGTGAGACAATGAACCCACCTTCATCATTTGTCCTTCGACAAAATCCAGAAGCGCATCATCAAGAAGTCGCTCTCCGACAGGGTTGCTTCCCTCAATAGGTTTTGCCGCACGTTGGCGATAGGTTTGAATATCCATCTCCCCCCCTACCAACGACAGGTATTGCGCATAGGACGGATAGCAGACGTTAACCCTTCGGTGTCAAACGTCAGGTTGCCAATCTCATCCAATTCAGAACGCAACACCGCGCCTGAACTCGACATCAATGCCTTCATCACATTGATGGCTGGAATACCGCGCCCTGCATGCATGATGGTGCCACTGTCATCGCTTAACCATCGGTCTGTCACTGCAAAACTGCCTGATACCAATATCATGGCTTTACCCGCCGATGTGGTCGTAGGGAGCACCAACTCCATACGGCTGATACTGTCGATGCAACTCAGCATCAAAATCGGCATGTCTTCACGCTGCTGTCCACGATCAGGAATGGCCGTTGCCGTCATCCAGATGCCTTTGCTGAGATCCTCAGGATCGGAATAACGCACAACAAAGCCTTGTTCATCTTCACCGCGCGCCGCTTCACTTGCATGAGCGCGTTGATAAGCTTCTGGTTTAATGTTCGCAATGGTCTGTTTGTTATCAGCATCAAGGGGGGTGTTGAATACCCCATCAAAGCACGCCAATCGTTCAAGTCGCGTGGGAATCGCTGCACACGTTTGCGCCTGGCTCACCAGTGACGCATCAGATCGCTCATTTGCGTTTTCAGTTACAGTGTTTGCCCAAACTGGGTTCAACCCTGCACAACTGAGCATTGTGGTGCCAATCAGCAATCCAACATTCAAGGAACCGCTTCGCTTCATGGTCAATCAATCTCCATTTTTAAGCACTTGTGCGCCAGCGTTCGCTTAGGCAAACCCAAGCTTTCCGCTGCTTTCGTGCGGTCACCATCAAACACCGTTAATCGTGAACGGATCACATTCACTTCAAAATCTTGCACGGCATTTTTAAGGTTATCGATGTTGGATAAATCCACGCCAATGTAGCTGTCCGTGACCACATCATCATTGCTAGCGAGCGCACCCGTCATATTGAACTCAGGTTGCTCATTGAGGCGTTCATTCAAGGCAGCAGGCAGAATTTCTTCGTCACTGGCCGTGACTGCACACCCATACTCAATCAAGTTACGCAGTTCTCTCACGTTGCCTTGGAAAGCATGGCGATTCAGCAAATCTAACGCTGCATAGCGCAGACCTGCAATGTTCACCCCAGAGCGAGCGTTGTATTCCGCGATAAAATGACGGCTCAATTCAGGAATGTCTTCAAGACGCTCCACTAACGACGGCACAAGAATAGGAAATTGATTGAGTCGGTAGTACAAATCGCGGCGAAACTCACCCTGCTCTACGCGGGCGGGCAACGCGACATGGGTAGCCGCGACCAGACGAAAGTCCACATTGATTTCTTGTGAACCACCCACAGGACGGAATGAGCGTGTTTCAAGTACGCGAAGCAATTTGGCTTGCAACGACAACGGCATATCGCCGATTTCATCAAGGAACAAGGTGCCGCCATCGGCGTCTAACAACAGACCACTTTTGGCGCGGTCTGCGCCAGAGAACGCACCTTTCACATGACCAAAGAGCTCACTCTCCAACAAGGTGTCAGGAATGGCAGCACAGTTAATGGCCACAAAAGGTTTGGTCCGACGGACAGACAACTCATGAACCGCACGCGCCACCAACTCTTTGCCCGTGCCTGTGTCACCACAGACCAACACATTGAGTAAGGACTGCGCCGCTGTAACAACCTTGTCTCGCATCTTTTGCATGGGTGAACTTTCCCCAATCAAGACGCTTTTCAATTCGTACGCTTTCTCGCGCTTCTTCTCGTCACGGCGAATCTCCGCTATAGACGAGCTAAGCGCAGAAATTTGGCGATGTTCTTTACCTAATTCCGCCACCATCTGGCTTTGGTTGATATAGATCTCGCAGAGTTTTTGCCATTGTTTGTCAGCCAACAGCTGGCTAAGTACCGACGATGGACCTGTGAGCATTAAGATGGCTTTCACCTTCTTAACACCCGGCGGCAGCGGCATGATGAGTACATTCTCACCACGTTTGCGTGCCGACATAAGGGCAACAAAATCGTCGTTTTCTAACCAGTAATTAAGCTTGGATGGATCGAGCAGCATCGGTGACGCTGACTGAAGCACATGTGCAAACGGATGGGTGAAATCATCGACTTTCCATTCAAACGTGTTCCCGTCTTGCGTCACACTCAGCGAGCGTCCTTGCGCACTTGGGAACATCACCCAAGCGCGTGACACACCCAGCGATGCCTCAATCTCGTTCACGAAGGTGCTCGTGAGATCGGATTGATCACGGGTATTGGTTAAAGACACTGCTAATGAAAGCCAATCGCTCATGGATTACTCCACCTCGCTAACAAACTGCCCGTCTTTGGCAGTCAGATACACGCGAGTGACAGGCTCACGCGCCGCAAGTTTGTTGAGTAGCGCCAGAGAAACCGGTGGCAAGAGCTGCCCCTCAATAATGGCTTCCAACATACGCGCACCATTTTCCGAGCGCGTAGCACGGCGAGAAATCTCGCCAATCAAGGCATCATCAATTTCAGTTTCGGCTTTGTAGCGTTGCTCAAACACATTCACGAGACGCTTCAACTTGCCTGCAATGATGGCTTTGAGTGTGTCGCCATTCAGTGGCAAATACGGCACAATTTCCATGCGCGCGAGCAATGCAGGTTTGAAGAACGCAGCCAATTCTGGGTACAGTTTTTCTTCGAGCAGCTCTGGTTGTTCTGCGTAATCAACAATGGTTTGGTAACCCAAGTTAGACGTGAGGAAGAACACCACGTTTTGGCAATCGATCACACGGCCCTCACCGTCTGCCAACTCGCCTTTATCAAACGCTTGGTAGAAAAGGTTCAACACTTCTGGGTGGGCTTTTTCCACTTCATCCAACAGCACAATCGAGTAAGGCATTTTACGGATTGATTCTGTCAAAATGCCGCCTTCGCCATAACCGACATAGCCCGGAGGAGACCCAATCAAGCGAGACACTGTGTGTTTCTCTTGGTATTCCGACATGTTGATCGTGGTAAGGAATTGTTTGCCGCCGTAAAGCATCTCTGCAAGCTGCACCACGGTTTCGGTTTTACCGACACCACTCGGCCCTGCAAGCAGGAATGCCCCTTTTGGACGACCTGGACGACGCAAATCTGCACGTGCCGTCAGCAAGTGACGGTGGATGCATTCAATCGCCACGTCTTGGCCTTTGATTTGCGCACCGAGTAGATCAGGAAGGTGCGTAATACGGCTCAGTTCGTCAGTGTTCATCTGATCAACAGGCACACCTGTCCAATCGCCGATCACTTCGGCAATCTGCTGCGCATCGACATGCGGGTGAACCAAGCGCTCGTCGTGAGGAATGGCGGCTAGCTCTGCATACAACGCTTTCAGCTCAGTGCGCAGTTCTACTTTTTCGTCTTCTGTCAGCGGTTCGACCGCCTCTTCGCCGTCTTCAGCCGTTTGAGGCTTCGCCAATACTTGCTGACGTTTTTCAATGATGTCGGCAATCAGTGTTTGCTGTGTGCTCCAGGCTTCGCGCAATGCGGCCTGTTCTTCCAAATCAACGTTTTCATCGGCTTCTAATTTGGCCAACAATTCGTCGTCAATGTCATGACCCAATTGCACTTCGCGATTTAGCATGTCGATTTGGCGCTGGCGCTGAATGGTTTTGGTTTCAAGCTCAGCCAAACGGCGCGGCGGCGCACTCAAATTGATGGCAATACGCGCACAGGCGGTATCTAACACATCAATCGCTTTATCTGGGAGTTGACGACCCGACACATAGCGCTCAGACAACTCAGCCGCAGCGACCAGCGCATCGTCACTGATCAACACTTTGTGGGCATTTTCATACACCCCGTGCAGACCGCGCATGATATCGACCGCTTGCTCAACCGTTGGTTCGTCCAGTTTCACCAATTGGAAACGGCGGCTCAGCGCAGGATCTTTCTCAAAGTACTTTTTGTATTCTTTCCATGTGGTTGCAGCAACAGTGCGCAACTCACCGCGGGCAAGTGCAGGTTTTAGCAAGTTCGCGGCATCACCGCCCCCTTCCTGCGCACCCGCACCGATCATGGTGTGTGCTTCATCAATGAACAGGATGATCGGAATCGGTGAGGTCTTCACTTCATCGATAATGGCTTTTAGGCGCTTTTCAAACTCGCCTTTCACCGACGCACCGGCCTGCAATAAACCCAAATCCAACGACATCACATCGATGCCTTTTAATGAATCCGGCACATTGCCATCCACGATACGTTGCGCCAAACCTTCAACCATGGCGCTTTTACCCACACCCGCGTCACCCACAACAATCGGGTTGTTTTTGCGGCGGCGGCATAGGATGTCGATCATCAGATTGATTTCGTCATCACGACACAAAACAGGGTCTAGCTCGCCATTTTTAGCCATGATGGAATAATTGGTACAAAAACGACCTAGCGCCGTATCTGCTTCATTCGGCACTGGCGAGGCATTGCCCTTTGAGGACGAAGCCACTGCGGTTTCTGAAGACTCTTCCGTCAAGCGCGCGAAATGCTTTTTCATGGTTTCGCGGTTTACAGAATCAAGCTGACGGATCAGGTTCATCGGCAAATAACGATCAGGGCGCATCAATGCGGCAAGGAAAATCACGCCAGAGCGGATTTCGTTGTGGCCAAGATCTGTTGATCCTAATAGCCATGCATCTTGAAGCAGTTCAACCAACAGCGGAGAAAATGATGGCGTGGTTTCTAGTTGCGTTTCGCGGCTAAGTGCATCGCCCGTCATTTGACGAATTTGAGAATGGTCAAGCCCTGCGCTTTTTAGCAGCACACGAATGTCTGAAAGCGGGTTTTCGAGCAAAGAAAAGAGCAAGTGCTCGAACGTCACCTCTGGATTTTGGCGACTGATGCTCAATGCACCCGCCTGTTCCAAAGCCAGCTTGGTTTGTGGGTTTAACTTGCCAATTAGCGTGTGAAGTTCAATGCGGATCACTGGTTCACCTGTTATTGAAGAATTTGATTAAGTTGCTCTAGCACGCTCGAAGACTTGTTGTTGAGCGCAATCGAATAAGCAATGAAAATGACGACAAGGCCGGTCACGAAACCCGCAAAAATCGTCCAGACAGGCATTTGCTTCGACAGTCGATATTTCGTCGACACCACATTGTCGGCAGCACTGGTTAGCGCGAGCGGTTCTTGGTCATCAAGCTGACGCAAAATTTGATGCAGCTTGATGATCACTTTTTCGTATTCTTCGCGCCCTTTCTCCATCACCTTGTAGCGGCCTTCAAAGCCAAGCGTGAGACAAAGGAAAATGAATTCGAGCAGCGATTTATAACGTTCTGGCTCGTTTTCTAATCGAGACAAAATGGTGAAGACTTTCTCCCCACCCCACGTCTCGTTGTGAAAGCGCGTTAGCAGTGAGTGTTCGGCCCACACACTGTCTGCGCCCCACGGGGTGCTCATGATGGCTTCATCAACAAACGAACAAAGCACATAGCGATACGCCAAGATCACGGCATGGTCATAACCTTGCTCGCTCAACTCCACTTCGATGGCTTTCACTTCTTCCACCGCTTGCTTGTAAATCACATCCACGTTGTGGCATTCGGTGAGCTTACGCACACGCAATGCCATACCCAGCAAGGGGGTGGCTGCATCAATCAATGGGTTGATGTTGTCGCCACGAAGTTTGAACCAGTAATCCTGATCCGCATCGATGTTGGCTGCTTCATCAAACAACAAATCATCGTAGTGACGTTCGCGGTTCGGTGTATCTATGTACATTTCCGCCATGACTAACTCCTTATTGCCCAGAACTGTAGGTCAATATCTGGGAAGTGCCCTGCCACATGGAACGCAAATCCACTTGCGTTGGCGAGCATTGACCACGCTTGGCTGGTCTTATCCAGTTGGTAGTAGGTGTAACCCGCGTGGTACGGCAATTGACGTGGTGCCACTGGCAATGGCGAAATTGGAATGCCCGGCAATTGCAATGAAATAAGCTCGCGGATTTTCTCCACAGAGGCCACTTTGGTTTGCTGCACGAAGAGCTTACGCAGTTCGTCCATCGGCATGCGTGCACGAACGGCAATGATGAAGTCAGCATCGCGAACCAATGATGGATCTTGAAGCGGCGCAACCATAAGGCCGTACTTACGTTGATGCAGTTGGATAGAAACAGCGCGAGGCTCTAGGACGATGCTCAACGATTGACGTAGACGCGTCATTACAGGACGGAACGATTCCACCGGTGCATCGTGTTGGTAACTGCCAAACTCGGGAGCCATGCGGCTTTCATCCGTAAAGGTTGCCAGTTCGCCACACATGGAAGACAAGGCTTCATACAAGCGCTCTGGGTGCAAACTGCGTAGACGAGATAAATGCTGAAGCTGTGGCTGCATGCGGTTAAGCGATTGCAACAACATGAAATCAGACACATCCGCCACACCACCTTGGCTCGGCGCGCCAATACGTTGCGAAATGTTCTTGGCGCGTTCACGCATCAAGCCTGCCATTTCACCAATGAAGCGGTGCAACACAGACACGGCACTGACGTTGAGGTGACAGGGGAGGAAAGTGTCATCCAACAACACACTGCCATCTGGGCGTTTTTCTAACACACGCGCAATGGCAATAGAGGCATACGCACTGCGATCCTCTTTCTCAAGCATCAAGCGCAAACAAACAGGGCTGACATCAATCGGTGCCATGTCGCCTTGATAGGTGTGAATGTCACGAATTTCTTGACTGTACGATTGGTAACGCCCCGATCCTGCGGCTTCAGGCCACGTCACTTCGGTGATCGAATCACTACGAAGCGGGATAGCGAGATACACAATTTGGTTAGCCAGCGAACTGTCAGCAACTTCCAATGCTTCTGGCTGCATGTCTTCTTGAGGAATGCGAAAGACGGTACCGTCTGGCATCACGCCAGATGCACTATCAAGTGCAATGCGTCCGAAGCTCAGGTATTCCGCATTAAGCGTCATTTCAGTGATGCCGTACAAATAGCGGCTAACCGCTGACATACGTTCATCTAGCTGATATTCCATGTTGCGTTGTTGCTGCTGAAAATGCTGTGGCTTAACGAACAGCCCTTCGTTCCAAACAACCCGGTTTCTCGATGACATCCTTTATTCCACTTTGTCGAGTAGTACGTCGTTCTTGTCGAGGTGCATCAGCAAGTGATACTGCCTGCCCACAGGAATGATCTTGATGACCTTTTTCCAATCACTGTTATCAGGGTCGGAAAAACGCGCCATGATGGCGATGTAGCGGGTATCCTCTTCGATCTCAAAGGGATCGATGAACTTGAATTGTCCCGGTACCAACACATAGTCGCGATGGTCAATGTAATTACTTTTTAGTGCATCTTCGGCGTCATCCGAAAGCTGTTCGAAATCACCAGACAAGAACATTGAGTCGTCTTCTAACTCAAACACCTGAATCTCTACAGGCGTAGCATCACCACTAATGTTTGGGTTTACTTGCTCGGTAGCCACCATACTGAAGGTGACGGTTGTTGGCTGATCTTGAGGTTCGTCAGAACCCCCAAACACCCCGCAACCAGCCAGTTGCAGCACTAAAAAGCACGAGAGCAGGCGGACTATCACGTTAGACCTCCAATTGCTTCTCACGGAGTTTTCTGTCGTAGGCTTGGTCAAAAATCTCCCAGAACAGTTTTTCAAAGCCTTTTTGACGATCAGACGTCAATTCGCCGTAGTAGCTTTTGTACATGTTCCAAGCCCATGCATCCGCAGACTCTGGCGTTGTTTCGCCAGGACGGCGGTATGCACTAAAGCGGCGCATCAATACATCTGGCGAGAGTGCGCGAAGGATTTGCGTCAGCGCTTCTGTCGTCGCAATTTGCACCGCTTCATTGTGGTGACGAACATTGGTCAAGCTTTCACTGATTGCCGATGGCGCTGACAGGTGAACGGCGCTGCGTTGACGGTCATACATGGTTTCAACCGTGTTTTTATAATCAAGGCCAAGGCGCAGCGGGTTGTCTTCAATTGGTTGAAGGTTTTTGTTCATCATGCCGTAACGGCTTTCTTCAACTTGCGTGTGCAGCTCTAGAAGGCCACGGATCGCGGCTTGCAGCGACGCACCCATTTCTTCAGAAAGCGCCTGCATTTCCGCCATGTTGCCAGCGTTGCCCGCTTGCGCGCCGAGGCCGCGCAGAATTGGGCCGACCACTAGGTGATTTGCATCATCAGGCAATGCAGCGCCGCTTGTGCCGTAATCAGCACCCGCGCCAGCCGCATAGTCGCTGTTTGAGTAGTCTGATTTCGCTTCGCCTTTCGTGTTCTCCGAGAAATTTCGCCCGACTTCTTCTTCCAGGCGTTCTAGGGTTTTGTCATCCATCGGGTATTCCTCATTCATTAATGATTTTTTCAACGTGATGGCGGAGCTCATTTCATACTCGCTGTCCGCATGCACTGTTTTTTCGCTTCCATGCCATTCCGTGTCTCGGGCCAGCAAGTAATCTTCTTTCTCTTGCGCGGGGGATGAAGAGGCAATTTCATCGTCCAACGGCGAGGTTTCAAGCGATGCCGCGGTGAGGGCATCCAGCGCCGCCAAAGGATCATCAATCACGTCATCTTCTGGTGGCTCTTTGTCTGACTGTTTCTTTTCTGAACCAATGTCCAAGGCATTAGGCTCGCTAAAGAAGACTTGTTCCAAGCCGTGTTGACCGCTCACCACTTCTTGACCCGCTTCCACAAGGTGTATGCGGATTTTGTAAGGGCCAATGAGGACAACATCATTTTCATTTAGCCTGACGGGCTTACCGCCACCAACAGGAATGGTTGCGCCGTTCATGTAGCAAGCACCGCGCACGTCGAGCAAACACAGTTCGCCATCAATCGACAAAATCTCTGCGTGATGGGTAAACACTCGCCCTTCTCGGTCTCGCAAATACCAATCATCGGCTTCACTGGCACCAATTGAGCCGCCTTCATGGGTGAAGGTGTGTTTTGCGGAAAGGCCTGCTTCAAGGAATTGGGTGTTCGTCACCACCAGCAAGACTTGCTGTTTTGACGACGTTTCCGAAGCATCCGTAAGTTGTTGTGACATACTTCCCTCTACTGCCTTAGCTGAATCCGCACGAAACGGGAGTGTTTCACCTCTCCGGTGAATGATGACCAACCTAGAGAGGCTGGATTGGATGAACTCAACTGCATCGGTGGCGCTTCGGCTTGCTTAAGGCCTAACTCCAAATCAAACGCCATTTGCTCGCGCAGCACGAACTCCACCAGGGTCAACAGCGGCAAATACTCTTTGCCAGATGGTAAGAAATCTTTGAATCTCTCTTGCGTTAACCCATTAATGCAAATCACAAATTTCCCGCTGCGATCGCCCACTTTGTCGCCAATCACGGAGTCCATACCAATGCTTGCATTGGCGCGTCCTAAGCACATTTTCTGATCGTCAGGAATCTCGACATGTCGCAATTCCCATTGACGAATCGTGACATCCTCTAAATCAAAACAGTGCGCAACAATCCCTGAAACCACTTGTGGTGATCGGCTTCGTCCTGCCAACATGCCGGCGTAAGACAGCATCTTGCACCAGTTGATTGGCGTATCACCGCGCAGGTTTTCGTCGGCCAACCCCACCAGCGCAAACAGCTGTGCTGAGAAGGCATCGGATGCATCTTCGCGAAAGCGAATGTAGTAACGATACTTTCGCCAAATCTGGTAAATCAGCGAAATCAGTCGGTGGTTGAAGAAATCGAGAAACGGCTTACGTAGCCCGGTTTCCGCATCCTCCGTCAAAATGTCTTCTAAGAAGAAACCCGGCAACGGCGATTGCGCGCCGCTCATGCCGAAAAAGGTGGTCTCCAAACGGAGCTTATCGAGCCCAACGTGATCCAGCGCAGTTACGTCGCTTGATGCAAAACCAAGGCTCGGGTTTGACGCGAACAATAATTTGCTCGACGAATCAGACGATTCCCCTTCTGGGTCTTCGTCTTTGATTTGGTGGAGTAACTCCACCAACTGATAAAAGTTGTATGCCCGCACATCACGAGGCAACGCGGGTGTTACGCTGTCGCCTCCACTGCCGTCCGGTTTCATCGGCACATTGGGAGGCGCAGTTCCCTCTAGATCAGAGGTTGCTGACCGTTCTGAATACCCCATGTGTACCTTTCCTGGTTATCTGCGTTGATCACGACAAGCTCGTGAAACGAATTGATGCTGGCGTACAGCGAGAAGAATCGACTTAACACTGTGCCAAAAATGTAAAGCTCGCCTTCGGAGCCAAACGCGGATTGCGCCAAGGTGATTTCGGAGCGTAATCCACGCACCGGTAGCCCTCGGATCAGTTTTTCAATCGGTGCCGATTGAATATCGACAATCCCGTCTAATCGATGACGCGAAACACGCTCAGCCTGGCGATCCACCAAGGCGCGAAAATCGTATGCGCGAAGCACTGACGACAACGCATCTTTGGATAACAACGACAGGTAGTTAAGCGATAGGTTGGAAATCAACGTCCAAAGCAAGGTGCCATCAAGCATTGGGCGCATTGGCGCCGTCGGCTCGGTCAAATTAGCGAACTTGGCATACGCAGGTGAGGTGTCTGTCGGCACACAAATGTCACCTTTACCAAGCTCTAGTGGGAGCTGGCGGTTCGTACAAGTCAGCGAGAGCGATATCGCTTCGCTGAAGCCCGTACACTCGGTTTCATCGCTGCGCACAAATGAAATGTGGTGATCAAACCCATCACTGTGAATACTGTCTCGAACGCGTACGCGGTAATACAACGCTTTACGATCTCTCGCGCGTTCGATTTCATGCTGGAAGCTCTCAAATGGGGTGTAATTTCTTATTTGCCCACGAATGCGCCCAACATTGTTTTCTTGCCACCCTTGCACTTGATCGACACAGAACACCTCATAATGTGAGGCATAACGGCTGGATGGGGTGACTTTGTATTCGGTGCTTTTCCCTGTGAGATCAATGGGGTCTGCATCATGGGTAAAGAGATTGATAACCGGTACACAATACAGCTCAAAGCTGTCATCTTTTACACGCACATCCGGTGGCAGCGTCTTAGAGAAGCTAAAGCGCAACGTGAAATCACCCGTTGCTGTCGGCGGAATATACTTACCTAAATCCTTCACCTCAAAGAACAAGAAGGCTTCAGGAAATGACAGATACTCCTGAAGAATGCGATAGCCTTCATAGACGTTTTTCGGGTAAGGAAGAATGGCGTCTTCAGATTCGAAGCCCACGGCACGGAAACTGTTTTTTGGTAGGGTAACGACGTGGTCACCGACCAGTATTTCGACTTTATCAAGGTAGTGACTCAACCAGAGATACAACATCTCTGCGCTGTAGGTTTCACCACCTAAGAAAAAGCGTAACGATTTTAAGCCGATTTGACCGGCACTTTGATCGCCCAGAATCGTCATATCGACATCAACCAACGACGCTTCGCGAGTGTGCACGGTGCTCACACCATTGCGACGCAGCGGGTATACCTCAGTGTCGCGACAGGTCCTGAAATGACAAACCGTACCAAAGACAGGGTTCGCATCAAGCTGCGTGCCTTTTTCTACCGTTTGCCCGTAGGTGATCGCCTTTTCGTCAGGCGAGAACTGAACGATGCTGATGCTGGGCACAGGACGAAGATAATTCGGCCACAGCATGTTAATGATGGAGTGCGTCAGCTCAGGGAACTCGTCTTCCACTTTTTCGCGAAGCCGTCCCGTCAGAAACGCAAAACCCTCAAGCAAACGCTCGACATCCGGGTCTGTGTTTCGACTGTTTAAAAAACGGGCAAGCTGCGGATAGACTTCCGTAAACTCGAGTCCCTGCTCTCTTAGGAAAGCAAGCTCATCCCTGAAATATCGATTCCTTGACACTTATACGACTCTGTATTTTCGATTGCTATCTAAAAGCAGATCAATCTGGAATTTGCGGTGAAGCGCACCCACATTGACCGACGCGACGATCTGAAACCGCAAGTTAAGCGGTGACCCGTTATCAGGCTGAACAATGATGTCCATGTTCTTGAGACGGGGTTCATAGGTTTGCAAGCAATGCCGGATTGCACGACGGATTTGCACAGCAAGATCGTGAGAACTTAGCGATGCATCGTTGAAGTCGATAAGGCCTAATTCGGGCGCACTGAGGGATTCCCCAATGCGCGCGTTAAGCAGGTTCGACACATTGTGTTTCAACGACTCAAACACGTCGGCCGGATCGGGCCCTTGTGTCACAGAGCGTTTTGGCGCGTCAGCTTCTAACCGTTGGAAGAAACTGACGCCATACGCACTGTCTTCTGCGTCAGGAAGTGCCATCTATTAGGCCTGGTCCAAACGCCCTACCAGTGACAACTCAAAGTTGGCACCCATGTACTTGAAGTGTGGACGTACTGCTAGTGACACCTGGTACCAACCTGGATCACCCTCAACATCACTCACTTCAACCTTCGCTGCGCGAAGTGGACGACGGCTACGAACTTCTGCCGGCGGGTTCTCCTGATCAGCAACATACTGACGGATCCACGTGTTCAGCTCGCGCTCGAGATCTTGACGCTCTTTCCAAGAACCGATCTGCTCACGCTGCAGCACTTTGATGTAGTGCGCCAAACGGTTGATGATCATCATATAAGGCAATTGCGTACCCAACTTGTAGTTGGTTTCCGCTTCTTTGCCTTCTTTGGTGTTCGGGAACACTTTTGGCTTTTGAATAGAATTTGCAGAGAAGAATGCTGCGTTGTCACTGCCTTTACGCATGGTCAACGAGATGAAGCCTTCTTCCGCCAATTCGAATTCTTTACGGTCAGTGATCAGCACTTCCGTTGGGATTTTCGCTTGTAGCGCTCCCAAAGATTCGAACAGGTGAACAGGCAAATCTTCAATCGCACCACCGCTTTGAGGACCGATAATGTTCGGACACCAGCGGTACTTCGCGAAGCTTTCAGTCAAACGAGACGCCAAGGCAAACGCAGTGTTACCCCATAGGTAGCTTTCGTGTGATTCGCTCACGTTTTCACGGTAATTGAATGACGTGATTGGGTTTTCTACTGGATCGTAAGGTACGCGCAGTAGGAAACGCGGAGCAGTCAAACCGAGGTAACGTGCATCTTCTGATTCACGCAGCGCACGCCACTTGGTGTAACGCGGGCTTTCGAACGTTGCAGCAACGTCTTTCAGGTTTGGCAACTCTTCGAATGAATCGATACCGAAGAACTCTGGCGCAACCGATGAAAGGAACGGCGCGTGAGCCATTGCACCTACCGCACCAACATACTGAAGAAGCTTCATGTCAGGGGTAGACGGTGTGAATGCGTAGTTACCGACTAGCGCGCCAACAGGCTCGCCACCAAACTGACCATAGCCAGCAGAATAAACGTGCTTGTAAAGACCCGCTTGGGTCGTTTCCGGCGCAAATTCGAAGTCGTCAAGAAGCTCTTGCTTGGTTGCATGAAGCACTTCGACTTTGATGTTTTCACGGAAATCAGTGCGGTCAACAAGCAGCTTCAGACCACGCCAAGACGATTCCATTTCTTGCACAGGCGCGCTGTGAAGAATTTCATCCATCTGTGAGCTGATTTTTTTGTCCAGCTCAACCAGCATTTGGTCAACCAATGCTTTGTTTACTGGCTCTTGATCTTGGTCAGAACCGATAAGGTTTTCGATGAAAGCTGCCACGCCTTTCTTGGCAATGTCATAGCCTTCTTCGCTCGGAGCCATGCGGGTTTGCGCCATGATGTCGTCGAGCAGACTACCAGTAGCGTAGTCCGCGCTTTCGGGCGCTTTCTCTGTTACGGACATTAACAAAATCCTTTTCTCTTTCTTCGTGGGTTATGCGTCGTCTGCGGGTTGCTCTTCAGCCCCCACGAGATCGAGTTCAGCAAGAAGTTTCTCGCGAGAATCTTCAGAAGCGAGAAGCTCCTGTAGACGAGCACGGAAGGCTGGGATATTGCCTAGTGGGCCTTTTAGCGCCACGAGTGCTTCACGAAGTTCAACAAGCTTGTTGAGCTCAGGCACTTGGCTGGCAATGGAGTCTGGTGAGAAATCAGCCAGAGATTTGAATGAAAGTTCAACAGGAAGCTCTTGACCTTCCTCTTCAGTCATCACATTCGGCACTGACGTCGAAACTGAAAGGTCACTTTCGCGCATGACCGATGTGAAGTTGTTTTTGTCTACCGAGACCGCTTCGCGCTCTTCGATAGAGGTGTCTTCTGGGTGACCTTTAAAGTCGCCAAGAACTACGAGTTTCAACGGAAGTTCGATTTCCGCTTGGGCATCGCCTGTGGCTGGAACGTATTTAATATTAATACGCTCTTTAGGCGCTACACTTCCCTCTTTCGCCATTTTTTCGCTCTCCTTTTTCTAGAGAAATATCACCGGGTGGTGAGGATGATTCGACTTGTCAGTTGAGTCATTAATCACAAAATAAATATCCAGACCAAATAAAGACTTCATGTATTAAAAAGGAAAAATGTCTTACATTTTTAACAAACAAAAAAGTCAATACAAGGACGAAGATAACTTCACATTGCCTAAATCAAGAATTAGTGAAACTAAACCTTAGAAACATAAAAAGGCTTTAGCATATGCAAGCAGAGGGATATAAAAGGGGGGTTGTTCACTTTTAACAGTAGGTGCAAACAAAAAGCACTAATTCATCGAGCATCTCAAAAAGAACGACGACCAACAACTACATGCATGAGAGCGAAATCGCAACTCATTGTTATAAATGAACTTTAATGGATACCACCTAAGAACCTTGCCAACCTGAAAAACTTAAAAATACTACAATGGCATCTTTTTGATGCTCTGTTTGGAACACAGACACTGTGCACCATCAATTTTCTAATTATTTTTTATCAGTCTGAGAGAAACAATGAAAAGTAAGCTAACACACCCAATCAGACCACGGCCTTATAATGAGTCAAGAATACGATGCGCTACAAGATCAAATGTACTAAATTATAGTCGTAAAATATAAAACTCTGACCTCAGTCGCGCTTTATTATTTATGAAACACAGCACTTAAAATGAAGATAGGGAAAACAATTAAATAACATATTTATCTATAGACAATTTAGTAAATATCCATTTTTAGCGAAAATAAAACAACGATATCAACGTCAATTCATGTAATGACCAAATGGCATACCTTCTGATTTTGATACTAGTAACAACTATTGATATTGTTTAACAAAGCTCGGTTGTCATTTCATATCCTTCTTCTGCCAAAGCATCGACTCTCACACCGAAGCTCTCACACTAAACACGCTCACTCCGACACTGACTAACACACCAAAAAGAAACAGAAAATCATCACCCGTACAAGGTGACAACCTCTTATTTCAATTTAACAAACACCAAAGTACACAGGCGGTATAACGTCAGAAGGTAAAAAGGCCGTTGCTGCACTCAACTTGCCAAAACCAACGCGTAACCCACTCGCTATCAATAGCGTGACGGTGTTTACTGCGCCATCGTATTTCTAAGCGTTAGTTCAGTGTTGGTTTAGAAAAAAAATGCCCTCTTCGGAGGGCATTTTTCTTGGCTTAACAGCAGGTAAAACTAGAGATCAAACGCAACTCCCAGGCCATACGCAGAATCCCTGAAATTGTAATTTGAAATCGTCAAACCGTATCCTGTCTCCGCTTTCACATACCCTCTTAACCCCTGATAAATGGGGAAATTCCAGCTTAAGTTGTAGTAACCACGCTCAAAGTCCTGGGTAAAAACATTCCTCGCTAGCAATTTGATTTCATTATTTTGTGTCGGCAACCAGCCAAGTTCGACTTCGCCATAGCCAAGAAATTCATCTATGTCGGGGTTGTAGTCCACACTACCAACCCGCGCCCACGGTTTGAAGCGAACAAAACCGTGCTCAAAATCATACTGAACGTCAATGTATGCACGGTTCCAACTCACTTCGATATCGCCGCCCGCGCCATTTGATTGATGCTCAAAACCAATGGATGTCTGCCAGTTTTCAAAGGTCAGTCGGTAGAACAATTCTGGGTTGTAGTCGGAATCCCGAAAGTAAGCTGAAGAATCATAGGCCTCCCAGTTGGAACGTTGGGTGTACGCGACATACAGTCCGTCGCCACCTCTTCCGCTGTCTCCCTCATTATCAAGGTCAAGCAAGCGGTATTTCAAACTGATTTGGAATTGAATGAAGGTGTCTTTGGCAGGCGTATCGTTCGGATTTAGCGCCTCAAAACGTGCTTGGTTCACCTTTTGCTCTTTGTAGAAAGGGAGAAAATAGTTATCTCGGTGAGCCGTCAAATCTTCAATGCTTGCGACGGCATGAAGAGATACAAGGCTGGCACTGAGTGCCATCACAAAAGAGCAGCGCAATACAAACATCCCTATCTCCTACATAGTGTTTTCTAAAAGGGCTTATTCGCCCTCTGCGACACCGTAACAAATGCGCAGAGAATCAAATTTTCAAGGAGTATAGATAGCAATATGCCACCTCTCTGTTTAACTAATCAGACGAAAACGTTTTTTCCTTTCTCTTTTCGACCATCAAACACAGAGGTTTATATGATAACGAGCAATCATGGTTTATCTGTCGGCATTGAACGTGTAAATGGTGAGTTGTTTGTCAAACTGTCAGTCGTGGGGAAACTTACCCATGAAGATTATGAAGTCTTCACCCCAATGCTAGATTCCGCCATCAAAGAAGTACCTAATACCGAGGTCAACGTGGTGGTTGATCTGACACATTTTGAAGGTTGGGAGCTTCGAGCAGCGTGGGACGATTTCAAACTTGGGCTCAAACATGGCAGAAACTTCAGCAAAATCGCCATGATTGGCAGTAAAACTTGGCAGGAAGCCGCAGCCAAAGTGGGCAGTTGGTTTATCTCAGGGGAAATGAAAACCTTTGCCACAGAAGCAGAAGCCATGGCATGGATTTCGAATGATAACTAAGTGACGACAACATTCTCTTAGAGCGTTAAAGATCATCAAGACACAAAAAGGCCGAACGCTATGTTCGGCCTTTTTTGTGTCTCACTATTTCATTGCTATACAGGACAATTTACGCATGCTGACGCGCCAAGAAATCAGAAAGATAAGCGGTCACTTTGTCCACTTGTTCAAGGTTGCTGATGTGCCCTGCCCCTTGAATCACGTGGTATTCGCTGCCCTTGATTTCATCGTGCATCAACTGGGATTCAAGCGGTGGACGCGGCATATCTTGATCACCCACTAAGATGAGCGTCGGTGCAGTCAGCTTGGCGATATCATCAAAGGTATCACGTCGGCCAAACACCATACGTCCAATTCTGACCACTTGTTTTGCCTGCTCACCTTTCAGGTTTGATAATTTCTCACGAAACCCTGCAACGAGCTCTGGTGCAGTTTCAGCGGCATTGCGCGAGAAAAACATCGGCGCCACCGTATCCACCAGCGGTGGAGCAACCATCTCTGCACTCTCGATCATGTCCATGATGGCAAAGTATTTCGCATGCGTAACTTCAGGCTCAAAACCAATGAAAGTGTCCATCAACACCAATGCATTGACGCGGGAAGACGCTGTAATCGCAAGCTCTGCTCCCCACATTCCTCCGACAGAAAGACCCACGATCGAAAATGTGTCAATCTCAAGCGCATCAATCAATGCCAGCACATCGTCGGCATAATCTATAAGATTCGTCGTACTGTCAGGGGCGAAATCGGACGCGCCGTGCGCCCAGAGATCCGGCACAATGCAGCGATAATGCTGACTGAGTACATCAACCTGTGGTTTCCACATGGCACTGTCCCAGAGAAAACTATGGCCAAAAACCAAAACGGGGCCGTTACCCACGTCCTGATATGCCATCTTCTTGCCATGAATGTCTAATGAATGCATGTCTACTTCCCTAACTATTTTTCTCTATGAATACGTCCATACCCAGCAGCCTGACGTGACTGGCATTTATACGTCATAATGCAAATCTGATGAGTTCGGTACCTTCTGGTTATGTGGATAGCATTAAACCAGATAACCAGTAGACACAAAAACTTAAAAAAATCATGCCCTTTATTTGAGACATGAAAGACGCAATATTAGACGCTTAATTACAATGTACTAATAAACACCGGTATGTATTGCGCCATCAGAGCAAGTATTGAACACTCAAATACGGCTTTATTGATGTGTCTATAACGAATGATGGCATCCCCCTTTTCACCATCAAAAACTGTGCTAATCTCTGTCACTATTCTCAGTTGACCAGTGCATTCACATGAAAATATTCAGCAATTTCGAAAGCGGTAACATTCAAGTTGTTAAAGCCGATACAGCTAACGACATTCAGCTCGCCATTCCCGTTGATAATCAAACCGATATCGCACAATGGTTTCACTTCCGTCTAGAAAGCACGCCACAAACACCACATTCCTTTAAGATCTTAAATCTCGCGAAATCTGCCTACCCAGAAGGGTGGAAAGATTACGATGTTGTTGCTTCTTACGACCGCGATGAATGGTTCCGTATTCCAGCAGAATTTGATGGCGACACACTGAGTTTCACCGCCATTCCAGAGTGCGGCTCGATGTATTTTGCCTACTTTGCACCTTACTCGTACGACCGCCACCAAGATCTCATTCACAGCGCACAAGTACACTACGCCTGTCAGCTAGAAACACTGGGCCAAACCCTTGATGGTAATGACATCAGCATGCTGACAATCGGCGAACCTGCTGAAGGCAAAAAGAACATTTGGGTCATCGGTCGCCAACACCCAGGGGAGACCATGGCTGAGTGGTTCATCGAAGGTTTGTTGCTACGCCTTCTTGATGAAACTGACACAGTTGGACGTGCTTTGATAGACAACGCGGTGATACGCGTGGTGCCAAACATGAATCCAGATGGCGCGATCCGTGGTCACCTACGTACCAATGCCATTGGCGTGAACTTGAACCGCGAGTGGGAAACCCCTTCGGTCGAAAACAGCCCTGAAGTTTACTACGTGCGTGAGCGCATGCTAGAAACGGGCGTTGATATGATGCTGGATATTCATGGCGATGAAGCCATCCCTTATAACTTTGTTGCGGGTAGCGAAGGCATTCCTTCCTACAGCAAAGAGTTAGAAGCGCTGGAAAATCACTTCAAACAAGCATTGCTGACCATCACACCAGAATTCCAAGATGAATTTGGGTATGACAAAGACGAACCCGGTAAAGCTAACCTTACCCTGTGTTCAAACTGGGTGGGTGAAACCTTCAAATGTTTGTCTTACACCGTTGAGATGCCCTTTAAAGATCATATCAGCCAAGCTGATGAGCTTTATGGTTGGTCGCCAGAGCGCAGCGCCATGTTTGGTCATGACATGCTCGCCGCCATTTGGGCGACATTGCCAAAACTTCAATAGATAAACAGAAACGCCACCTTCAGGTGGCGTTTTTTATCGTCAGACTGGCTGTGTGATTAACTTGCAGTTGTCGTCGGTAGAACGCATTTCAAGATATCTGCTAAGGTCACTACACCGATCATCTTGTCGCCTTTGCTCACAACCGCTAACTGAACACTCGCTTCACGCATGCGTGCCAGCGCCTCATAAACAGGCGTGTTTGCATCCAGTACATAGGCTTTACGCGCAACCTCTCGAGCCGGCCTGTCAGCAGGCTCTAGCAAAGTATCTCGCACGTGAACAACAAGCGGCTTCAAGCCACGCTTTCCAAACACCAGAATACGCAAATGACCCGACTCCATCGCCGCAACACGCACATCGGCAACCGTTGCATGCTTATCAACGTGTGCCATTACCTGCCCTTCTGTTACCAAGGTTTCAACCGGAATGGTACTCAAGTCGATAAGGCCGGAGAGTTGCTTTTGAATGTTCGGTTTCAGCGTACCCACCTTGCCAGAATGCTCAACGAGCTGGCGAATGGTATCAACGTTTTGCCCACCAACCGCCGCACTTTCATAAGGTTCAACGCCTGACGCTTTCACCAAATGGTTTGCAATGCGGTTAATCCAATTCAGCAACGGACGCAGCGGCCAAACGTAAGCGCGTGCAACAATACCAATGGCAAGTGCCGATTTTTCAGGGTGCGCAATAGACCAAGATTTTGGTGCCATTTCCCCCACAACGAGGTGAAGGAAGGTAACAACAAACAGTGCAAAGCCAAACGATGCACCGCCAGCCGCCCAGTCCGGCAAGCCCATCGCGAGAAAGACAGGACTGACCCAAAGGTCAACCGCAGGCTTGGTCACCGCACCCAAGGCAAACGTACAGAAGGTAATACCTAACTGAGCACCCGCTAGCATCAACGTAAGATCATTCATACCACGCAATGCTGCTCGCGCTGAGGCACTTTCCACCGCCATTTCTTCTAGGCGGTGACGACGAGCACCCATCAAGGCAAACTCGATAATAACGAAGAAGCCACTCAGAACGATGAGGGCAGTTGTCACGAGTGTGACAATCAACGGATCGGTCATCATTCTTCACCCTCCTCAACAAGATTCTCTACCAGTTTTACGCGCACTTCTGTCGGCACATGTCGCTCAATACGCAATACTTCAACTTCAAGGTGACGCTTGAACAGTTCACCAGACGCGAATTCTGACGGGTCTACAGGTAGCTCAATGTTTACCGTCTCGCCCTCAGCAGGTAGCGCACCGCGCTCAGAGATCAACATACCTGCGATGGTTTCAACATCACCTCTTGGCAGGTCATAACCAATGGCACGTTCCACCTCATCGATGTGAACATCCCCTTCCATCAACCAAATGTTGTCACTTTCAGAGACAACGGCTTCACCGCTATCTGCATCGTGTTCGTCAGTGATTTCACCAACGATCTCCATCGCCAAATCTTCAATGGTCAGCACACCCGCAAAACCGCCGTATTCATCGATAACACAGGCCAACTGATTGGTTGACGTGACAAGTTGATCAAGTGCGTCAGGCAGGCGCATCAAGGTCGGTAGAACGATGGCAGGACGCATGACCGTCTCAACAGTGTCGTCTGTATTGCCCGCATCGACATGCGCCAATACATCCGACAGATGCACAACGCCCACAGGTGCATCGTCATCGTTAATCACGGGGTAACGCGTGTGTGCTTGTGCCATCAACGACAAAAGCTCGGTCAGTGTGGTTTCCGGCTCAACCCAATCTACCTGCGAGCGAGGCACCATGGCGTGTTCAACGTCGCGCTCAGGGAAATCAAGAATACGATCCATCATCAGCGACAACTCGACGGCCAAGTCACCACTTTCGCGCGAATTCGCGATGATATGGTGTAAATCTTCCTCTGATGCACTCACGTCAAGATCGTGAACAGGTTCAATGCGAACTGCACGCAAAAGAAGGTTGGCTGATTTGTCGAAGAAGCTGATGATCCAGCCGAACGCTGACATGTAGATCAGTGTTGAGCGAGACATCATACGAGACATCGGCTCGGCGTTAGCAATCGCAAGGTTTTTCGGGTACAGCTCACCAAAAATCATTTGAACGACCATCGCGACGGCCAAAGTGACAATCGTACCGATCGCAATACCCGCTTCTAACGACAACCCGAAGCTTTGCAATATAACGCCCATGGATTGACCCACGAGCGGCTCAGCAACAAAGCCAAGGACAAGGCCAGTCACTGTGATGCCAAGTTGGGCACCAGAAAGCATGAAGCTGGTTCGTTTGGTGACGGCTAACGCGCGTTTTGCTGCTTCATCGCCGGTGGCAGCTAACGTTGCGAGTCTTGCTCGGTCAACGGCCATGTATGCGAACTCTTGCGCAACGAAATAGCCGTTTGCTGCAATAATCGCCAAGATAAGAAGAATGCCAAATAGCAGGGTGAAAAGGGGCTCAATCATTGTCGTGCTCTCCCTTGATAACAAAAGACCAAGAACGGTTTACACAATTGATTCGAGGAGGGGTCCACACAGTATTCCTAATGTAATAACAGGAAGCGCAGTATATTTCCGTCGAATTGAAAGAGTCTAGAGAATAATCGAGGGGCAACGTGTGTGTACTTAGAGACGCAAAGGCCAACAAAGTCCGACCCAAGGCAGTAAACGTAATACATTCAACGCATTCATTGCGTTTCTAGGTATCCTTTCGAGCATCAAACTTCGTTACCGCGCGTTACAAAATATCTGCACACAACGTATGGTTTTTGTGTAAATGGCATGTTTAGTCGCATAAACGACTGTCTATCGCCAATAAGTTCGTCCGCTAAACTCATCGGCGACGGCAAATAACTACGTTGAAAAAATCAGTTTTTGTTGATCGGTGCTTGCTGTGTATTGATTGTGTTTTGCTCTTTGACGTGGAGTTCCACATAAAGGGGAACCGAAACGCCAGCAATCGCCACAGCGACGATGATCGACATCAACCATTGTGGGGTTTTTGGCATATAGCTAACACGCGCATAGCTCAACGCTAAATACGTGATCGCAATAAAGCCAGCAAGCATACTGCAGGCTAAAACGTAGTCATTTGTGATTACGGCTAACATACATTCTGAAATGTTCATTTGATTTGGGGTCTGCATGTAAAAGGGGGCGAGATGGTAATTTTTTGTGACCAAAATCACAAGAGTATCTTGATGCAAAAATCCAAATGCAATGTTTGTAACTCATCAGCGCTTGGTTGAACGTCTCATTTGGTCAAAAATTTCAACACTGTCAACACGCGAACTTTCTTTGCCTTTTTATCCATAATTTAGAAATGAGTGACCATTCAACACCAAAGGCTGTGCTAAAACAGTGTGTGGACATATTGTTTACATGAATATTAAGGACGTCAGATGGCACCTACTCCCCGTCTTTTCATCGTTGAAGATGACGCTAAGCTTCGTCAGCTTCTGTCTTCTTATTTCAAAGAACAAGACTTTGATGTTAAGGCATTCGAGCAAGGGGAAGATGCGATTGAGGCGATTTTGTTGGAGCAACCCGAGATTGTCATGCTTGATCTGATGCTACCTGATATCGATGGTCTGACAATTTGCCGACAGATCCGCCCCCAGTTTTCTGGCAAGGTACTCATGCTGACAGCCAGTGATGATGATTTTGACCACGTGGCGGCACTCGAAATCGGGGCTGACGACTTTGTTACTAAGCCGATTAAACCGAGAGTGTTACTGGCGAGATTGCGGGCACTACTGCGACGAGGTGATAACCCGTCAGTAACGGTAGAGCACTTGCCACAAAAATCGAATAACACGCTGATTTATGGTAGTTTATCGCTAAATAAAACACGGAAATGGTGTGTATTAGCCGATAAGCATGTTCCCTTGTCAGACAGTGAGTTTGATCTCTTGTGGTTGCTCGCGGAATCGGCGGATGAAGTGTTATCCAGAGATACACTTACCCTTGCAGTAAGAGGCATTGAATACGATGGATTGGATCGCACCATTGACAACAAAGTGGTCAGTTTGCGCAAAAAACTAGGAGACAACCCCTCATCGCCCTCTCGGATCATTACCGTGAGGGGGAAGGGTTACCTTTTTGTGCCAGATGCTTGGCACGACCTTCAACATAACGTGTGACTATGTGGCGAATTTATATCGAATCATTTATCGGACTGTTTTTTCTCTTTATTGTCAGTCTGTTTGCCTTTGATTTCTTTGTCTACCAACTCAATCCAGACTACGACTATGTCCTGGAGGACATGCACGCTGCCGCCCTTCATCACGCCTTAAATACCCTATCGGAACCACAGGGCAGTGCGTTTACAGCGCAGCTACTTGCCAACTATGCCGACACCACAGCCAGTATCTTGAAAATTGTGCCCCTAGATAATGCCCCCAATGAGGTGAAACACTACTTTGCGATGACCCCCCCGCCCCATCCTTATTCCTTTTATGACGAAGAACGGGCACTTTGGCTAACTTTTCCCAACTCAGAGAGTTTCTATCACATCGCCCCCGATGAGGGCGCGCTGGTTCGGCAGAAAATAGCATTTAGCGATTCTTTGTTTTTCGTGTTTACCGCGATCGGCTTCTTGATCTATTCAAGTTGGCTTATCTGGTTTATCAGCCGCAGAACGCGCGCGTTACAGCGTGCAACGGCAGAGTTTGCCAAAGGAAACCTAAACGTACGTGCTCCCACCAACAGTGGAAACAAAGTGGGAAAAATGAACGAAAGCTTCAATGAAATGGCTGACAAAATATCCCAGCTCATCACCAGCAATCGCACACTCACCCAAGCGGTCGCCCATGATCTTCGAACACCTATTTTTCGCATTCAGTGGCAAGCAGAAATTCTTCATGAAGAAGCCGATACCCCAGCGCTCAAAGAAAAAATCGCGAGTATTATCGAAGACACAGAGGAAATGGAACAATTGGTTGATGCACTGCTTTACTTCGCAAAAGTGGGTCGTCAGGACGCGCCGCTTAATCGAGAGAACATACGTGCACAACCATTTGTTACACAGTTAGTTGAGCGCCTGCCTAACCCTCAGCACCGTCAAATAGACGTAGCTGTAGACCCTAATATTTCATTTCGAGCTGACAAAATCTTATTAAAGCGGGCGATTGAAAACGTATTAGCCAATGCCATGAGGTACTCACGATCCAAGATGGCAGTGCATTGTTTTCAACATAAACAAACTATTCAGATTGTCATTGAAGACGATGGCCCAGGGGTTCCTGAGCAATACCGAGAGCGCCTCTTCGAGCCCTTTTTTAGTATCGATCCATCAAGAAACAAGGCGAATATGGGCCACGGATTGGGATTGGCGATCGTCAAACTGATCATCGAGAAACATGACGGTCATGCCGCCTTTGAAGAACCTTCTTCAAGCGGCGCCAGAGTCGTTCTTACGTTTCCATACCTTGGCGCTGACAATCAGTGACAAAACGCCAACAAACCCTGACACACTGACCCTTTCGTCAAGCAGGCTGATTTCGTACGGTGTTCACAGGACGCACAACTCAGGACAGCATCATGAAAAACATTATCGTTTTATGTTCTACCCTTGCCGCAGCTTCTGCCGTTCATGCCGCAGGCGACACGTATATTTTAAACGGTGGTATCTACACCAAACAAAACACATGGATAGCGGAGGTGGGCGCTGCGGGTGTCAGCGATCTCTATAAGGAACAAGATAACTCTGTCGTTCCCTTGTTAAATTTTGGCTACCACGGTGAAAACCTAAATGTCGATTTTAGTGGCGCAAACTATCGTGTCTACGGCACAGACAGTGACTGGGTCAACCTTGGGGTTATCCTGACCACGTCAGGCATCGCCTATGACAAAGACACCTCAGACTTTCTAAAAGGCATGGATGACCGGAACTTGAGCCTCGATCTCGGCGTGAATGCAGATTTCAGAGTCGGCACAGGCGTGATTTCCACCTATTTCCAACACGATGTTTCCGGTGCTTATAAAGGGTATGTTGCTGGCGCAAGATACTTTGACATCTTTCCCATTGGCGATGCCGATTTCGTTTCTTTCGCTGGTGTGATGCTGCAAAGCAAAGACTTTGTTGATTACTATTTTGGCGTGAATCAAAACGAAGCGCGGATCAATCGCCCCGCTTATACTGGCGACAGCAGTGTCGCTTATGAGGTGGGTTACAAACTGATTTATCCGCTCAGTGACAACTGGAATCTCACACAGTCAACGCAATACACGCGTTTAGGCAACGAAGTTGCTGATTCTCCCATTGTTGACAGTGAAGACCAATGGATGGTTGGTGCAACCGTGGCCTACCATTTCTAACACGCTTTACTATGATTGTTCTTCGATAGAATAAAAAAAGCCGCTGACTCTCGTCAGCGGCTCCTCTTTTCAATTCTACGTTTTCTTATTACTTCGCAAACTCAGCTGATTGCGATGCAATCACGAATTCTTCGTTGGTTGGAATAACCAACACTTGTGCACCTAGCATTTCAGACGCACCGATAACACCTGCGTTACCGAAACGTGCCGCTTCGTTACCCGCAACGTCTTCAACAAAACCAAGCAGTTTTAGGTTTTTCAGAATTTCGCGACGAATAGGCAGTGAGTTTTCACCAATGCCGCCCGTGAAGATAACGGCATCTAGGCTATCCAATGGGATCATGTAAGAACCGATGAATTTCGCCACACGGTAAGTGAAGACTTCAAACGCCAGCTTAGCACCTTCATGGCCGCTTTCCATGGCTTCAAGAATGCCACGAGCGTCAGACGTCAGGCCAGAAACACCGAGGAAGCCAGATTTCTTGTTCAACGTGTCGAACACTTGCTCGTGCGTCCAACCTTTCTTCATCAGGAACTCGATGATACCTGGGTCAAGGTCGCCAGAACGCGTGCCCATCATCAAACCTGCCAATGGCGTAAAGCCCATAGAGGTATCAACAGATTCACCATTGCGAACCGCAGAGACAGAGGCACCGTTACCAAGGTGAACCGAAATGAAGTTAGTTTCTTCAACAGGCTTGTTCACCATCTTGGCGGCTTCGCGGCTGACGAAGTAGTAGCTTGTGCCGTGGAAGCCGTAACGGCGAATACCGTATTCTTTGTAAAGCTCGCTACAGATGGCGCCGGTAAAGGCTTTTTGCGGCATGGTTTGGTGGAAAGCTGTATCGAACACTGCAACTTGAGGCAATGACGGGAATGCTTTCATTGCTGCGCGAATGCCCATCACGTTCGCTGGGTTATGCAGGGGCGCAAGGTCGCTCAGTGCGTCAATATCATTCACCACACTGTCATTCAGCAATGTTGCTTGTGCAAATTTTTCGCCGCCATGAACAACGCGGTGACCGATCGCTACAAGCTGATCGTTCACGTTCATGCTTTCAACCAATTCAACGATAAGCTCAACCGCTTTTTCGTGATGATTACCACCTTGCTCGAGCATGAGCTCTTGTTTGTCTTGTCCGTCACGCTTCCAGCTGATGCGCGCATCTTCCAGACCAAAACACTCACCAAGACCAGACAACATTGCTGCGCCTGTTTGTGCGTCCATCAGTGCGAATTTAAGAGAAGAACTGCCGGCGTTCAGGACTAGTACTAATGAATTGCTCATGAAAACTCTCATTGGGAAAAGGAGGTAAATCTAGATTTCGGATTCCGAAGCGCCCATTATTAAATTATATTTGAACTATTCAACTTAAATTTGGGTGATTGAATGGTTTTTGGCTATTTACTGTTTCAGATCAATTTAGCCGTTAAAAATGTGGTTAAAAAACGTCATTTTGTAAATCATTCGTCAAAGAATGGAATAAAAAAAGACGCTCGAGATGAGCGTCTTTTTTCCAGTGTCAGCGGCGAGAGCTTACGAGGTCGGGAGAGTATTCGCTCTCGTGTTAATGTGCCTTAGATGGCGAAGATTACGCCATGGTCAGCAGAGACTTTCCTAATAACCACTCAAATTCTTTTTCAAAGTCGTCACCATAGCGATCGCAGCAAAGTGAATGCAGCTTTTTACTCGCATGGCTTGTAAATTCCTGCGCGTTTTCTGAAGAGACCGTATGAAGGAAGAACAAACGTAGTACGGCGGTAAAACGGTTATCTGATCGCAATGCGTTCAACCAGCTGTCTATGAAGCTGCGTTTATCGCCATCGAGGTCTAAACGGTCAATCAAAATCCCTATCAGCCTATCATCCAGACGTGTGATGAAATCGGTTTTCTTGGGAAAGTGATGGCTTATCCCTGTTCGTGAAATCCCTGTTTGCTGGCTCAATGTGGTGTAAGACATTCTGTCATACCCCAAAGTAACGAGTTGATCGACCACGGCATCTAGGATCAGTCGAATCGTTACTTCAGTATCTTCTTTGCTTCTCTTTGGCATATCTCTAATCCCTGTTTCCTGGCTTCCATATGGAGTAAGTGCAGGCTTCAGAACGTCCGACCTCTCTGCGACCAGCACGCGCGCTGTTGAGTGAATAGTATTTTTAGGCGCGCATTTGCTTTTTGTTGTAGCGGAAATCGAGGGTAATTTACCGACCACCCATCGTTAACTCGCGATCTTAAAGATAGTACATATGTCTATTATATGAGCATATTGTTCGCGAAATTGTAAGAAGCGTGAAGCGAGTAAGGTTTGACGCGGGAGATTGTAAGATGAATCGATAACACCATGAAACCAAGGTGTTATTCTTTGTATGAGTGCACAAATGTCAATGCGTCTTCGTTACCAGCTTCAAAATTTGAACAAGCGTTTGAAAGAACAACTTGACCAAACCATGGCTCGAATCTTAGTTTAACAACTTAATAACATATAATTAGAACGATTAACCTCTTCCCTTCAGTTATACGGGGTCCGTTATGGGTCAACCAAAACCATATCAACAAATGCTGCGATGGGCTGATGAACGCCCTGATGAAATCTTTCTACGACAAATCATCAATCGCCAATTTACAGACTTCACATACTCAGACGCCGTCGATCAGGCACTGAGGATCGTTACGGCCTTACGTGGAATGGGCTTAGAACCGGGTGACAAAGTCGGTCTAATCTCAAAAAACTGTGCCGAATGGTTCATTGCTGATTTGGCAATGATGTTGGGAAGCTACGTTAGCGTACCGATTTTCCCTACCGCCGGTGGAGATACCATTGGACATGTGCTTGACCACAGTGAGGCAAAAGCCCTCTTTGTTGGCAAGCTCGACGACACAAAAGCGCTGAAAGACACCTTGGTCTCACGCAGCAACCTACAAACCATCGCCATGCCCTACCCGACCATCAACTGCGGGTATGATTGGTCAGATTTGGTCGCCCAACACGACCGAGCGGATGTCAACCCTGAACACGCCGACGATGATCTGATGTCGATTGTTTACACTTCGGGCACATCAGGCTTACCCAAAGGCGCAATGCTGACCTACGGTGCATTCGCATGGTCGGCGCAGCGCCTGATTGACCATATCGGCATGGTGGGCGGAGAGCGTTTGTTCTCTTACTTGCCACTCGCACACATTACAGAGCGCGTCTACATCATGGGCTCTGCGATGATGTCTGGTATTTGTACTGCATTCCCTGAATCACTCGATACCTTTATCGATGATGTGAAAATGCAGCAACCAACGCTGTTTATCTCGGTGCCGCGCTTGTGGACGTTGTTCCAGCAACGTATTCAGCAAAAACTGCCAGACGGCAAACTGAACTTGCTACTCAGCATTCCTTTCGTGTCTGGTTTGATTAAGAAGAAAGTCGCCAAAAACCTAGGTCTCGACCAAGCCCGCGTGCTGGGTTGTGGCTCTGCGCCTGTTTCTGCCGCGCTGTTGCGTTGGTATGAACGTCTTGGATTAAACATCACGGAAGCGTGGGGCATGACCGAGTCATTTGCCTACAGCACACTGAACTACCCGTTCCGTGCCGACAAAATCGGTACTGTGGGCAATGCAGGCCCTGGGGTTGATATTAAAATCGCCGCTGATGGCGAAATCCTTGTCAGTGGTGAAGGCTTGTTTGCTGGCTATTACAAGAATCCCGAGGCGTCTGCTGAAACTATCATTGATGGTTGGCTTCACACCGGTGATATCGGTGACTTGGATAGCGAAGGCTTCCTCAGTATTCAAGGCCGCAAGAACGACACCTTTAAGACTGCCAAAGGGAAATTTGTCAGCCCTGTGCCGATCGAAAAACGTTTGTTTGAACTCAGCAACATCGAAATGATGTGTCTCGTGGGCTCAGGCATGCCAGGCCCTGTATTGCTTGCTCTGCCTCAAGAGTTTCCAAACTTCGACCCAGAACGCTATGAGCGTCGCTTAAAACGCATCATCGACACCATTAACGGTGAATTAGAAGCACACGCAAAAATTAAGGGGGTGCTGCTAATCAAAGAACCATGGAGCGTTGAAAACGGCTTGCTCACGCCAACGTTGAAGATCCGTCGCCACTTGATCGAGAAGAAGTATCACGACCTGGGCGCGACATGGCCATCAGACAAATTGGTGCAATGGGAAGAATAATGTTCTCTCTCTAATCCTTTTCAAATCAAAGCGGACTAATAGGTCCGCTTTCTTTTTGTTGGCGATGAATTCAATCACACTGATCGTACACATTCACACCTTACTCTTCGCGAGAACCACGAAAAAACCCTACAAAGACCAACGTTAAATGTAGTAATATTACGAAATAGCCGAAGGGCGAATCTTACTATTATCCCCATCATCGAGAGAGTGCTCATGAGTCAGGAAGAATTTCAAGTATGCGAAGCGTGCGGCGTGACCGCTGAAATGGGTTACGTAATCAGCGAAGGCGATGACGTGGCTGAAGTTGAGATCTTTGCAGAAGATAAAACAATCGCTATCGCTGAATTCAATGCATACCTAGCACTGGCGAAGCAAGTCAATGACGCTGTGGTGCACGATCTGGATGAATCTGCAGAACTGGCGCTTAATCCGCTAAAAGTTCGCCTGAAATTTGAATGCAGCGCCGAAAAATTAATTTTTGAACTGCGTAGCCGTTCTCTGGCGAAGTAATCGCGTTTCACGATTAACATCGCTTTCTGGTCACCTAACTGACCCATTGAAAAAGCCGCACAATATTCATTGAGCGGCCTTTTTGTTTTCGTTGGCTTTATTTCTGTTGTACTGCGTTGTGCATCTCTAACCTAAAACAATGTTGGTGTATTCTCTTCTTCATCAATACCTAAAGATTCCAACACAATCTCTAGTTTCTTCGCGGCAACCTCGTATTCAAACTTACGAATAGCATCTTCTACAGGCGTAAGATCAACATCCATGCTCTTCGAACTTTCTTTAATCCCCGCAACAAAATCAACAGCTTGAGTATCAAAATTATTCAAGAGGATTTTGAGTTGCTCTAACTCAATGCGGAACTCCCTTGGTGTGTACCCCGCAAAAGAAGCTTGTGCCGGTTTTTCCTCAACAGGTTCATCGCTCGGAATGTATTTTTGAATTTCCAGCAGCGTAGCTTGGATTTTATCCATTAAGCTTGCTTCCATTCTTCCATCACTCGTAGCTTGGTCTTCCAAATTACCCGCCAAAACCGCTAACCCTTTCGCTGACACATTCGCAGCGGCACCTTTCAGGGAGTGAGCAAACATTTCAACGTCATCACGATTTTCTTGCGCAATGCCTTCTCTGATCGTGTCTATTTTCGCCAGTTTACTCTCTACAAACGCGGTCATGACTTTCCAGTACGCCACGCTATTACCACCAATTCGACGAATGCCTTCATTGGCATCAAGCACTAGCGGATCGATATCACTCAGATCATGAACCTGCTGTTCTGTTTCTTTCTTCTCATTCGCCTCGACTGACGACTTCACCGCTTCCCGTGACGCTGATGTCCATTTATGGATAGCACTGATCAATTCATCAACATCGATAGGTTTCGACACATGATCATTCATGCCCGCTTCTTTACATTGCTTAACATCACGCTCCATCGCATTGGCCGTCATGGCGACAATAGGCAGACCCGAGAGAGACTCAATTTCACGAATTTTCTGCGTAGCCGTCACGCCATCCATCACAGGCATTTGCATATCCATAAGGACGATATCAAATGCTTTTTCTTGTACCCGGTCGAGGGCGACTTGCCCGTTATCTGCCACTTCAATCGATGGGTTATAGGTTTCCAAGATACCCTTCGCGACTTCCTGGTTGATCATGTTGTCTTCAACCAACAGGATATTTAATCCGGTAAAGTCATAAACAATTGACGATTTCTCTTCAATATCTCGCGCATTAACCAGTTTCAGCTCTTCTTTTCCGAACGCTTCCATGAGTGCATCAAACAAAGAAGACGGGTTGATGGGTTTCACGAGGGTTGCATCAAACAAATCCTGCATGTCATCGGTGATCAAGCCTGCATCTTCACCGTATGCACTGGCAAGAATGACTTTGGGCATTTTATTCAAAGGCAGTTCTTGAATTTGCATGGTGGCTTCATCACCGTTAATGCCCGGCATTTTCCAGTCCATGACCACCACATCGAAGCCATCATTCCCTTTACAGGCATTTTCAACTTCGAATACAGCTTCCTCACCGTTAGATACCGCCGCAACGCGCAGATCTAAGTTATCAAGCAAGGCATACATGATATCGCGCGAGGCTTGGTTATCATCCACCACCAACACGCGTTTATCGTTAAGAATGGTGCTTTTCGCCACTTGTTCTTTGATACTTGAATCACTGCGGCCACAACGAATAGTGAACGAGAACGTAGAGCCTTTACCCGTCTCACTTTCTACCCAAATGCGACCGCCCATGAGTTCAACGAAACTCTTAGAAATGGTGAGACCAAGTCCTGTACCGCCGTATTTGCGGGTGATAGAACCATCTGCTTGAGAGAATGACTGGAACAGACGCTCCATTTGCTCATCGCTCATACCGATGCCGGTATCCTCAATGTCGAACTGGATCTCGACCACTTCATCCCCATCAGACACTTTACGTGCACGGATGATGATTTCCCCACTGTCGGTGAACTTCACTGAGTTACCCGTGAGATTGATAATGATCTGACCAAGACGTAATGGGTCACCCACCAAGTCGTCAGGAAGGTCTGGGTCAATATCAAAGATAAGCTCGAGCTCTTTCTCTTTGGCTTTCACTGAAATGATGTTGCTAATGTTGTCCAACACTTCGCTGAACCTGAACTCAATGTGCTCAACAGAGAGTTTACCCGCCTCGATTTTCGAGAAATCAAGAATGTCATTGATGATGCCGAGTAACGATTTACCCGCTTTTTCTATGTTGCCAACATAATTGCGTTGTTTGTCGTTGAGATCCGTCAGCAAGGCTAAGTGCGACATCCCTAGGATGGCATTCATTGGTGTACGAATTTCGTGGCTCATGTTTGCCAAGAATTCGCCTTTGGCCTTACTGGCTTCTGTGGCTTGGTCTTTCGCACCAATCAAGTCAGTTTCTAGGCGTTTTTGCGTTGTCACATCAACGAAGAGACCCACGATACCGAGTGGTTGCCCATCACCGCCATAATAGGTTGCTTCATACACCGTCAGGATGCGCACATCCCCTTCTGCGTTGGCGAGTTCGATGTCATAAACGTGTGAACCTGGGTTTTCGAGAAGGGCTTTTTCCTTCTCAGCAAACATGGTGGAAACGTCTTCTTTAAAGAGCTCATCGGGCGATTTATCCACCACATCAACAAAGAACAAACCAAGGAAGTCTGTGAACGCGTCATTAACCCCAATGTACTTGCCTTCTGTGTCGCGGAAGTAGGTTGGGTTAGGCATTGCATTGATGATTTGTTGGTTAAGTTTGAGCTGTTCTGAGATTCTGCGCTCAGCTTCTACCTGAAGCTCTGCGTTCATGGTGAGCTGAATGCCCACGGCCAAATCCTCTTGCGCTTCGGAGAGCCAATCTATTTCTTTGTCAGAAAGCACACGCACCGAGCCCAATTCCAACACGCCCACCATTTCACTGTTTACAAACAGTGGAATGAAATACATTTCCTCGAGCTTTAACAACCCTGCTGGTAGCGTTAGGGTGAACTTTTCGTCTTGGTTACGAATGCGCAAGAATTCTTTGGTACGAATGATAGTGCGATGGAATGAAACACTCTCCGCTTCCATCACTTTTGTTTGTTCATCAACACCCACACCGCCAATGAGATGAAGCTTTTCATTTCTCACGCAATAAATGGCTGAATAAGGGATTTCGAATCGTTGCGAGAAGAACGTTGGCACTTCAATACCAAGGGAGCGCGTATCGGCACAGCCTCGAATCAAATCAGAAAACGCTTTTATCTGGCGACTAAACTCAAACCGTTCTGCAATTTCTTCTAGTACCTTGTTTTGCGCCGAAGCGAGATCTTTAAGCTCACCTTGGCTTTCCACGTCCAACTTGAATTCAAACTGTTTGTCCTTAACCTTGCTGACAATTGTGCTGCGAATATTGTCTAGCGGCTTCAAGAAACGTACCCAAAGCAAAATGGTTGTCGCAGCGACGGAGATTATCAGCAGATAAGCCATGGAAACAACAATGCCATCCATGTTGCGCTTACTCTGTATCAAGCTCTCTAACTCTAAGCGCGTGCTCTTTTCTATCGTGTCATAGAAAGCACCAATTGGGCCCATGATCTTGTTTTTTTCATGGATGTAATCAGCCCCAAACAGCATTTGCTGTGCAAGTTCTGAATCAGGTAATACGCGTTCGATTCCACGCGCAGTGCGCTTGCGACCTTGGATCAGATCCATTGCCGACTGTTCAATATCGATCAGGTCTTGTGAGCGCGAGAGCGCTTGTGTCAAAAACGCCAAATGCGCTTCACTGATACCCACATCACGCAATCTGCTCAGCAAAGAAGGATAGTCAGGGCGGATGGGGATCTCTGGCTGACTCACTTCGTAGCTAGGATCAGAAAGCTGTGACCAATAGTCGAAATTGTACCCTGCTGGCATAGGGAGCCGCCCATCTCGCACCGCTTTTACCTGCTCAAACAAGTAACGCCACCGATTGTTTGTCGTGACGGAATAGTTGCGCGCGAACAGCGTTAACAAGTCAGAACTTTGTTTAAGCTCAATGGCTAATGCATATTGTTGATGACGTTGCTCATAAATCTCGTTGATATCTTCACTCAGCGCTTCAGAGCGGATAACTGCAAAAATAATGGATGCGCCTAGAAAAAGAATGAATCCCATGAAGGCAAAATATACGTGCCGAATTGATCTCATTTCGTCTCCGAAAATCTTATGTTCGTGACATTTGTTTTATATAAGCGTAGACGGCGACATTCGGTTGATAAAGTGAGAAAAAGCAAAAGCCTGTTTGCATCTACATTTATACTGAAAACGGTTTACCGAATACCTGAAATAAAACGTTGACCCAAGAATGGGAGAGACGAAACCAAATCGCCAAAACAAAACGCTAAGGAGTGGCTGTGTCGCCGATTTATAAAGGGACGTGGGCGATGTTGGTCGGCATCACCTTGCTGAGTGTCGATAGCTTATTGATTCGACTAATACATTCCTCAGAGTGGACATTGCTTTTTTGGCGTGGTTTTTTTTCGGTGGTGGTTATTCTGGCAGTGATACTCGTCATTCAACCCAAAGAAACGATTGCGGCTATTAAAGCGCCAACAAAATCTTTATTTCTTGGCTCAATCGCGTTCTCCTTGTCGACGATATGCTTTGTGCTCTCTATTGAAATGACACAAGTTGCCAGCACATTAATCATCATTAATGTCAGCCCCTTAATCAGTGCCCTGCTCGCCTACTTTTTCCTCAAAGAGCGTGTTGATAGACGCACTCTCATCGCCATTGTCGCTGCGACAGCAGGCATTGTGTTTGTGTTCAGTGATACCGCATTGCCTGACGCCTCGATCGGTAATTTGATGGCGTTAGTCACGGCTTTTATGCTGGCCTCTTACTTTGTTATCCTACGCAAAACGCAAAGCAAGAATGCACATTTGTACCTTGTGCTTGGCGGCTTTTTCACCATGATCATTGCCCTTATTGCAGGCGCTGAACCTTTCGCGCTCACCAAACAAGAGTGGGTTTATATCTTGATCCTTTGTGTGGGTGTAGTGCCACTTTCCTTCGTACTGATATCCATTGGTCCTCGCTATCTACCTGCGGCGCATGCCAACTTGTTCATGCTTTTGGAGGCGATTTTGGGCCCATTATTCGTTTGGTGGGGGTTGGGGGAAGTGCCGAGCCAGAATGTACTGATCGGCGGAGGCATTGTCTTATTGACCCTGATATTGTTCACCGTCTCAGCGGCAAATGAAAAGCGCGCACTCAACAAAAAAGCCAGCATCGGTTGATACTGGCTTTTCGAAATCATGGGTACATTGTTGGCGACAGACCTAATTGTTGGCGACACGCCTAAAGGCGTAAACTTTGCCACGCTTCACACATAGTGCGGAATGTAGCGGCATCGCCTTCTGGACGGTCTGGGTGCCATTTTAGCGCCATTTTTCGCCACTGACGGCGTATCTCTAAATCCGACGCATCCACCGACAATCCCAACGCTGACAGCGCATTTTTACGCTCGACCGTTGTCTCACTGCAATGTCCAACGTGCTGCTGATAACGCTTCCAGAAAGAGGAAAGCAAATCACGCACATCTTCGAGTTGCGCATCGTAGTTTTTCCAGTCCATGTAATATTCACGCAAGGGATCGTCGCGATTGATTTCATGTTGGACAAACCCTGAGCTTGCGCCGCGCCATTTTAATTGAATGTCCATCGACTCTACTTGCAACCACTGCTGAGGAAGCAGCATTTCTTGCAGTTGGTATAGGGCGTTCATGATGAGAAAATTACGCTTGAAGAGATCCAGTTGAAGGTCATCGTCTAAATGATCCATGATGGTCTTCTTCTGTAGCTCAGACATCAGGTAGTGAACCTTCCAGCTTTGGTGAGATTCTTCAAGCACGCTCAGAATCGGCCAGATCAGGGGGTTATCAATGTCATCCCGTTGTTCAGCAAGCATACTGTAAATTCTCCTATCGACGACATGTCGTACATATAAGACATTAATCCATTATGCTGTGTAACGCCTGCGAATTTCCGTTCTTCTGCGCCGACTCACAGCACTTTGCTCCTTGGCAGGAGGTTTCACCCCTACTAACAGAACACTCATTTGCTGTATTAAATGCATGCATAGTCGATGCCAATCACGAGACGATGTGTAAAAATATTTTACAGTGTCAAAATGGTTGCATTTAGGCCATTGAGTACAAAAAGAAAAAGGCCGGTGATAATCACTGGCCTTTCTTTTCGAATCCGATATCGCGGATGCAAGGTGTTCGCTTAAATTGCATAAAGCGGCAATTTTGTGACACTTATTTGGCGTGTTCACTGCCATTTGCGTTTTTTGACGCCGGACCGTAAAATCTTTTCCGAGGTCAATACGCCGCAGGCAGCGACATTAGCCGCGGTAGTAACGCTGTGGTACGAATGGCATCTTTTCGATAGTCATCGGCAACTTCTTACCGCGCACCTCTGCAAACACTTCTGTGCCAATCACTGCGAGTGCAGTTGAAACGTAACCCATGGCCACAGGCTGGCCTTTCGTTGGGCCAAACGTGCCGCTGGTGACTACGCCAATTTCATTGTCATCAGCATCAAACAGCACTGCCCCTTCACGAACAGGTGCTTTACTTCCCCCCAGCAAACCAACACGCTTGCGCGAAACATCTTTGGTCGCAATTTGATCCAGAATGATGTCTGCACCAGGGAACCCACCGGCACGCTCGCCGTCTGCACGGCGTGGCTTGCTCAGCGCCCACAGTAAGCTTGCTTCAACAGGCGTGGTTGTCGTGTCAATATCATGACCATATAGACATAAACCACACTCAAGGCGCAGTGAATCACGCGCACCCAAGCCAATCCATTCAACGGCATCATTTGCTAATAGCGTACGTGCAAACGCATCGGCTTGGTCGGCAGGAACAGAAATTTCGTAGCCATCTTCACCGGTGTAACCAGAACGGCTCACCAAACACTCAACGCCACCCAAATCCATCGAGGCGGCATCCATGAATACCATGTCAGCAACTGCAGGGTTGAGCGTCGCAAGTACGGTTGCGGCTTCTGGACCTTGCAAGGCTAGCAGCGCACGGTCTTCGATTTCTTCCAGTTGTACGTCGCTTGGCAGGTTGGCACGAAGGTGCGCAATATCTTGCGCTTTACACGCGGCATTCACGACCACGAACAAGTGATCGCCAAAGTTTGTCACCATCAAGTCATCCATCAAGCCGCCTTGCTCATTGGTGAACAGCGCATAACGCTGCTTACCGGCTGGCAAATCGATGATGTCAACGGGCACTAACGCCTCAAGTGCTTTTGCTGCGTTTTCGCCATGTAAACGAAGCTGACCCATGTGCGACACATCAAACAGACCCGCATGTTCGCGACAATGGATATGTTCTTTACGCACACCCAATTCGTATTGAACAGGCATGTCATAACCTGCGAATGGTACCATTTTGGCACCCGTTTCAATGTGTAGGGCATGTAACGGGGTTTTGAGAAGATCCTGTGACATGTTTCACTCCATGATCATGGCAATAGCCGACGTACTGAGAAATTGTCCGCCATTTGGCGGGTTGGTGTTTTGTTCATCCTTCTTACGAGGATGAACAGCCTCTCTCTAGAGGAAAATACTAAGAAGCTGTTACCCAAAGGATGAGTGCGTCTTCTTCACTGGCAGAGGTCAGCATGTGCCCCATCGCCGCGTCGTAATACACACTGTCACCTTCTTCTAAGGTAATCGCTTCATAGAACTCTGAATAAAATACGATGCTTCCTTCAAGCACTAATAGGAACTCTTCGCCATCGTGTCTAATCCACTCATCGTATTCGTCGAATGAGCGCGCATGCACACGGGACTTGAACGGAAACATCTTCTTGTTAGTTAGCTGCGTAGCAAGTAACTCATGCTCGTAAGTCGCAGTCGGTCGCGCCTTACCTTCACCAACGCGCGTAATGTCGCGTCGGCCTGTGGCTTTTCGTTGTTTTGGTGGCGTGAACAATTGGGGAATACCAATGTTCAAACCCGCAGCCAGCTTTTGCATCGCTTGAAAGGTTGGCGAAATCTGTTCGTTTTCGATTTTTGATAATGTCGATCTCGCCAAGCCCGTCAGTTTGCTCGCCTCTTCCAAGGTCAAACCACCCGCGGTTCGGATTTCTTTCAAGCGTTCACCCAACTTCAGGGGCGCAACGTGCGCGTCACCGCTTGCACTCAAGCTTCCGCGTTCAACGGTTACTGGTGGATACACGTCCTGTGTATCTGTCTCTGTTGTCATTCGACTCCCCTTTACATTATCTCATGGGCCGTCAGCGTTGGCTCATTCTTACACAGAGACTGTGCTAGCCGATAAGCGCAAGTTAACACTTTTAACAAAAAGTTTCCTATTGGAAACTTACGAAAAAACGTACTGACAGACGATGAGCACTAACTAATTGAAATTACATCAACCCATGGCTTCGATAGATCACTCAAAAATCCAACAAAATAGCAAAAATCATAAGTCGCTGATTTTAATTACTATTAATGAATAACGATGAAATAACCGTTGCAATCATGGATGCCAAAAGGTAAAAAAGCAAACGTTTGCGCAAAAACGAAAACCAGAATGCTTCGTGTGGATGGCTATTTTCGAAATATGGCTAGGCGATCACAACACGAGTTTCCTATAGGAAATTTTGTTTTACGAAGTGGTGGTACGTTTTGTATGTTACACAAATGTTGACTCCGGCAACGCATAAAAAGCCAATACTTAAATAATAGGCTCCGGACTGTCATCCCCCATCAAGGGATGGTGTGTACCCTACAAAACGAGGATACGTGCAATGAGCCATAGCATGTTTGACCTGTTCAAAATTGGCGTTGGTCCATCAAGCTCCCACACCGTTGGGCCGATGGTCGCAGCTGCCCGATTTGCTGCCAATCTTCGCGAAGAAGCATTGCTCCACAATACCCACAAGGTATCTATCGAGTTATTCGGTTCATTAGCCTTGACGGGAAAGGGACACGCTACCGATGTTGCCTGCGTCATGGGATTGATGGGTGAATGGCCCGATAGCATTAACTCAGACGACATTCCAACCATGTGCAACATGGTTAAAGGAAGCAAAGAGCTGCCTCTCGACGGACATCGATTTATTCCGTTTGATTGGGATGTAGACTTGGTCTTCCATTTCGACAAAGTGTTGCCTGAGCACCCAAATGGCATGACGTTGACGGCACTGGGTGAAAACGATGAGATCTTGCTCAGCAAAACGTATTTCTCGGTAGGGGGTGGTTTTGTGGTTGAAAAAGGTGAAACCGATGCATTGGCGTCGGATTTTTCACCACCGAATACATTTAGCAGTGCCGTTGAACTTCTTGAGCACTGTAAAACGCAAAACAAATCGATTGCTGACATCATGTTTGCCAATGAGTTGGCGCGTGCCAAACATCAAGACAAAAAGGCAACGATGGAGGCAGTCAATCAACAAATCGATGCCATCTGGCAAGTGATGTTGGCCTGTATCGAGCGCGGCATTGAACAGGAAGGCACGCTACCGGGTGGTTTACAGCTAAAACGTCGTGCGAAAAAATTACACGACTGCATCAAGCGTAAAGACACCGACGGACTGCCCGTTGATTCGAATGATTGGGTCAACATGTATGCCATGGCAGTCAATGAAGAAAACGCAGCTGGCGGACGTGTAGTCACTGCACCAACAAACGGTGCCGCGGGTGTTATTCCGGCAGTGTTGGCGTACTACAACAAGTTTGTGTCGCCAAACAACATGGACGGTATTCGTACTTTCCTCGCCGTCGCAGCCGCAATTGGTTCGCTTTATAAAACCAATGCGTCGATTTCTGCTGCAGAGGTGGGATGCCAAGGCGAAATTGGCGTGGCGTGCTCCATGGCAGCCGCAGGATTGGCCGCCGCAATGGGTGCGACACCAGCACAAATTGAAAATGCCGCTGAAATCGGCATGGAACATAACTTGGGCCTAACGTGCGATCCAATAAATGGTTTGGTTCAAGTGCCTTGCATTGAGCGCAACACCATGGGCGCAGTAAAAGCCATCAACGCCACAAGATTGGCGTTGAACGGTGATGGTGAACACCACGTTTCGTTAGATAGCGTCATAAAAACGATGCACGAAACCGGGCTCGACATGATGAGCAAGTACAAGGAAACCTCACAAGGTGGCCTTGCAACAAACACCATCGCCATCAATGTTGTCGCATGTTGAGTCGCGTGCCAGCAAGGTCAAAAAAATAACGAACATAGTATTTGCGCGCTGTCATAAAGCGCGCCGAATAGAACACAAAATCGCGTTTTTTCGCTGAGTAAGCGAAGACGAATAACCACGTTTCAAACGGAGATGAAGAAATGGATGCAACCCTGAAGTTTGCTGAGAGCCACGAGTGGGTAAAAGACAACGGTGACGGTACTGTAACCGTTGGCATTTCTGAGCACGCGCAATCGCTTCTCGGCGATGTCGTTTTTGTGGATCTGCCAGACGTAGGCAGCGAAGTAGAAGTGGGCGAAGGTTTCTCATTGGTAGAATCAGTAAAAGCAGCTTCTGACATTTATGGCCCAGTAAACGGCGAAGTCGTTGAAGTGAACGAAGATCTGGAAGACAGCCCAGAACTTGTTAACGAAGCGCCGTTTGAAGGTGGTTGGATTGCAAAAATCAAGCTTGCTGAAGACAGCAACCTAGATCACTTGATGTCTGCTGACGCTTACCAAGAAACTATCGAAGACTAATTCAGGACGACTGTCATGACCGAATCACGCCTACTCGACCAACTCCAACCTCATGATGAGTTTGTAACGCGCCACAATGGCCCGCGTGACACTGATCAAGCCGAGATGCTGCGTACCGTGAATGCCACGAGCCTTGAGCATTTGATTGAAGAAACGGTACCTGCTCACATTCGTTTACCTCGACCGCTTGAGCTAGACGATGCACTCAGCGAAGTTGCCATGCTAGACAAACTGAAAGGCATTGCCAGCAAGAATGTCATCAAGCAAAGCTTCATCGGCCAAGGTTACTATGGCACGCATACGCCTACACCCATTCTGCGCAACGTCTTAGAGAATCCAGGTTGGTACACGGCCTATACGCCATACCAACCAGAAATTTCTCAAGGTCGTCTTGAATCACTGCTGAATTTCCAGCAAATGGTGATGGATTTGACCAGCATGGAATTGGCGAATGCCTCACTGCTGGATGAAGCGACAGCCGCTGCTGAAGCCATGACGCTATGTAAGCGTGGTGGTAAGAGTAAGAGCAATACCTTCTTCGTTGCAGATGACGTGCACCCGCAAACCTTGGACGTAATTAATACACGCGCGGGCTTCATGGGCTTCGACGTGATCACTGGCGCTGCAGATACCTTGCCACAGCACGACGTGTTTGGTGCGCTGCTGCAATACCCAGGTACGACTGGCCAAGTCCGTGATTTGACGGATTTGATTGCCCAAGCACAAGCCAATAAAACATTGGTTATTGTCGCCGCAGACCTGCTTTCTCTCGCCTTGCTAAAAGCACCGGGTGAGATGGGTGCAGATGTCGTGATTGGCTCAGCACAACGTTTCGGCGTGCCAATGGGCTACGGTGGTCCTCACGCTGCGTTCATGGCAACCCGTGACAAACTCAAACGCACCATGCCTGGCCGCGTGATCGGTGTGTCTATCGATAACAAAGGCAAGCAAGCGCTGCGCATGGCAATGCAAACCCGCGAGCAGCATATTCGCCGTGAAAAAGCGACGTCGAACATTTGTACTGCTCAGGCGTTATTGGCCAACATGGCGGCATTCTTCGCGGTTTACCACGGCCCAGAAGGCCTTAAGAAAATTGCACGTCGTGTTCACCACCTCACCGCTTTAGCGGCGGCAGCATTCAATCATGCTGGCGTAGAAGTGGCATTCCATGATTTCTTCGACACCATTACCCTGAACACGGGCGATCAAACGGACGCTCTGTTCAAGAAAGCACAAGATGCAGGCTACAACCTGCGTAAGCTTGATGGTCAACTCGGTGTGAGTGTGGATGAAACAACCACATTGGAAGACATCAACGGCTTGTTAGCCGCCATCACTGATGAAAGCGATGTCACCCAATTCGCCGCGTCTATCGAAGCTGACGAGTTTGCGGCGATTCCAGAATCTTGTCGTCGTACCAGTGCGTACCTGACGCACCCCGTCTTCAATACGCACCATAGTGAAACACAGCTGATGCGTTACATGAAGAAGCTAGAAAACAAAGACTTCTCTTTGACGCACGGCATGATCCCGCTAGGTAGCTGCACCATGAAGCTAAATGCGGCTGCTGAAATGATCCCCGTCACGTGGCCGGAATTCGGTGCATTGCACCCGTTCGTACCAGCAGATCAAGCCTTGGGTTACACCGAGCTTGCTGACTCACTCAACAAAATGCTTTGTGAAATCACTGGCTACGATGAGATGTCTCTGCAACCAAACTCTGGTGCACAAGGCGAATACGCGGGCTTAATCGCGATTCAGCGTTACCACGAAAGCCGTGGCGATGCGCACCGCAACGTGTGTTTGATCCCAAGCTCTGCGCACGGTACAAACCCAGCGTCTGCCGCCATGGTGTCAATGAAAGTAGTTGTCGTGGGTTGTGATGACAGCGGTAACGTCGATGTGGAAGATCTGAAAGCAAAGATTGAGAAACATCGCGACAACCTTTCTTGCATCATGATCACCTACCCATCAACGCACGGCGTTTACGAAGAAGCGGTTCAAGAAGTGTGCGAATTGGTTCATGAAGCGGGTGGTCAGGTTTACCTTGATGGCGCGAACATGAACGCACAGGTTGGTCTAACGAGCCCTGGCTTCATTGGTTCAGACGTTTCTCACTTGAACTTGCACAAAACCTTCTGTATCCCTCACGGTGGTGGCGGTCCAGGTATGGGGCCTATCGGTGTGAAAGCGCACCTCGCCCCTTTCCTTCCAGGCCACGCTGTGAACGGCACTGAATTCGCAGTATCTGCTGCACAAATCGGTAGCGCCTCTATTTTACCAATCTCATGGGCATACATTGCCATGATGGGCGAACAAGGCCTGACCGAAGCCACTAAAGTAGCGATTTTGAGCGCGAATTATGTGATGGAGCGTCTGTGCCCATACTACCCAGTGCTGTACCGCGGTACACACGGGCGTATTGCGCACGAATGCATCATTGATATTCGTCCTCTCAAAGACGAGTCAGGCATTAGCGAAGAAGATATCGCAAAACGCCTGATGGACTATGGCTTCCACGCACCAACCATGTCATTCCCTGTTGCTGGCACGCTCATGATTGAGCCAACAGAAAGTGAAGACAAAGCTGAGTTGGACCGTTTCTGTGATGCCATGATTGCGATTCGTGAAGAGGTCGCGAAAGTGCAAGACGGCGAATGGCCATTGGAAAACAACCCATTGGTTAATGCACCACACACCCAATCAGACTTGATGTCTGACGTGTGGGAACGTCCTTACACCCGTGAACTGGCATGCTTCCCGAGTGCGCAAGCGAAAGATGCTAAATACTGGCCAACAGTAAACCGTGTCGACAACGTGTATGGCGACCGCAACTTGATTTGTTCTTGCCCGAGCATTGAAAGTTACATGGAAGACTGATCAGCACCGCTTCGTTTTAAACAAAACCAAAACGAGCCTATCTGGCTCGTTTTTTCTTTCATAAAGTTTGCATTATTAGTCATTGTGTAAATGCTGCATTTTTTTGTGTATGGAGTGTAATCAACTAACCACTTACCTATCACAGCTCACACTATTAACGCAATTCGAGGGTTTGCAACCCACTGGAATTGCAGTATCTATTTGGCTCCAAGCCTTTATTCTTGCGCTTCACACCCAGCCCCTACGCCCATTTCCTGTGTCTAGATCTCAAAGTCACAGCGAAATCTAATACCAATCAGCATTTAATCGCTTTGTACAAAAAGAGAGACACTGCAATATCGAAGCGTTGTATAAAATTTTTCATACCCCGCCTTATTTTCGAGTCGGATGTATAAGAGAACGCTTACGTACTCGCGGTTTTGCTGTGGTTTAAAAAACAGTATGAAAAAAGCGACGAAATAATAAGAGCAACGTACAGAGACGGCTTGCAGTGACATTTCCGCGCAAAGCACTCAAAGAGTTAGCCAGTTTATACAATGTTTGGTGAGGGTTAGGAAAATTACTATCGAGAGCATGGATGCGGCGTTTCGCAAAGTATATCAATATGCTGAGCCTAATCTGACGTTAATCGGATGGATGGGGCTCATCGGCTTCCCCGCATATTTTGTTATCTGGCAATATATCTTCCCGCAACCTTATGAAAACCTGCCACTCCGCCTCTTCTGTTCCGTTCTTTTTCTCATCATTTTGTTCCGCAATAAAGTGAAGCTCGCATGGCAGGATAATATGCATTTGTATTATCAAGTTGCCATGACCGTCTGCCTCCCCTTCTTCTTTTTCTATATGCTTTTTATGAATGATTGGTCGAGCGTGTGGCTACTCTCTTGTATGGCTGCGATTTTCGTCCATATATTGATGGTACACATCACGCGGGTGATGTTTATCCAAACCTTTATTGGTATCACCCTTGCCATCTTCTTCGCGTGGGTTTCAAAAGACTACCACCTCGCATTAACCATGAATTGGACCTATGTTCCTATCTTCCTGTTCATGTATATGTTTGGGAATCTCTTCTACTTTCGCAATCAAATGGAACACGAAACCAAAGTCTCGATTGCCAAAGTGTTCGGGGCAGGCATCGCTCATGAGATGCGCAATCCGCTCAGTGGGCTATGTACCTCCATTGATTTGATTCAAGCCATCCTGCCCAACCCCCACGATCAAAAGAAAGCAAACTACACACTCTCTGCGGAAGATGCGCTTTTACTGCGTGAGATCAGCCATGATGCTATGAACATCATTCGCGCGGGTAATGAGACCATAGATCTGTTGCTGACCTCTATCGATGAGAACCGCGTGTCACGATCGACGTTCAAAAAGCACTCGGCGCAGCATGTGCTAGAAAATGCGATGACAAGTTTTGGCTATAAGAGCGCAACGGATCGTTTCTTGATTTCCATCGATATTCGGGATGAATTTGAATTTTTAGGCAGTGACACCCTACTCAAGTACGTTATCTACAATCTGTTTAAAAATGCTTTTCATCATCGAAGTCCAGAAAACTTCCACATCAATGTCACGCTGGAATCTGACGAGCGCGAAAGCCGCATTATCGTGAGAGACAATGGGTCAGGCATTCCAGAAGAAATCATCGAGCACATCTTCGACAATTTCTACACCACCGGGCGCTCAGGCAGTTATGGGCTAGGGTTACCTTTCTGTAAGAAGGTGATGGTGGCATTTGGTGGGAATATCTCATGCACTTCAGAGCTTGGGGCATGGTCAGAATTCACCTTGCACTTCCCCGCACTGAATTCTGACGAAGTTGATGTCATTGAGCGAAATGTCCTCCACCTGAAATCCATGCTGATTGTTAGCGACCAAAGTATTCTCACGTCCAAAGCGATTGATACCGGTAAAGCGCTGAGCATGCGTGTGGACAGTATGAGTACCCTTTCCATGCTGCAAAAGAAAGAACATGAATTTGAGTACGATTTAGTCTTTATTGACTTAGAAAGCATGGTCGCCAATGGCGATATCCTCACGCACATTGAACCCCTGCTTTCCTTTACCAATGCGCGTATTATTTACTTATTCCAGCATTGTGCGACGGATTATCAGACCAATGCGGTGTTTAATCCGGTGTGGATTGAAGCGCGTTCCTGGCTGCTCAATACGCCATCAGCCATTAAAGGTCTGCTGTTTGATGCGACAGAGCAGGATATGATGGCACCGCTTCAGTGTGTTTTAGAGCCTCAAAAGCACACCATTTTGGTCGTCGATGACAGTGAAACCTTGCGAAAATTTACCGCGAAGCTTCTAGAGAAGTTGGGGTTCAACGTTATCCAATGCAAAGACGGTGGAGAAGCCATTGAAACCTTAGATAACAAGCGCGTTGATTTAGTACTCATGGACATAGAAATGCCGGTAATGAGCGGCGTGGAAGCGTCACGTATTATTCGAGACTCGGGGAAAAGTTATTCTAGCGTACCTATCATTGCGCACACGGGAGACAGTTCAAGGTCTACCTTAGACAAAGTGGCGTCTTCTGGCATGTCTGATTTCATCGTGAAACCTTCCGATAGAAAACGCCTCCACGATAAGATTGTGACTTGGGTTTCCTGATATTTGGGTTTCGAAATGCTATCGATACACAGAAAAAAAAGCTCAGCACAAGGCTGAGCTTTTACGTTAACGCGAATGTGTTAGTGACATCATAGAGACTACACAAACTCAAGGTCAGGGCTGTCATACGCAGCTTGGCAAACTGTTAACACATAATCGATATCACGATTCGTCATATCAGCACTTAACGAGAAACGAATAATGGCTTTATTCCTAGGTGTTGCTGGTCGACAAAACACAGAACCAAAGACATGTCTGTTTTCAAGAAAGTCTCTCACGCGCTCAGTGTTTTTTTCGCTACCACATTCCAGTGCTATAATTTGCGACTCACTACGAACCGTAAAACCAATGTTTTTCAGCCCTGTACGCAATATTTCCGCCACTTCAAAGAGCCGCTTTCGTTTATCATCAGAACGTTGAATGACGTCCAGCGTAGATTCTAGTCTGACGATTTCTTGTGGCAGTACCATCGAACTAAAAATGGCTGGAAATGACACGAAAGGCAGCGCTTGCATCAGTTTATCAGGGCCCATAATGGCACCCGCACGGTAAGCAAATGCCTTTGCAAGACTGGTGGTGATAAAATCCACGTCTTGCTCAAGCCCCAACTCCCTAACAAGGCCGGAACCTTCAGGGCCGTGCGTACCCAACGAATGGGATTCATCCACCACCAGCGCACAATCGAACTCTTTTGCCACTTCGTAGATGGCTTCAAGGGGTGCAACCGTGCCGATTGTACTGTAAACGGAGTCCACCAAAATAATACCCGCACCGTGACGCTTAATCTGCTTTCGCAGATGAGCAACGTTGTTGTGCATAAATGGGCGGATCTTCGCTCCGGAAATTCTCGCACCTTCCCACATCGACATATGCGCGAAGAAATCGATATACACCGGAGTTTCTGGGGCGCAAATGGTCTGTAGCAAGCCAATGTTCGCCGCCCAGCCAGACTGAGAAAGCACACAGCTTTCCATGCCAACATAGGAGGCGAGCCGTTTCTCGAGATCAGGTTTAGATGCCTCATCTTGTAAAAAGACCGCCGACATCACGACGTTCTCATCACTGTTCGAGATAGCTTGCATGTGAGCAGACTGAATTTCATCGTTCAAAGACAAAGCAAGATAATCATTGCTTTGCATCGTTACGGCGTCACGACTTGGTTTTTGACCCACAGGCAACGGAATGTTGTCGTTAAAGGGTTCAAACAAGTCTTGAACGAAGAAATTCAGGCGTTGTTCGATAAAAGAAGGGAGATCTTTGGTTCTCGGTTGATTGTGCATGGTCTAGCCTCTTCCTGTTATAGAAAAACGCTGGCATTGACGCGTATGCCATTAGTAGGCTGATTATGACCGATGTAACAATAGTGAGGTTTTGTAAGTTTGGGAATCTTTACAATTTAGCAAAATATTGACTAGATTCTCGGCTTGTTCAATGTCGCTATTTCAGGACGAAAAGCAGCGAGAATGCGGCTTATAGCCAACCTAGAATTCCTGACACAACATCGCTTGACTTCTTTCTCAATACTGCTAATCACCCGTTTTCGCTCACTATTTTTATGCATATCAACGCAAAAAAACGCGTCATTAACGCTGCAAGGGTGCCGATATAGGAGACAGGTGATTAAGTTATTAGGCAAAGAGAGGGTCGGGTTGCATAAGCCAATACCAACACATTCCGTGCCATTTAATGAACGTGTTATGAAAGGGCAAATTTTAAGCAAAACTTCGCCACCAAAGATCAACAGACTCTAACAATACTTCCCGTTTTTTGAGCGCGCTTCGTAATCAATGACACTGCCATTTTTGTCGAGTGAGAGCTCACAGCAATCCTGAAACAGCGCATTGATTTTTTCGCGGCTTTTTTGCAGACGAGATTTCAAGGTGGAGTAGTTAATGCCTTGTTCTTTCGCATACGCTTTTTGAGATTGTCCATTCAGTTCGATGGAAGTGAGCATCTCAGCATCTTCATGAGGAAGCGCTTGAATAAACGGAAGCAAGCATGACACGAGATCTTCGCGCACCTGTTCTTTCTCACGCTCAAACCACAAGTCATCTTGAGAAATACGCTTCGAACGCCCTTTCTCACGATAGAAATCGACAATGGCATTGTTGGCAATTTGGAACAGCCAGGATTTCACCTTGGTTCTGTCTTTCACTTCGTTGAGATGAAGGTAGGTTTTCAAAAGAATGTCTTGAAGAAGGTCGTCAACATCGTCGGGATTCGACACTTTTGCGTGGAGAAAGGCTTTTACGCTTGATTGATATTCATGCCAAACAGCTTCGATCGTCATCGTTTTACTCTTATTATTCGATAGCCGCGATATTCCGCGGCTATCGTTCAAAACCCAAACAACCTCAACATGCTTTTCAGTGAAAATTTGCTTGGGTAACTCTACTTAGAGGAATGCTAGTCGATAAGAGTAATAGAATCGAGTATCCCCTTACCGCTATGAATGCCGCCTTCATTTTCTTTTGCTGGCTTGCTGCGCACCAAATACCCAGCATAACCTTCGAAGTCAGTGACGGGTTTCCCGTCGAAATACGCGGTAAACAGGCCAATTTCACTGACAAGATCGTCCACCAGCGTTTGCTCACCGTTTCGCACAGCAACGGTTGGACGCTCACGTTCATGGGGATACAAACGCTGCATCAAGGCCCATGCATCATAATCTTCGGGTTTCAGCGTCGCTAACTTGGCTGAAATATCGTCACCAAACACGCAGTGACCACCGCCCTCGCCTTGGTTCTTTAGCACCCACTCGCGCTTTTCAGCATCGCGATTAAACCATGCAATCGCCTCCGCATGAATCGGCAACATATCTGCCAATACACTTTTGACCAGTGTGGCATTCTCTTCGCTCAATCCCCAATGCGTTAACTCTTGCGCGGTCATCATGGTGAGGATCATTTGCATGGTCTTGCTGGTGGCGAGTTGTTGGCCGACTGTCGCGTTCACTGCCACGTTATGCTGCTCAATGAACACACGCGTTTGGCTCAGGGTGTGACAGCAATTGGCTTCACGCAGTTCAGGCGCGAAATAATCAGAATATTGGTAGCCAGCGCGAAGGTATACCACATCCACCGCGCCAATGTCTTTCAAGATCAGGCGTTGGTTTTCACCTGTCGAAAGCTGCGACGAAAGTTGGTCAAAGGTTCGACGAACGGTGCGCACACCACGCTGCTGCAGCGCAACCTCCAGCAAATGTTGGTCGTACACATTGTCTTCGTGTTTCTGCACAACCATCAAGAAGGTGCGCTGTTCTTGTTGTCCAGTTGGCGTGCCATACGTTGCGCGAATGTCTTGCGCTGCCGTCGCAATGCCGTGCGCCAGTTGTTCCAAACATGCATTATCCGCAGGTATAGCCGCTGGCGATTCCACCCAATCGCGATATATCTCAGGCCACTGTCTACGCATGTAATCGTGCATTTCATTGGCACGTTGGCCAAATGGCCCCATGCCTGCAGCAATGCCGTTAAACTCGATCACTTTCGCGCCTTGTTGGCGATCATCCATGAAATCGGTACGCATCAGAAGCAAAGGCTTACGCAGCGCGGTTTTAGGCGCAGCTTCTGTGCCGTGGATCTGCGCGTGCATTTTCATCAAGCGACCAAAGAAGGGATCAGCGTTCGCCATGCTACTCAACGAAGACTGCAAGAAAGGCATGTCTTCTGACACCTTGCTGATAAGGTTTGTCAGCATCGGCGTCACTGTTTTCAAGTGCTCAAACACGCGACGTTTCATGGTCATCGGCGCAATGCTAAAAGGGCAATGGCGTGCAGTGGTGCCATCGCTGTTTTTTATGGCAACACCGTGCATGATTTGCCACTCGCAGACCTCATCAACGGTTTGTGTATTGAGGTATTGCTCTTCAACGCATTGCTTTTCGAGTATTGATGTCTTCATCATGTCTACCGTTTCACGTTTCACGCACGCATTTGTGCGTTGTTGAATACCGTTATGAAAGCCATTGGAAAGCGCACTCTCCGTGGCCTCATGCTGTTGCCAAACCGAGATGGGCATTTTCAGTTTCATGTTCTTCTTGTTCTTTCTGCGCGAGGTATAACTCGCGATATTCACCCGACTGCGAGACAAGCTCGTCGTGTGTACCTCGTTGAACAATCTTCCCTTTGCTCATCACCAAAATTTGGTCGGCATTCTTAATCGTTGATAACCGATGCGCGACTGCGATAAGCGTGCGTCCATGCTGAATATTCGATAGCGCGCTTTTTACTGCCTCTTCCGTTTCACTGTCAATATTTGCGGTCGCTTCATCCAACAAATAGATGTCAGGGCTGTGGGCAAACACCCTCGCTAAGGCAATAAGTTGTTTCTCGCCTACCGACAAAGACGCACCACCATGACCTGGATGATGCTCATACCCTTCAGGTAAGCGATCGATAAACCGTGAAGCATTTACGACAGTTGCCGCAGTCACCGCCGTTTCAACATTGGCACCTTGCGACAACAAATCGATGTTCTCGCGAACCGATCCGCTAAACATATAAGGGTCTTGTGACACCAACCCGAACAAGCGACGGATCTGCGCATCTGGCAATGCATCAATCGACTGCCCACCCACCAGAATTTCACCTTCTTGGTGCGGATAAAAACGCATCAGCAAGTTAACCACCGAGCTTTTCCCGCTGCCACTTGGGCCAACAATGGCGGTGAACTGACCGTTTTTAGCGACGAAACTCACTCCATCTAGTGCATTAACACCCTCTTCATACGCTAGTCGAACATCGTTGAACTCGATGTCTTTATCTCGCGCAAGTGGCAAGATTGGTGCGTTTTCTTGGTGATTATGTTGTGTAGGTTCATCAAGAATTTCGAAAATACGCGCAGATGACACCAAGGCGACCTGCATTTTCCGTAGCTCCATCGACAGTTGCCTGAACGGTTCGAAGAAACGTTCGATGTAGTTGAGGAAGGCGTAAAGCGTGCCGATTTCCACCACGGTTTGCAGCGATGCGCTGCCAAACCATGCCACGATACCCAGTGCCGTCAATGAGCCCACAAGGCGGGTAAACGGCAGCAACATGAGGCTATCTACCGCGATGGAACGGGTACGAAACCCAAACCATGCATCGTTGTCTTTTTCGAACCTGGCCTTGAAGGTATTTTCTTGTCGAAACGCCTGCACCAAGGACATGCCTTGCAGCGATTCACTGATGGTGTTGTTGATGTGGCTGATCTGTACACGAATACCATCAAATACTGGCGTGGAAACCTTGCGATAGATCTGCATGGTTGCCAGCAACACAGGAATCAGCGCCAAACTGATCAGCGCTAAACGCCAATCCAATAACGCAATGGCAATGAAAATACCGATAATACGCAAACTGCCCTGAACAATGGTCGGAAACGTCGAAACAAACAGGTCACGCAATGACTCAGTGTCGTTGGTGACATAAGAGACCATGCGCCCCGTCGACAAACGATCAAACGCCGCGATGGGCAGCCGGAGTACGTGGTCAAACAATTGCTTTCTAACGTCATTCACCACCAGTAAGGCACTGTGTTTGAACGAGAGCGATTGCAGGTATTGGAAACCCGCTTGCACCAGATACAGCGCCAACACTGCCGCGCTCAAATAGCCAAGGTGCTGCCATTCAAATTGCTGCGGCACAATCACTTCATCAATGATGACTTTTGCCAACCAAGGGATGGCCATTTCTGCGGTGACTGCCACCAGCAAGAATGAAAATGCCACTGCGAACCTTACTTTGTGGGGCAAAGTGTAGCGGACCAATCGCTTCATGGACTTACTCAACATGGCAGACTCCTTGGTGATTCTTCTCCGCAACCAATGGGTTTACCGTGTGAGATTTCAACTGAATATTCGCGTGTGCTTGTCGCTCATAGACCTTGGCATACCAACCGTCTGCCGCCATAAGATCGAGGTGGTTGCCGCGTTCAACGACCTTCCCCTGCTCTAACACGAGAATGTCATCCGCATGGCGAAGGTTAGGCAAACGTTGTGTCACCAGCAGCATGGATTTGTGGCTGAAGTGCATGCGCAAGTTATGCCTCACGAGCGATTCGGTTTTCATGTCGAGCGCGCTAAATGGGTCGTCGAGCAGCAAGATGTCGGCATCTGTCATCAATGCTCTTGCGAGCGCAATGCGTTGTTTCTGACCACCCGATAGGTTTGCGCCATTTTCGCTGAGCTGGGTATTGAAACCTTCTCTCATGGCGTCAATTTCCCCCTTAATGCCCGCCATTTCTGCCGCGAATGCAATCTCTTCATGGGTCGCATTTGGCTTTCCAAGGGCAATATTTTCCGCAATGGAACCAGAAAAAAGCATCGGCTTTTGTGGCACCCATGCCAGCCTGCCACGCAGTGCATCAAAGGTAAGCGTCTCGGTGTTCACCCCCGCAAGCGTTATCTCTGATTGAGGATCAGACAGACCATACTGACGCATGATCAGGCAGATCAACGTGCTCTTGCCCCCACCTGTTGGCCCGGTGACACCAATAAGCCCGCGAGCATGCAAGGTAAAGTGAATGTCTTCCAACACCTTGGTGTGCGAATAAGAAAAGGCGCGAATGTTGACCGCCAGTGTTGCGGCTTGACCAGAAGGCAGGGTTTTATTCCCTTCCACCACGTTCGGCTTTTGGGCAAACAAGGCTTCAAGGCGCTTCCACGAGGTATTCCCACGTTGGAACACGTTGAACTGCCAACCAAACTGCAAAAAAGGCCCAAGCAACTGCGTCAAGTACAAGGTGAAGCTGGTAAACAACCCCACCGTGATGGTGTTGTTGCTGATCAGCCAACCGCCGTACGCCAAGGTGATCACAAAGGACGTGCCGTAAATTAGCTGAATTGTCGGGCCAAATAACGCGTCGACTTTTGCCACAGCAATGTTTGCGTCTAAGGTTTCATCCAGTTTTTCGCCAAAACGTTGCTGCTGGCGCTGATTGATGCCGTGCGAGCGCACGGCGCGAATACCGGCAACGGTTTCTCGCACTTCTTCATTGAGGTGAGAGAAGGCTTGTTGTGCGCGACCAAAGTGTTTTTGCATGCCCGCGCCGTAGCGATTCGTCACAAACACCAGTAACGGAAAAGGTAACAACGCGACAGCCGTTAAATGGCCGCTGACCAAGAACACCATCCCGAAAATCACGGTAAAGCCCGCAATGAGCGAGTCTACCAAGGTCATGACACCATCACCCGCGGCGGTTTCGACTGCATTCAGATCATTGGTGGCGTGCGCCATCAAATCCCCCGCGCTGTGTTTGCCATAAAATGATGGCGACATGGCGGTGAAGTGCAAGAACAGATCGCGGCGGATCACGCGCGAGATCTCGACGGCTGCACCATACAACTGGCTATTCCACACATAGCGCAGCGCATACATCGCAATCGCTGCGACAAGAATGCCCGCAAGGTGTGAGAACAGAAACCGCCTCGTTAAGGTGTCGGCACTGATCGCATCAACAATGCGTCCAATAAGCCAAGGCGGTGCAAGGTTTAAGATTGCCACCGTCTGCAAGGCGACAAACGCAATCAAGTATCGGCGGGTAAATAGCTTCATGTACCCGCGCATTTTCCAAATAAGTTCCATGGGTTATCTATCTGTTAGTTGTCGCAGGATTAGCAATCACACGTCATGGCGGTTTTACGGCGCAAGAAGGCATCGAATGGCACATCGTCTGCCCTTTCCAGCGTCTCTTGATCGCGTAAAGATTTCGCCACCCACTGTTGCAGCTCAGCGCGTGTGTCATCAGACACCGAATGCGCGGTATGCGTTAGCATGTGTCCGTCGGATAAACGCTGAACCAGCGCGCGATAGCCAAGGCCTGTCGCACGCATGTCTGCCAGCAGCATGGCGGATGGCGTGAGTGAGGTGTCAGCGAACTTCTGGCGTTCCAATGACACGCTGAGAGAATATGCTTGCGTGTTAAACGCGGTATCAAACAGCGCAGCCACCTCTTTCATTGAAGCCAGCAAGGTCTGCCCCATGTCCGCCAAACGCTGCTCACCCTCAAGGGTTGGCAGCAGTACATCAGGTTTTCTACCCTGCGTGGCAACCTGCTCAACACGTTGCTGAATAATGGCGAACTCTTGCGGGGTCAACGATGGGCTTGACGACACGGCACAGTGCGTCAAAAACACATCGAGGAAATGACTCTGCATGTCGTTGATGCCCAGTGGCAAATACGGGTTGTTGTCGACTGTACGCAGCTCAACGTATTCCACGCCGTGTTGGCACATGGCGTCTAACGGGCGTAGCTCTGCACTGACCACTTTCGGACGTACCGAACTGTAAAGCTCGTTTTCGAGTTGCAACACTGACGCGTTTAACTGCTGGCTAGCGTCGAGATGGCGATACTTATCACTCGTCATTGCAAGCAGATCAGACACGCCCTTCAAATACGCCATCTTGCTGTCGTAATTGAGGGGATAGTTTGATTGCTCGCTATTGGTATAACCAAGATTGCTTAGACGCAGCGATGTTGCCCAAGGCAAATACAGGGTGTCATCCCCCATCGCCTCTAGGTGATGTTCGCGCCCGAGGACATAGCTTTTATCGACGGCGGGGGACGCGCCAAAGAGGAAAGGAATGATCCAACCGTGGCGAATCACATTGCGGATCATATGAAAATACTTTTCAGAGATAAAATCAGACAGTGTCTGCTCACTGTTCTCGTGTGCATGCAGCTGCTGCCAAAACACCTCTGGAAATGAAAAGTTATAGTGAATGCCGGAAATGGTTTGCATCCGTTTGCCATAACGGTTCGCCAGCCCTCGGCGGTATTTCATTTTCATCTGTGCGGCATTCGAGGTGCCATATTGTGCAATCGTAATATCGTCGTCGTTTGGCAATACTGGCGGCAAGCTACCCGCCCACAGCGTTTCACCCTGTGGCAATTCAGTCGCCACAAAGTGATGCAGCGACGCCAAGTGTTCAAACATCTTCAGTTTGTCGGTAAATGCCGGGGTAATAAGCTCCAGCTGCGCTTCGGCAAAGTCTGTGGTGATGAACGGATGAGTGAGCGCTGCGCCTAGTGATTTAGGGTGCGGGGTTTGGGCTAATGTGCCGCGCTTCGTGGTGCGAAGGGTTTCCTTTTCAATACCTCGGCGGATGCCTCCTAGCGTCCCTACCAAATCATGGTTTAATTTCATTGTCATTTTTCTTATATGTAGCAATAACTTAATAAAAATCGCCACACGCTATGCATGTGGCGTTTATTGTTTCTTTGCTTATAAGACGGAGTAGCGAGAAAAAAGACGACGGAAATTTGAAAAAAAGAGCAACACACGAAATCAGGCGTCACGCTTCATGACGCGCTCACACCCTAGCGTTATCGCAAAAATGGCCCGATAAACGTTAACGCTCGAATGATTTGGTCCGTGATCTTATCAACATGACCGCCTTCGAAGGTGGTATGCGTGATATTCAAACCATTTTCTTTCATGGTGGATACCATTTGCTCAAATTGTGTCAACACAGGCATGTCGAACACATCGTCTTCTTGCGTACCTATTTCGGTGTAAAACGGCAGTAAACCGACGTTTCTCGCGTGAGTTTTCGATAGCTGTGAAAGCCCAAGGGCTTCGAGCGCCGCCATTGCGTCCTTCATGTTGGTCGCAATAAAACTGGGGGCATTGTCTGCATTCGGGGCAACGCCACGTAGAATCGACAGATAGGCGATGATAAACCACGCTACATCTTCGTCATTGCAGTACCGACGTATTTGATCGCCAAAGAAATCTGCATGCTTTTGGTAGTCATGAGGAACAAGCATCATGGCGGCGGGGCTCAGAGCAGCAATGGCTTGATAGGTATTCGGAAAATGAAAGGCAATATTAAACGCGCCAAATCCCCCCATGGAGTGCCCAAACAATGCGCGTTTATCGCTACAGGCGCGATATCGGCTCTCTACTTCAGCGATAAGATCTCTCGCGACGTAGTCCATGGCGTTGCCAGATACATCTGAATTCAAGTACCAGCTTCCGAACAAAGAGTTTGTACCGTCAACTGCCACAAGGATCATCTCTTCCACCTCACCAGACTCAATGAGCGAATCCATGATCTCATTAAGCGCTGGCACGCCTTCAGCTTGCGTAAACCAACTTTCAGGTGAGGCATCATAGCCATGCAGGACGTAAACAATCGGGTAAAAACAATCAGGCGATGCTTCATAACTTGGCGGAAGGTAAACAACAATGTCGCGGTTCGCGGTTTCCCCTGCTGCATTATCAATCAGTGAAGGCGCTTGAAAAGAGAATCGCTCAATCACGCTCTTATTTGTATTAACATTCACAGAGGTAACGTGCTCTTCCCTCATTTGAATGATCGCTTCAACCTCTGAGCGCATGGCATACTCCTTATCCTTAGGCTAAATAAATATTTCAGCACACCACGTTTTAGCCTCGTATTTCGATTTGATTAAATGCGATGAAAGTAACAGTGAAACACACCACAGCACCATCACACATCAATGCCACTGATTGCATAGTAAAATATCATTTTTGTCTAATTTTTTACACTTTTTTTTAATGACTGTGTTTTGTGGATTTACCGTTGGTTATGCCATTTATTTTCCGTCCCAGCCAAAAATAATATTAACATGTTGTAAGAGTTCAATTAATTTACCCTCCAAAACCGATAAATTGCTCCATTTTAAATTCTCACTTATAAGACGTTAATTTTATATTTGAGTCACTCGTATCTTAAGCCTACTTTTTACGTTGAAGCACTGTGCGCTTTTTGAGCACTAGGGAAACGAGAAGAAGGTAAAAAGTATGGATGAGAAGCTTTTAGTTACTCAGGTACAGGGGCAAGCTTTTGCGGTATCGCCAGATGGTGGCACGCAAGAGATAGTAGCTGGCGATCAAATTGGTCGTGGAGATCTGTTAACTTCTCAACAAGGTAAAACCACATTCGTTGACACATCAGACAGTTCTGTTGCCCTCAACGGTGAAGTGGTTTTCATCGATGAAAACGGTGAAGACAAGGAACTTCAATTGCCCGAGGGTGTTGAAGGTATTGTTGAAGCCATTGCAAATGGCGAAGACCCTACTAGCCTAGACGGAAGCGATCCAGCAGCAGGGCAACCTGTTAGTCAATCGACCTTCTTTGCTGGCTTCGGTAATGAAGAAGACGATGTTGATGAAGAACAGGAATCCCTTCTCGAGTCTCTTTTCAACGACATCAACGATCTCAATCCCGATTTTAGTCTTTCTGCGAATCAATTCAATTCACTGGTAACTACCCGCTTTGATGCCTTCTCACCTTCTCGTCGCGCAGCAGTGAATAATGATGATCAGAATGACAATAATGCAGAACCTACCGTTGTTGAAGAAGAGCCCGTTTCTATCGCTGCGCTCAATCAAGCGCCGCCGGAAGATGACGCGCCAGTTCAAGACGCAGTAGACCCCACTGAAGCTGTGGAGCCCGAGATTCCACAACAAGAAGCACCGCCTGCCTTCGATAATGTCATTCAAGGCACTTCCGGCGATGATGCATTGGATGGCACACAACAAAGAGACAAAATCGTCGGCGGTAAAGGGGAAGATACCCTCAAAGGAGACGCCGGTGACGACATTATCAATGGTGGCCAAGGTGATGATCGCCTCTACGGGAATGCAGGTGAACCGGACAGCGCGCCTAGTTCAAACAACATTGATGCAGATCCGATAGAACTGGGTCACCAAACAAACAGTAGCTTGTTCACGCTTCAAGGTGATGGGGACGTAAACATCTCCATCTCCGATGTAGAAAGCGTCGCAGGGTACAAAAACAGCATGGGTTACTACCTGCTAGATGGTGATGGCAATGTCACTGAAGCGCAGGTACTCATTACCAACGCAAAAACTGCAGACAATATTGATATAAATATTTCGCCCTCTGGCGCAGAAACCCTTGGATTTTTCTTGGTGCCAAACGGTGGGAATAACGGATTTGAAGTGGGTGATGTCGAACTTGACTTAAGCCTCGCCCGCCCAACCGTCACTCAAAACGGGTCATCACTGGATGTTTATGTCTCTGACGATAACGCCAATGGTGACGGCGAGGACCACGAGAACTTTGATGGTACCCGCTCTCGTTGGGAAGACCTGTGGGATTTGGGAGACGCAAACTACAACGATGTTACGTTCGATCTCAATGTCACACAAAACCCCGTCATTGACGACAGTAATAGCGACAATGACACCATCCGCGGCGGTCGTGGCGACGACGTGATCTTTGGCGATGACGGCGACAACGCAACACGCGGCGAAAGCACGCTGACAAACGGCGAGTTTGAAGCGTGGGGTAATGATGCAGGCAACCGCTGGGGGCTCTTTCAAGACGATCAAGTGGAAGGCTGGAGCACACCAGACAACGTTCGCATGGAATTCCAACAAGGCAGCTTTGGTGGTGGCCCACAAAACAGCACATCAAACACTGTGATGGAGCTGGATTCGACGGCGAATGCGACCGTTCAACAAACCGTTGATGTATCGGGCATTTCTGCAGATTCAACCTCCCCCCTTTCTTTGAGCTTTGATTACGCGAACCGCTATCGCGGTGGCAACACAGAGACAAGCCAATTCTCGGTTGAAGTAGAAGACAATGAAGGCAATGTCCTTTATTCCCAATTTTTCGATAACACCCAATCAAATGAAAGCTTCCATTCTTTTGAAGCCTTATTTGTTGTGCCTGAAGGCACAGAAAGCCTCACCGTCACGTTCAAAGGCGAGGGACAATCAGACAGCTACGGCGCGCTGATTGACCAAGTTTCGCTGGCTGAAGTCTACGAAACCGTGGAAATCGACGGCGTTGTCTACGAGTTTACTGGCCATGCCGACACCCTCTACGGAAACCAAGGTGATGACAAAATCTTTGGTGAATCCGGTGATGATCGCCTGTTCGGTGGCCGAGGTGCTGATGACCTCAACGGGGGTACCGGTAACGATATTCTGCACGGCGGTAAAGGGAACGATGAACTCCACGGCAATGAAGGCGATGATCTCCTTAAAGGCGGACGCGGCGCAGATGAATTGCAAGGCGGCCTCGGGGACGATGTGCTGCGAGGTAACCAAGGCAGCGACATGCTTTATGGCGCAGAAGGGGAAGACAGCCTGCACGGCGGCCGAGGCGCAGACCGACTTTACGGCGGTGACGACAACGATGTTCTCCATGGCGGTCAAGGCGATGATTATGTCAAAGGCGACGACGGGGATGACACACTCTTCGGCGGACGCGGTAATGATGAGCTTCGTGGCAGCGACGGTAATGACACCCTAAACGGTGGACGTGGTGCTGATTTGCTTCGCGGTGAAGAAGGCCAAGATACCCTCAACGGCGGTCGTGGCGCTGATGAACTACAAGGCGGCGATGGCAACGATATTCTGCATGGCAATCAAGGCCAAGACTCACTCTACGGCGGCTCAGGTGAAGACATCCTTAATGGCGGCATCGGCGCTGACCGTTTGTTTGGTGGTGATGACAACGATGTTGTGAAAGGCGGTAAAGGCAATGATTACCTCAAAGGCGATGCGGGCGATGACATGCTTTACGGCGGTCGCGGCAGCGATGAACTAAAAGGTGGTACAGGCCAAGATACGCTCAACGGTGGCCTGGGCAACGACCTGCTTAAAGGTGAGGAAGGTGACGACACCCTACTCGGCGGTAAAGGGAACGATAACCTCGACGGTGGTATCGGTAACGACGTGCTCAATGGTGGAAAAGGCGCTGACATCCTTCACGGTGATGAAGGCGATGATACCTTGCTTGGCGGCTTAGGTGCTGATGAGCTTCAAGGCGGTGTTGGCAATGACACGTTGAAAGGTAACCGAGGAAACGATGAGCTTTATGGCGCCGCAGGCGAAGATAACTTAAAAGGTGGCCTTGGTGCTGACCGTCTGTTTGGCGGCGACGATAACGACGTCGTTCATGGCGGGAAAGGCAATGACTATGTGAAAGGCGATGCGGGCGACGACATGCTCTACGGCGGTCGCGGCAGTGATGAACTGAAAGGTGGTACAGGCCAAGATACGCTCAACGGTGGCTTAGGCAACGACCTGCTCAAAGGCGAGGAAGGTGACGACACACTCTTTGGCGGCAAAGGGAATGACAACCTCGATGGCGGTATCGGTAACGACGTTCTCAACGGTGGAAGAGGCGCCGATGTTCTCCACGGCGATGCGGGCGACGATACACTGTTAGGTGGCCGGGGTAACGATGAATTACAAGGCGGCACCGGTGATGACACTCTTAACGGTGGCAGAGGTAACGACGAAGTATATGGCGCATCGGGCGAAGATACGCTCCATGGTGGCATAGGCAACGACCGTTTATTTGGCGGCGATGACAACGACGTTGTGCGCGGCGGTAAAGGCAGTGATTACGTCAAAGGTGACGCAGGTGACGACATGCTCTATGGCGGTCGTGGCAATGATGAACTCAAAGGTGGCACTGGCCAAGATACCTTAAATGGTGGCCGAGGTGCTGACTTGATTCATGGTGATGAAGGCAACGACACCCTCAATGGCGGTCTCGGTGCAGATGAATTACAAGGCGGCACTGGTGATGACGTTCTTCACGGTAACGATGGAAATGACGCACTCTACGGCGCAGAAGATAATGACCTTCTCATGGGGGGCAGAGGCGATGACCTGCTTTATGGCGGTATCGGCAATGACACGCAAATAGGCGGACAAGGCAACGATAGCCTTTGGGGCGACATCGGTAATGACAACTTAGACGGCGGTCTAGGTGATGATTTGATATACGGCGGCGTTGGTAACGATATCGTCAATGGTGGCGACGGCGCAGACACCCTGTACGGCAGCAACGGCAATGACTCTATCAACGGTGGTGACGGCAACGATACCCTTTATGGCGGTAACGATAATGACATTCTATCCGGCGGCTTAGGCGATGATGACCTGAACGGCGGCAGCGGTGATGACATTATGGTTGGTGGCAAAGGTAACGATAACCTTTACGGCAGCAGCGGCAGCGACGTGGTTTACGGTGGTGAAGGTAACAACACCATTACCCTAGGCAGCGGCAATAATGTGGTGCTGTTCGATGGTAAAGGGAATGACACCGTTGCAGACTTCAGCGTCCGCGATGATAAAATCTCGTTGCCTCGATCAGTCGGTGCTTTCACGCTTGCGGGGTTGACACTCACGCAAGATGGGTTAGACACCTTGATTACATTGGGCAGCAATACGCTGCGCTTAGTTGATGTCGCAGTGGATGATCTTGATGAAAGCAACTTTGATTTTGTGTCAGAAGAAGACTTCAACGATTTGATTGCCCAATCAGGTGCGCTCTCTTTTGAAGAACATGCCATTGTTTCACAAGTAGACGACAACTTCCTTGCGACGGGGGCCCTACTCTCTGAAGCGGACATGATTGGCCATTGGCACATCGAGTCTATCAACATTGATGGCACCGTTTACGAAATGCCGGAATCAACCGTGGTGATCGAAACCGACAAAGGTGAACTCACCATCTTTGGACGCGACGACCCACGTCACGCAGAAGGTGAATACGCTTATCATTTGATCGATGATGCGATTGCGGACGATCAAGTTGAGCATTTTGACCTCGTCTTAGTGAACGATCTTGGTGAGCACGCAGACAGCACACTAGACATTAAAGCTGGCGAAGATGTCGATAAAGACCTTCAAGCGCTGGTAGATGATAATGAGCTTCTCGGCACTGAAGGCAATAACCTGCTCGTTGGCGACGAAGACAATAACGTCATTCGTGGCGAAGAAGGCAACGACGGCCTCTACGGTAGCCTGGGTGATGATGACATCGATGGTGGTTTGGGCAGTGACCTCATCGTTGGTGGTGCAGGGTCTGACACTCTCACTGGTGGCGAAGGTTCAGATACTTTTGCTTTCCTTCAGGGTGATGCAGCGCCATTGACTATCGACACCATCACAGATTACTCGCCATCAATGGATGTGCTGGATTTCACCGATGTCCTTGATGGCATCCAGAATGAAAGTATTGGTGACTATCTTGTATCTCTCGAAGACAACGACGAAAACGAAGCCATTCTTTCTATCTCAACAGATGGCGACGTGATCGACCAGCAAATCGTGTTCAGTAACACCTCGGTGTCTGAGCTGGCAGAAAACCTTGGAATGGCGGGAACATCATCCGGCTCCGACGTTATCTCAACCATGTTGGAAGAGAGTCGCATACTCATCAGCGTCGATTAACCTGAGACAGTAATGTATGCTGAAAGGCCTGTATCTTCAGGCCTTTTTCTTGTTTCCTCATTCCCATACTCTCTCTTCTCTCTTCTCTCTTCTCTCTTCTCTCTTCTCTCTTCTCTCTTCTCTCTTCTCTCTTCTCTCTTCTCAGGTTGCGCTTCGGCCCTTCCTCACCGTCCATCTATTTTCACAGTTTAATTAAAAAAAACATACAACACCTTTTATTGGCACAGCGCTTGAATTGTATCAATGGATAAGAGCAATTTTACGCAATTCACCCTTGGATAAGTGCAAATTGAAAATCTCTCTTCAAATTTAATTTCATTTTGAAACCAGACAGCTACGCACATCACATTTAGGAGATCACAATGAAAACATATTATCGAGCCCTTGGTTTTGTCACTTTACTGGCGTGTTCGACAGCGGCCTATGCAGTGCCTGATGCCGTTTGTGGAAACGGTAAACATGTCGGTAATCCACACTGTGCCTCAAGTTCTAGTGCTCCAATGGGCGATTTTGGCGCAAGTGCTATTAGTTCGGGTGTATTACTTCTTGCAGGCGCAGTTGGCTTTGTATTACAGCGCAGAAAAGCCAAGGTTTCACATGCTGATAACACAGCGGCCTAGTCTCTAAACAGACCTGACGGTGATAAGAATGAAAGCCCAGAATCGCAATGGCAAAACCCTTTTCTTTACCGAAACCGTTTATGTTTTTTTGGCCTTGCTAACGGTCGCGAATGGGCTCTCTTACAATCTCATTCTTTGGGTTAACGGAGAATCCAACGACCCCCTCCCCGCCGTCTTGATTGTCTCGTTGTTTACCATTATGTGTCTTCACTGGAAGCGGGGGAAAGACAGCCACAACCCAGATAATGTTATCGTTCCCTGTCTCGTTCTCTCACTTGCTTGTCTGATTCCTAGCACCTTGGTGGCATGGGTCGGTTTAGCGTTTGCATCAGTATGGCGCATCTACTTCTGTCAACAAGCCAAACCGCAGCACCTTCTATGGCTGATGATTGCTGGCAGTTTTATCTGGAAATCCTGTCTTTTCAAAATCACATCATCTTCAATACTAGATGCTGAGACTTGGCTCATTGGGTCTGCGCTTTCGCTACTTTATGACGGGCTCATTATCAACGGAAATCACCTTCTTTTTACCGGAAACCATGATCTTTCCATCGGCATTGGCTGTTCATGTTTTTCCAATGTTGCTTTCGTCATGCTGGGATGGGTGTCTTTGTTCTTTTTGAAAGGCGGACAGTCCATTCGCCCACTTTGGCCAATCGCCATCATTGTTCTATTGATGTCACTGAACATCGTGCGCATCGGCATAATGGCAATAAGTTACGACATTTACCTGGTTGTCCATGAAGGTGTCGGGCTCGAAGTTTACAATGTATTGCTCACCCTAATTGCCGCATCTGCTTTGCTGTTCAGTGACAAAAAAACGCCAATAAATGCTGCTAGGGAGGCATAACATGATGCGAACCCACTTCGTTTGTATTTTCCTGTTCATCCTCATCGCCACAGTGAGTCTTGGTCAAAAGGTGGCTCGCTATACGAGCACTGCCTCTATCACGCAACATGAAAAAACAGAGACACACTTCTTAGAGACCGTAGCAAGTTCAGGCTGGACACTTGATCTAAAAGCAGCATTAAACACCAATAACAGCAGCTATGTGTATGTGCTCTCACGAGCCCAATGCCACCAGGAAATATTGGTTAATATTTTGGGTAAGGACGCGAGCGATAACATGCTACTCGCACAGTACCTTAATAAGAATGACATCCAATACTTCCTAGACGGAGAACCAATAAATTCAATGCTCACAGCTCATGCATATACGGCAAGATTGAAATATAGCGTCGAAGGTTTGCTGTCTCCAGATACAGCTACCCCTCCCCTATTTTTAGCGGTATCAGGCCCAGTGAATGACAAAGGCTGCGCCATCAATGTACGAAAGAAGATCGCAAAACAAGAGAGCGTCCAGCATTCAACGTCTTCGTAAACATTTCTGTTCGTGGTGTTCAAATCGTCAGCAGTCATCGTCAGATACAGTGATATGAGTCTCAAATATAGGGCGTTGGCCTATTTTTCAGCGTCACGCTACGTAGGGTGAAGTCATCCGAATCTGTTCACCGAACCAAGGAAGGCGACATGGCAGACCAAGAAAACAAACTATTTTGTAACGAGTGTGCGTGTATGACTTCGCACCAACGTATCGACCTAGAGCCACTGAAAGCGGACGCAAACAGCACGCTTTTCCACCGCGCAACCATCGTAATATCGAACTCCATCGATGTGATGCTTGGATCTTCTTACCAACAATGTGACCACTGCGGTTCAACATTTGGTTATCCTGAAAGTGGCGGCGGTTTTTAATACGGCCTAAGCACTAAGAAATGATTGTTTAATAGGGGCAGTGTCTAAAGACGCTGCCTCTTTTTTGTCTGTTTTTCCGTCTGTCTGCGGATGTCACTCATCGGTTTATATCGAACCAACCGTTTAGTATCACACCAACTCGCAGCTGCTACACCTAAAAGCGATACGTCCTTCACTGTCACGATGCGCTTTTTGTCACGACTGGCAAAATCAGAGGCATGGCTGGGGGGTTGTGGTCAACCGCCCTGTCGATATTGGCCTTTGGTGCGCCCCTTTCCTACTCACTCATTGGCGGAGCGCTTGGACGGCAAATCGAACACCCCCGTTACTTTGCGTATTTCACTCGGGTGATGGCGGTACTGTTGGCATACGTTGCTGTTTCCATTTGCATAGAACATAGCCTAAGTGTCTGGTTTCCCTAGAAGCAGGTTTTCATACAAGGTGCTTGGATAAAAAAATACCGCCCATGTAGGCGGCATTTGATGCTTTGAAAAATCGTATGATTGAAATTAACGCGTCAGGTATGAACGAATAAATTCAGTCACAGACACCATATCAGCAATCGCGATGAACTCATCAGTGGTGTGAACTTTTGACATACCGGTAGACAAGTTAACCGTGGTGAGGCCTTTCTCGTTAAAGACGTTCGCATCAGAACCGCCGCCCGTTGGCTTGGTCATTGGTTCAATGCCTATGGCTTCGAATGCGGCTTTAATCGCGACAACATGAGGGTTATCATCCGCGATGCGGTAAGCATTGTAAGAACGGGTAGACTCGATTTCGATCTCGGCACCGTGTTTTTCAGCCGCGGCTTCAAACGTTGACACCATGTGCGCCACTTGCTTCGCCAGCTTTTCGTCGTCCAGTGAACGCGCTTCCGCTTCAATGTATAGCTCAGGCATCACGATGTTCGTCGCTTGCCCGCCACGCACTACGCCAATGTTTGCGGTGGTTTCATGGTCAATACGGCTTAGCGTCATGTTGCTGATCGCATCAGCGGCTACGGTCAGCGCGTTAATGCCTGTTTCAGGTGCCAGACCTGCGTGCGCAGGCTTACCTTTGATAGTCACTTTCAGACTCTGCTGACCTGGAGCCGTGGTAATGATGGTGCCAATGTTGCCGCCTGAATCAAGCACGATCGCTTGGTTCGACTCAATCTTGCTCATGTCAAAGTGCTTCGCGCCTTCAAGACCAAGCTCTTCATACACGGTGAACGCGACTTCAATGGTCTTGTGCGCTTCGCCATTCGCCTTGATGGTGCGAACCGCTTCCATCACCGCTGCGATGCCCGATTTATCATCGCCACCCAAAATGGTGTTGCCTTTAGAGCGGATAATGCCGTCTTCAATGATTGGCTCGATACCGATACCCGGTGTTACCGTATCCATATGGCTGCTGAAAACAATGCTGCCTTCTCGCTCGCCTTGCAGTTTCGCGTAGATGTTAAAGCCATTTGAAATGGTGTCTGGGACAGGAAGCTTAGTCACTTCAAAGCCCATTTGGCCCAGTTGTTCCGCAAGCACTTCGGCAACGGCTTTCTCGTTACCTGACTCGCTGTCAATTTTCACCAGCTCAATAAAATGCTCTACCAGTCTTTCTTGATTAATGTTTGTCATCGGTGTGCGACTTCTTTTCTGCGGGATGAAGCCACACCTTAAACGGAAGTGAAAAACCGATTAGATGGGTTACATCAAAGAAATGGCCGATTTGGTGACAAACTGACGGTTTGGGGCAAAAAAAGACGGGCTTACGCCCGTCAAAGGTATGGTAAATCGATAGGATTGAGAGGGTGTTATTACTCGGTCCGTTTCACGCTTGTCGTCGAGACGCTAAGCATACGCATTGATTTCGATGCCCGCTTCGTCTTCCGGCACCACGCTCAAGTCTTGCTTAGATTCTTCCACCCACTGCTGAACCGCCGCATTTGCAAGAATGTTATCCGCATAGATTTGGGCCTTCTCGGACAGTTGAACGCCGTAAGTGAGGAAACGCAGTGCAATGGGTGCATACATGGCGTCCGCAATGGAAAATTCGCCAAACAGATAGCCGCCTTTATCCGCAAACGCCTCCATTTGCTCTGCCCAAATATCGTCAATGCGCTGCACATCTTTTAGGCACGTTTCAGAGGGCGTGATTTTGCGGCGACCACGAATGTTCATTGGCATTTCACTGCGAACCCCACCAAAACCTGCGTGCATTTCAGAGGAGATAGCACGGGCTTTTGCGCGGTCAGCAGCATTTTCTGGCCAGCCTTTTCCTTGCAAATATTGCTCGTTCACGTATTCGCAAATAGCAAGTGATTCCCAGACCGGAACACCATTGTCCACCAGCATTGGCACCTTCGCCGCACCGCTGTATTTTTTCAGTTCGTCGTAGAACTCATCAGTGAAAAGCGACAGCTCAATTTCTTCAAAATCAATGTCGAAACCGCGAAGTACCAGCCAACCACGCAATGACCACGTCGAATAGTTTTTGTTTGCAATAAATAATTTCACTTTGCACTCCTTTGCATTTACGTTGATGAAACCAGTATGCTGAGCAAGCCGTTAGGTTTCTAACGCAAAGTATTGATACTAAGTATTCGCTTTTGTGATGTAAGGAAAAATCAGTCATGGACATCGACTCACTCAGAAGCTTCCTCGCCATTGTCGATACTGGCAGCTTCACGCGTGCAGCGGCACAAATTCATCGCACGCAATCTGCCATTAGTATGCAGATTAAACGGCTTGAAGAAGAATTGGGTAGCACGCTGTTTAATCGCGATAAACGCCCCCTCAGTTTGAGTTTGTCGGGGCAACGTCTAGTGAGCCACGCAAGACGCCTTGTTGCTGGGCATGATGAAGCCTTGATCGCGTTTAAACAGGAAGATGCCTCTCGCCCTATCCGCATTGGTTGTCCTGATGATTATGCGGAAAGCCTGCTACCACGGCTTCTTGAATCACTTCGGGCACACGTAAATGGACACATTACTTTTGATGTTTTATGCGCATCCAGCACGCGTATTCGACAACGTTTAGACAGCGGAGAACTCGACGTGGTCGTGGTAACGCGCGCCCCTGATTCCGATGAAGGTTGGTTGCTGCAGCACGACCAAGGTGTGTGGATAATGGGCAGCGATAAACAGCTTCCGCTTCGTCGCCCGCTCCCCCTTGCCTTGTTTGATAAGAATTGTAAATTTCACACTACCGCTTTGGATGGACTGGGGAAATTTGGCATTGATGTGGACTTATATGCCTTCACCACCAGCGCTTCCACGTTGAAAGGTTTGGTTAGAAGTAACGTTGCGATCTCCGCCATGGCATCCAATAGCGTGCCAGACGATCTCAACGTGATCACCCATGTGAATCTTCCGCCGTTACCCGCCATTGATATTGTGTTAGTGACGGCAACGCGCGCTCACCCATTGTTGTCTGCATCTGTGGTGTCTTCGCTGGCACAAACCTTTGCCGCAAGGTATAGCGAACGAGCCAGTATCGCTTAGACGGTGTGGCAAAACTCGCTGCAACAGGTATAAAAAAACAGCCATGTCGGCTGCTTTTTTGTTGTTTGAAAATAGCGCTTCAGAAAGCCGTTTTAAGCCTTTATCGGCTCACGGCCAAATACGCGCCTGCACCAATCATGACAGAACCTGCACAACGGTTCAGTTTGCGCTGTGCAGCTTCCGTTTTCAGCATGCGAGCCATACGCGCCGCGCCAAATGCCATCAGCATCGCACCACTCATCAAAGCAAAACACGCCAGCACAACCGCCAATGCAACATCGCCTAAGCTCAATACCGTTAAATCCATGAAGGTTGGCAAAAATGCGATATAAAACAAAATCACTTTAGGGTTTGATGCCGAAATCAAAAAGCCCTGTATAAAGGCCGCCACATGGCCTGAGTGCTTGGTCTCTGATTGATCTGCCAAGTCTTGCGCTTGCGGCAAGGCGACAAACATTTTGTAACCCAAGTAGATAAGGTACGCCGCACCCACATAACGAATAACCACAAACAAGGTGGCATAATTTTCCGCGATGGTCGCCAGACCAAAACAGGCCAAGATAAGGTACACCAAATCGCTGAGCACCATACCAGACGCCAACGCCCAGCAGTCTTTTGCACCTCGCGTCATGGCTCGAGCCACTAACGCAAAAATGCCAGGTCCAGGCGTGATAACAAAAATGAATATCGCAATGGTGAACGTCACCGCCCCTTCCAACGTCATGTCGACTCCTCCGTGTTTTTTGTTTTGTTATTCCGCGAAGCTAACACAGAAATGTGAACACTATCGATGAAAGTTTTTCGCGAGGAAGAGCAAATCTTATGGTCGAGAACCGTTCACGTAGAATCACATCTTTTCACAGACTGGTTATGCATTTATGGACATCGTTTTTCTCATCGCCACTATCGTGTCATTCGCGAACGTGATTTACGCGTTCACCACCAAGCGCGTGCTGTTTGCAGGTGGGTTCATCGACTATTACGACAACAAATCGCATTTCTTCGCAGGGCTCTTCGCGTCCATCTTGTTTATCTTTTTCTACGGTGGTTTTTACTTCTTCGTCTTTCCTAACGTCTAAAGAGGCCGTGCAACTTAACCGCTTGGTACGCCTCAACAATATGAGAAACGGATTCTTGCTGGCTTTGTTGCAGACGGCGGTAATGGTTCAGCGTGTTACTGAGATAATGCAACGCAATTTTGGATTGCTCTGGTGTTTGCGTTTGCCAAAAGCGCTCGCCGACGGGATGAACAGAGAAACCAGCATCACTCGCTGTAGAAACCAATAACACCTCATAAAGCCGCTTATTCTCCTCGACTAACGCCTCGTGCAGCATGGAGAATTCGAGCGAGATAAGGTGCTCACGTAATGAAAACTGGTGGCGCACAGGGCAAAGCAAAAAGTCCAATTCCAGCGTTGGATAACGGCGGCGAATGGCTGAGATAAACGTCACCATAAGATCACCGCCAACCCCAGCAATGATCACTAAGTGCTTACCTTGATATTGCGATAAAGGCAGTGCTGCGACGTCGATGCAGTGCGTGGTCCATGCGGAAGTGGCATGCACAAAGTACCGCTGTAGCTTCTGGTTCACCGTGTCCATGAGTGCGGGAACTATATCGACAAAATGGATATGCGGTGCGGCACTGCGGGCAAGCAAGGCTGAACCGAGAAAACCGTGGTCACAGCAGCAGTCCCACACATGGTCATAGCCTGATGCAACCATCGCATCGATTTGCGTCAATCTTTTACTGAGTTTCAAGAAGGTGTCCGTCTGAAAGCATACTCGCAGGAAGGCGGTTTTGCGGGGTAATAAAAATTCCGGCGCATTGTAATCCCAATGACGGCATCCACGAAGCTTTGATTCGCACAGCATAGATTCACAAAGTATGGATTAACAAAAACTTGATTAACCGTTTAACGAGACAGTTTCACTGCCTGCGATGTCTTCCCTCGCAAAATCACCCTCGTTAAAAACGTGCCTTATCGCTTTCATCTCGATCGCTTTCTAGTCAGCAATAAACAGGGGGAAAACAGTTTGCATGTGATGCGAGATTACGCACTCTTTCGATTTTCAATTCATTTCTGTGATGCCTAACACACCTGTCGCGGAATATCTTCGGCAATCTCATCCTGTTGACACTCTGCAATGTGAAACCAAGATATTATTTTTCTCGCAACACTCGATAAACAATAAATAGAATATACGGGTTTGCCATGGCATTTAACACTGCCTATTCATTGATTACTAAATTAGGCAATTGATGACTATTAAGACATATAAAAATAACAGTAATACCGAATCATCCAGTTTTATTATTTCCCCTATTAGTGGCCGTGCCTCGCACCGCTATTTATTATGAATGGTTAGACAAAAAGGGACACAGTATCGTGAAGGGACTCATACCGCTCATGATTTGCGCGGCAGTTTCAGGCTGCGCATCGACTGACAACACACAACAGCAACTGGCCAGTAGTAATCTTCAATACATTGATATAAAAGAAAAAATACTGGGATCATGGCAATGCACCACTGTATCCTCATCCAGCCAAAAAACAGCGTTTAACGCAGACATTACCTACCTCAGTGATGGCGGTTTAGATACCCAAGCCATCTCGATAATTCAAAACCCTAAGCCAATGGATGCATATTCTTTTAATGTGTCTGCACATGGAAAATGGAAATTAGAAGACGGGAAATTGGTGGAGAATAATATCGACTTTGATGTGAAAGCAAATAATGACATGTCAAAGCCACTTGTGCCTATTTTACGTAAAGGATTGATGCGCACAAAATCATCAGAATGGGATATTTCTTGGCTATCTCAATCCGCATTTACAAAGTCAAACGAGAGTAGCGTCACTACACGTTGCCAGAAAATAGCCAGTAAGATTCTCTGACACTATACCCAAATAATCTCAGGATTCAGGATTCAAAGTGTCTTGAGGTTGTTTGGGTATAGGTTAACGAAAACACAAAATAAAACGCCATCGATTGCCGCTTCGTTTGTGCGCAATCTATGGCGTTTCTACCTTTGACGTTTCTACCTTTGACGTTTTCCACGGCCGTGTTTTAAGGCAGTTAGGATACGGAGCTTTCTTGGCTTCCCTCAGTCGCCATCGCATAGCGATTTTTACCCGCTTCTTTCGCCGCGTACATGGCCTTATCCGCTTGTTCGATGATCGCGTTAAACGTACCGCTCTCTCCCGCTCGCCAATGACGGATACCAATACTCGCACTGATTTGAGGCCTTGCGCCGTCAATGATGATGCTCTGACTTAATTTATGAAGAACACGCTCAGCGACAGGTTCAATCTCGGCAGCATTATTGATGATCAATAAGAACTCATCCCCAGAGAGGCGTGCCACCATATCGGATTGAGCCACGCTGGCCAATAATCGTCTTGCGACCACTTTCAGCAACTCGTCACCGACTCGGTGACCAAATTGGTCGTTCACCATTTTGAAGCCATCAAGGTCAACGAACAGCACGTGCACATCCCAGCCCATATCATGGCTACGGAGCAATTGCTTCTGTGCCCTTACACGGTTTGCAAGGCCAGTGAGTGGGTCATGGTTTGCCAAATGGTTGAGGCGTTTAATTTCCATCGCCGCTGATTGATCGATAATGGACACCACAAAGGCTTCGGTTTTCCCTTGGCGATTTGTCAGTGTGCGCACTGAAATTTGGCACGGCAAACTGGTGCCTAATGCAGAGAGCATATGGGTTTGCCACTGATGACTACCATTAGACAACAGCGCTTTCACTTCAGGGCGTCCAAAGCGTAAATGTTGATCCACGCTCAATTCTGACCAATGACGATGTTGACCAAACAGACGAATACACGCCGCATTTTGCGCTTCAATGACTAACGTTCGGGACAGTACCAAGGTGGCATCTTTGCTCTGGTCAAAGATGTACTCCGCCATTTTACGGCGTTGTTCCGCAACATGTTGCTGAGTGATGTCTTCAAATTGCAGCAAAGAGTGCTTCGCGGTCGCCATTGGGTGTGTGCTTACACGGAACAATCTGTTCGTGTGGCGGTGGTGCAATTCCAGTCCTGTCAGCGGCTGATGCGCATCAATGGCATTTGAGACTTGATGCATCACTGACGAAGGTTCCAAAATTTGCAGAAGTTGCCCCAAGTCATTTGGGTCACAGCCTAGCTGCGCCAAATGTGCAGCGGCCGCAGGGTTGTAATACGTGACCAGATCGCCCGGTGCGATAACCATGACACCCTGATCCATGGTGTCCAATACCTGATTGATATAGCTATTCTTTTCTTCCAGCTGTTTAAACGTCGCGTTTAATTGCTTATCACGCGCCTCAAGGCTACTCACCAAATCGTTGAAACAATCCGTGAGGCGACCGAGTTCGTCGTTGTGATAAATCGGGATCGTGTGACCATGAATACCCAATCGGATCATGTTCGACATTGAGCGGTGAAGAGAAGCCAGTGGGTAAGAGACTATACGGTGTAATAACTGCGCGAACATCCAAGAAAACAGAGACAACAATACCGTTCCAAGAGCAAGGAACAAGATCAGCCTATTTCGTTCGTTCACGATGGCGCTGCGTGACATAAACAAATCGATGTGACCAAGCACATCCGTTCCCAATGAAATGGAACGCGAGACTTTGGTGAATGGGGTTTTCGAGCATATGATCCCTGCGCCCATGGTGAAGCAATCATCAGGCAGGCGCATCAAGTTCGCAAATTCTGAGCCATCAACACGGGTTACGCGGGCTGCCATCAAATCAGGATCATAACTCAAGGCTGCGAGCTGTTCTCTACCCGTAGCCCTGTCTTCAAACGCCAGTGCCGCCGTTAAGTTACTCGCAGCACCGTTCGCCATGATTTCTGTTCGACTCAGTAAGCTTTGATCGAGGTTCTTACTCACAATGTGCGTCACTGCAAGCCCAACAACGGCAATGCCAAGCGTCAGCAAGAGCCAGATCGGCATGATAAGTTTTACGCGAAGAGGAAGGCTGTTAATCCAGCGACGATTCATATTTCCTCCTCCCCGTCTATAACGGCGATGGATAGTAGCTGCGAGCGCAAAGTAAAGGGCATACCCTGAATATTCTTTCTATTAATGAGTAATTTGACGCGGTTGTTCACTTTAATAAACGAAATCATGCCACCCGCCTTAGAGAACCGTTTACCTTCACCCACAATCAACGCATCGGGATATTGATTATGCAGTGTGCGTATGTGTTCTTTGGCACGCTCGGGGGTGTAAATGATTTGGCAAGGTTCTTGAGAAGAACCACTGACTTTTATGTTGTGATATTGCACTTGTTCAGGTTTTGAGTTTGCAATGTCTTGAAGCCGACGGCTCACACTGCTGTCGCCATAGACGCAGAAATCGTAACGACCGTCTGCTGGCTGCATATCTCGCCAATTCACCAAAAATGCAAAACGGTACAAGTACACTGCCTTTAAATCTTCGTCTTGGAAGTCGTTACTTCGAACAGGCAAGCACACAGACAACAACGCAAGCATCACCAGTCCAAGAATGAACCGGTGAAAGCGCGTTGAATCTTGTCTGTGACGGAAACGCTGCCTTGTCATCAAATAATCAGTACCACTGCCAATCAAGTTCTAGCCAGTATTGCGTGCCATTATCAAAACCGCCCATGGAATCAGGAAACTCGTTCACTTGGTCGTTCAAGAGGTTTTCAACCGTCAAAGTAAACAAAGGGGCACGTGGCGAATATTGCCACCCTAAAATCAGATCCCACGTTACCACTTCAGGCCACGCATATTGCTCTTTTGTTGGGATGGCATCGTCAGGATGAGATCCCGATACATAGTGAACCACATTACTCACCCAAAACTCTGGCGTAACGTCCCACATGACCTGCGCACCCGCTAGATGCATCGGTTCATTCTCGTATGAGCGCATCGGCGCTTCGGTCTTTCCGCATATGCTTCCTTCGCATTTCGCTTCGATCTGTTTATAGGCGTAACTGGCATTCACCTGAAGCTGAGAATTCATTGACCACTTCATGCTTAACTCGCCGCCGTAGGTTGTCGCCGAAAGCGGCGTGATCAATTGATAACTGTAAACATCAACAACGGTGCCCGCAGTGCCAGGTGATGAGTTTTCACCAAAGAGATAACGATCAGCACTGAGCAACTGATAAGCAGGAATACCATCTTCTTCGCTGTAAAACAGATTTGCATCAAACTGAATGCGCCTGTCATCCCAGAAGCGATAGCCAATCTCGAAGGTATCAATTTTAGGGACAGGGATATCTTCGTTACCGAGGTATCTAATGCTTTTCAGATAATCATAATTATCTGGCAGACATTGTACGGGTTGCGTTGCCGTACAAAACATCACATCACTGCCATAAATGTTTTGATGGAAATCTGTAGAGCGATCTAAGCGAGACGGTGTGATCACGGCACGCCCCCAACCAGCCCATAGCCGCTGATTTTCACCCAAATTCTGCATCACACGAATTTGTGGCTGCGCGAACGTGTCTTCAACCAAGTTGAAGTACTGCCAACGGTTCCCCACCATCAGTTCTGTGGTGTCAGTGAGTGGGTAGGAATAGTTGAGATACACCGCCACGCTTTGGTTCGTGAAATCCGGCTCATCCGTCACTCGCGCATAAGGCAGGGTATAAGACGACTTCGTATCATAGGAGTCGAAGTGCTCGTCAATCAATCGGTAGTTCAAGCCGAGTGTCAGGCTTCCTCCAAACACATTCTGATCGGTATACCGCGTTTCAGAGTCAAATCGCGTAAACGACGCATTGCGGTCAGAACCATCACTGCTGCTGTAAGTGAGCCAGAATTGCTGCTCCCACTGACGCTGTTCGTCCACTTCTTGAAGCCATTTCAAGCCTGCAAAGTACTCTTCAGCCAAAAGCTCGGTGTCGAAAGCACTGAAATCCGGTCCATCATGCCCAGGGTTAAGGAAGTGAGGCTCGTAGTACCCCCATTGATAGTCTTCTCGGGAACGAATGCCGCCAAGCTGCACGGAGACAGTGCGGTCGAGGTGCTGATAGTCACTTCTCAGTCCAAACCGTTCGGTATACACCTTGTATTGTTGGAGCGGCTTTACGCGTTCCTCGTCACTCGTCCAAGGTTTGTGTTGAACAAACTCGGCGTACCCACTTAAATGCAGATTTTCGCTGATCTGACCGCCATGGTGAAGCTGATACTCTTGGTATTCATAATTACCGACGGACACAGAAACGTGACGACGTAACACATCTTCTGCGTCTAACGTGATGATATTGATGACGGCGTGCACGGCATTGCCACCCCAAATGGTGCCAACAGGCCCCATCACCACTTCAATTCGGTCGATATTATCAAGGCTAACGGGAATAAGATCCCAATCCACGCCGGAGAACATGCCATTAAAAACACTTCGACCGTCCACCATTACCAACATGGAGTTACTCAAAGCTTCATTGGTGGTTCGCGCAGAAATGCCCCAATCGTAGTTGGAGAACTTTGCGACATGCAGACCTGGGGCAAGCACCAACGCATCCGCGACTGAGCGAACACCTGAGCGTTTGATTTCTTTGGCGGTAATGACATGCACAGCGGCAGGTGTGTCTGCCAAACTGAGGGCAGTACGCGTGGCGGAAACGACTTTGGTTTCGGAAAGAGATTCAAGCGACATATTAAGCAATTCATCGAGTTCTGATTCGGCGAATGCAGATTTGGGGACATTGGTACTCAATCCTGCGATGAGGATTGCTAGAGAGGCTATACGCATATTATTTTTCCATGAGCGAAACGTTTCTCCACGCTTACATGGAAGTGTAAAACTGGGCGTCTTTGCTCAACTGCTTCTTGTTATGACACGTATTATCTAAATCGATGTTTTTAAAGTCGATTTAATACATTTTCTTGCCATTATAAGAACGAAACTTTGTTGTGCACACGGATATATTGTGGTTTTTAGCCGTCTCTGCGATATCCCTCACTCAGCGCCATAAAAATGTCATAAATGTGTATATTTAAACGACATTTTGCCAATCTTCCGTCGCAAAAACACAAAACAAATACCACCCAACAACAATATCAGGTCGAGATTATCCAAAAGTAAAACAATGCCATTAGCGTAATGAGGGGACAAGCTAACCTGAAGGGAATGAATGGCCGTTTACCATTGTCAATCTCGCTACACCAACCCCTTCAATTTGGCCAAACCATAAGCAGATATTGTCACGCAGTCTTTGATGTCGTTATCAATGATCATGCGTTCAAATTCATCCACGGGAAAAGCGCGTGTGATCAAATCTTCTTCTTCACTGTCGAGTTGGTTTTCTTTTTGCGTCAGGAACGTCGCGAGATAAACATGGCAGGTTTGGTTAAGAAAGCCGTAAGCGATGAACTGAGCACCTAAGTAAGTCATGGATGCCGCATCTAACCCGGTCTCTTCTCGCAACTCCCCTTTTGCTAGATCAAGATGGTCAGCGTCAGGCGACGACTCCCACGCCCCTTGTGGTATTTCCCAGCAACGCTCTTGCACCGTATAGCGATATTGTTGAACCAGATGAATGAAGCCGTTGTCGATGGCGATGATCGCTGCACAATCTGGCTTATCTACTACCCCATAGATGCCTTCTGCTCCACTTGGTCGAAGAACTCTATCTTCTCTCACGCTCATCCACTTGTTTTGGTAAACAATTTTACTCTCGAGTTGCTTTATCACGGTGCATCCCTGTTTTGCTCTCTCGCACACCCTATTCAGACAAGTCATAGGCGAAAAAATGATATCGAATACAACGCAATATACCCGCGTGTCCCCAGTTGGAAAAGTACAAAAACACACGGAATTACATACCGGTTGACGCTTTTTGGCGAGGCCCATCAACAAACCGTTTTCTTCCCACAGCGACACACTCACGCCATCCAAATCTTTCACATGAAGCTGCGACGGCGTGACCACCGAAAAATCTAAGCGATTAATGTAGGTATCGCGTACTGTCTTTGTTCATAGGAGATCCTGTGTGAATGAATAAAGGCGCATGTAAAACACAATGCTTTCCTTCATTAACGAATCAGTCGCAATTTTGATTGCATTGTTGTTCAACAAATTTTTCAGCGGCCCTTTTTACACGGTGTCTCAGGCACGTATTTAGGCCTTGAATACGTGATAAATGCCTCGTAGAGCGCCTTCACCGGTGGTTCTTTCACCATCTCTGCGTCCAACATCTTGCCAAAATTTAGAATCGTGATATTTTCTTGCCAAATTTTCTCAATTGGAAAAATGACCATGCCAAAGGCAAGTGAAATTAAAAAGAACGCAGTTATCGAACATGGCGGCAAAGTGCTGGCGGTTAAAGACATTGCTAAGCTGACTCCAGCTGGCCGTGCAGGCACTAGCCTGTACAGAATGCGTCTTTACGATGTAGCAACTGGTGCAAAGTATGATGAAAGCTTCAAAGCGGATGACATGCTTCCACTGGCTGACTTCAGCCGTCACGCTGCGGATTTCTCTTACATCGATGGTGACGAGTACATCTTCATGGATAGCGAAGATTACACGCCGTACCACTTCAACAAAGAAACCATTGCAGAAGAAATCCTGTTCATTACTGAAGAAACCAAAGGTATTCAAGTTCTAACAGTGAGCGGTCGCCCTGTAGCAATTGAACTGCCATCAACCGTTGATATGGTTATTACTGACACGTCTCCTTCTATCAAAGGCGCATCAGCAAGTGCTCGTACTAAGCCAGCTACCGTTTCTACTGGCCTGACTGTTCAAGTGCCTGAGTACATCGGTAATGGCGACAAAATCCGCATCAACACCGTTGAACACAAATTCATGAGCCGCGCATAATTTCACGCCGAACTCGTTCAACGAACAGAAGCCTCGATAGCGATATCGGGGCTTTTTTGTTTTTAGATGCGAGGAGCGAGATTGCGAGAAGGAGCAGACAAAGCAGACAAAGCAGACAAAGCAGACAAAGCA
>NZ_FOWR01000001.1:0-45658 GCF_900115495.1 Enterovibrio norvegicus DSM 15893 | reverse complement strand
AGCAGACAAAGCAGACAAAGCAGACAAAGCAGACAAAGCAAAACATGGTGGTCTTCTTGTCGATGCTTTCAAGGAAAAATTCAATGACAATGACACCCAAAAAGACGTAAACAGCACATCACATTTCGCGTTCACATTTTTTCGACATCACAGTCCTTACGCTATCAGCCTGAGATCGACGGCTCTTTCAGACTCAACAATGACAAGGCTGAAAGGGTGACAGGTACACATTTACTCTGATGTTAAGGAAAGACAAATGAAAAAAATGATCTTAAGTGGTGTTGTATTGACGACGTTGAGTGCATTCAGTGTTCCAAGTTTCGCAGTAAAAGACGCCAACATCATCAGCGAGCAAGACGCGATCAAAGCAGCACTGGCAGAAGTCGGCGTAGAAGTGCTTGGTATCCGTTTTGACGAGCCAGACTCGCAGTGGGATGTATTCGTTAAGTCAGGCGAAAAAGCGTATGAAGTGGAAGTCGACGCCGCAAGCGGCAAAATCGTTGCGGCTGAAGAAGAAAGCCTTGCAGAAATTAAAGCGGAGCTTTCTGGCGACCTTTCTCATGAAGGCGTGATTGGCGACGTTGATAAGTAATCAGATCACCCGCCCTGTTAATGGGTTTAAGGGCGGGCTTTCTAGGTGAGGGTATAAGCAAGTCTGCTCTTTCTCTTATCTCGCCCCTGCTCTTCCTGCCCTTCCTTCCTTTCCATCGCACCTACCAATCACACCAATAGCCAGAACCACATAGCCTTTTCCCTTCATCCGTAATACTGTTCAATCAACAAAGAAAAACAGAATAAAAAAACAAAGGGAAGATTATGAGTTCAATTACTGTTCGTTGCCCAAGTTGCCATAAAAACAACCAATTTCCGGTTGAACGCCTTGATGATCAGCCGAAGTGTGGCGCGTGTAAGTCACCGTTAGTGAATGGCAAACCAGTTGAAGGCACTGCAGCGAATATGGATGCGCTGTTGTCGTCAGGAAAGCCTGTTGTTGTCGATTTCTGGGCACCGTGGTGTGGCCCGTGCCAAGGATTTGCACCCGTCTTTGAAGCGACTGCTTCGAGCAAAGCTGATGATGTGATCTTTGTAAAAATAAACACCGAGGAAGAGCAAACGCTGGCGGCGAAATACCGCATTCGCAGCATTCCAACCATCATGGTGTTTAACGAAGGAAAAATGGTGAAGCAGATCAACGGTGCACTGCCACTGTCAGAATTCACGGCATGGTTAGATGAAGCTGTGTAAATGTTCCGTGAGGGTTGTTATACCCTTGAAAAACACAAACCAATAAAGGGCATCATGTGCCCTTTATTATTTTCTAACGCTTACGTATGCAAACCAGTAGGCATAGCAAACTCAGGGTTGTTATAGAACGCACTAAATGGTAATAATTATCATTACACGGCGAATCATACATACAAGGGGTTGGCTATGGATTCCAGACGACACATCTATAATGCCTATTTCAAAGCGAAAGATAAGTTCGATGAGGACAGAAGTGCATTTGGTTACGAGCCTGATATCGTGCAGGGATTTGTGCAAACAGGATTAATGCTGGCGTCTTACCACGAGCTTGGTGCCGAGAACGAAAGCGTGTTGCTGAACGAACTTTTTCTTCGTCAGGTGTATTTTAAGCTACTTGATGCGATTCAAAGCCCTTACAGAACCCACAGTTTTCGTCGAGTCTGCCTAGATGGGGTGCATAGCCCGCTCTACGCATTGCAACGTCATTACGTACAAGTACCGGACGGCGAGAGAAAATTTGCCCAACTTCAGCTGATGCTACAACGCCTTCAAGCACCGCTAGATTGATTCAAAAGGAAAGGACATGACGCAAACATTCCGCACAGAAACAGACAGCATGGGCGATGTAAAAGTCCCAGAAAATGCGCTTTATCAGGCACAAACTCAACGTGCTGTAGACAATTTCGCGTTCAGTAAGCACACAATGCCAGCTTCATTTATTCAAGCACTCGCCTACATCAAACAAACGGCGGCACTGACCAATGCGCAGCTTGGTCTGCTGGAAGGTGATATTGCACAAGTGATCGCGGAAGCATCGCAAGACATCATCAACGGCCAGCATTTGGATCAATTTCCGATTGATGTGTTCCAAACCGGCTCTGGTACGAGCTCGAACATGAACGCCAACGAAGTGATCGCTACCCTTGCGAGCAAAGCCTTGGGTGGCGATGTTTCCCCGAATGATCACGTCAACATGGGCCAAAGCAGTAACGACGTCATTCCAACGGCGATTCAAATCAGCAGCGTATTGAGCGTTGAAAAACAGCTACTGCCAGCCCTAGAACATTTGATTTCAACCTTAAGTGAAAAGCGCATTGAAGTTGGCGATGCCGTAAAAACAGGTCGCACCCATTTAATGGATGCAATGCCCGTGACGTTCGACCAAGAACTGGCAGGATGGCAATACCAAATTGACCATGCAAAATGTGCCATTGAACAGAGCTTGTCTGCGGTTCGCGCCCTTGCCCAAGGTGGTACTGCCGTCGGTACAGGGATCAATGCAGACCCTCGTTTTGCAGCAACATTCGCAGACAACTTGTCGCAACTGACGAAGGCATCTTTCACACCGAGCGTGAATTTCTTCTTTAATCTCAGCAGCCAAGACGCCATTGTGGCACTTTCAGGGCAATTAAAAACCGCCGCTGTCGCCATCATGAAGATCGCCAATGATTTACGTTGGATGAACTCAGGCCCGCTGGCAGGTCTGGGGGAAATTGAACTCCAAGCTTTGCAGCCTGGTTCGTCGATCATGCCAGGGAAAGTGAATCCTGTCATACCGGAAGCAGCAGCCATGGCCTCTGCACAAGTGATTGGTAATGATGCAACCATTACCGTTGCTGGGCAATCAGGTAATTTCCAGCTCAATGTTATGCTGCCTGTTATTGCGCATAACATTCTGGAAAGTATTGAATTACTGGCAAATAGCGCAAACGCATTGGCTGACAAAGCCATCAAGACGTTTACCGTGCGAGAGGACAACCTCAACATCGCATTGGCAAAAAATCCGATTTTAGTCACGGCACTCAACCCTGTGATCGGGTACTTGAAAGCCGCTGAAATCGCGAAGAAAGCTTATAAAGAAGGGCGTGCGATCATTGATGTGGCTGAAGAAGAGACGGAATTAGACAGAGCGACACTTGAGCGCCTGCTTGACCCAACAGCACTCACGAAAGGTGGCGTCGCAAACTAACGCAGAAAATAATCATCAAATGAAAAAAAAGCCCTCATAAAGAGGGCTATATTGCTCGCTGCCGACAAGCACAATTCTATATAAAAGATGAAATAGGTAAACACTACACTGCATCACTCAGAAAAACCTATTTCAAATGTGTCTTGAGAACACACACATTCTGACTATCCGTGTCAACGAGAACTCTGTAGATTAAACGCACTGTGCGTTTAATGAATAAAAATGGACAGACAAAATGGAGTCGTGCTGTTGCTGTTATATGCCTGTCCAAAACTGAATACGTAACTATTTTCTGTCTACATACATTAAATATTATCTAACGTGTCAGAGATAAACCTTTTCCTGATACCATTTCCCCTAACCAATGCACCGCTATAACTGAGTCGATAAGTGTATTTAAATTCGTCTCCATCCAGCTCGCCATCAATGGTTAAGAAACAAAACTGACGACCTTGCCGACAATCTATGTGATAGTTACCAGATTCTTGTGTCTTTGTAACATGCAGCCCGGACTCCCCCGCGCCTGGTATCATCAACACTTTGGATACAACAACCCTTCGATTAACCTTATCAACAAACCGCAGCGTTTCCTTCGCCAGTGTTGAATCTTGGTCAAACTCTGAATGGTAATACCCGTCAATTTTCAATGTCGCGTTCAGTTTGTCTTCTTTAACGCCATCCTGATTAACACATGCAGAAATTGCTAACCCTAACAATGGTACTATTACACACTTTATCATTTGCATGGGAAACACTCCCCAGTGAACGATGATATTTAAGCAATCGTTTGTTTTTCATTTGTCCTATTGTCGACCAGTATTACTGGTCTTTTATTTTTTTCTTTTAATATGAAGCTTGAATCTAAATAAAAAGAGCCATTCCCCGCAGAAAGACAACCTAGCCAATTGCCGTCAAATATAAAGAACATCAGGAAAAGGAGTGGAAACCCAATGTTCTTATAAAACACGATTATTTCCCCTATTAAATAATCGCGTTTTCTTTCTACGCTTTTAGCTTTGACCAGAATGTGATTTTTTAAAAGTACAAATGTGTTCTTTAAAGAATTAACGACTCACATACAAAACACATGTGTCGTTTAATTTTACAGAAACAATGTGTTTAGAGTAATTACGTTACTTTATCCAACACGCAAAAAAACCTCAGATACCGTTGTATCCATGTGATATTAAATGATTATTTATAAAATAAATGGTTAAAACGATAAAGATGGGTAGGTAAAGAAAAATCCAAGGAAAAATCCTCATTCTTTTACTCTATATTCAACTCGCACCAAAAAGCCCTCTAAAAGAGGGCTTCAAAGTCTGACTTATGCCGAAAGTGATTATGCGATGATCATCTGACCAAGCACATAACCCAGCAAACATGCACCGACAACACCGATCAGGCCAACAGACATGAATGAGTGGTTGAAGTACCACTTACCAATTTTGGTTGTACCCGACGTATCGAAGTTCACAGTCGCGATGTCTGATGGATAGTTAGGAATGAAGAAGTAACCGTATACCGCCGGCATAATACCGATCAGCAATGCAGGGTCTAAGCCCAAACCCAGGCCAACAGGCAGCATCATACGTGCGGTTGCTGCTTGAGAGTTCACCACCACAGAAACAATGAACAGCGCGAGTGCGAATGTCCAAGGGTAGTCTGTCACCATGCCAACAATGCCCGATTTGAACTGCGGCATGGCATATTGGAAGTAGGTGTCTGACATCCATGCAATACCGAAAATCGCAATCGCTGCCACCATACCTGACTTAAATACCACGCCGTTTGGCACGTCACGCGGGTCAGTTTTGGTCGCTAACAGAATCACACCACCGAAACACAGCATCATCATCTGGATGATGACAGACATGCTGATAGGCTTTGAACCTTCAGTAATGGTGCGCACTTCAGGCACCATCGCAATCACAACGATAGTAACGATAGAAGCAAGGAAGATAAGCACAGCATTACGTGCTGATTTAGGAAGCACTTCATCCAGCGACGTTGCTGTGGTGTTGAGAATACGCTCTCGCCATTCTGGGTCTTTCAATCGGGCTTGATATTCAGGATCGTCATCCAGCTCTTTACCACGCTTCATGCTGTATAGAGACATCAGTAACGTACCGAACAAGGTTGCAGGCACGGTAACGAGCAAGATTGAAAGCAAGGTAATGTCAGCTTGAATGCCAGAAAGCTGCGTTAAGTAATACACCACGGCCGCAGACAACGGTGATGCAGTGATCGCGATTTGAGATGCGACAGACGATGCCGCCATTGGGCGCTCTGGGCGAATGCCGTTTTTCAACGCCACGTCGCCAATGATTGGCATAATGGAATACACAGCATGACCAGTACCAAGCAGGAACGTCATTGCATAGGTCACGAATGGCGCAATCAAGGTGACGCGTTTTGGGTTCTTGCGCAGTACACGCTCAGCAACTTGCAACATGTATTTTAAGCCACCAGCGGCTTCAAGAATCGACGCACAAGTGACCACCGCAAGGATGATAAGCATAACGGTAACAGGTGGCGATGTTGGCGGCATTTTGAAGATGAAGACTTCAATCACCAGACCAATGCCCGAGACCACACCTAGGCCAATACCACCATACCGTGAACCGATGTAAAGCATTAACAGCAGGAATAAAAATTCCAAGTACAACATACCAATAACCTCTTAAAATTTATGGCTATTTGTATTTTCCGCTTATCTTTCAATATTTTCTAAACAACATCTCACACTCCTTCTTTTCAAAAAAAGCGATGTCTCTGAATCAGATTTTCAGCACACAATTTCGACACTTCGTAGCCGAAACAAAACCAAGATGTAACGAGGTTGATGACAGGTATTGAGTGAAGGGTTAATTGGATTTTTGAAAACCGATGCATGATTGACCCCCATGGCAAAGAAGGTAAAGCAGCGCTCCAGTCGGCGAAGCAATCATCTCTAGAACTGAACGCGGCTTATGAAACAGCAAAGCCATTCCTGGCAGAGTATTCCAAGGTGAAATCGTTGAAGTACTGCATGCTATTGGTGAAAGTCAGGCACAGGGCACCCTGTACGGCAGCCGATTGCTTGATAAGCAAGGTCGCGCACTCGTGACCCTCAAAATCAACGAAGACATGCGCCAATACGCCCTACCCGATGGTGCATATGCCGAAATCGCTGTGTATTCCGACAGTATTGAACATTTGGCTATCATGCGAAAAGTGTTGCTGAGAATGAAGAGCTGGCAGAACTACCTCTATTTGGATCACTAGCGCTGTTTAAAGCGGACGCTCCAAAAAAAAGAGGCTCAGGGTAAACCGTGATCCTCTTTTTGTTTTTGTGTTCGGCGTTTTCTGTGTCTTCGGTACACAACCTACATGACGATGACTTAACGTTCAGTCCGTTGCATCTGTCTGGTTTGATTCATGGTGCGCGACCCTGCGCCACCATAGGTGTTGATATCGAAGCGGTTTGGGGAATAGCCACGGCTCATGCGGTAATGCAGATCCAGTTTTCTCAAATCAATGCCGTGGGTGTCGAATAAGCGTTCAATCACCGTGTTGATTTCGGCTTGGGGCGTGTTTTGTTCTCGCAGGAAGTAGTAAAGGTTCTCTGCGCGGTCTTGATTCATCAGCGATACCTCCCTCATTTGGTGGTCAAATTGTAGTCTTTTTCATCGGCGAGATAATCGCCAATTCTGATAAATCACCCTTACTCATTGGTAATAATCCGTCTCCCTTTTTCATTTCCCTTAAATTTGTTCTTTACCGTGTTGCTTTTGTATTGCCTGAACAGAATTTCATGGGTAATATCCCGCGACTTTTCGCCCACAGCGCCCAACTGGTACGCGATGCGAAGGGTTTTATGCCCAAACAACTAACGAAAATGGCTGTCATTTTCAAACACTAAGCGAAAGAGAACGATCTCCTTTCGCTGTATGAATGCTCCCGACACACGGGACTTGGAGTGGATAACACCAATGAAGAAATGGTCTGCAATTCTGGCCAGCGCTGCATGTGCAGTTGCTATGTTCACCACACCTGCGAAAGCAGAAAACGATCAACTTATTTTCGCGAACTGGGGACCTTACCTCTCCACCGAACTGCTTGAGCAATTCACCCGTGAAACGGGCATCAAGGTTATTTACTCAACCTATGAGTCAAACGAAACCCTGTATGCAAAAATGAAGACGCACCCTGAAGGGTATGATCTTGTGGTGCCATCAACGTACTTCGTTGCCAAAATGCGCGATGAAGGTATGTTGCAGAAGCTTGACCTTTCTAAGTTGAACAACTTTAACGAGCTAGACAAAAACTACCTCGACAAGCCGTTCGACCCAAACAATGACTACTCAATCCCTCACGTTATTGCGATGACGGGCTTGGCCGTTAACACTGACATGTACAACCCTGACGATTTCACCAGCTGGGCTGATCTGTGGAACCCAGAGTTGGAAGGTCAAATCATGCTGATGGACGACACCCGCGAAGTCTTCCACATTGCATTGCGTAAGCTGGGATACTCGGGTAACTCGACCGATCCTAAGCAGATCGATGAAGCCTACGAAGAGTTGAAAAAACTGATGCCAAACGTACTGGTATTTAACTCTGATAACCCAGCCAACCCATACATGTCTGGCGAAGTTGGCCTAGGGATGCTGTGGAACGGTTCTGCGGCAGCGGCACAACGAGAAGGTCTACCAATTGAATTGGTATGGCCAAAAGAAGGCGGCATTTTCTGGGTAGATAGCCTGTCTATTCCAAAGAACGCGAAGAACGTCGAAGCGGCACACAAGATGATCGACTTCCTTCTGCGTCCTGAAGTGGCAGCGAAAATCAGTGCTGACACGGGTTACCTAACTGCCGTTGAGAAATCAAACTCCGCGTACAAAGACAACCCAGCTCTGTTCCCACCACAAGATGACCTTGATCGTGGTGAGTGGCAAGATGCCGTTGGCGAGCTGACTGAGAAGTACGAAAACTACTTCCTACGTTTGAAGACTGGCGAATAAGCCCGCGCTGTAAACTAAAAAAACCGCTCAATTGAGCGGTTTTTTATTGTCTACGGCATTCTATTCTACTCACGCCTTGTTACTTCAGTGCAGCCTCAATCTGCTCTCGATGCGTGTTGAGATACGCGATGTCATCCAAATAACTGAGATGGTGTCCATCCGCGATGTTGTCTGCAAAAGCGGCATTGCCCTTCTCGGCTTCCCCCATCATGAAATCAACCAGCGCTTGCAGGCGCTCAATCATGGCATCAACCAAGCCCGCCTTTTCCGGTGCCGATAATCCGTAGGCGTCACAGAACAATGCAGCGCGCTTGGCCTGAGTATTTATATCACCCAACTTGTCGTATTCGTTGGTTTTGAACGGTGCCCAGCAATATACCGCATACGCCACATCCCAAAGTCTTGGCGCAGGGTGTGCGGTATCAAAGTCAAAGACTCCCACGACATGCTCACCGTCTAACGCCACGTTATAAGGCGCATAATCACCGTGGCAGATCACTTCAAAAGGTGGTCTAGGTGTCAGCATCCAAGGTAGGTGTTGTGCGGATTCAGACACGAGAAATTGTGCCGACACATCATGAAAATCACGCAGCAAAGCACCTGCCGACATCAAGGCTGTATCAGTGGCAATCGGACCAGCTAACGGATAATTCGAGGTATCACCCTCGACAAAGCGCAGTATCTCTTGTCCGCCTTCAATGCCGATAACCTCTGGGCAGGCATGAAATCCATTGTTATAAAGGAACGTGAGCAGTTGATGAACAGAAGGCGACCATGGATTTAATGGCCTCAACACATGGTTGCCTTGTTTGAAGATGGCGTTATCACGCCCGCCATTTAGTATTTCCATTTTTGCTCGATTATCGCCAAGTAACTAAAACTTGGCGCATTTTCTAACATCCAGCAGTTGAATACTGCGAGTGAGTATTTCTTTATGGAAATAGAATCACTGGACAATTTCGCCATTGATCGTTGCGGACACCAACTCGTTGACCTCTGTGAAAGTACTATTGCCTGCTGTCGAGTTCGTTTCCTCTCGAATCATTAACCCGTTGCTTACCCCAATATTTTGAGTAAACACCGCGTTTGTTGATACACCGTTTTCGACAACATCAAAGGTTAATGTCATTAAACAGGTATTAAATTCACCTGCTGGAACGGTAATGGTTTCATTCTTTTCAAACGTAAAGGAAATATCGTAAGTTGCCGTTTGCGTGCCATTGGTAAGCACTGATACCGTCGGATACTCTCGCGTTTCTCCTGCACGCAAGTTGTAATCTAATTGGATACCATTGGGCTTGTAGATAATCTCTTCGCCATCAATAATCTGCCCAAGAGTGATAACCTGTTGTTGGCTCTCGTCGGACACAATGTAGGCTTTATTCACCACCGAATCTTCATACAACAAGACTTCACGTGCGTTAGTATAACCTTCGTACGTGACTTGACCGCTGACCACGTCTCGCTCCGTGTAATTCGGTTCGCTTTGTCCATTGACCACCCGAGTATTAACCACCGTTACATCCGCACCAATCGCATTAAGATCTGCATTAAAACATGCTGTGGCACTTGTGCTGTTTCCACTATTGTTGCTATTGGTATCGCTTCCGCTGCCACCGCAACCATTCAACAACACTAACGCCACGCAAAAGAAAGACCTTTTCATACTCACCTCGAAAGACTGCAAAACATCCCTTTTCTTCTGCAATTCTACCGAGGCTCACACCTTTGAATCTGAATTCATAATGAGACAGGCTGTAAAAAATATTGGCTAAATAGCGGTGTATTTCCGAATAAAGTCATTAAGAATGTCTACGCCAGTTTCACCACGTTGCTCTGCTTCCCAGCATTGATAAATTGCCGTTTCATGCTCAGCAATCAATAAAAATACGGCATGACAATCGGCGGGAGCATCGTCTAGCCATTCGCGATATTTCAGCTCCCAAGGAGCAACCCAATGTATCAATGTTTTTACCAATTCACTCCAGGGTAACACTACCCATGCATGGGCATCTTCCTCACCTTTTCGCCGCATCTCTTCATCATTTCGATCAAAGCTCACACCGCGCGCTTTGAGCGTTTCTTCCAGTAAATCGGCCGTGAGTGCCTCGACAAGAACGAGCGCTTCCCAAAGCGCTTCTCGTGCATTTTCTGTTGCGACATTAGCAGAGGAATCTGAATAATGATCAGCAAAGTAGGTGAAGAAAGAAATGCCGTATACTTCACCTTTATAAGCGCTGTGAATACGCGTCTCCATGGCTATCCCTCCACGTAAATACGCCCTCAGTTGGCGCGACTTACCTTACTATCGTTCAAAGTAACAACGACGTGGTTTTTCAAGCGTTGGATTTGCTATTTTCTAACACAAATTCATTGATATAAGACATTGGCTCTATGAGTGCGAATATGGCGAGTTCACCCTGTAATTTGACGCTGCTTGGGTATACTCAAAGAAAAACTAAGCCGTTGATATTGAATCATCGGCATACGATTTCAACAGGACGTAGAAATGACGCAACACACAGAATTGAATGGAAATAGTAGCCATTCCCCTATCCTACTTGGCTATGTCATTGTGAATAAAAAACTCATTGATGACGGCAAATCCATTGGTTATTTCTATCGTGAAACACCTGACAGTAGCGAAGACAGTGGATGGCGATTTTTCACTGGTGAAGAAACCCAAGAGTTTGTTGATAATGCAGAAAACTTCGTGTTGTATAGCGCGTCAAAATTAGCAGCACTTCATCCGGCCATTTTGCCATTCTTAGGCCTGAATGCTCCTGTAGAACTGGAATGGTATGAAGATGACTATGTGCTCGTTGAAGAAGCGTAATAAAACGATATACCCAAGTAGCCTGAAGATGCTCGATTTCAGGTTACTTGGGTATAAAAGCAAAAAATAAATGGATGTAAAAAAGCGCCGAGCAATGCTCGGCGCTTTTCATTGCGTTAACCATGCAATCAGCAGATTTTACCTGCACCGACTGCAATGTCGGTTTGGTTATCAAGGGTGGCTTGGGCTGCAAGTCGCAAGCCTTCTGCAATCACGTCCAACGCCATAGATGCTTGATCACCCGTTGCAGCTTGTTCTGGCAGCAATGGAATGTGAATAAAACCATGACCAATGTTTGTATCGCGCAGATAATGCTGAACACCGTAAGCCAGATGGTTGCACACGAACGTACCGGCAGTGTTAGACACTTGGCAAGGAATGCCTTTCGCCTGCAGCGCCGCAGTAATGGCTTTGATTGGCAAGGTAGAGAAGTACGCATCTGGGCCATCTTCATAGATTGGCTCGTCGATAGGCTGGTTGCCGCCGTTATCTGGAATGCGAAAATCATCCATGTTGATCGCGACACGCTCTGGCGTGATGGCGAAACGTCCACCCGCTTGGCCCACCGTAATAACGTAATCTGGCTTGTGCGTTTCAATCGCTGCTATAACCGCATCAATGGCTTCATAACGTGTTACTGGCACGTCACAAATGATGATTTCTCCGCCATCTAGCTTCACGCCATCCAGCTTTTTTACGGCTTCTAGTGCAGGGTTAATGGCAGCGCCACCAAAAGGTTCAAAACCAGTAATCAGTACTTTTTTCATTGGGATTCTCAGAAAGCAAAGCTGTACATAATGAAGATGTTAAACGCGAGAATGATCATCGCGGGGGCAACTTGCATCAAAATAACATGGTGTTTGTTTTTTAATTCAAGCAAGGCCGCAGGTACAACGTTAAAGTTGGCTGCCATTGGCGTCATAAGCGTACCGCAGTAGCCAGAAAGCATACCCACTACACCGATGATTGCTGCATTTCCGCTGTATTCCATCACCAACAGTGGAATACCGATACCCGTCGTGATCACCGCAAAGGCGGCGAATGCGTTGCCCATTACCACGGTGAAGATCATCATGCCCACGCAGTAAGCAATCACGTTCACCAGCAGCATGTTTTCAGGGATCATCATTTTTACGATTTGCGCCACGGTATCGCCCACGCCCGCTTGATTGAACAAGAAGCCCAGTGCAGCAAGGAATTGCGAAAGAATGGCAGCCCAACCGATGGAGTCAATCAAGCGACGGCCTTCGTTCAAGCTGTGCATTGGCTTGCTTTTGGTCAGTAGCAATGCCACGACGATGGATGCAATGGAGCTTAAACCTAGACCCACCAGCGCACCGAGTGAGGTGAATTGGCTAATCGCAACCGTACCCACAGGTACAATGGCCGCAGGAATGAAGAGTTTGTTTTTTAGCACAGAGGCTGTTTTATGACGCTCTTCTTCAGAGGTAGTGCCATAGTTGCCCACGCCCATGAAGCCGCCAGCAGCTAACGCCGTTAGCGCTAGCACCATCACACCGGTTACCCAGTTCGGGATCATTGACCCAAAGATAAAGGTGATGCCGTAGATCATCCAAAACAAGCCGGAACCGATGCGTTTTGGGTTGTCTTTATCAAGGAAGCTTTGCAGGGAGAATGCCAGCAACAGCAAGCCTGTGGTTTGGTAAATGTATTCTAGCATCGCTTACTGCCCTTCTTTTTGAACGTTTGCTGTTACAGCAGCAGACGATGCACCCGCTTTCAACAAACGGGTTTCCATGATTTTGCTGAAAATCACGAAAACAACAAAAGAAGCAATCGCGGTCGGCAGTGCCCACAGTGCCATGGTTTCGAGTTTTACATCCAATTGGTTATCGGTCATTACACCTTTAATCAGCAAGATGCCGCCTGTACCAATAAACAGCAGTTGACTAAAGAAATTGGCGAAGTTTTCACTGGCTGCGGATAACGCACGAATGCCTTGGCGTTTTTCATCAGATAGATTTGGCGAGGCTTTCTCTGCAGCCGCTTCCGCCATAGGCGCAATCAGAGGACGGATCATGGATGGGTGACCACCAATGCTCAACCCCATGCCATTGGTCACTTTGCGAAGTAGCAAATATGTCATCAAGATCTTGCTAACAGAGGCTTTTTTCATTGCACCGATCAAGGCTTCTGCACGTTGGCGCAGGCCATAACGCTCAAGAATACCGATCATAGGAAGGATAAGGATGAACAGGGACATGTAGCGGTTCTGCGTAAAGGATTGGCCTAAGGTAGACAGAATATCCATTACCGCGATGTCTGCGACCAGGCCAGTCGCAACACCCGCAACCAAAATTACCAACAAGGTGTTTAGCTTTAATGCTAAGCCCACCGTTATTATCACAATGCCAATCAATGGCCAAAAATCAATCATAAGGGCTCTCTACACGATCTGTAATTTTACGTGTTATCAGTGACTAAAAATTCAAAGATGACCCGAGTATACGGAAGCCCCTAAATCACCTCCAATCAGAGATTTTTGCGACAAAGAGCAAGTTTTCTTGTCGAAGTGATATATTATTTTAATTTGTTATGTCGTTGTTTCCACGCGCATAGATCTTCGGAAACCCTTGTAAAATCGGGGTTGGTGTCAAATTCGTGGAAAATTGAGAATCCAGAAGCGCTAATCAATTGAATTTTCAGTTATGAAACAAAAATTCCTGAAAAATCCCGTTCTACTAGTGTTCATCGCCAATACTTACTTATATCTCCGCCGACTTGTTCACTCAGAAAAAGCATTGCAATTCAGAATAGCGAGCGCATATCGAGGGGGCGACATCGATTGAGAGGGATGAAGTAGACGCGTCGAAGAAACGTGTCGGGCAGAATAAACACAAGATTGAAAGACAAACGGTATGGACACCAGAAACAAAGCAGGACATTCATGAAAACGTTTTTTGGGATTGCGATAGCCGCAACCATGTTGTGGGCGCTACCGCAAACAAGCACAGCCTCTGCAAACTTACTTTCAGCGCAGACGGGGATACTGACCGCGTCTACCTCCTCGAAAAACACTATCGCACCGTTTAGCGATGATCAGACAGACGCAACCGCACTTCCGTCGGTATCGCAAGCCAGCGATACGTCGTCCATTGATGCCGTGCGCCGCATCATTTCCACGTCATCATCTGCCGCGCGTTATTCCCGCTCTTCCATCGATGAGATTTTGGGAAAAAGCCAACGCGCTGACACAAACACCGCCACAACCGACAACAAGCACACGGTGCCTGAAAAGCCACCCGAACCGATAGCATCGACAAAAGTCGATTTGGTCAAAATAGACAAATCAAAGCGAAAGATGTTTCTGCTCAAAGGGGAAGAAGTGGTAGCTTCCTATGGCATTGCACTAGGCGCGAACCCTAAAGGCCATAAATTACGGGAAGGTGACAAGCGCACACCTGAAGGCCGCTACACGTTGGATTTGATTAACGAGCGATCGCGCTTTTACCGTTCAATTCGCATCAACTACCCGAGTAAAGATGATCTCGCGCGCGCGGAGTTACTGGGCTTTCCGCCGGGAGGTCAAATCATGATACACGGGCAAAAGAACGGTAACGGCCCGCACCCAAGCCTGAACCGAGGCAAAGATTGGACTGACGGCTGCGTTGCAATTTCAAACAAAGAGATGGATGAGTTCTTGGCATTGGTCAACATAGGAACCCCCATTGAAATAGAATGGTAGTGTAGCCTCTGCGCCTCTGGTAGGTGCAGGGCCTTGCCCTCTATAGTCACGCCTTCATTTAGTCACTCTTTATTCACTCTCGTTCTCTGCCTCTGTTCAGGCCGCAATTCATAGTCCCTATTCTCCTAACCGTTTACCCCGAAATTTCCTCTACGACTTCCCCTTTGTGCTCGGCAAAACCCGCGGATACTCACTTGTTTTCACTGAACACAAGATGCACACATTCCCAGACTGGATGATTATATTTACTGACGCCCCACCTCAGAATTTAGCGCAACAAAAGTGCAACAGTTACAAATTCGTCTCAATTTTGATATTGCACCCCATCAGTAGTGACTGTCATCTGGCTGTAAGATAAATGTCATATTTCGATCCTACCTTCTGCGTGCGTACAGAAAACCACAACGATAAATATGTTGGTTTCCATCACAAGGAAAGGATATGGCACAGTTAGAAGCCGAAAATAAACAAACAGGTAAACGCGCTGACTTTATGGTCTGGATTAAGATCGTAGGTCTGGTTTATTTGTTACTTTTAGCCGTCGGCATGATTGGTTCAGGATTTAAGTGGGCCACAGGCGGACAAGCTAAAGAACTTTTTGAATTTGCTTCAAACCCTTTTACTGCCCTCATTATTGGTACGGTATGTACTGCCCTCATTCAAAGTTCGAGCACTGTAACCTCCATCATCGTGGGCATGGTTGCAGGCGGTTTGCCTCTCGCAACTGCAATCCCGATGGTCATGGGTGCCAACATCGGTACAACCATCACTAACACTTTAGTGAGCTTGGGCCACGTGCGTGACAAAGAAGAATTCAAACGTGCATTCTCAGCAGCCACCATTCACGATTTCTTTAACTTAATGGCGGTTGTTATCTTCCTGCCATTAGAAATCGCGACAGGCTTCTTGCAGAAGGTTAGTGCATGGATGGTGTCACCACTATCAGGTTCTGACGGCATGAGTTTGAGCAGCTTCAACTTCATGAAAGCCATCACCAAACCTGTGATCAATTCAGTGAAAGGCGCATTGGAATCTTTGGGTGAGCCAACAGGTGGCATCATCATGATTTTGTTGGGCATCACGTGCATCTTCATTTCCATCACCATCATCGGAAAATTGCTGAAGGTCGCGATGGTAGGACGAGCGAAGCAGCTGCTTCACAATGCCATCGGTAAAGGCCCCATTTCAGGCATTTTCTCCGGTACATTGATGACGATTCTTGTGCAATCTAGCTCGACCACGACCAGCCTTGCGATTCCATTGGTAGGTTCTGGGGTATTCAAGGTACGTGAGATTTATCCTTTCACCTTGGGCGCAAACATCGGTACCTGTGTGACCGCATTGCTGGCTGCTACCGCGGTGAGTGGTGAGCTCGCGGATGCTGCACTCCAAATATCACTGGTACACCTTGTCTATAATGTATTAGCCGTGGCCGTCATATTTGGTATTCCGTTCTTACGGGAAATACCACTCAAAGGCGCCGCCTACATGGGCGATCTCGCAGCAAGAAGCAAGCTATATCCTTTGGCCTACATCGTGTTTGTGTTCTTCGTTGTCCCATTATTCCTAATCTTGCTTAGCTAGGAGGCCAAGATGCCAGATTCAAAATTATCGTATGACGAGTTAATGGAAGAAATCAGTCGTGCGCGCAAGCTGCTTTCTGAACTCGAAGCAGCGGCAAAAAAGAACAAAGAAAAGAAAGTCGAAGTCGCAGCGGAAATCGAACGTGAGCAACATTTAATGATCGATAACCTTGAAGCGGTTTACGAAGACACTGAACACAACGCAACAAATCTACAAACCTTTGCCAAGCTCGCTGCCAGCGAACTAAAGGCATTGGTTGAAAAAATGCACAACAAAATGCATCACTAAGTACGTCACAAAATAGTGGTCAATCGACACGAGAAAGAGCAAAACAAAAAAGCCCGATGCACACATCCCCGTGTCGGGCTTTTTTCATTCTTTTAGCGTGTGGTTTTTACGATGGTATTCAGAGTTCTACACTCTGCATCTTCACAGCAAATCGCGATTATTCACAAACAAACGCACCTTTGTGCTCCCACGCTTCTGGGGAAGATGCAGGGCTACTGTTCACCCACCATTTTGCTTGATACAGCTCACCATCGAAAATCACTTGCTCGCCGCCGTTGTAGGCTTTGCCTTGTGTCCATGGCACAGGCATGTTGCTCACAAGCGACCACGCATCACTGTTGTCAGGTTCTGCACCTGTTACCCAGTAGTTCGCCTGCCATACCAAGCCGTTGTAGCTGACTTTGTCGCCACCTGTATAAATGCTGGCCGTATTCCACACAGGGAAGTTAACCGCATCAGGATCACTACCACATTGATCACTCTGCTCAATCAAATGAAAATCCAATAACTGTTGATCAACCAGGTTACCGTCTTTATCTTTCAGGCGAGATACCAGCATGTGATGACCCGCTGTCGGGTTCTTTAGCACCATATCAACGTAGGCGGTTGCGCCATCTTTCAATGCCAAACGCTCGTTTGCTAGTGCTTCTTGAGCATGGTTATACACGGTCATTTCAACCGTTAGATCACCGGATGCTGTCACTGCAAGATCTAGCATAACGGGCTTGCTGCCTATCATGTATTCGTTTTTCAGGCCCTCAATCGTGATGTTGTAGTCAGGCTCTGGTGAGGCAATCTCGTAGCCCACTTCAACGCGCGCTAGCCCACTGTCAGCGTTCAGGTAAATCGGGTTTGCACCGTAAACAGGGACAAATTTACCTTTGCCATCAGGCTGACCTGCTTTGATCGCGTCATTGTTTGAATCGTTAATTTTAGCGGCAAGATCGTGCGACCAATTGTTCGCAATGCCCGCTTTTTCAGAGTTGATTTCAAGGCGTGTGGTCAATTCAGGGCGCTCGCCTTCGTTGTCAAACACCCGGGTGAACACTTTGTCACCTTTCGCCAAATTCATGCCAGGGAAAATTTGTCCCGCCACTGACCACTCAGGTAATACAGGTTGGTCGCCATCGAACTGTACGTCGATCGCGTTATAGAACGCGGCTGCAGTATCGCCCACATCCCATACGGCCAAAATAACGTGGTAACCCTCACGTACAGGCACATCACACGCGTGAAGGACCTGCTTAGGTGGCTTTTGCATGTTGCCTTCAACCACACAGAAAGGCGTTAAGTCGAGTTGGTTGCGGGAAAGCGGCTGATTGACGTTCCAGTCTGGCTTGGTGATGTAATATTTCCAGCTACGGGTCACGTGATTCGCGGTGAACGTCCACTCGAAGTCATTCATGCCCGCAGTAATAGGACGCTTAACCCAGCGTGATGCCGTCTGCTCATCCAGCGGAGAAAATTGGATCAGGCCAGCACTTGCAAGCTTGCCATCTTCTGGGCCAAATTCCGGGAATCCTTCAGGGCCTTCAACACTTTGAGGCTCCCATTGTACTTGTCCACAATTCGCGTTTTGTTCGCCTGTATCAGCGGTTGCCGCTTTACACAAAGCAGCACGACCCGCAGCCACGCCGCCATCATACGCACTGATATAACCATGAGACATCGCGCCCGCACTAAACAATGCAGCCGAAAGGGGAAGAAGTGTCGATCGTAGTTTGAGCATGTTTGTACTTCCTGAGTGTTTATAAATTCACCCACAGCACTGACAAATGTCGCAACGGAACATTTTCTCGGAGACTCGTGTTGTGGAACATCGCTTTCTACGAAAACGCGTCTTAACGAGCAGGTTCTTCGTGAACCCAGAAAATGGCGGCCCCGCTGTCGTAAGCTGTTACCTCTTATTGGGTAATTGCCCTTAGACCGGAAGCTTTGCGTCCTGCTTTTTCAAGCAGTTTGCCGATGATTGTGGAAAGGTCGCCAGAGTATTCAGAAAACGCGTCGAGACAAACATTTACTGCATACAAACAGCACACAGATCCATAAATGTGATTTAAATCACACTAACTCAAGGTGTGCGCAATCTGCATTGATGACATATCAAGCAGTGTGGCGATATTTCATACTCTATTGATTACACATGAAAAAGCCAGACATACTGGACAGCATGTCTGGCTTTTCTTTCACTTAGCCTTGATTTCAACACCATCTGTTAATGGCGACTGTCTACCTACTGGTTTGTATAGGTGCCGACTACAGCCAACGTTCCATACGGAGTAACGTCCACGATTCTCCGTTAAAGAAACGTGTCTTGGTGTGATCAGGCAATACGACAAACCCCAAAGAGGAATAGCAGGAAATCGCCGCTGTATTATGCGCAAACACCGCCAAGGAGACTTTATACACGTTCGGAATCACCCGCGCTTTTTCCAACGCCAGCGCAACCAATTGGTGCCCTAAACCTTTACCTCTTTGCGTCGGTGAAGCAATGAGCACACGACACAAACGGTACTCATTGTCCGACACACGAAACAGCTCGATGTAGCCCACCGCTTCTTGATGATGCTTTACCAAATACGCTGCTACTTCTTCACGCGCAATGTGCGTACAGATCTGAGCAGGCGTCAGTGGGAAAGAAAACGCTGGCCCACCCCACTGAAAATTTGCCTTGGCATCAGGGATCCAAGCGCAAAGCTGCGCCGCATCATTTTCACTGAAGGGCACAAGCTCCATTATGCTGGCTTCTCACTACCGGAAATATCATCCTCATCATCCACGGCATCATCTATCACTTTGTCCAATGGGTGATCGGTAAAATCATCAAGGTAATCTTTCGGCGGTGGCGTCCACTCACGTTCCGTCAACCCGTGTCGATCCATACGATCTTCATCCATGGCATCACGAATGGTTTCTTCCAATTGGATAAACAAATGTTGATAGTGGTTATCGTACGATTCTGTTTCTTCGCCGCCCATCCAAGTTTCATACAACATTTCAGAGCTGCTATTTTCTAAGCGAAGGTACTTGGCTTTTTGCTGCTCGACCAAAAACGGGTGCACACCCAAGCAGCGCAGTGACGTTGCACCGACTTCAATCGCGGAGTGGAATGTTTCCTTCTCGACATGATCTGCCCCCGCCGCTCTCAACATGTAGGAATGCCCACGGTCAAACGCGCGCGCAATGATCTTCACATGTGGATACGTATGCTTCACATATCTCACCAGCTCGGTCGTGGTTTCTTGATTATCCATAGACACCACCAACAACGACGCTTCTTCAATGCCCGCGGTGTGCAGCAGATCAGGACGTGTCGCATCACCGAAGAAGCTCTTAATGTTAATTTGACGAAGGTTTTCCACTTGGGTGGCTTCGTAATCAAGAACAACCGTTTTTACGCCATTTGCCGTCAGCAAGCGGTTAACCACCTGACCGAAACGACCGACACCTGCAATGATGGCAGTGCCTTGCTCGTCAATTTCATCCGCTTCCCGATTATTCGACGCTTTTTCATAGCGTGGCAAGATGACTTTGTCATACAAGATGAACAACCCAGGTGTTAGGAACATAGAGATTGCGACCACCAGCGATAGCAACTGAGCGATGTCCATCGGCAACACATGGTTTTGTGTAGTGAAGCTCAAAAGAACAAAACCAAACTCACCCGCTTGCGCAAGGCTCAATGCAAACAACCAACGGCTGCTCCCTTTGATTTTGAAAATAAAGCTCAGTAGCAACAAAATGAGGGCTTTCAACACCATCAACCCAATGGTGAGGCCAATGATCAAGAAGAAATCTTCGAACAAAATACCAAAGTTGATGCCCGCACCTACCGTGATGAAGAAGAGCCCTAGCAACAGCCCTTTAAACGGCTCGATGTTAGATTCCAATTCATGACGGAATTCGCTGTTCGCCAAGATAACACCCGCAAGGAATGTACCTAGAGCTGGCGACAACCCCACAAGGCTCATTAAAGCCGCGATGCCAATGACCAGCATCAATGCGGTTGCCGTGAATATTTCCCGAAGGCCGGAGCTTGCTACAAAGCGGAACAATGGGAGGCTCAAGAAATGTCCACCGACCACAACCCCCGCAATGGTGCCTGTGATCACTAAGCCCATCGCCCAACCCGGTAGGCCCGCAACCAAACTCATTTCTTCATGGTGTTCTGCTGCGTTTGCTGCTGCCGTTTGCGCCGCAGCCACCAGCTCAGGCAGCGCGAGTAGCGGTATAAACGCCAGCATTGGGATCACGGCAATATCTTGGAACAAGAGAACAGAAAACGCATTGCGTCCGCCTTCTGTCTTGGTCAGCCCTTTCTCATTAAACGTTTGAAGGACAATCGCTGTTGAAGACAGCGCGAAGATCAAACCAATTGCCAGAGAGATACTCCACTGTAAACCAAAGCTAAGCGCAATGGCCATGACCGCTACCGTCGTTAAACCGACTTGCAGGCCACCCAATCCCATTAAGCGATTACGCATCGCCCACAGCATTTTTGGTTCAAGCTCCAAGCCGACCAAAAACAGCATCATCACCACACCGAATTCTGCGAAATGCTGAATGGTGGTGGTTTCATCCCCCACAAGACCCACAACAGGGCCAATCACCACGCCTGCGATGAGATAGCCCAGTACCGAGCCTAAGCCCAAGCGTTTTGCGATTGGTACTGCGATAACAGCTGCGACCAAATAGATGAACGCTTGCAGAAAAATACCCGTCATGATGTCGCTCCTTTCATCATGGTGCTGAGGTTGGCTGCCGTCACTTTTTCACGTTTCGCGACAACATCAAGATCCAGCGTGTCACTCACTAAGGCCGATAACAGCTGGCGATAGCCTTCGGTATGGCTGGCAACTTTTCCATCCTCTAGCGCAGTGCGAGACCCGAATAAAGAAAACGGTGCCATATAACGCATACCCACGAGATTCGACATCTGTTCTAGCGGATGCAAAAGCTCACGAATTTTAAAGTGGTTATACCCATCAGCTTTATAAAACTCTTCTTTACCACCGGCAGAAATCGCGCACATAAAGGTTTTGCCGTGAAGCGCGGTTCCTTGAGAGCCATACGCAAACCCATATTCCAGTACCAAATCCTGCCACTCTTTCAAAATAGAAGGTGTCGAATACCAGTAGAGGGGAAATTGGAAGATCACGATATCGTTCGCCAACAAACGCTTCTGCTCGCGATCAATATCAATGTGTAACGTCGGGTATTCTGCATAAAGATCGACAGCGGTGACACCCTCTGCTTGTTGAGCCACCTTAAATAAAGGTGCATTTACTTCAGAGCGGCGCAGCGAGGGATGTGCAAATAGCACCAACACCTTCTTAGGTGTCGTGCCGAGGTCATTATTTTTATCGTTTTCCATGGTTTGTCCTTTTTACATCACGCTAGATGTCTTTTTACTCTGTCTACCCCGCAAGGCAGGCGCATAAAAAACATGGCTGTGACAGGGGTTAACTAGACCCCATATTCTTCCGTCCAGTCTCTCAGCTTTTCCAACACACACAGTGCAGAGCGGCCAAAATCCGTAATTTCATAACTCACTGCGATTGGGCGAGTACTCAGTACGTTGCGATTGACCAATCCATATTGCTCCATTTCCTTGAGCCGTTGGTCGACCATTTTTTTGCTCGCACCCCCCAATTGGCGACAAAGGTCGTTAAACCTCACAGGCTCATCTTTTAAATGCCATAAGATAGACGCCTTCCATTTTCCGCCAATAATCCGCATACCCCGCTCTATGGGGCAGGGTTCTAAGCAAACGGCAGGTTTCGCTTTTGCCGCTATTTCAGCATGCACTTTTTTCGTATTTCCCATTTTTTCATGCCTACCCGTCATCGTTACCTTTACACCTTGCTCAACCAACAGGTGACTAAAAGTAACCTGGTTAACATATGTAACCAATGGTAACAAAGGGGCCGCTCAATTTTCAACCACACACATTGGTACTCAGTGTTAAGTTAGGTAATCACTGAAAACAAATAGAACGAGTAAAGTCAGAGATTTATATCGGTTTTTTGAAAAGTATGTCGTCGCAAAAATGGGACTACTAAAAAAAGAGCTAATTTAGGGTTCTCTTTGATACTTGGCGAGATAAAGACATATTCAATCGCAGACATAACTCTGGAGAAGCCTATGTTGTCGGCTTGCGAAAAAAGTAACTAGGTTACAAAAAGTACACTGATTGACAGCCTAGCAGTTCAACAACAAAGTAGGTGGGGAAAAGAGGTGAAACCCAAGCTCGCAAGAAAATCAAAAACAGCGATAACAATTACACGAGGAGCCTGATAATGAGCTATACCAACAAACTTCAAGCGGGTGGCGCATTCCCGGCCATCACACTGTCAGATCTGGATGGCAATGCGCACACCTTAGGAAAGCCGCGCGAAGGCGCAACATGGCAGATGGTGGTGGTCTACCGAGGTCGCCATTGTCCCTTATGTACCAAATACCTTAATCAGCTCGAAACCTTCAAGTCGGCCCTTGCCGACATTGGGGTGGACATTCTGGCCGTTTCTGGCGACAGTCAAGCACAGCTTGAAGAACACCTGTCTCGCATGGAGGTATCGTTTCCGTTTGTCTATGGCCTAACCGAAGTACAAATGCGTGAGTTAGGCTTGTATGTGTCGCTGCCGCGTTCAGAGCAGGAAACAGACCATCACTTCGCGGAACCTGGTCTCTTTGTCATCAATGAACAAGGCACAGTGCAAGTGGTCGATATCGCCAATAACCCGTTCTCCCGACCAGACTTACAGACCTTAGTAAACGGTTTGACGTGGATACGCAACCCAGACAACAACTACCCCATCCGTGGTACTGCGCCTTATTAAGACGCATCACTGCATTTTGGACGCAAAAAAGGGCGCTGTGATGTTCCCTTTTTCTTTCGTTTTTGCTTGTGCCAGTGTGTGAGTGAACGTCTTTGTCACTCTATTTTGTTGTGCTTGTGAAAAGCAGTTTCAAGCCAAACACCAACATCACTGAACCCAACACCCTATCAACCCAGTGGCCGACTTTCTTGAACTTCGCTTGCACTGATGGCTTCGAAAGCACCAAGGCCACAGACCCAAACCACACCATTTGTATAAACATCATCCATGCGCCCAATAATGCCAGTTCGATAATCGGCATATCAGGAGAAAGTACAAGGGTAAACACAGAAAGGAAGTAAAGTGGCGCTTTAGGGTTGAGTGCGTTACACACAAATCCCATCGAGATAAGTTTGCCCGCAGAACGCGGTTTGATATCGGCTTGTTGCTCGTCATCACCGACCGAGGCTTTGCTACGAATGCCCTTCCATCCTAGGTAAATCAAATAAGCAGCCGCCAGATATTTCATGACGGTCAAAATCGCAGACGATTCGCTGATCACCGTCGCCAAGCCAATAGAGGAGTAAACAATGTGTACAGAGAGACCAAGTGCAATACCGAGGCTAACAAGTAGCCCTGCCCGGCGGCCATGCACCAAAGACTGCTGTGACACCATCACGAAATCTGGCCCCGGCGAAGCTGCGCCTAGCAAATGCACCAGCGTTAAGGTTAAAAACGCCTGATAAAATTCCATACTTTCACTCCCTTCTGATTGTTTCTTGTTCAACGAGTGATATTCTGCCGATCTGAAATGAATTCAACCACGTATTAGTGAATAAATAACGTTACAGGAACTTGTTGAATGACGCTCACAGTTTTCTACGATGGTAGCTGCCCTCTTTGCGTGGCAGAAATGGATCAGCTTCGCGCCCTGAACACTGACAATCATCTGCGGTTTGAAGACATTCTCGCGCCTGACTTTCCATCGCGTTATCCAACTATCGACCCTGTGGCAGCGAGTAATGTCCTTCATGGCATTCTTAGTGAAAGTAATACTCCCAACGAAAACGAACGATTGCTGTTGGGTTTAGACGTCACGCACAAGGCATGGGCTTTGGTGGGTAAAAAGCGTTGGATTGGCGTGTTACGCTGGCCCTTTATTCGCTGGTTTGCTGATCACGCGTATTTGTTCTTTGCGCGCAATCGCTACCGCATTTCTTTCCTATTCACAGGAAAATCTCGCTGTGAGCCTTGCACCAAAGGTGCGTGTGACCTTCCTCGCTCTTCGTCGAAATGACCAAATTGACGAGGATTTTAACCTGATTTGATTAATGGGTATTCAGTTAACACGCTGTTATGGCTTAAATTATTGACTTAATTATTGATTAGTCGCACCATCCTTGTTTAGCGAATCCCGCCGCATTGCTTTGTCATTTATCAATCGCGTTATAACACGATCAACGAAAAGCGTAAGACGGCGACCATCAATAATTACCGTTTGCAATAGACATGAAAACGACCGATACCCTGACCCCTTCACAATTCCTGCCCATGCTCCCTGTTGGCACGCCATTGACGCTTGAGCTTCGATACAAAGACCAATCCAAGGCCTTTGGCGGTGCGTCGCGTGTGATTGGTTATCGTGACAAGAAATATGTATTGATTGAAATGCCTGCCGATCGCGAGCTGGGGAAACTGCTGGAAGATCCTTCGATGTTTCATGTCGTGGTTCGCGGATTATCAGCATCTAAGTTTGGCGATATATTCGCATTCCAAAGTCATATTCTGAGCGTTATGCATCGCCCCGAGAAAATGCTCGCGATTGCGATCCCACCATCTATTGGCATACATAGAATGCGGAAGAATCCACGTTTTTCGATTTCTCGCATCGTTCAGATTGAATTGGATGATCGCATGACGATTGCAAAGCTATCCGATATTTCGCTCACAGGCTGTGGCATTAGAGTCACCAGCAGTTTGTTCGTCGAAAAAGGCCAAGCCATTCGTGTGGTGTTCAACAAGCTGTTTGATTCGCCTCTCGCGTTTTCCGGTGAGATCGCTAACTTACAAAACAGCGGGGAAGGCCTTCAACTTGGCGTGTGTTTCAGTGAAAAGCCGCCTCACCGCATTCGCGAAGCCATCGCGCATTTACTGGCACAGGCAGAGTTGACCGATATCTACGACCAGCTTGAAAGCACCGTCGCATGATGTTTTTTCGGTAAATCCACGTCATGATCTGCTAACGTGGTGTCATATTCACAAATGGCAGTAAGACCCTCATGCAGAAAACATTTATCGACGGTGATTTGCTTTTTCGCCAACATACTTTCGATCTTCCCCTTGATTACACACAGCCAAATGGTGCCACGCTTTCTGTGTTCGCGCGTGAAGTGGTCGATCTCGATCGTGAGGGAGACACACTCCCTTGGTTAGTCTATTTCCAGGGCGGTCCGGGGTTTCCTTCTCCACGCCCTGATGCACGAAGCGGTTGGCTAAAACGCGCATTACAACAGTATCGCGTTCTTCTACTAGACCAACGTGGCACAGGGTTGAGCTCACCACTGACCCATCAGACCCTTGCTCATATGACGGACGAAGAACAAGCGAATTATATTTCGCATTTCCGCGCAGATAACATTGTCCATGATGCAGAAACGATCCGTGAAGCCTTCGGCGTGAAACAGTGGTCAACCCTTGGGCAAAGCTTTGGCGGCTTTTGCTCGTTGACGTACCTATCGTTCTATCCCAAAAGCCTTACCTGTGCCTATATCACGGGGGGTGTTCCCTCTCTAACGCGCCCTGCTGACGATGTATATCGTGCCACCTATCAGCGAGTACTCGATAAAAACCACGCCTTGTTTGCGCAATTCCCATCTGCACAAGTGCGCTGCGCGGAAATCGCGGATTACCTGATGGATAATCATGTCACGCTTGCCAATGGGCAACGCTTTACCGTGGAGCAATTCCAGCAGATCGGGATTAATCTGGGTCGCAGCGGCGCCAACCTGCCCATGTACTATTTGCTTGAAGAGGCATTTGTTGAGACCGCGCAGGGCAAGATACTAAGCGATACCTTCTTGCACGCCATGCTTGCCGAGCAAAGCTATCAAACCAATCCTATCTATGCCTTTTTGCATGAGCCTATTTATAACCAAGGCGATGCGTCAAATTGGTCTGCACACCGCGTTCGTCACCACGCTTTCCCAGAGTTCAACTATGAACAAGGCAAACCCTTCTTGTTTACCGGTGAGATGGTGTATCCGTGGATGTTTGATCAGATGGAGAACCTAACATCATTGAAAGGCGCTGCAGATCGATTGGCATCAAAAGCAGATTGGCCAGCACTGTATGACGTTGATGCTTTGGCCAGCAACACCGTACCTGTCGTTTGTGCGGTGTATGCAGATGATATGTATGTAGAAATGGATTACTCGTGCGAGACACTCAAAGGCATTCCGAAGAGCCGCGCATGGATCACCAATGAGTATGAACACAATGGTCTTCGTGCAGATGGCGAGAGAATTTTAGACCGCCTAATCAGTATGGCTGACAATATTAAAAACTTGCCATAACCACCACTTGGTCACGTTAAGATAAAGCGTGGCCAATTTCTCATTGTTAATTTGTAAAGTCTTGCCGTATCCGCCAAATAAAACTGTCACTTTCCGCCCGGAATAAATGTTAAATAAATGCTATTAAAACCTTGTATTAATGCAATAAATACATTTAAAGCACTCACAATAAGGTGTTTTTTCAATCACTTGAAAAAACAATGAGCATGGCAGCGTTTTTATTCTACCCTTATCGCTTTACAAATGCCGTTCTGGTTATAGAATCCCGCATCTTCTGACTATTTTCCATTCAGGTACTTCAATGAATCCGACACGTTTTGGTAACGTGATGGCAGCGATAGCGTTTCTTTTATGGGGAGCCATGCCGCTTTACTACCAATTTATGCCTAACGCCGCTATGGATGAGCTGCTTGCCCTAAGAATCGCTGCATCGGTGCCTTTCCTCTTGTTAATGCTGCAGTGTCGGAAAGGCAAAACGCCGAATTGGAAAACGCTTACTGCAGACAAACGTTCTTTTAGCTTCTCTGCGATTGCTTCTTTGATGATGTGTATCTCATGGAGTGCATTTACATGGGCAATGACCAACGATCGCGTGTTAGACGCAAGTTTGGGTTTTTTCATTAATCCACTCTTAGTGATTGCTCTCGGTGTGCTCGCATTCAAAGAAACACTGACACTCGGTCAAAAAGCCGCCGTGGTTTTTGGCGCACTCGGTTTGAGCTATCAGATTGTCCAGTACGGTGAAGTACCTATTGCAGCCATGCTAATGGCGATATTTTTTGCGATGTATGGTTGGTGCAAACGCTACGTGAATTATGATGCGATCACGTCTTTGTTCGTTGAATGCATCGTGCTGTTCCCGATTGCCGCCATATATATGGCTTACAAAATCGGCGCTGGCACCAGTGTTGCGGTATCTGGGGATTTCTCGACACTTTTGCTGTATTTAGGGGCTGCGCCTATCACGCTTTTGCCTTTGTTCTTCTTCTCTGAAGCCGTGAAACACGCCAAAATGTCGATGGTTGGTCTCATGCAATACATTGAACCCAGTCTGCAATTTGTATTGGCAGTGGTTCTGTTTGGCGAAGCGTTTGATAGCATAAAAACCGTGAGTTTTGGCCTGATTTGGTTTGGTCTGGCGATCACCATTATCGAGGGTCTTGTGACAGTAAGGCCGAAACCAGATTTACCCCAGCATTAACATGAATAATCAACATCGATAAGCGCTTGAGGTCGAGCTTCTTGGTCTCTGCGCTATATCAATGTTTCCGCTACACTTTCGCACTCCAATCCACGTTCAGGCCTCGCGCTACTTTCACCCCTTACCCGCACCTTCAAGCACTTCTTCAATGTGCTGTTTACTTAGCGCAGGCTGGTAAAAATACCCTTGTACAAACTCAATATCACACTCTCGAATGAACGCCCTTTCTTCTTCACTTTCCACGCCTTCTGCAATCACGGTGTATCCCATTTCATTCAGTGCGCTACTTATGTGGTGATACAAAATCTTACCTTCAGGTGATGAGGCGTTTTCTAAGAACTGACGATCGAGTTTAACGAAATCAGCCTTCAGTTTTGCCAACATAGAGAGACTGGCATAGCCGGAACCAAAATCATCAATGGCCACATGAAAACCTTGCTTTTGAAGCTGTAAGATCACTGATTGTGCTTCAACTTGGTTTTGGATGTAGCCCGATTCGGTAATTTCAACCACTAAGGGAAGGCCACCTAACATCGCCTTAATATTGTCGATATGCTCTGAATCCAACAACGATTCCACCGTCAGGTTCATGCTGACTTTGGTATGGAGAAGGCCGCGTTGTTTCCAATCTTTCATATCCAACGCCACTTGCTCCAAGACCCACACATCAATGGAACTGGCCATACCTGCAGAAATGAAGTCTTTCAAAAAAGCGGGACTACTTACCACGCCATCTTTTTCAATTCGCAACAAGGCTTCTAGCCCTGACAACGCGCCCGTTTTCACGTTGTATTGCGGTTGATAGTAGACTTTCAAATCCCCTTCTAAGAGTTGCTTCATGTGATCATTCACCGTTGCAACTTGCTCGCCCAATTCGTTCTGTGCTTTGTTCAGCAGCATGTCGCCGTGTGCCAACACTCTGCCATTAAGACGCAACCGCCGCGCAAGCTTATCGCCGAGCATTTCATTGCTGTCCACCTCAAAACGCCGAATGAAAGGCCGATATATCAGTGCGCCAATTGCAATAAGACAACCTTGCACCAACACCGCCATGGCATTGCCATCCGTCGCCAACCACACATTCGCAAACACTGGCGTAATCCAACTAAGGTCGAGATTCACAACGCTAATGGGGAACACAGAAAACAGCATGAATGCCAGGAATTGATTAACAAGCGGCACTAAAATGAAAGGGATGGCAAGCATGGGGTTATAAATGACAGGCAGCCCAAACAGCAAAATTTCATTGATGTTCAACAGTGCAAAAGGCAGCGATATTTTTGCGATAGCACGGCCATGTTGATTACGTGAAAAGAGAAGTAACGCCAAGATCAAAGACCAAGTACCACCCGCACCGCCTGGTACGGCAAACAAATCAAAAAACTGAGTGAACGGAATATTCGAAACGTAAATGTCTGTGACAAATTGGGCGTCAAAGAAGGTGTAGTATGCGGCAGCCCCGTGAATACCCGCCAACCAGAACAAATGAATGAAGAAGTTACACAACACACTTTGCCACTGCATAGAGAGTTCAGCGACCCAACTGACAAATGGCGTAAGCGAAAAGTGGTGCATGATAGGCGCTATTAACAAAGCAATGAGGTAGATAACGATGTACGGCAACGTCGCATCGATATGCCGTTTTAAAGACCGATTCAAGACCCCTTTTCGATCGATAGTAAAAGTGAAAACACGACGTAGAACGACATAAAACACACTCACAAAGACGGGAATAGCAATCGCTTGTGGCAAAACGAAGTCACTGGAAAGCGCGATACCGTCTTCTGAAAATTGAATGTACCCAGAGAACTTGAGAAACAACAGCAAGGTTAAAATAGTGGCGTGGATCCGTTCATAAGAAAAACCGAGCGCAAGGTGATAAGCCAGTGATATCGTCAACAACAGAGGGAAAACAAGCCCAAATAGCTGTGACAACAAGCCAGCCATGCTGGGTTCCATAAACAAAAAATGCGCATTGATAATATTGAACAATATCCAAACGGAGCGCAAAAACATAAAAGGAAGAAGAGCGAGCACTGCTTCTCTAAGAGAGTCTAAAAATATTTTAGGTACAGATAGGACATTGACTGCGCGTAACATGCACCTCTCCCATTATCATTCTCAAAAAAAAGAGCACAATCCCGGAAGGAATAAACACACCTCTTCATTCAGACCTTTATTTTCACCCGCACATGGTAAACGTAAACTTACCATTGCCTCATGTCCACTTTACGAGAATTATTAAAAACAAACACACCCCCTACCCACACACCCAAAAAATTATAAAAGAAACATTATTAAAGAATGAAAATATATTTAAAAATGGTTTAATTAAACAACCATTAGCAATTAAATTAAAGAAAATTAAAACGTGAAAAATTAAAAGAATCACACATACACCGAAAATTACACGTCTATAATTTTTACTGTTTCTTAGTAAATACAGAATTCCGGCTCATTATCGTTACAGTTGAATTAACTCTTTAGAGAAATAAACAAAAAACCACACGTTTTTTGTTCTTGAACTACTCACAGAAAAAAGACGAAAAAAAAACCAGTGAACTACCACTGGGCTTCTCCGTTTTATCTGTAATCGCTACATCACATTATACGCCAATGACAAGTGACGCTGCCGTTGAGACGATCAACGCGCCCACCATTGGAATGGCAGTACGTTTTACCAGTTCAAACGGTGATACACCTGCCACTCCCGCCACCGCGACAACAGCACCCGTAATCGGCGACATTGAGCGCGCAATACCAGACGCAAGCTGCATCGGCATTAACATCGCCACGGCAGGAATTCCCACTTTACCCGCGATGTCAGGCACGATAGCAGCAAAGGAGAAAAATGGCGCATTGCCCGATCCCATGATGATGGCAGCCAGTGCAATGATCAGTACCATCAAGATAACCATCAGTGCAGGAGAAACACTTGCCGCCAACGCACCATCAATGACGGTGTTCAACAAACCTGTGGTTTTCAGGCCGTGTGCGAACGTTTGACCCGCAACAACAAGGGTAACAACGCGAGCGAACTGGCGACCCATACTATCGAAGTACACCAAAATATCGCTGAAAACAGATTTTGGTTTACGACGGAAGGTTTCACACAACATCGCAACTGCAATCGAGACGAACATTGCTGTCACCACATCGATCTTCACGGACTCAATCGCCATCGGGCTGAAAATCAGCAACAACGCCAAAGGAATAACGGGCAGCAAAGCATACCAAATCGGAGGGTTACACTCGCTTTCGCTTGCGCTGATTTCAGTGTCGTTATTCTCCACTTCTCGTCTATCGAACCAGCGTTGAACAAACAAATGCAGTATTGCAATCGTGACCATGGTGATTAGCGCGACGGGAAGTTGATAAGAAATGAAGTATTCCGTCACAGGCATGTCTGCCGTGCGAGCGGCAAGGTTTGCGTTCCCTGAAGCTGGCCCCAAGTCCAAACAGGCCGCAGTCGCAATCACTGCGGTCGCCGACATTTTGCTCACGCCCAAGCGAACCAAGATTGGATACAAAGTCACCATCAGCAACAAACCAAGCCCAGATGCACTCGGTATGAAGATATTGAGGAATTGACCTATCAAGTAACCCAAAGCCATCACTAAATAGGGTGCTTTGAAGTACTCCAGCGGTTTAATCGCAATGCTCACCAGCGCGCGGGAAGCCCCGATATGATCCATGTAGTGCGCGAAACCACCCACGGCCATGATGATGAGGCCAAGACCTGCAACCGTTTTACTCGTGGTCTGTTTTACAAAGGTGAATATATCGAGGGCAACAGAGCCGCTTGATGCTGATTCAGGTAACGGCATGCCTGTTTCGAAGAAAATGCCGGCGACCATGAGGATCATACCGCCGATAAACAGTGTCGTTTGTGGGTTGTAACGTTTTACGATGAGGTAGCCGACAGCAAAGATCACTATCAAGCTAAAGAGCGTTGTCATTCATGCTTCTCCATAAACAAAAATTGACACGAAGGCTTATGGACACCGTGGAAAGATTCAGTCCATAACGTGTCATTTCCTTCTTTGATTCACACAAAGAATCAAAGAGAAGCAGATATCTAGCAGTCCCCCAAAGTACACACAATGATTTTCAACTTGATGAATAAATCAGCCATTGATGAATCTATTGATCGTATCAATGAGATGATTTCGCATCAAAAACAAACACGTTCCGCAACATGCCGTTTTGTGATTTTTATAATTTTGTTCTTGGACGGAGAGAACATAAAGACAGTATGTTGCCAATGAACATCATTTTGGTGAGCACGCTCGGCTAGAAGATTGATATGGGGTATACCTGAGATGTTCATCGCTTAACTCTTTGAGGTCCCATTCCAAATTATCAATCCAGATTTGGAAGAAAATCACATCAAACGCCTTCTCAACCTTTCAGTTTCTCCACACGTTGGCACTAAACCACAAGCCATTAACACCCCTCTGAACACGCCCTTTTTCTGTAACTACCGAACTGGGTACAAAAAAAAGCACCCGAAGGTGCTTTTCAATGTTGTTTCGTTTTGACGAGATTAGTCGTCTAACTCTACCAATTTCGTCGAACCGCCGTGGTGCTTTTCACGTAAGCGCTGAATCAAAGCAAAGAAGCCAGGAATCAGGAATGTACCGGCCAACAAGACGCACAACAGGCCGCCCGTTAGAGAAATACCCAAGGAGTTCTGACTGATATGTCCCGCACCGCTTGCAAAAATCAACGGCATAATACCGAGGATAAATGACCAAGACGTCATGTTCACCGCGCGGAAACGAAGCTTACCGCCTTCCACTGCCGCATCTGCAATCGACATCTCTTTCTCTTCACGCTCATACTTACCGAATTCCACGATAAGAATCGCGTTCTTCGCAGCCAGTGCAATCAAGAGAACCAAACCAATCTGCGCATACAAATTCAGCGGTGTGCCTGTCATTGCAAGCGCAAGGAAGGAACCCAGCGTCGCGACGGGCACAACGAGAATGATCGCTAACGGAATACTCCAGCTTTCATACTGCGCCACCATGAACAAGTAAATGAAGATCAGTGCCAGAATGAAAGCATAGATAGCAAGGTTACCGGCCTGAACTTCTTGATAAGCCATGCCAGTCCATTCGTACTGGTAGCCTTGTGGCAGCATTTCAGCCGCAACACGCTCCATCGCAGCAATCGCATCACCCGATGAATAACCCGGAGCGGGTGAGCCTTGAATGACAGCTGAACGGTACATGTTGTAACGCCATGCCACATCAGGCTCAAACACTTGCTCAACATCAATCAAGGTGCTGAGAGGGATCATATCCCCCGAGTTTGAACGCACGTGGAATCGACCCAAGGAATCAAGGTCGTTACGGTAATCCGAGTCTGCTTGAATCGTGACACGGTAGTTCTTACCGTACATGCTGAAATCGTTCACATACATCGACGCCAAGTTACCTTGAAGCGTGGTAAAGATTTCAGAAAGTGGAATACCTAACTGCTTGGCTTTCTCTCGGTCAATATCCACATAAAAGTGCGGCACATTTGCGCGGAATGTACTGAAGGTACGCGCAATCTCAGGCTGCTCATTCGCTTTTACCATCAACTGCTGCATCAACATGGCAAGGTCACTTCGGCTGCGGCCTAACGTGTCTTCCAACACAAACTCAAAACCCGATGCGGCCCCCATTCCTGGAACAGCTGGCGGCCCCATCGCAAACACGATCGCTTCAGGCAAATACATTGCCGCTGCGCCGTTAATGCGATTGGTGATAGAGAACGCATCATGCTCACACTCAAGCGCCTGACGGGTTTCCCAGTCTTTTAGCTTGATGAACATGGAAGCTCCGTTCGATGCCGCAGCACCCGTTAAGAACGCAAAGCCGTTCGCGACGGTTGCACCATCGACGCCCGGCTCGTTCTTCACGATTTGCGTCAGCTTGCGTGTCACTTCTTCCGTGCGCGACAAAGAGGCAGCATCTGGCAACTGAATGTTGACCAATAGCACGCCTTTGTCTTCTTGCGGTACAAAGCCAGTTGATGTGGTTTTCGCGAAATAACCCGCGGCTCCAACAGCAACAACAAACAAGGTACCTAGCACCACGGTTTTTCGAACGAGGAAACCCGCGACCGAGCCGTATTTGTTTGTGACTTTTTCTAACCCACGGTTGAACTTCTTAAACCAACGCGCATGGTTGTCTTCGCCTTGTTTCAAGACAAGAGAACACAGTGCTGGTGACAGCGTTAACGCATTGATAGAAGAAATCAGTACTGAAATACAGATAGTCAGTGCGAACTGACGATACATGATACCTGTGATACCCGGTAGCATCGCCACAGGCAAGAACACCGCCAACAATACCAAGGTGGAGGTAATGATCGGGCCCGTCACTTCCTTCATCGCGATCAACGTGGCTTGTCGCGGTGTCAGACTCGGGTCTTTCGCCATGTTGGTATCAACGTTCTCGATAACCAAGATGGCGTCATCCACAACGATACCGATGGCCAATATCAAACCAAACAAAGTCACGGTATTGATGGTAAAACCCGCCGCCAACATGATGGCAAACGTGCCCACCAGTGATACGGGGATCGCAATGACAGGAATCAAGGTCGAACGGAAACTGCCCAAGAACAGGTAAGTCACGGCGATAACCAAGAGCACGGCTTCAATCAGTGTTTTGACCACGCCTTTGATGGATTCCGCAACGAACAAGGTCGTGTCATAGCTGGCTTCATACGCCATGCCTTCAGGGAAGTTCTCTGAAAGATCGTCCAAGCGCTCCATGATGAGACCACCACTTTCCAGCGCATTCGCGTCAGACTGGAGGTTCAAAATCACGATAGATGCTGGGCGATCTCGGTATTTACCGTTACCCGAATAGAACTTGCGGCCAAGAGAGATATCAGCAACGTCTTTCAAATACACCATGCTGCCATCGGTGTTAGCACGCACAACCACTTGTTCAAACTCTTCCACGGAGCCAAGGCGGCCCTGTGTCACGAGTTTAAAGGTCATTTCCTGTGCGTCGTTAAATGGCGGAGCACCAATATCACCCGCAGCCACTTGCACGTTCTGTTCCGCAAGCACGGAACGAATGTCAGACGTGGTAATGCCAAGGTTGGCCATTTTCTCTGGGTTCAACCATACGCGCATGGCGTATTCACCACCGCCCACAACGTTCACTTCACTGATGCCTTTTACACGCGCCAGTTGGTCTTTCACGTTGAGATTGATGTAGTTAACCAGAAATTGGTCGTCATACTTCCCTTCAGGAGAATAGAAGTTCAACACCATCAACAAGTCAGGAGAACGTTTCTTCACCGTCACGCCAACCTGGCGCACCTCTGGCGGCAGTTTAGATTCAATCTGCGCCACGCGGTTTTGCACGTTCACCTGTGCCATGTCAGGGTCAGTGCCGATGTCGAACGTCACGTTCAAGCTGTATGAGCCGTCATTGGCGCTTTTTGAGGACATGTAAATCATGTTCTCTACGCCGTTGACCGAGGTTTCAATCGGATCGGCAATGGCCTGCTCTACCACTTCAGCACTTGCACCTGAATAAATCGCAGACACGTTAACGGAAGGCGGGCTGATTCTTGGGTATTCTGCGACGGGCAGATTGAGCAATGCGATTGCCCCCGCCAGCGTCAGAATAATCGAAATAACCAGCGCAAATTTTGGACGCTGAATAAAAAAGCGGCTCAACATCGTCGATTACGCTCCCTGATCTTGGAGACGTACAGTCATGCCGTTACGAACACGTTGCAGACCTTTCACCAACACTTGCTCTTCAGTCTGCAAGCCGTCTTTGACGATAACGCCATCGTCAGTTTGCACACCTAACACCACGTTACGACGTTCAACAATGTTCGCTTCTTTCAGCACCATGACGTAATCCCCTTCCAGATCGGTTTGTACCGACAGACGTGGGATCACAATGCTAGGGGTGGCTTTCTTATCGCGCACTTCGACTTCCACATATTGGCCAGGCAACAAGCGAAATTCAGGGTTTGGGAAGCTCGCGCGTAGGGCAATGGTGCCCGTTTTTAGATCAATACGGTTACCAATGTAGTCAATGTGACCTGCGTGTTTATAGTCATGCCCTTTGCCAAGGTTCAGGAAGACTTCTGCATTTCCACTGCGCCCTTCGCCACTGCCCGAGATCAAATCTGCACCCATGTTTAGACGCTGCTTCTCGCTCATGGAGAAAGCCGCTTGCATAGGGTCAAGGCTGACGATGGTTGTCAGCACACCCGTTGATGGTGAAACCAAGTCGCCAATACTGGCATTACTTTCACTGATACGGCCGGTAAAAGGAGCAACTATTTCGGTATGGGCCATATCAACTTCAGCGCCTTTCAACTGCGCTTCCGCAGATTTTAGCGCCGCTTCTGCCTGCAGTTTCACCGCGGTTAATCGATCAAATTCAGACTGGCTAATGCCACCTTTAGGCAAAAGATCTTTTCCGCGTTCCCAATCCAAAGAAGTATTGGTTACGCCTGCCTTTGCCTGCGCAATCGCGGCATCCGCGCTCGCCACTTTGGCTTCATACAAAGAAGGATCGATTTGATAGAGTTTTTGACCTTGAAAAACCAACTCACCTTCTTTGAAAAAACGTTCTTTCAGGTAACCAGACACTTGCGGAACAATGCTGACATCTTCAACGGCCTGCGTTCGCCCAACGAAGGTTTGACGCGCTTGATAATCAATCACTTGTGCAGCTTCGACCGACACCAGAGGAACAAACCCGCCGCCTTGTTGTGCTTCTTTACCGCCGCAACCAACCAATAGTGTTGCGCTAATCAGCGCAGGAAGCAGTAACTTCCGGTTGACCATTTTTCTCTCCTTTTCCTTAACACTCTCCCTTAATGGGATGAATACCAAGGTTTACTGATTACTTTATAAAAACGCATTTCACTTGAGGCCGTTTAATGTGCTTCAAGTCATTGTTTAGCCGACATTCTTTGTGGCCTAAAAATGCACATGATTGCACATACTGATAACAAACAAATAAGGAATGTTGGAAAATACGGCCATGACAGCAGAAGTATGACAAGCGATCCTTTCTGTTAGCTGTACAGCCAAACAAAAAACGCAAAGAATCAGTAACAAGTGAGGAAGAAGTGTGACGAAATGTGTCTAAAAGAGAAGCATGGCGACCTCTCTGCCGCCATGTTGAAAAGGTAGTGTTTTACGACGCCAGCGATGCCATGGCAGTTTTCAATGCATTGTTCAACGTTTCGTCTTTCAACGACCCCGTTTCCATATCGAAATTGTCATAGAAAGAAGGGACAGAAAGACTGGCCGTTACGTCCGCGGCAAAATGCGGTGCAGAGGTGGTCGCAGCAGCCAACACGTTACGCGCACCACCTGGACCCGGAGACGTTGACAACAAGACCGTTTTTTTGCCTTGGAACACTTTTTGGTTAATGCGCGATGCCCAATCAAAAAGGTTCTTGTAAGCCGCAGAATAAGAGCCATTGTGCTCAGCAAAAGAAATCACTAACGCATCAGACTGACCAATTTTCTCGAAAAATGCTTTTGCTTTATCAGGCTGACCCAGCGCCTTTTCCTGATCAACGCTGAACAGCGGTAATTCATAATCATTCAGGTCGAGCACTTCCGTTTCTGCGCCATCAACCAGACTGGCTGCATACGTCACCAATTGTTTATTGATGGATTCGGTGCTGTTCGAAGCTGCAAACGCCAATACTTTCATTTTCTCTCCTTGAAGGTTTAAAGGTGATGCCTCACCAATATCCCTGCCAGCATACCACTCCCATCGCCCCATGCCAGTACCGCTGCTCAGTCGGTTGTTTTTGTGGCATTTTTATTAACAAAATACCGATTTTTGTTTTGCGTGTTTTAAATTAAAACGGCCTTCAGAAAATAAAAAGTCTTTGTTTATAAAGATATAACCGTACACATCCTCACTTTGGAAATAAACGTCTCATTAGTGAGTCAATACTTAACTACACTTTTCAATGACTAAACAGCAACTTCCTAATAATTCGAACTCACAATCAAGGAACACGGTTGTCGTTATGAAAATATTGCTCAGGTTTGTCAGCGCCATCTTTTTTCTTTTCGTCTTTGCTCCTAGCATCGTTTGGGCAAAGCCTGTGTCTGGGTCGCACTTAAAAGTCTTTATTCCCAGCTTGCCTTATATCTATATTTCACACTCCATCAATGCCGCACTTCTTCGCCCCGCAAACAACGAGCAGGGCTGGGAATATGACATGGCAACCAGCCATAAAGTCATTGACGAACGCACTTACGAGTTCACATTAAGAAAGGGCGTTAAGTTCCAAAATGGAACACCATTTAATGCAGATGCCGTGCTGTTAAATATGGAACATTTCAAAAAAGCCCCTTTTCTCTTCACCAAAATAGACACGGTATTTGATCGCGCAGAGAAGATTGATGACTACACCGTGCGTTTTCATTTAACGCAGAAATACGGTCAATTTTTAAATGATGCCATTTGGATTCAATTCTATACCCGAACGTACTTAGAAAAATTCGGCTGGAACGGCAAAGCAACGTGCCCAAATTTGGCTGAGCCTGGCCCATATGGCCTTGGCCCTTACATCTTAAAAGAGGGTTACATTGAAGGCGATCGACAAACGCCGAACGCAGTGCTTGAAGCCAATCCAAACTATTGGAACCCTGAGTATCCAAAAATTGAAAAGGTCACCGTCTACACTGAGCTTGACAGTAAAGTCGCGCTAGAAAGGGCCATCGACAGAGACGGCGAACTAGATATCATGCCAATCCCGGTGTCGGAGAAACGCCGCGTCAATGAATCACTTTACGCGAAGTTGGTGACTGCGCCGTCTACCGACAATATCGCTATTCACATCAACATGATTACAGGCAACAAACGCCTGCAAGACAGAGCTGTGCGTGTCGCCCTGAATAAAGCCATCGACCAACGTCGTTTACTTAGCAAATATTACGATGGCGAAGGACAAATCAAACCGACTCTCGCCGCCCCGCTCTACCCCGGCGTTGATAAAGTCGTCAAAAAACTCAAAGCCTATTCAGAGGTTGAAGACCCAAAGGCCATTCGCGATCAACTCAAGCGCACCCTCGATGGTTTAGTGCTGAACGTTTATACCCAAGACAGGTACATGCACATATGGAAAGGTATCGATCGCGATCTGCGTAAGGTAGGCGTAAAGCTCAAGTTCGACATTACGACCAGCGAAAAAGATGTGTTCGGGCAGTTGCTCAGTACCAATGCGGGTAAAAACACCAAAAAATGGGACTTACTCGCTTGGGGGGATGATGATTGGTACTACAACCACCCTTGGTCAGCGTTCCTCGTCTATCGCACCCACAACTACTGGAGCACCATCTCACCGGATCCGCAACTTAATAACTACGTGGAAGAGATGTTCCGTGAATCAGTGGGTTCTCCTGCTTTCGACAACGTTTCAGAAAAGATCATGTACCACGTCTATGACAACGGATACATGTTGTTCGTGCCCACGCCTAACAAGGTGTTAGCCGTCAACAAACAGGTGACGTACTCCCCGTACCGCATGGCAAACATGCCGCTTTGGGAAATAGAAGTGTCAGATGATCACTGGTCGGTTCGCTAGAAAGAACGCAGACATTCGTTCAGTCACCACGATAAAACCATGTCTGGGAGCGCATCCGCTCCCTGCTTGATGAGAAAGAAGGGTTAACCATGTTTGGAAAGTTAAGAACAAAACTGCTGCTTATCTTCCTTTTCATCGGGGGCGTACCGATCATGGTTGTCGGTTATGCTGCACTCACTAAATCCAGTGAAGCCATGCAAAGCCAAGCCTTTGCACAGCTCGTCAGCATGCGAGAAGTCAAGAAAACACAAATTGAATCCTTTATTGAACGCGCTTATGACGACATTCAAATTCTGGCGGGCAGTGAAGACACCAAAAAAATTCAAAAGCTGCTCCAGTTTTACGCCGTTGATGAAGAGATCAGCGACAATGACCCCTTCATTACTGATACCTATGAGTACGATGAAATATGGAGTTCACAAGGCAGCACCCTGAGTGATTACGTGAATGTGTATGGTTATTCCGATGTGTTCATTATTCAAGCTAACAGCGGGCATGTGGTTTTCTCAGCAAACAGAAACCGCGACCTCGGCGCTAACCTCAAAACGGGTGAACTGAAAGACAGCCCTCTCGCCTCTTTATTTCGAAAAGTAATCGCGTCAAAAGAAACACATGTTCAAGATTACCAGCGCTACGCGCCACAAAACGACGCCCCCACCGCCTTCATCGGTCGTCCTATCGTTGATTTAAGCGGAAACACACTGGCCGTCGCCGTGCTTCAACTCTCTGTCGATGAAATAAACAAGATCATGCTTCAACGCACCGGAATGGGAGAATCCGGCGAAACCTATTTGGTCGGCCCTGATTATTTGATGCGTTCAGACTCCTACCTTGCAGAGAGCACTCACTCGGTGATGTCCTCTTTTGCCAATCCGGAAAGTGGCAATATTAAAACCGTTGCGACCCACAATGCGTTGGCCGGCCTCTCTGCCTACGAAGTGGTTTTCGACTACCGAAATATTCCTGTGTTGTCGGCATACACCTCCATTTCGTTTGGGGATACATCGTGGGCATTGATAGCAGAGATAGATGAATCCGAAGCCTTCGGTACCATCATCGCCCTAAAATGGCTGCTTGGGTTTATTCTACTCAGCGGTGTCGTGATCATCACAGTGATCGCCACAGTCTTTACGCGATCGGTTACCCGTCCGATTATCGAGCTGACTAAAAACCTCGAAACTGTTGCCGTAAGTGGCGATTTTTCTGCGCGCGTGGAAGTGAAAAGCCGAGACGAAATAGGGCAATCTGCAGATGCATTCAATAGTTTTATGCAAAGCACACAGCAAGCATTATCTGAAATCAACAAAGTCATGGAAGGCCTTGCGAAAGGTGACTTTAGCAACCGTATTGAAGCAGATTTCCAGGGGGATTTATTGTCAATAAAAGAAGCGACGAACACGTCTCTGGCTAACGTTGAACATTCTGAAAACCTGCGTGCAGAAATGGAACAAACCGTCAAAATACGGGCAGAGGAAAACGTGCGTGTTCGACAGGCACTCGATAACGTATCCACTAACACCATGATTGCAGATAAAGACTACAATATCATATACTTAAACCGCACAGCCCATGAGTTAATGGAAAGTGCCAAAGCCGATTTCGCCACGCTGGTGCCTCGTTTTAATCCAGACAAGATCCTTGGGCAAAACATCGACTTCTTCCATAAAAACCCAGCGCATCAGCGTAATATGTTAGACCAACTAGATGGCACACATCATATCGAGTTGCCCGTAGGCACGCGCACAATGGCCATTGCTGCCAATGCGATCATTGACGATGATGGCCAACGTATCGGTACGGTGATTGAGTGGACAGACCGCACAGCAGAAGTGGCAATCGAGCATGAAATCGATGGCATGGTCGACGCTGCAAGCCGTGGCGATTTCACCAAACAACTCTCTTTGCAAGACAAGCAGGGTTTCTTCCTTAACCTCGCACAAGGTTTGAATAACCTCACATCAAACACAGACACAGCCTTGGCAGACATGCAGCGAATCCTTGGTTCTGTTGCAAGCGGAAACCTCACCGAACGCATTGAAAAGAGCTATACAGGTCGGTTTGGTCAGTTAAAGATCGATACCAATTCCACCATCGAAAAACTGACCCAAGTCATCAGCAATATCAGGCAAGCATCGAGCACCATTTCAAGTTCATCGAACGAAATTGCATCTGGCAACCGCGACCTTAGCCAGCGAACGGAAGATCAAGCAACATCCCTGCAAGAAACAGCAGCCAGCATGGAGAACATGACGGAGATCGTGAAGCAAAGCGCGGACAACGCCATGCTAGCCAACAAACTGAGTGAAGAGGCCCGCGTAAAAGCGCGTGAAGGCGGCAATGTCGTGATGCGCACCATCACGGCGATGGATCAAATCAGCGGAGCGAGCAACAAGATTTCAGACATCATTGGCGTGATCGACGAAATCGCATTCCAAACCAATCTACTGGCACTCAATGCAGCCGTAGAAGCGGCTCGTGCAGGAGAGCAAGGCCGAGGCTTTGCGGTGGTGGCAGGTGAAGTTAGAAACCTTGCTCAACGCTCTGCAGAAGCCGCCAAGCAAATCAAAGAGCTGATCCGCGATACCAACAAAAAGGTTGAAGACGGCGCGGAATTGGTCATCGAATCCGGTGATACCTTGCAAGAAATCGTCAATATGGTGGAAGAAGTCGGCATCAAAATGGCCGAGATCAGCGAAGCAGCACAAGATCAAAGCTCAGGCATAGAACAGGTGAACATCGCCATAGCCAGAATGGACACCATGACGCAGCAAAACTCGGCCTTGGTTGAACAAGCTGCAACCGCAGGCGAAAGCATGCTCTCACAAGCGCAAGACATGAATGTGATGATGGAATTCTTTACCGTCACTCAAATTGATGAAGAAATCAAAACGCCGATCTTTAAGAAAAAAACCAAACCGCAGAGAAAACCGGTCACACGAACAAGACCGAGTGTTGAAGATGACGACGTTGAGTGGGATGAATTTTAAACGATGAATTTATACCAAAGAGGGAGCGTAATGCTCCCTCTTTTTTATTGAATCACTGATTGACGACTTACTGGCTAATTTATTGAATCACTAGCCAACGGTGGCAAGTGACGCCGTCACGGTATGCGTTTCAACCCGACGCTGACGCTGGATATGACGCCACATCAATGGGATGACAACGGATGCCAGCACAATGTTTGATAACGGCATCGCCATCCACACACCCTGCAATCCGAACAGTTTTGGCATAATCGCAAGGAATGGAAACTGAACCAACATATTTGCAACGGAAATACTGAGCGACGTTCCACCCTTTCCAACGGACAGGAAATACATCGACGCCAAAATAATGAGCCCGTCGAGATACATTGCAGAAAGGTGCAAACGAATACCTAGGGTGGCTTCGCTCACAAGCGCAGGATCACCCGTGGTAAACCAGCCAATGACGTGTTCAGGGAAGGCATTCAACACACCTAACCACAACAATCCCGCCCCCAAAGACACCACAGTGGCAAGTTTCGCAACCTTAGCGATGTTCGAGAACTGTCGAGCACCGTGATAGAAGCTCACTTGCGGTTGCATACCTTCAGCGATGCCTTCTGCAACCACGTAATACAGCGTCATCAAATAGCCGACAATGGCGAACGACGCGATGCTGATTGGCGAGCCATATTCCACAAATAAGCGGTTATGGAATGCCACCAGCACACCGTAATACAGGTACATAACAAGCGAAGACACCCCCATTACCACACTTTTTCTTGCATCACTCACGCTAAATTGCAGAGGATGAGAAAAGACGGATAAGTAAGAGTGGCGCGACAACAAGTAGACAAACGCCATGGCAACCGTTGTTAACTGGGCAATCACGGTTGCCCAGGCAGCCCCAGCTAGTCCCCAATTCAGTATGCCAATAAACAGATAATCGAGAACAATATTGGTCAGCGCACCCACCACCATCATGGTCGTTGCCACAATTGGGCTATCATCATTTCGGATAAGAAACGGCAATGCACCCGACGCTACCGTTGCAACCGCACACAAAGAAAACACACCGATGTAATCCTCAGCATAGGCTTGAGTCATGCCTTGCGCGCCTTGCAAACCGATCAAGGGGTTGCCAAGGTATGTCAGGTACAAGGATGCCAATACACCAAATACGATGATCAGCATGAGGCCGGTAAACATGGCGGTTCTAGCGGCAGGGATCTTTCCCTCACCACGATAAATGGAAACAAGGCTGCCTGAACCCATGCCAATCAGAAGGCCAAATCCGCTCACTAGCGCAATCACTGGCCACGCGATATTGATCGCGGCCAATCCCTCTGAACCAATGTAGTGGCCAACAAAAACCCCATCGACCAATTGGTAGAGGCCATTCACGATCATTGCTGCAATCGCTGGAATGGTATATCGCCAGAATGTACCACTGATCGAACCGTTGTGTTCTAAAGAAGAAGTATGCATAAAAGTTTCATCAAAAAAGGAGGCGGCTATTATCTCTTCTAAACTGATAGAATAAAGTTACAAACTATCCGAAAATCAGATAGATTAAGTCATTGTCTTATTAGGATTACTCCTTCGGTTACCGTTATGAACTGGACACTCGATCAATTAAAGGCCTTCGTTGAAGCGGCTGAAAGTGGATCTTTTTCTGCTGCAGCAAGACGCTTGGGCAAAGCGCAGTCTCGGATCAGTACTGCCATCTCGAACCTTGAAGTGGATTTAGGGTTTGAATTGTTCGACCGCAGCGCCAAATTACCCGTGCTGACAGAGGCGGGAAAAGAAATGTTGGTGGATGCAAAAGCCATCTTGCACCAATGCCAACGCATGAATTCTCGTGCGATGGCTGTCACCGAAGGAGACCCGGTCTCTTTCAACGTCGCCATGGATGAAGCAGTCCCTATTCAGACGTTCGAAACCTTATTCGAAATGCTGGCTGATAATTTCCCGAACTTGAAGCTCACCATACTCAATGGTTCACAAGACGACATTGCAACTTGGGTGAACGAAGGCCGTGCTGACATTGGGTTTATATTCCGCATGAAGCCGCTATCAGAATCGTTAGACTGGTATGATTTAGCAACGCTCAAACAAGTCATGATCGCGCCATGCGATCATCCGCTGAGCAAAATTGAACACCCTCAAGAAGATGATTTAATCACCTATCGGCAGCTCGCCATCAGAGACCGTTTAGGGTATTCACAAGAACAACCCATTTCACCGCGTTATTGGCACGTTGATAGCTACTTTTACATCATTAACTTGGTCATGCGAGGCGTCGGCTGGGCATTTGTACCTGAGCACATTGCAAAGTATGAATGGCACCATGGCCAAGTGAAAATCATCTCTACACAAGAACTGTCCAGCCCACCCATATACACGCTGAGCGTTATCAAACGTAAAGCGCGCGGCTGGGACAAAGTCATGACATGGCTAGATACTACGCTGTTCTCTCTGTTCCCTTCTCAGCGATAACCCAAGATCATGGTTAGAAAAGAAAAACGCCCTTAAAGGTAATGCCGATCAGTTAAGCAAAAAATGATCGGTTGAACGATCCTGAGAGGCTGGCAAAATCCGAGTGTATTTCTACACTCGGATTTTTTTATGTTCTTAAGACAAGCCCTCGACCGAATACACCAATTTTCTGCTGACCAACTCAATGGCCTATCAGATCTCCTGTGCCCCGCTCTCATTAATCAATGCCTTGAAGACACAGGCGTCACGACGATTCGAAAGCGTAGGCTCCCCATGGAACTGATGGTGTGGAGCGTCGTGGGAATGTCACTTTATCGGCATCTATCGATGAGTAAGGTGGTCTCTCAGCTCGATATATTACTTCCAGGTAAGA
>NZ_FOWR01000042.1 GCF_900115495.1 Enterovibrio norvegicus DSM 15893 | reverse complement strand
GGACTGGCTTGCGAAGTACACCGCGGCTTTTTTCAATATGTCGCGCTCTTCTGTGACGCGTTTCAGCTCCTTTTTGAGGCGACGAATTTCTTCGCTTTCATCAGACTTGGCTTGATGATGAGAAGCATCAGGGCCGTAGCGTTTTATCCACGCATATAGGCTGTGCGTTGTTGTCCCTAAACGATGGGCAACATCCGCGACACGGTGGCCTTTTTCGGTGACCTGCTTTACCGCTTCAATTTTGAATTCTTCTGGAAATCTCTTACCACTCATAAACACCTCTCTGTTAGTCATAATGTCTAACTCAGGGGTGTCTATCAAGTCGGTGGCTATTCACTCTTTATATTTTGGCGGAGTTGTTGGTTACTTAACGAAGCTCAACAATTTCATCTGGTTGTAACGACAATTGGATTTTTGACCCATTCTCGAAGTGCCTTGCCCCGCGACGGTGTGGGTCATCAACCATTAATGTTTGACCGCCCACATCAATGCCGTAGCGCACCAAGTTCCCCAAAAATTCACGATGTTTTACGGTGCCATCCAACAAAATCGCGTTGGGTTTGGTAGCGCTTGATGCAAACTCGAGACTTTGTGGCCTAAATACGAGCGAAATATTCCCCTCCAATTTGCTGTGATAAGGAAAGCAAATCCCCGAACTTGTTTCGAAGATTGAATCGCACTCGGTATGGCGAGTGGCGCCATGGAGCACGTTGGCTGTACCAAGAAAATCCGCAACAAACTTGTTTGAGGGATTGTCGTAGAGCTCCATTGGAGGGCCAACTTGCTGAATCACGCCCTGATCTAAGACTGCAATACGATCAGATATGGTGTTTGCCTCTTCCTGATCGTGGGTAACAAATATGGTGGTTAGGCCAAGCTGACGTTGGAGCTCTAATAAATCTCTTCGCATTTGTTCACGCAAATTTGCATCTAGGTTTGAGAGCGGTTCGTCCAAGAGCAAAACGCGAGGCTCAACCACAACGGTCCGTGCGATAGCCACACGCTGTTGTTGCCCGCCGGATAACTGAGATGGGCGACGTTCCGCGAGGTGATAGAGACCTACAAGGTTGAGGGCGTCGTCCACACGGCTTTTGATTTGGGCTTGTGGAACCTTGCGTTCTTCGAGACCGTATGCAACATTCTGGCGCACTGTCATATGCGGCCAAAGCGCATAACTTTGAAAGACCATCCCTACATTGCGCCGCCAAGGAGGCAGAGCATTAATGTTCTCGTTACCCAACAAAATCTCGCCTTGTGGTTCAGGGCCAAACCCTGCGATTGCCCTAAGTAGCGTTGACTTGCCCGAGCCTGAAGGACCGAGAAAAGCAAAAAACTCACCGGGTTTGATATCAAGATTGATGCCTTTAAGTACCTCGGTTTCGCCAAACGCGAGCGTTAAATTCTGAATGGTAATGCCGACTTGCTGATGACTGTCTAATTGCATGAGTGACTCCTTGTTCTTAGTGCGATTTCTCGCCGTGGGCTTGGCGGGTACGTTCAACGATGGTATGGGACAGGTAAGTGGCTAAACCCACGATGACAACCGCAATGACACCTAACGCAGCGCCAGGACCTCGTCCTGAGGCACTTTGCATGAACAGATAAAGTCCATATGCCAAGGGCGCATCTGATTCTTTTGCTACCAGCATGATGGTGGCTGATAGCTCCACGGCGGCAGTGGCGAAAGCTGTAACAAACCCCGCGAGGATCCCCGCAGCCATCAGCGGTATGACGATTCGGCGAATAGTGGTGGCACGTGTTGCCCCGAGGTTATCGGATGCTTCTTCAAACGACGGACTCACCTGTTGCAGGGCGGCGACGCAAGATCGCAATGCATAGGGCAGGCGGCGAACCGACAGTGCTATAACAATGATCCCCCACCATGTCGCCATGGAGGTGCCGATAATCGGTAATTCAACGTCATAAAACGTGCGCAGATAGCCAATGCCTAGTACGACGCCAGGAACGGCGAGAGCAGCCATTGCGCCGAAATCGAGCCATTTTCTCCCCGCGATTTTGGTGCGCCACACCAAGTAAGCAATTGCGGTTCCTAGGATCACATCGATCAATCCAGCTAAGCCTGCATACAGCAGGGTATTGGTAATAAATTCGGAAGCCTGGGTGATGGCGGTGGTGTAGTGATCAATCGTAAAGGCGTCTGGCAGTGGGCTAAAGCTCCAAATGGTGCCAAAAGAGAGCAGCAATAGTGCAAAGTGTGGAGCGAGTACCAGCATTAAAATCAAGCCGATAACTGCATAACAGCCGACTTTCTCCATAGGGCGAAGCTCACGCTTAGACAAGCCGCCACCGCCTTTTTGACTGGTTGAATAGTCTTTGCCTTTTAATGCTTGAAAGGATACCCAGAGCGCAAACACTGAAAACGCCACCAAAATGACAGAAATGACGTACCCCATCGGATCAGAAATACCGACGGATGAAATACGCAAATAGGCCTGTGGCGCGAGCATGTTGTTTACGTTGAGCAGTAGAGGGGTGCCCAGATCATCGAAGACTTTAACAAAAACCAGCGATGCCCCTGCCACATAACCCGGCATGGCAAGCGGGAACACGATCCTTCTGAATAAGCGAAGGCCCGATGAACCGAGAGATTGGGCGGACTCTTCCATTGAGCGATCAATGTTTTGAAGCGCTGCCGAAAGATTGATGAGAATGAAAGGGAAATAGTGAACACTTTGGACAAAAATAACCCCGTTTAACCCTTCCATGATCGGAATGGTAAAGCCAAAGTATTCGTCCAAGAGCAAATTCATGGTGCCGTTTTCGCCGAATAACAATTGCATGGCAACCGCCCCTATAAAGGGCGGCATGATTAAGGGGACGATACCCAATGTTTGGATGAGTACCGTGCCACGAAATTGAAATCGACTGGTGAAATAGGCGAGTGGCATCGCGATGATTGAAGCAACAATCACCGACATGAACGCGACATAAAATGAATTGAAAAATGACTCTCGGAATAAACTCGAGCCGAAGAAATCTTGAAAATTTACTAAGGTTAATGCGCCGTCCTGATCTTGGAAGGCAACAAAAATCACTTTGATGACGGGCACAAAAAGAAAAATGATAACAAACAGTGCGATGATGATTGCACTGAGGTACAGCGCCCAATCGTCGCGGGCTTTTTTTAACAATCCGGAGAAACTATTCCGTCTCGGTTTGTTCGCTTGGGTAAGAGAAACGCTACGCATTAAAGACTCCATTTTCTAAGGAAAGACCTTCCATGTACTGCGATCTTCCTTAATGCCGCAATGCTCACGGTACTGCGAAAAACACTGCAGTCCCGTGAGTAATGCGAAAGGTCGATGAGGGTTAAAGGATGTCAGACGCTTTTTCGGCGAGCTCTGTCGCGCGCTCGTAATTCGCAATGACTTGGTTATCCCAAGCTTGTTCAATTTCAGCCTGGCGAGCGCCAACTTTGTCTGATGCTTTTTTGCGTTTCTTCGTGAAGATACTGACAAAGTCAGGGTCGGATGCTTGCTCCGCGGTGATAGGTAATGTGTTGATGAGTTGTTTTGCTTCAGCTATCAAGGCGAGGGCTTTTTCATTGCTCGTACCTTTGGCTTTTGCTTCCGCGTCTTGAATGGCTTTCGTGGCGTCGCGCAGTTCGTCTAAACGGTAAGTGATCATGACATCAAACAGGCTGTTTACGACGTTGTAGCGTGACTTTGATAAACCAAGGTCAAAATCGACTGTGCCGAGTTTTTGCCCTGTGAACGGGTTAGGAAAACCTTCCGGGGTGCTTGCATATACCGCTGGGTTAACAGGGAGACGCTGGATTTTCTTGTCGAGGAGGAGTTTTTGCCCTTCTTCGGAAAGAAGAAAATCAATAAATGCACTGGCGGCTTCGTCGTTGGGTGCGTTTTTCACTTTACCGACGTTTGCAGGCACCAATGCCGTGACGGTAGGGTAGTGGAAATCCACCGGAAAGCCCGTTGCTTTGGAAGATAACCCAAAGAAATCGATGACGATACCAACCCCGAATGAGCCACTGTTGACGCCATCAGGCACACCAAAGCTTCGCTCTGTGACCGTTTTGAAGTTACCCGAAATAGACTTAAGGGTGTTCCAACCCTCTTGCCATCCTTCACCTTGCAAAATGGCCTCTACGGTTAAATGGGTGGTACCGGAACGTGAGGGGGCCGACATACCAACATGTTTGTGATAAACGGGCTTTGAAAGGTCTTGCCACTCCTTAGGGATAGGGAGTTTCTTGGCTTTCATATAACGTTCGTTCCACATCATGCCGTAACCCGATAGCGCGAACCCTTTGTAGAAACCATCGGGATCATTGATGGGAAAGGTACCGACTTTTTCGGGAATCCCAGAGACAGAAGATTGGTACATTGCTAAGAGATTGCTGTCCTTGAGCACTTCAAACGCATCTGGTGCAGATGCCCAAAAAATGTCTGACTTATTATTTGACGATGTTTCTTGTAGGTACTTGATGCCTGCAGTGGTTTTCTTAGAAAGCACTTCGACACTGATGTCGGGATACTTTTTCTCGAAGGCTGATTTATACACGTCGGTAACGTCGTTCGGGAAAGACGTCACGATGACGAGATTTTTATCTGACATTGCAAACACTTGGCTACTGGTGAAGGCGAGTATCAACATACTTGCCAGCGTTGATACCTTACGACCTATGGTCAGTCCTTGATGTGGCTTGTTCTGCATAAAGCACTCCATTTTTTCCTGAGGGTAGGAGAATTCCTGTGTCCCAAAAGAGGTATTACAAATGGCGTGCCATAAGTGGAAGTGGGTAAAGTCCATTAATTACAATGGCTTATTTTTCCTGTTGGTTCTGGGATAGGTCAATTGAAGGTTAATGTGATCAATGAATAGGTCATTAATGACCTATTCATTTTGATGGTCATTCAGCGCTTTCTTCGTCATTGTTTAAATAATTATCCTTTTTAATCCCGTACTTCTTCATTCTGAGGTAAAGGGTTTTCCTAGGAATGTCCAAATGTTCTGCTGCCTCTCCAATGTGCCCTTTGCATAACAGGAGCATATGGTGAAGCACGGACAATTCAAACTGCGCCAATTGATGAGACAAGCTTTGGCATGATGCGGGGTTGCCAGTGAAAATGAGGTCAGAAATTCCCAATACGATTCTGTCTGATTCATTCATGAGCTCTCTGACATTACCCGGCCAGTCATGAATCATAAGGTGTTGAAAGTGCACGGAGGTGAGAGGTGGGGCCTTTTGCCCGAGTCGCTGCTCTGCTTCGTGAATAAAATGACTCAATAGCAGAGGAATATCGGTTTTACGTTCCCTGAGTGGTGGGATGTCAATCGATGCAACATTGAGCCGATAGTACAAATCCTGCCGAAAAGCTTCTCGTTGTGATAATGCAAAGAGATCACCTTTCGCCGCAGCGAGTACCTTAAGATCAACGCGAACCGTCTGGTTGCTGCCTACGCGTTCCAGTTCTCCTTCTTGTAGGACGCGAAGCAGACGAATTTGTGCCGATAATGGCATGCTTTCAATTTCATCGAGGAACAGGGTGCCGCCTGATGCATGTTCAATTTTGCCAATGCGTTTTTTGCTTGCTCCCGTAAAGCTGCCAGCTTCATGGCCAAATAGTTCAGATTCAATTAAGTTCTCAGGCATGGCCCCGCAGTTTATTGCGACAAAGGGTTTTTCTTTTCGCACTGATTCGTTGTGCAATGCCCTGGCGACCTTTTCCTTGCCTGTGCCTGTTTCGCCATTGATAACAATGTTCACGTCAGCATTGGCCAGCGTGATCAAGCGCTGTTTGAGTTTCTGCATGGCGTCAGATTGGCCGATCAATACCTCGTCGAGAGAAACGTGTTGGGGTGTATTTTGACGAAGTCTGCGGTTTTCGAGTGTGAGTAGGCGGTGTTGCATCGCCTTTGTGGTGAGGCCGAGCAAGTGTTCGGGGCGCAGCGGCTTTTCTACGAAATCAAATGCACCAAGCTTTATGCACGCCAATGCGGTTTCTATATCTGCATGGCCTGAAATCAGAATGACGGGTAATTCTGCGTCCAGTTGTTGTAAATGTTTGAGAAAAGTTATGCCATCCATATTTGGCATACGAATGTCGGAGATAACCACACAATGGCTGTTGTACTGGAGTGTGGGCAACGCTTGATCAGCCGATGAAAATGCTGTGACACTAAAATCTTGTAATTCCAATATCTCGGTAAGGCTTTCTCTTAATGCCGTGTCATCTTCGACCAATACTACACTGGCTTGAGACATAAAATGACCTCCGTTCCTTGGCCCAATTTGGATTGAATAGTGATGCTACCGCCAAAATCCTGAATGATGTTATGGGTGATGGACATGCCTAACCCAAGTCCATCACCGACGTCTTTTGTGGTAAAAAACGGCTCGAAAACCTGTGAGTGCGATGACGCATCCATTCCGCATCCGTTATCTGATATATGAATGACCTGATACGTTGTTGTGCTCCCAATACGTATGTTTATCTGCGGTGAAAAGGTTTCTGTCTGTTGGCGGGATGCAATGGCATCGATGCAGTTGCTGAGCAAGTTGACAAAAACCTGTTCAAGGCGAATATCGTTTGCAGAAACGTAGAGGTTGTCTGGCACATCGATATCAACCCAATGCTCAGGCAGTGTCCCGCTAAACAGGTCAAGGGCATTTTTCAATACTGTGACGACGTGAGTGGGCTGCGTTACGTCGTCTGTTTTCCGTGCAAACGATTTTAAGTGCTGGCACAGATTTGTCGCGCGATCTGTAATTTGGTTAATGCGAAAAAGCTTTTCTTTCGCTTCTGGGAGCCGACTCTTTTCAATGTATTGCTCGACCAGGTAGGTGTTCGAACGAATCGCGGTGAGCGGTTGGCTAAACTCATGAACGATCCCGGATGTAAGTTGCCCTAATACCGCGAGCTTGGCGGCTTGCACCAATTCTTCCTGCGTGTCTTTCAGGGTTTGTTCAGCCTGTTTGCGTTGCAGGATCTCGTCGGTAAGTTGCTGGTTCTTCTCTTCCAGCATGCGGGTGTTATCTCTGACTTGCTGCGCTTGTTCGTTGAAGATATTGGTGGCGTTGGCCAATGAACTGACCTCGTCTTTGCCTGAAATCGCGATGGGAGGCTGCAATTCACCATTGGCAAGGTGTCGCATGCTTCGTAGCACGTGTGATAGTCGATTTAATACTTGGTTTCTAAGATACCCACCCACGATTAACGTCAGAATGACAATACCGATTAAGGTGAAGTTTAACTGTCGACCACTATTTTCGATGACACGTCCAAGTTCTTCCGCCGTGTCAGCATTTTGTTGTTCAGCAAAAGACACGGCGTCTTTGATGATTAGCCTGACATTGCCTATAAATGCTTGGTTTTCAGAAAGTAAAAGCTGGTTTTTTTTATCCAACGTTAACACTTCCAAGCTTTGCGCGATGGCGTTCCCTGGGCCGGACGTTAGCTCATCAACTTGCTCGGCTATTTGGCGGATGGTCACTGTGCTTGGAAGCGAGGCAAGAGAGAGTATTTGTCGATTCACTTCTAACAGGGTTTCGTCAATCACACTCTGCGCCGTGAGGATGTCATTTTTGTCAGAAAACAAAGAAACCCGCTGAAGCAGATCAAGCACCAAGTTCACATCGGCTTCCAGCTTTAGCAATTGTGACTGCGCATTTGATGCTAGACGCAGTGCGCGAAACTCGCGTTCAGACAAGGTCTGTTGCTGCGCCAATTTTTCAAGCAGCAGATTCATGTTGTACTGGCTTTCTGTCGTCAACGGTGTGACTTCCTCTACGAAATCAATTTGAAGCCAGTGCAGTTGTTGTCGACGTTGCCTTTGAATCGCTTGAATTTTTAGTTTGGTTTCTGTGTTCCGATAAATGCTCTCAATGTTTTCTGACAGCCGCTGGAGAAGTAATGAGAACTCTGTACTGCGTCGGCTCACCGCACTTGAATCAGCGAGGAGGGCGAGTTTAGGTAATGAGTTAGTGAGACTGTCTTGGGCGCGATGCAGTGCTTCTTCACTTTTAGCCAGCGCCAGATTGGTTGCATCAGTGGTAATGACGCCGCCAATTTGCGCAACTTTCGCGGCGGAGACAAGGATTGGGAGTTGTTCATCAATTAATGACTGCGAGCGGTTTGCTAAATGCTGAAATGACACGGAATTGGATAATACGACCCCACCTGACAGCAAGCTTAGCAGGACAAATAAGCCAAAGATGCGGGTGGCAATACTGTGCCGTTTCTTCATTCGACATCCTTGTAAAGCAATGCATCCAACCCTGCATTTGCGTCCGTCAGGTTTCGATGCAGTTGTTGTCGCCAAGTCTCAGTAAGAGATTGAAAGCTCGCGGTGTATTTTTTATTGGCATCAAGGACATTGTTAAACTTCTCATCCGATGCACCTTCATTATGTACGGGCATTTGTGTTGCTTGTTGGTAGATGGCGTTCAGTGATTTACGGTCTTTGACTGAGAGTGCTTGTGTATTGATCAGCGCCCATTTTTGCCAAAAACTGTGCAATTCAGGCAAGCGGTTTGTCACCACTTCATCAAAGAGTGCGTTTACCGTTTGATAGCGTATTGCCGACAGGAAGGGGTCAAATACTGGCGTTGGCATCGTTGATGCGATGGCGCGTCCTTGCTCAAGGGTGATGCGATTAACATTGGGCAAAGAAAGTAGGCTTTGCCCTTGATTAGAGAGCAGAAAGTCCACAAATACCTGACTCGAAGTAGATTGGTTTTCTCTATTTGTCATGGCGATTTGCGCAGGGATTAACGGGGTATTCGGCACTGGTTGGAATCCAACTGGGTACCCCTCTGCAACGGCACTGCGATAGAAAAAATCGACAACTGGTCCCACGGTGAATCGTTGTTTTATGACACCTTCTCTCACGCCGAAGCTTCTCGCCGTGACCGTGGCAAGGTTTCCTCCCAATTGATTGAGGTATGCCCAACCTTTTTCCCAGCCATATTGTTGAAGGATGATTTCGATAAGTAGGTGGTTTGTGCCAGATCGCGAAGGGGCGCTAATGGCAATTTGATCAATGAAGTTGGGATGCAAAAGATCTTCCCATCTATTGGGTGCAGATATCCCCAATGATTGAAGTTTTTCTTGGTGCCAGAAAAAACCAAATTGAGACCAAGCAAACGTGAGTGGTTGTTGAATGGCGCCACTGGCTTTTAAGGTTGCCATCGCATCTGATGATGACATCCATACCATGTCTGCAAATGGAGATCGGCGTTGATTGAGGTGCTGAATAAGTGCGGGCGTTTTCTTGTTTAATACCCGAAGTGAAATATCAGGGTGTGTGCGCTCAAAAGCCTGTTTGATCGGTGTGTAAAAACTTTCAGGGAACGAAGTGAGGATCACTATGGTCGATGTTGCATTGACTGGGTTAGCCCCGTTGCTTGCCTGAGCTGTGCCAATAATCAACAACGACAGAAAGAACACACGAATTGGATACCACATGAAAACACTCCAAACCACACCTGCATTTAGTATCTTTAAGATTGTAAAATTTAACAAAAAAGAAACGTAAAGTTGTGAGGTGCTGAATTGTGTCGGCCCATTGATTGGCGTGGAAGTGTGGTGTAAAAAACGAAACGATTCTCAGTGTGAGAACCGTTTGCTTCTTTTATTGTTGCTTATTTTGACGTTACTCCACGGCGCTAGCCGCTTACTAGGTTGGGCAACCAGAGTGTCAATGATGGGAAGAACGCAATGATGAACACGCCGACGACTGAAGCCAACACGAAGGGGTGAATGCGTGCGGTGATCTGTTCAACCGTTGAGCCGCCAATCCCTGATGCCACAAATATGTTCTCCCCCAATGGCGGTGTGGCAAAGCCAATCGACAAGGTACAAACAATCACGATGCCAACATGGGTTGGGTCAGCACCCAACATATACATGATGGGCAGTAGCACTGGCACGATGATCATAATGGCGGCAAGGGTTTCCATGAACATGCCAATGAACAGCAATAACATGATGGTTAATGCCCATACCAAATACATATTGTCCGTCACGCTCAATAACGCATCAGCAACATGAACTGGAATACGCTGCTCTATTAACAAGCGACCAAATACCGTGGCGGCGAACAAAATCAGCAGCACTCGACCTGTTATCCACGTGGTGGTGGTGAGGGATTTCAGCACGTTTTTGAACTTCAATTCTTTGTGCAGGAAAAAGCCAACAAACAGGGAGTAGAAAATAGCCACCACCGCGGATTCTGTCGGCGTGAAGATGCCGCTGTAGATGCCGCCGAGGATCAGAAAAGGGGCTAGAATTGACCAAATGCCGCGTCGAAGAGATGCATTAATGTCATCCGTTGACCAGGCTTCAATCAACCCCTTATAGCCACGCTTTTTCGAGATGACGTAATTGGTAATGAGTAGGGTGGATGCCATGATCAACCCTGGTATCACCCCTGCAATAAACAGCTTTGGAATAGAGACAGTATCAAACTGCCCATGCAAGGCGATGGCCTCTGGCGGTGCCATGAGCCCCATGGCGGCGATGCCGAAAATCACGATTGGAATTGAGGGGGGAATGATAATGCCTAAGCCACCACTGGCTGCTGTTACGGCAGATGCATAACTGGGTTCATATTCGCGTTTCACCATGGCAGGGATCATCAACATGCCCACCGCTGCAGTGGTTGCTGGGCCTGAGCCTGAAATTGCGCCGAAGAACAGGCATGCAAAAACCGTTGCTGCACCAAGACCGCCAGTAACAGGACCGGCCATGTTTTCGGCAATGTCCACAAGCCGTTTGGAAATACCAGACGCTTCCATGAGCGCACCAGCAAGCACAAACGACGGCAGCGCCATGAGCGGGAAGTTACCCACGGAGGTAAAGGCGATTTGTACGAGGGCGATGGGGTTTTTATCTAAAATCAAATAGGCTGCCATCGCTGCGCCAGCCAATGACACGGTAATGGGCGCACCAAGTATCAATAGTGCTAAGAAACCGCCAAATAAGATGAGCGTTAAATAGGCTTCCATGGCAATTTCCTCCTTGTTTTGTGGCTATGAGTGGGATTCACCGTTTTTGGCATCATTTTCATTTCTTTCACGCTGAAGCTTTCTGATTTCTTCTGCTTCAGGATCGTCATGCTCTACGCCTTTAATGCGGTCAATCATGTTCCAGAGAATGCGAATCGACATAAGAAAGAAAGCGATAGGTAAGATAAGGTAGAAATACTTCATCGGAATACCTGTTGTTTGTGACTTCCAGAACAGGTTCATTTTATTGAAAACAAAGTCATAGCTTAGATACACAAAGTAGAGGTTAAACGCTATCCACAAGAGATCTGCGATGGTTTCGCACACGGTTTTTACCACGGGTGGGAAGAACTTAAAGTGAAAACTAACGCGATTGTGGGCAGACATTTTGGCGGCAACAACCGCACCTAAATACGTAAACCAAACGAACAGATACGTCGCGACCTCATCGCCCCACGGGATTGAGTATTGAAAGAATTGACGTAGCAGGATTTGAGAAAACAGAAGCGTGACAAACACGGCCAATAACAAACAACAGGTGTATTCCTCGATTCTGTTTAGGTGGTTTCGCACCTTAACGATCACAGACATGGCTTTCTCGAACTTCAAGTATTGAATAGTGACCCGCACCAAGAACGGGGTGCGGGTTGAGGTAGGCGTGATCAGTTATCGACATCATGGTCGAACTGTCGTGACAGCATCAACAGCGTGTTTGGCTGCTGATGCTCGCCAACGCATTTATCTGCCGAGCAGGTTTAAGGCGTTATCCAGCTTTTCTTTACCGCCAATGCTCTCGTAGAACTTCGGCCAAACCACCGTTGTAATGCTGTCGATCCATTCCTTTTCGTTGTTCGCAGGCTCAGTGATCTCCATGCCTTTCGCCGCAAGGTCTTTCTTTATACGGTCTTCGGTGGCAAGTAAGAACTCATAGCTATGCTCGGTAGCGGCTTGGCCCGCTTCCAAAATGGCTTTCTGAATCTCAGGGGATTGCTCTTGGAAAACGGCTTCGCTGACAATGAGTGGTTCAAGGGAGAAGATGTAGCGAATGTTGGTGACGTATTTCTGTACTTCGTTGAATTTCATTGCAGCAATGGTGATGTAGGGATTGTCTTGTCCATCCACCACGCCTTGTTGAAGTCCAGTAAATGTTTCAGACCACGCCATGGGTGTTGGGTTCACGCCGAGTGCTTGATAAGACGCAATCATGATTTCATTGCGGGGTACGCGAATGACCATGCCTTTCAAATCTTCAGGGGTTCTGACCGGGCGCTTCGAATTGGTCAGCACACGAAAACCAGAATACGCCCAACCGACAATGCGTACACCCGCATCGCGCAGGGTGTTGTCCACCAACTCTTTACCAATGTCGCCTTGCGTAAGCAGCTTTGCTTCCGCCGCGGACTGGATGACATAAGGCATGGTGAGCAAGCCGACTGTCGGAGAGAAGGGAGTGACGTTATTGATCGCCAGTACAGAAAAATCCAATAAACCAATGGCGGCATTGTTTACTGTGTCTTGCTCTGTGCCGAGTTGCCCGTTGGGGAATAAATCGACAGTCACCTTACCATCTGTTTTTTCCTTGAGCGTCTCGGCGAAGGTTTCGCCAAGCTCCCATTGTGTGCCGCCTGCGGCGTCACCTAATGCCATTTTAAATGTCTTCGCCGCGAGTTGCGGAGAGAGAAATGCTACGCAAACTGCGGAGACGATTGCGAGTACATTGCGTCTAATAAGTTTCATGCTTACAACCTCTTGAGTGAATGAACTATCTTCATTTTTCTAGGGCGTTGCAGTCCGAAATATGTCGGGCTGATCTTACTATCTCTGTGTGTTCAGCTCTTTTGGGCCGCGCTCATGGCGGTCTTTATGGCTGTGATTTTATTAGCGCAATAAATCGAAAAAATGTGTCTAAAAGTGATGTGTCACATCAGAATCAATGAAGAAATAAATAACGAAATCCGTGTGCGTTTCTCGTCGCTCGCGACGCGCTAAATGATTTCGTCTTTTAGGTGATACCAACGATACAGAAACCGCTGACCCATTCGACGGAACGGGGCGAGGTATTCAGATTCGATGATGTTTTGAACGTTGGGATAGGGCAGTCGAGATTGAAAAATAGGCAAATTCAATTCGGACTTATCGCCTGCAATCCATTGGGCTAAACGCTTACCTGCTTGAGCGGAATACATCACACCATTGCCGCCGTAACCGAGTGCGTAGTAGATGCTTTCGTTTTCGTTGGGTTGGACGATTCTCGGCATCATGTCATGACTGACATCCACCCAGCCCCACCAGGAGTAATCCAGTGTGATGCCTTTCAGTGCGGGAAATTTCCGCACCATATCGGCATAGAGTTTGTTTTCGTATTGCTGCTTGGGCGCGTCATAACCGGTAATCGAACTGCGAGAACCAATCTGCACGCGGTTATCGGGCAACAAACGGTAGTAGTGGCGAAGCACCCGTGTGTCTGTAAGCACTTGGGTTGTGTTGAAATTGCAGGCGTCGATTTCTGCGGGCGTCAGTGGTCTTGTCACGATGGAATTGGACAAAATAGGCAGAAGACGGTTTTTGACTTCAGCATGCAACCCTTGTGACGTATAACCGCCTGTGGCTAAACCAACTGCACGTGCCTTTACTACGCCGTTGGGCGTATTCAAATAGTGAATGCCTTGCTGCGTTTTCCAGCTGGTGACGGGGCTAGAAGGGTGGACCTTCACACCCAATGCACGGGCTTTCTTCAAGTAACCAAACGCGAGCTTTGCTGGGTGAACGCCAATCCCTTCCGGCTCATGCATCGCGCCGGCGGCTTCGTTGTCATTCACGAATTGACGCTTGAAGGTATCGGCATCAATGATCTGCGCATCATAATTGAAGGTGTCGCGAAGCAGTTTGGCTTCTTTCTCCAGCGATGGCATGACTTTGCTCCGGTGTGCAATATAGAAATGCCCACCGGGCTGGGGATCGCAATCAATGTCTTTGATCAGCGATTTGAAGGTTTCCATGCCATCCATACACTCTTCGTGCATTTTGATGGCGGTATCAACGCCCCAACGTTGAATCCATTGTGAGCGCTTTAGTCGCCCAGATGCGCATTGTGCTTGCCCACCGTTTCGAGTGCTGCAGCCCCAGCTGGTGCGGTTTGCTTCCAGCACGGTCGCTTTAATGCCGTAGTTTTCAGCCAGAAAAATCGCGGCGGTCAATCCAGTAAACCCGGAACCAACAATGACCACGTCGACATCCATGTCACCCGTCACAGGGCCATCATCTTCAGGAGCCGGACCCGCCGTGCCAATCCAATACGTCGGGGCATATTCACGGCCATTTCCCGGCGTCTGGTCAACAAGGGGATCATACGCGGGGTCATAGGCACGGGATGCTGGGGTAGCGAGAAATGTATTCTCATTGTCGACAGCTGGTTGTTTGGTGATGGCTGAATCCATGACTCGCTCCTTGTTCATTCTTCAGGTTATTTGTGTTTACACCTTGGCCGTTATGACATGGCCTTTAACGAAACAGCCGTTTACGTAGCCGTTTTTTACGTTGCCTTTTACTATGTTGCGCTTCACTGCGTTGCTATTTACTAAACCGTCCAAAGTCGAATTGTCACTTACAAAGCGGGACGATCTTTTCTGAATGCGTTTTTTACGAGTATCTTGCCGTCCTTAAAGGTGAATACATCTACCATACGCGCTTCGATGCGGCTTCCATCTGGCTTGGTCGCACAAAACGTGGATTCGGTGATGGCCTTATTACCGTGCATTATCGTGTGCTCTGCGTCCTTCCATGCGACATCTGGGAAGGTTTTCCACACTTGTTCAAACGCCTCACGCACCGCATCTTGACCTGAAATGGTATTACCTTGAAGGCCACTGCCTGCAGCGGTAAGAAAGACACAATCCGGCGCCATAAAAGACATAAGAGCATCGACATCGTGGTTGTTCCATGCCGCTGAAAAAGCGTCGAGAAATTCAAGCGTCGTGGCGGATTGCGTGTCTGGGGGCGCGACGTTAGTCATGCTAAAACTCCTTTTTAGAGAGGGTGAAAATACCGTTTAGTTGGCTGTGAAAAGCGTGTCGAGGCGATGTTGAAAGAAGACATCGCTCTCGACCCGCTTAGATGGCCTTAGCCTTACACGTAGTCTTTGTATTTATCGAGGAAACGCACGGGTGTCGACAGTGCATCACGGCGGAACGGGTCACCCAATTCTTGTGTACACATGATTTCAATGACCGTGGTTTTGCCTTCGTTCATCTGTTTGTCGATGGCAGATTGAAGGGCTGGGCCAACGTCTTCTAGACGATCGACGGTGACGCCTTCTGCGCCCATTGCGCGGGCAATTTCTGCAAAACTTTCGTTATCAAGTTCACCGGCAACGAAGCGACGGTTGTAGAAATCGACCTGATTTTTCTTCTCAGCACCCCATTGGCGGTTATGGAACACAACGGCTGTCACGGGAATGTTGTGACGCACGCAGGTCATGGTTTCCATCAAGCTCATGCCCCACGCACCATCGCCTGCGTAAGAAACTGCAGGGCGCTCTGGCGCTGCCATTTTTGCGCCAATGATGGTCGGAAAGGCGTAACCACAGTTCCCAAAGCTCATGGCCGCAAAGAAGCTGCGTGGTTTTTCAAAGCGCAGATAGCTGTTGGCAATGGAGTTAATGTTACCAATGTCGGTAGAAACCATAACGTCTTCAGGCATGGCTTTTTCAAGTTCGCGCAGTACTTGGCGCGGGTGAAGGTATTCACCGCCAGAGAATGGCGTTTCCTTGGCATTTTGATCAATCATGTCGAGGCTGAATGCATCTTTTTCATGCGTCCACTCGTCCAGCTCTTTCTCCCACGCATCCTGTTCTTGCTTCATCACCGCGATACGTTCTGCGGTATTCGCATCACAGGCGAGGGTGCGTCCGGTTAGGCGCTCAGTCAGTGCGACGGCAGCCGCTTTGGCATCGCCACAAATGCCGACAGAAATCTTCTTCACAAGGCCAAGCATTTTGTGGTCAGCATCGATTTGAATGATCTTGGCTGTTTTCGGCCAGTAATCGAGCCCGTGTTGAGGCAAGGTGCCGAACGGGCCTAAACGAGAGCCGAGTGCAATCACCACATCGGCTTGCGCCAACAGTTTCATCGCCGCTTTCGACCCTTGGTAGCCCAGTGGGCCACACCAATGAGGGTGTGATGCGGGGAAGGAGTCATTGTGTAGGTAGCTGTTTACGACGGGCGCGCCGAGACGTTCTGCGAGCGCCTTACATTCTTCAAGGCCGTCAGCCATCACAACGCCACCACCAGAGATGATCACGGGGAATTTGGCTTCGGCAAGAATATCTGCCGCTTCATTCAAGCTATTTTCACCGCCAGGACCGCGATCGAGTCGGGCGGGTTTTGGAATTTCGCACGTCACTTCGCCATAGAAATAATCGCGAGGAATGTTCAATTGGGTTGGGCCCATTTCACTCATGGCGCGGTCAAAACATCGGCCTGTGTATTCAGCCATGCGAGAAGGGTGCGTGACGTGGCCTTGGTATTTGGTGAATTCTTGGAACATGGGGAGTTGATTACATTCTTGAAAGCCGCCGAGTCCCATTGTGGTGGTGCCTGTTTCTGGCGTCACGATGACAACAGGGCTGTGTGCCCAGTATGCCGCAGCAATGGCTGTCACACAGTTACTGATGCCGGGGCCATTTTGGCCAATAACGACGCCATGATTGCCTGAAACTCGTGAGTATCCGTCGGCCATGTGCGCAGCACCTTGCTCGTGCACAACAGGGATCATGCGAATGCCTGCTGGCGCGAATATGTCCATGGCATCCATAAATGCAGAACCCATGATGCCGAACATGGTAGTGACATTGTTCGCCACCAAGGTTTCTACGAACGCCTCAGAAGGGGTCATCTTGGTTGGGCCTTCAACGACGGAACGCATCGCTTTCTCACTCATAGTTCTCTCCTTGAAATATTTCGTTAAATGGAATTAAATGTTTCGTATAACGGAATATTGATAAAAACTAGACGGAAGAAAACCTGTCGTCAACATAAAATTAACAAAGCGGAATGCTTTATTTGATTCGTCAGATTTTTGAGAAAACGAAAAACGCGATGGCATAAAAGGGCGAAATCTTCTTGCCGTCAGACGAGAAAAGACTGTGCTGTCAATCAGTTCGCTGAACCCTATTCAGGCGGAAAGACATGCAAAGGGAGAAAAATATGGAAACGGAAATGATGGGCATACCAGACATTGAGGTTTGTGTTCGCGACATGTTTGGTATCGACAGTGATTTACGTGTGCCAGCTTATTCCACACCCACAGAATTTGTGCCCGATATTGACCCTAAATACGTTTTTAACCCCGAGGTGACGTTGGCGATTTTGGCGGGTTTTTCTCATAACCGACGGACATTGGTGCAGGGTATGCACGGCACGGGTAAATCGACGCACATTGAGCAAGTGGCGGCACGATTAAATTGGCCATGTTTGCGGATAAACCTCGATGGTCACATTAGCCGCCTCGACCTAGTGGGGAAGGATACCTTGGTCCTTCGAGACGGCAAACAAGTGACGGAGTTTCAAGATGGTTTACTGCCATGGTCGGTGACGCGGCCGATAGCACTTGTTTTGGATGAATACGATGCGGGTCGACCTGACGTGATGTTTGTTATTCAGCGTTTGTTGGAGAAAGAGGGCAAGCTCACCTTGAGTGACAAAAACCGGGTGCTGACGCCGCATGCGGCTTTCCGATTGTTCGCGACGGCAAACACCGTGGGTTTGGGGAATCTGCAGGGGTTGTATCACGGGACACACGCGTTAAATCATGCGCAAATTGACCGTTGGAATCTTGTCGTCACGTTGAATTATCTTGCGCCTGAACGCGAAGCGGCCATTGTGTTGTCCCGAGTGCCAACTAAAAACACGGAACAAGGACAACGACTTGTGTCTCAAATGGTGGCGCTTGCGAATTTAACACGTCGAGCGTTCGCGAACGGCGATACCTCTACCCTGATGTCGCCAAGAACGGTGATTATGTGGGCGGAAAACCACCAACTCTTTCCTGATGTTCGACTCGCTTTTCGTCTGACGTTTCTGAACAAATGCGATGAGTCAGAATGGCCTGTGTTCAATGAGCTTTATCAGCGTTGTTTCGATGAAGAATTGATCGTCCAAAGTCCGCTGTTCGATTCCCAATCTTCTGGTACAGATACAGGCACAAGAGCTTAGCGATGGCAGAGACTCAAACTTCAACTCAACCGCGTTTTACTGTGCTGCAACAGCGCATGCGTGCATTGTCTTCAGCGGCGCTGCGTGCAGAAGTTGGTGATGGCGGTTTACACCTCAAAGCTGGCCAGCTTTACCGTGATACGGTTTTTGTACCTATCACTGCCTCCCATCTTCAGGCTCAAGATCTGGATACTGATTTCAAGGCTCAACGTGGGCGCATTGATGCTATCGCGTCGCGGCTGGTGTTGAGTGATAAGGCGTTGCATCAGTCACTTAAACCTGAAGATCCGATTGCTCGCATGCTGTTTGATTTGCTTGAGCAGTATCGAACAGAAGCGGTGTTCAGTGTCACGTCTCCCATTGGTGTTCAGCGAAATATTAGATATCGATTTGATGCGTGGTGTGCATTATCAACATGCTCAGGGCTCACAGAATCACGACTTGGGATTTTGCTTTTCACCGTCATTCAAATGGTGCGAACACGTCTGTTTGCGACGCCCATTGCTGACGATTTCGAAGACATGATAGAAGCGACGCGAGCGGGTATTGCCCCCTTGATTGGTGAAAGCCTTGCCGGCCTTCGTCGGTGCACATATTCACAGAGAGATTACGCAGTTCATGCACTCAAGCTCGCGCAAACCATCGCTGACATGATTCATCAGAGCCAAGAAGAGACAGATGAGGAATCTGAATCTGAGCGTGCGATCAATGAGTTTGCTTTGCTACTCGAAGACGAGGTTGCCTTGTCGGAAGACGCAATGATTGCATTAGGTGAAGTCAGTACCGCATTTCAACAGCATCATGGCCACTATCAAGTGTTTACGCGGGAATTTGATACAGAAGTGGATGCGTCGAGCTTAGTTCGATCGGCACAGCTTGATGAATTTCGTATCCAACTCGATAAACAATTTCAAACACTGGGTATTAATTGTCGAGAAATCGCGCGGAAACTGGCGCGATATCTCAGTCATCCTCAACGCGACGGCTGGCAGTTTGGGGAAGAGGAAGGGCATATCGATGGACGACGATTGGCGCAGATTGTCACGTCGCCCATGGAAACACGGTTGTTCATGAAAGAACGATACGTGATCAAACCCGACAGCATGGTCACTCTGCTGATTGATTGCTCTGGTTCAATGCGTCAACACATAGAAAATATCACTTTGCTGGTGGACGGATTGGTACGCTCTCTCGGTTTAGCGGGCATTCCAAGTGAGGTGCTTGGCTTTACGACGAACGCGTGGAATGGCGGAAAGCCTCACCAAAAATGGTTGGCAACGGGCAGACCTGCATTACCGGGTCGGCTCAATGAAGTATGTCACTTGGTGTTTAAAGATGCCGATATGCACTGGCGTCAGGGACGAAAAAATATCGCGGCATTGATGAAAGCAGATCTTTTCCGCGAAGGCATTGATGGTGAAGCGGTTGAATGGGCGTGTAACCGAATGCAAAAGGTTGATGTGTCACGACGCGCGTTGCTTGTTATCTCGGACGGTTGCCCAATGGATTCGGCAACCAACCTCACAAATGATGCGTTTTATCTCGATAATCATTTGATAAGTGTGGTTGAACAACGAGAGAAGCTTGGCGATATCATCATGGGGCTTGGCATCGGGTTGGATTTAAGCCGTTACTACCGAAACAGCCTTGCCTTAGACATAGCGCACCCTCCACATCATCGATTGTTGATCGACATCGTGGCGCTAATCGCGGCATCAATGAAGAGAGTGTCAATCCGATAATTGTGGAGAGAGCGACAGCGCATTGAGCGAAATGCGTAGATATATGCGCACTTTTTTCTGCGTTCGTGATGTTTTCAATAAAATATCAGAACGAATTGTTCTATTATTATGAGTGTCGTTGCAGCCAAAGCGGCTTTTAACAACTCTGTTTCAATTTTTAACAGTGAAAGTTGTTATTTATTTTGATTTTGATATACAGGTATATCCCTCGCGTTTTCAGAACGTTTGGGTATATACCGCAGAGGAAATCATAAGAATGAAGAACATAGAACAGCCTGATTTGGCGAAGGTAGATGGAGATACGCCAACATTGCGCTTGTTTGCTTTGTTGGAATTGATCGCTGGTAAGGACGAGTTTTTCTCTTTGCAAGGTTTAGCCGAAGAAACGGGCATTCCAAAACCCACACTCCACCGTATGCTGCAACAGCTTGAAAGTGCAGCCATTGTGCAACGAGATGGCGATGAACGTCATTACAGCACGGGTACGCGTTTACGCCGCTTATCAGAAAATGTGCTGCTAAATTCCACCACGCACAGTGCAAGACATCAGGTGTTAAACCAATTGCGTGAAGAAGTCGGGGAGAGTTGTAACCTGACATCTCTGTCTGGGGGCGAGATTGTTTATGTTGATCGCGTTGAAACTGAAGCGCCACTTCGCTTTCATTTGCACGCGGGTTCTCGGGTGCCGGTTCACTGCTCGGCAACGGGGAAACTGTTTCTCGCAAGCATGACGCCGTCACAGCGTCGCCGTATTCTGGATAACGTAGAACTGAGTGCATTTACTGAGAAAACACTCACAGACGTCGATGCGTTAGAAACTGAGCTAGAAAACGTACGCTTGTGTGGCTATGCCATCGATAACGAGGAATTTCTGCCGGGTTTGCTTTGTGTTGCTGTCTTGGTGCCTTCAACGCGAGGTCGTTCAAACCTTGCTGTTGCGATTCAAGCGCCCATCATGCGTCTCAAAGCGGAACAAGCATTACATTTCCTTCCTGCGCTTCAGCGTGCCTCCCAAGCGTTGGCAAAAATTGAAGCTGAAAGTTGGGATAATGCTGGCTGAGTGCTGAGTATGTTCAAGTCAAAACAAAATGGCCCTGAAGGGGCCATTTTTTATGTGTGAGTATTGGGTGCTGAGACCTTAACGAAGCAACGTGTCAGCAAGGGACAGTAGCTTGGGAAGGGCGATGCTGCTCGTTGAGGCAATCTCTCGCTGTTCATCCAATACCGCTTGTAAGATCTCTCTTGTGGTCAATGGATTGGCTAACACCACACGGAATACGTTGGTGGTACGCCTATCCCACTGACTCGGCGTCAAACACGTGCGCGATACAAATGAGTGTCCGGCCTCACGCTGTCGCTTTTGAATAAAGATGGTTAAGTCGTTTAGCAACGTATGAATGGCATCGACGTGTTCGGGAGACGCGACGTTTAACGCCGCTTTCACCGTCGGTGGCACATAGCGGTACGTCATCAAACACAATTCTGGGGCGCTCACCAATTCAAAGTCATTCTGCGCTTCCACAAGGTCTGCAAAGTAAGCGGCCTTTTCGATACTTTGATCGATCAAAAGCTCATAACCTTGGCGTCCAATGATGTTGAAGCTGGCAAACAACAACATTGCCATGCCGCTGCGAGAACCTTCAAGGGTGTGGCTGCCGAGGTCTTTTGAGCCTTTCCGCAATATATAGTCGGCGTGATGCTCAATGGCAGACACCAACGCGGGGTCTTTGAACAACACCATGCCAGCCCCCATGGGCACATACAGTTGTTTATGGGCGTCAATGGTGACCGAATCAGCGCGCTCTATGCCTTTGAGTTTTGGTCGCTGATTATTCGACATCAAACTCGCACCGCCCCACGCGGCATCAACATGAAAATGCATGCCTTCACGCTCGGCAATGTCAGCCATGTGATCAAGCGGGTCGATGTTGCCCGTTTCTGTTGTGCCTGCCACACCAACAAGGGCGAAAGGTTTGATGTTTTTCGCTTTAAGCTCGACGATTTTTTCGCTCAGTTTCTCAAGGCAAATTCGGTTGTTTTCATCGGTTGGGATGGCAACTAAAGATTCTCGACCAATGCCCAACACGTCCGCGGACTTCTTGAGGGAATAATGGCCACGTTCGGACACCAGGATCACCAAATCTTCATAGCCATAATGACGCATGGCGCGGAACAAACCTTCTTCCGCCACACCGTTGAAATCGCCTTCAGCTTTGAGTGCACTGTTTCTTGCGACCCAAAGGGCGGTGATATTGGCAATAGTGCCGCCTGAGCAAAATGCACCAAGCGAATGGGCAGCACTGTGCATCCAGCTTTGGTAGAAATCCTCATTACGCTGGTAAATCAGATTGTGCAACATGCCCAGAACTTGGCGTTCAAGGGGCGTAAAGGCTTTTGATGTTTCGATTTTCACTGTGTTCTGATTCAACGCGATCATGATTTTGGAAAGCGGCATCAGGAAGTAGGGCAATGCTGACGTCATGTGGCCGATAAAGCGCGGTGACGATGTATGCACAGATTGCGCGACCAATTTTTCTAACAAGAATGCTGTGTGGTCGGAAACAAACGTGGGCGCATCGGGGATCGTTGGGTTATTAAAATCCTTTTCGATCTCCGTGAGGGAGCAATCTGTGGCTGCTATGTGGTCTTGCAGGAATCGATTTAGGTTTTGAGAGATGGCGTGTTCGATCTCGCCTAGGGTCGAATTCGGTGCTTCAGGCACTGTAAAAATGCGATGTAGGCTCTCCAGTGTTGCTTCTGCCTGTTTAATCTTAACCATCCGGGTACTTTTCTGAAGATTGATGTGCATGATTTACACGATGTTTTCGCAAGATACAACATCGGGTGAGGACAAAGCCAGATTCGTGGGGCACATCGAGGAATTATTGGGGTGTTTTGTGTTCAAACCGCGAGTCTATCAGGCAGTGCGACATCGCTCTGCCTGATACGGGATTGTACCGTTAAGACTTATCACATGCTGTTTCAGCAAGCGACAGCATTTCAGCGTTGTATTTTTGAAGCGGCACTTCGATTTCTTTCGGGTTGCTTAACAGGTCAGCAAGGGCAGAACGCAGGTCGTAATTACCTTCATGCGCTTTACCTTGGCGGAATGCGAAAACCGTTTTTGCCGATTCTGCCAGTTCGCCGGTCGAACCACTCAACGCTTTTACGTCCTCTTGCGAAAGGCTCAGCCATGATTCAACAGGCGCATCAAAATTTAGCTTACTCGGGTCATTAATAACATAGTAATCAAATGCTTTTTGATTAAAGGTGAAATGGTTACGGCGGCCTTCAAGAAACCATTCGGCAACACCTTCCAGTTTTTGGTCTTTCTGAATGGTTAAATCAACCAAGCTTTCGTACCAAGAAATCGAGGCATCAACGTAATTGTGGTATTTATTCGTGGCGCAAGTCATGTCCATGTCGTTGATGTCTTTCGCGACAGCAATTCCAGGGATCATAGTGGCTAAAAGAATCAAGGCTGAACGACGCATTACGCAAATCCTTTTTGGTCGAGAGTTATCGTCAAAGAAGTTGCTGACGAATTTATTTTTATGGTTGCAATGGTAATGGTAGTGATAACTGATTGAAAACGAAAATTTCACGAATAGAAAGGTGAGTGTCACAATCCCCGTGATTTCACTGCCATCTCAATAAAAATGAGCGCTAGAGGAGAATACATACACAAACAGCCTCATACATTTATTTAAGGGATCCTTTGTATATTTTGGGTTAATCGTTTTGGTTATGCCCATAAAAAAACGCCTTTCCGCGCGAACAGAAAGGCGTTGTTGTTTGTTTGACTGACTATCGGGTTGGCAGACGCTTTTCCGTGTCTTTGTCGAACAAGTGAATGTTGCTCTCAGAAATGGTCAGCGGCAGTGTCGCGTTATCTTCTATTTTCACGTGGCCTTCAACGCGCAACGTCATTTCATGTGTTGTGCCTGCCAACACACCATAGATTAGAAGATCGGCGCCGAGTGATTCGGTTAACGTTACCGTCATGCTGATCATCTTTTCATCTGGGTTATCTGTGATTTGCAGGTGCTCAGGGCGCAGACCGGCAACGACATCTCTCACTTCCGTGTTCGTGGTCGGTAAGGTTTCACCATTATCGAAAACGATGCGGCCACCATCCAGTTTTGCAGGGATGATGTTCATTGATGGGCTGCCGATGAAGGTGGCGACGAACAGAGATTGTGGCTCGTCATACACCTCTAGCGGTGAGCCTATTTGCTCTACATCACCACCATTGAGCACCACGAGGCGATCCGCCAATGTCATGGCTTCGACTTGATCATGTGTAACGTAAACCGCGGTTGTATTGAGGTTTCGTTGCAGCTTTTTGATTTCAAGGCGCATTTGGACACGCAACTTAGCATCAAGGTTCGACAGGGGTTCATCGAACAGGAATGCTTTAGGACGACGCACAATCGCGCGACCCATCGCAACGCGCTGACGTTGACCGCCAGACAACTGCGAAGGGCGACGTTTGAGCAGATGGTCGAGCTCGAGCATTTGTGCAACGTCGTTGACTGTCTTTTCAATTTCGTCTTTCGGTACACCACGGTTACGCAAACCGTAGGCCATGTTATTGAAGACGGTCATGTGCGGGTACAGTGCGTAATTCTGGAACACCATGGCGATGTCACGCTCACCGGGTTCGCGTTCATTTACGCGTTGTTCATCAATAGAAAGTGTTCCGCCAGAAATGGTTTCCAAGCCGGCAATCATGCGCAATAAGGTTGATTTTCCGCAGCCACTAGGGCCGACGAGAACAATCATTTCACCATCGTTGATGGCGAGATCAACACCATGAATTGCTTTGAACCCATTGGGGTACACTTTACTGATCTGATCGAGTGTTACTGTTGCCATTCACGCATCCTCTGTGTGAAAGTTTTCTATCTACCGGATAATTGGTGTTTATTTTTCTGTTTCTACAAGACCTTTCACGAAGAGTCTTTGCATACCAAGTACCACTAATACGGGGGGCACCATCGCCATCAGCGTGGTTGCCATCACTCTGTTCCATTCCACTTCGCCATCACCGACTGCTAGCATGCGCTGAATACTCATTACGATGGTGTAGTAGTTATCATCAGTGGTGATCAACAGTGGCCAGAGGTACTGGTTCCAACCGTAGATAAAGGTGATAACAAACAAGGCTGCGATGTTAGTGCGTGAAAGCGGAAGCAAAATATCAAAGAAGAACTTGATAGGGCCTGCGCCGTCAATTCGCGCCGCTTCGAGCAGTTCACCAGGCACGGTTAAGAAGAACTGCCGGAACAAGAAGGTGGCGGTTGCACTCGCAATCAGAGGAATGGTTAATCCTGACATGGTGTTAAGCATGCTGAGATCAGCAATGACCTGAAATGTCGGCATGATCCGTACTTCAACAGGCAGCATGAGGGTCATGAAAATCACCCAAAACGCCAACATACGGCCAGGAAAACGGAAATACACCACGGCATAGGCTGACAGGATGGAGATCGACAACTTGCCGAAGGCAATGCCCAGCGCCATTAAGGTCGAGTTCCACAACATGCCCGCAACCGTGATATCAAGCTCACGCGATGTGCCTTCGGTGAAGACTTCAATGAACACATCAAGGCCACGGTCGCCAAACCATAGCGGTGTCATGCCACTGACGAATTCTTTGCTGTCGTGCGTTGCGGCCGTTAATGCCAGCCATACAGGCAGCGCGACAATCAGTACACCGACAATAAGCACAAAATGGCTGAAAAAGGTGAGTAGGGGTCGTCTTTCTACCATCAGTAAGCCACCTTCTTCTCAACGTAACGGAACTGAATCACGGTCAAAATACCCACCAAGATCATGAGCAGAACAGACTGTGCAGCGGAGGAGCCTAGGTTCAAGCCAACAAAGCCATCTGAGTACACCTTATACACCAAGGTGGTGGTTGAACTGCCTGGGCCGCCTTGTGTCATTGCGTGGATAACGCCAAAGGTATCGAAGAAGGCGTAAACCAAATTGATAACCAACAAGAAGAAGGATGTGGGTGACAGCAGCGGGAAGATGATAGTGAAGAAGCGTTTTGCTGGGCCTGCTCCGTCAATGGCGCCTGCTTCAATCAATGAACGTGGAATAGATTGAAGGCCTGCCAAGAAAAACAGGAAGTTGTAACTGATCTGCTTCCATGTGGCTGCAATGACCACCATGGTCATGCCGTGACTGCCATTGATGAAGGGGTTCCATTCCACCCCCATGGCAGAAAGCGCATGGGCAAGCACGCCAACGGTAGGGTTGAACATGAACAACCAAAGGACACCAGCAACGGCTGGGGCGACCGCGTAAGGCCAAATTAATAGGGTTTTATAGGTAGTTGCGCCTTTGATGACATGGTCAGCCATGACGGCCAGCAACAAAGAGACACTTAGCGCGAGCACGGCGACAGCGAAGCTGAAGAATAGTGTGGTGCCAAAGGTTTCAAAATACGTGCTGTCTTCAAACAGCTCGAAGAAATTACTAAGCCCAACAAATTCAGTGTTTAAACCAAAAGGGTCTTCTAGCAAGGTTGATTGCCAAACTGCTTGTCCCGCAGGCCACAAAAAGAACACAAAGGTGATGATTAATTGCGGAGCGAGGAGCATGAGTGGCAGTAGGGTGTTTTGGAAAACGGGTTTGTTATCCATAAGCTATCTGCATCTCTTCCTTGAAGGAGGGGGGCGGACCCGCCCTCCGTCTGATTACTTATTTTTAGCCAAACTAAGAACTGACGTTGTTATAAGTTCAACGTTACGTTCGAGGGTTATTTGTTTGCTTTAGCAAACTTAGCCAGTAGGACATTGCTACGTTTTACTGCTTTGTCTAAGGCTTCTTGCGCCGTTGCATCACCAGACCAAACGTTCTCAAGTTCTTCGTTGATCACATCGCGGATCTGAACGAAGTTGCCAAGACGAATGCCTTTTGACGCTGGCGTAGGTTCTACGGAGGTCATCTGTGTAATCGCAACGTCAGTACCTGGGTTTTTGTCGTAGAAACCTTCTTTCTTGCTTTGCTCGTAAGCGGCATGCGTGATCGGCAGGTAACCTGTGAACTGGTGCCAGTCAGCTTGAATGTCACTGCTCGACATGAACTTGAAGAATTCCGCTACACCTTCATAGTCTTTCTTGTCGTGGCCTTGTAATACCCACAAGGTCGCGCCGCCAATGATGGAGTTTTGAGGGGTCTTGATTTCAGATTCGTAGTAAGGCAGTTGCGATACGCCAAATTCGAAGCCATCAACGTTACCCTTGATACCCGCGTAAGACGCTGACGAGTTCATGTACATTGCACATTCGCCGCTGTAGAACAATGGTGCGCTGTCTGAACGGCGGCCACCGTATTTGAACGTGCCGTCTTTTTGCCATTCAGCCAATTGGTTGATGTGCTTAACAAACGGTTTGTTGTTGATCTGCAGTTTTGCATCAGTGCTGCTGAAACCGTTGTCTGCAGTGGCAATAGGTTGGTTATGGCGCGCACCGAAGTTTTCGATTTGCACCCATGATTGCCAACCTGTGGTGAAGCCACACGTTACGCCATTTTCACGTAGCTTTTTAGCAACGTCGCCCATCTCTTCCCACGTTTTTGGCGGTGTGACACCGGCTTTAGCAAACAAATCTTTGTTGTAATAAAGCACAGGGGTCGAGCTGTTAAATGGCATAGATAGCATGTTGCCATCAGTGTCTGTGTAATAACCTGCTACGGATGAAAGGTATTCTGATGAATCGAACGGCGTTTCTGTGTCTTTCATCAGTTCGTATACTGGGTAAATTGCCCCTTTGGCCGACATCATTGTCGCCGTACCCACTTCAAACACCTGCACGATTTCAGGTTGTTGTTTGGCACGAAATGCCGCAACTGCGCCCGTCATGGTTTCTGTGTAGTTGCCTTTGTAAACTGGCTTAACCACGAATTCCGTTTGGCTTGCGTTAAACTTGTCAGCAATTTCATTAACTTTCTCGCCCAAGTTTCCGCCCATTGCGTGCCACCATTCAATCTCGGTAGTCGCTTGAGCATATCCTGAGCACAGCAGTAGAAGTGAAGATACACCTGCTAGTTTGTTCAACTTCATTGTTAACTCCTTGTAGAGCCAATTGGCTAGTTTCGCTGGGGTGGGTATTTTCTTTCGAGTATATTAATGTTCGTTAGAACGCTTAACTGTGACCGTACGAGCGAAATGTTACAAAAGCGTTATATCATCGTGTGAATTTTCTGTCACCTATGTATAGAACCTTGTAAGGAAAGTCGCTTATTTGAGAGAGAACTTATTGATGTAAAAGCATCAGATATGTTGTTTACGTGAATATAGACACAAAAAAACACCGCATCACTACGTTCTGCGGTGTTAATAAAAACATGAGGGTATGACAGAAATACGTCAGATTGTTTACAGATTTGCTGCCATGACGGCGGCACGAAGTTGGCGCAGCGTTTCGTCGATTGATTGGTCGTTGTTATTGAAAAACTGAGACAGTACATCGAACATTGCGCGCTGTGAGGCTCTGCCAACGGCCATGTCATGAGAAAAACTCGGCACGAGCTTGTCTGAAGCTGCTGCGCGCGTGAACGCGTTGAAGGAGTTTTGTGCGCAACTGTCGAAGTCGGACAAATTCATGTCAAGTCGAACAGGAATAGACCCTTTGTCTTTGTTAAAGATACGCTGGAAGTTTGGCGTCATGATCAAGGTCGCTAGCGCCTCTTGAGAATCCACTTTTCGTTTGTCGCTTGATTTGAAAAAAACAAAACTGTCGATGTTAAACGCGAATTGATGTTGCGTGCCTGGCGCGGGAACACAAATAAAATCGCGCCCTGGAATTTTACCTTTAGCGGCAAATTCGCCCTTGGCCCAATCTCCCATGACCTGCATGGCGGCCTTTCCTTCAATGACCAAAGATGTTGTGTCACTCCAATTTCGGCCCGGTGCATCGTCATCGGTAAAGGCTTTCATTTTTCTAAATGTCACCAGCGCTTCACGCATTTTATCGCTGGACAACGTGTCACTGTCTTGTTTGACAAAAGCGCGTCGATAATCCGCTGCCCCTAATGTCGCGAGCGCAATAGAATCAAAAAGGGTGGCTTCTTGCCAAGGTTCTTCACCCAAGGCGAGAGGGATGTACCCTGCTTTCTTGATTTTCTCTGCAACGATGAAAAACTCATCCAACGTCGTGGGTACTGCAACGCCGACATCTTTGAAAATATCAGGGTTTGCCCAAAGCCAATTTACACGGTGAATGTTGAAGGGAACAGCAACGTAGTGCCCATTGGCTTTGAGTATGTCGGAGATGCGCTTTGGTAGCAGACTGTCCCAACCTTGTTCTTGAGCAATGCGATCAAGGTTGGTGAGAAAACCAAAGTTCCCCCAGTCTTTTATGTCAGGGCCTTTTATTTGTGCGGCATCTGGCAAGTTGCCAGAAAGGGCGCGAATACGGAGCGTGTTAATGGCACTTTCGCCTGCTCGCCCCGGCACTGCAAAATCTCGCCATTCATGGCCTTTCTCGTTCATCATCTGCTTGAGGGAATCAACCGAGCGCGCTTCTCCGCCGCTGGTCCACCAATGCAGCACTTCAACATCACCCGCATGGGAGGATAAGGACGTAGCGAGCACTAAACTGGCGGCAAGGCATTTCATGTGATTAGCAGACCTCATTGCTCGACCTTCGGGAAGGCAATGTCTATCTGTAAACCGCCACTCTGTCGGTTAGACAAGATGATCTCACCACCGTGTGCCCGAATAATGTTTTTGGCGATACCTAACCCTAGGCCTGTGCCATGCACATCAGTGTGGAGTCGGAAGTAGGGGTCGAACACTTTTTTTAAATGCTCTTCTGGAATGCCGGGGCCATTGTCGATCAGCGTGATGTCGAGCGATTTTTCGCTGTCTTGTACATACACAGTCACTTCATCACCGTATTTCACGCTGTTATCAATGAGATTGGTTAAACAGCGTTTAAAGGCGAGGGGCTTACAACTGAATGGCAAATCTTGAGCACCACGAATGAACACGCGTTGGCGTTGTTGGTTATGGATTTCGGCCACGGACTTCAAAATGTTGAGCACATCAATGTTGGTGACGTTTTCGTGGATATCCGTGTCTTTCACCGTTTGAAGTGCACCTTTCACCATGATCTCGAGTTCATCGAGATCTTTGTTGATTTTGGCGGCTTGGACTTCGTTATCAATCAGTTCTGCCCGCAAGCGTAAGCGGGTGATCGGTGTTTTAAGATCGTGTGAAATTGAACCAAACAGCTTTTCTCTATCATGCATGTAACGCTGCATGCGTTTCTGCATTAGGTTAAACGCGCGGGTCACGGTCGTGATTTCGCTCGCGCCTTCTTCAACCAATTCAGGTTGCTCAATGTCTGTACTTAATCGGTTTGCTGCCAATGCTAAGCGTTTAAGTGGGCGTGTCTGGTTTCGGATCAAGGTGAAAGTGAAGATGAGCAGAAGTAGGGTGATCGCGACAAGAAACACCAATTGGTCTGCATTCACTAAGTCGTTTTCTAAGGTCACATAAGGCGCGGGAAGCAGGGCAGCAATATATACCCATTGGTTGGTATCTAATTCTATTTGGACCACGAGCACTGGGGGGTTTAAAGGTTCTAGCGTGAGGGTATGGTGTGCCCAAGATTTAGGTAAGTCTGACAAAAGCAGGTTGTTGTTCAGCACGCGCAGTGTTTCGGGACGCGAAAAGTTAATCAGTATGTTTTCGACATTGGGCAGTTTTTGCTCCATCACACCTTGAATCGTGTCGACGGCTTCACGTTTGGAGATAGTGTCTGGAATCGGATCGATGCGTATTTCTTCTGTATTAAACGACACAAAGAAGCGAGCGCCGCCCATGTTTCTCAATTGCTCTAGGGCAATATGACGATATTCAGCGGGCAGAGATTGAAAGAACGAGGTCGTTGAGGCGAAGACCTGCGCCATACTTTCTGATGCCGCTTTTAAACCTTCCACTTCGCGCTGTTTAGATTGGGTATACCAAAAAAGACTGGCGACTGCCTGTGCAATAAACACAGACAGTATCGTAAGCACGAGTGTACGAGAAAGCAGCGAACGCGGCCAAAAGTACTGTTTAAGATTCATAGGTGATGTCTGCAACGAACATATAGCCGTTACCGCGCACGGTCTTAATGATGGTCGACTGACGGCCGTTGTCTTTTAAGCGTTGACGAAGACGGCTAACTTGTACGTCGATCCCGCGTTCTTGTGGCGTTGCATCGCGACCACGTGTTGCATGAGAAATGGCATTTCTATCCATCAATTGCTGCGGATGTTCAATGAACAACATCAAAAGCGCAAAATCGGATGAAGTCATTTCCACGTCTTGGCCAGTGACTTGGTGATTCAAACGTTGAGTGACAGGATCTAAGCGCCAATGGGCAAAGCGAATGGCTTTTTGTTTCGACAGAGTGGTGTCCTGCAACTGCTGCGTGCGACGAAGTAGGGCACGAATCCGCGCAACAAGTTGGCGAGGGCTAAAAGGCTTCGCAATGTAATCATCAGCACCCAATTCTAAGCCGATGATTTGATCAGTTTCGTCTGACACGGCCGTGAGCATAATGATAGGCACGGTGGAGTCTTGGCGAACGTATTTACACAAAGTAAAGCCGTCATCACCCGGCAACATGATGTCCAGCAAGATGAGGTCAGGGTATTGCACAGCTAATTTTGCTTTCATTTCCTGTCCGTTCTGCGCAGTCGTTACGTCGTAACCCGCCTTAGACAAGTATTCTTGAAGCAGTTCGCGGATTTCGAAATCGTCATCCACCACTAGGATCCGCTTCTGATTAACCATGCAAGGGTGTCCTCTTATTCTTGAGATTAAGATCAATATTATCTTAGAGATATGGGTTCAGTGCTAGCAGTAGGGAGGGATTTTGTCGTTTAGGGCAGAATCAGTGTACGAATTGTTGATTTCGCATACAAAAAAACGCCTCAACAGACGTTGAGGCGTTTTTGTATTAGGGGGAATGTGATGGCTTAGTTGCCAGAATGCATCGCTTTGTTAATGCACCATGCTGCGCCGCCCCAAGTGATACCAAGACCAATTAGCATCATGATGATTGCACCTGTTGTCATGCGGCACCTTCCTGTTCGTTAGTTGTTCCGCGCACTGGGCGAGAAACAAGGTTAATAATGATTCCGACAGCGACGAGGGCAGCTGTTAGTCCCCAGCCAAGAAGAAGTAATTCGTTCTGCGCATAACCGCCGTAACCGTTTTCGAATGTGTTTAGCAGGTTAGAACCGACAATCCATGCCAACATCAGTGGGCTAATGAATCGGATACATACTTCAAGCCAAATACCCACATTGAATTCAGACACTCTATTCACGTGTGCGCGAATGTCAGAGATCTTAATTAGCCAACCAAGGATAACCAGTTCGATCAAGCAGCTCGCCAATAGCGCAACGTTGTTGATGAAGTAGTCAACCAAGTCGAGAAGCAAGAGTCCGCCATTGGTTGCAAACGCCATCGAAACGGCGAAGCCGATACCACAGACTAATGATGCTGCTTTCTTACGGCTGATGTTGAGTTTGTCGATAATCGAAGAGGTAACCGCTTCAATGATCGAGATATGTGAGCTTAAACCCGCGACCACAAGCGCTAAGAAGAACACTGGGCCCAAGATATATGGGGCTGGCAGTAAGTTAATCGCTGCTGGAAGGGTAACAAACGCGAGACCGACGCCACCACTGACTACGTCTGTGATTGCTTTACCTTGCTCTCCTGCCATGTAACCAAGAATGGAGAAGATAAGCACACCCGCCATGATGGAGAAACCGCAGTTGATTAATACTGTCATGAAGGCGTTATTGCTGACATCGGATTTCTCTGGCAAGTAGCTAGAGTATGCAAGCATGATGGCAAAACCAACTGACAGCGTGAAGAAGATTTGGCCGTAAGCGGCTGACCAAACTTTGGTGTCACTCAGCTTGCTGAAGTCTGGCGTGAACAAGTAGTTCAATCCATCCACTGCGCCTGGCAGGAAAATCATGCGACCTATAAGCAGGAGCACCATAATGAACAGAAGTGGCATCATGATTTTGCTTGCACGCTCGATGCCGCCTTTAACGCCAGTAAACACCGCGACAAAGGTGATTGCCCAAGCAAGCGCCATTGGGATGGCAATATGCAGTTGCCAGTTACCTAGGCTTGTTGGAGAGTTATCGCCCAGCTTCAGGTATTCGCCGAAGAAGAAGGCATTGGTATCAGTGCCCCAGCTTTGGTCAATAGCGAAGCCAACGTAAGACATTGCCCAGCCAATAACTGCAACATAATAAACAGCAATGGTTGCAGCAATACCTACTTGGAACCAACCGAGCCATTCAAATTTTGTATTTAGCTTAGAAAATACAACCGGTGCAGAACCACGAAGCTTATGACCAAGGCCAAACTCCATGATCATGAAAGGAATACCTGCAGTAATCATGGCGAAAAGGTAAGGAATAAAAAATGCGCCACCGCCGTTTTCATATGCCATATAAGGGAAACGCCAGATGTTTCCTAGGCCGATTGCTGAGCCCACTGCCGCCATAATAAAGCCGGCGCGTGAGCCCCATTGTTCTCTTTTCATAACTTCTCCTTGTCGAAGTATTTACGCATTATTCGCGTCAGAAATGACGCTATAGGTCGCTGATATTCTTGGGTAAGCAGCGTAAACCTCTGCGTTTTAAGGTGTTCCACCCACCTTTGTTCTCATTCTTTGGTTTTCCCATCGTCAAAAGCAAAACAATAAACTGCTCACGAGGTTAAATGCAGACTAAACATTGGAGATAGGTAAAGCAATAGCGCATAAGTCTTCAATGTTTGGTTTGATATTCGTGAATGCTCTGTTAAATATTGTTTATGTGGTGTGATGTAACGAGTGGTTGGGATTAATGGTGTATTGAACTAATGATAGATAGGTCTGTTAGTGAAAAGTTGTGAATTGGTAAAGCGGTGCGTTTGTCGGAAAAGTGAGCAGATTTGCGCTTTATCTCTAAATTTGAATGCTAATGGCGGTTTTATCGTGCTTTAACCGCATCGTTATAGTTTTCTAATTTGATCTTTCTAAGGTGAGTAAAGGTTGTATCCGTATGAATATATTGTTTTATATTTCAAATTTTCACTGGATTGACAATACCGCCGTTAAATAATTGTTAATTTTTATCGTGGCGTTTAATTGTACATTAAACATCATTATTCTGAGGGTTTTAGGCAGGTTTTATTGAATTTTTTGAATAGTTATTCGAGTTTTTAGTGCGGGTTATTTTCTTCATTCTACTATGCCCTGAAACAGCAAAATATTCTGGAGAAGCCTGTAGTTCTAGGTGGTTGCAGTGTGTCACATTTTGAAACACTCGCATCACTAGATAGACGATCTATGATTCGAAAGTGAATAATCTAGCTTGCACCGCGCCTTTCGCTGCATTATTTGTATGTAACGAGCTTGTTAGTCAGATTGTTTGTAGAAGGAAAATAAAGATGGACACGAATTTACGCATTGCACTAGTTACTGTTGGCTTCGCACTAACGATGATCTTTACCTACGCGACTGTCGCGATTGTTTTCTCTTAATCAAATAAAGCGGATTGATTTTGAAGTACCTTCGTTTTATCCCTGCTCATCCATCTCGAATTTAATGGCTCTGCTGCCTTTTCAACAGGTAGAATGCGGTAATTGATAACCCACATCTTTTGAGGTTAGCGTGCAGAGTCATAAAGACGGTTTCTCTTTTGACAGTTTATCGTCCGACGCAGGGCAGCGTCATTTCTTAACACCACATTCAACCCGCAGAAAACGCATTGCCTTGGTCGCACAAGGTGGTGGTCAGCGTGGAATTTTCACATCTGGTGTACTCGATAGCTTCCTTGATGCTGGGTTTGATCCCTTTGAAATTTTTATCGGCACGTCTGCGGGGGCACTCAACCTGTCTGCGTTTATTTGCCGTCAAAAAGGGTTCGGCCATCAATTCATTACCGAGTTCACGACGGACGACCGATTTTTCAATCTCATGAAATATGTTCGCCGTCAGCAATTCATGGACTTGGATTGGGCGCTGACGCTTGCTGAACCGACGCATCCGAATGGCTTGTGTTTTGAAACAGCGAAACAGACGCTAAAAAATCGCTCAGCCTATGCGTGTGCGACAAACTCACACACGCTTGAGCCTGAGTATTTCCACATGTTCCAAGATAATTGGCGTTCTGTGTTAAAGGCGACCTGCGCGATCCCATTGCTCTATGAATCGACAGTTGCGCTCAATGGTCAGTATTATGTGGATGGTGGAGTGAGTGGAGCCATTCCTGCGCGCGAAGCGTTTAACCGCGGCGCAGATATTATTGTGGTTATTCGGACGGAGCCTGTGACGCATGAAGAACCTCATACAACCTCACCGTTGATAGAGAATTTTCGCAACAAAGTAGAAGCGAGATTGCCTGAGTACGCGGCACGACTGAATATCGAGCATCGACTTGAAAAGCTGTCGGATCTCCATCATCAAGTGTCGACAAGACTCAATGAATTGAAGTTTCGCTACGCCGAAAAAAACCACGAAAACCTTTGGTTGAAGCTGAAAGACATTGTGCCTGAACGCATGCAGCGAAACGGCGAAAGGTGGTTGTTCGGCGGAGATGTCATTTATCGCCTGCATGAATTGTCAGGTCATAAAATCAATGCAGACATGCTTGAAATGCTGACGAAACATTATCATACCTACCAAGATTCCATCGACTTCCTGGCGAACCCGCCGATGCGCACTGAACTACTTCAGATTGCACCAAAAACCCCCTTGATTAGCAGCGCGTTGCTGAGTAAACCTCATCAACTTGAACACGACTATCAGGATGGGGTGAGAGCAGGTCGGCAGTTTTTGTGGAAGTATTCAGACATGCTCAAAAATGCGTCTACGATTACAGAGTGACCTGTTGTAACTGATTAGGATTAAACGTTTTATACCCAATCAACCTAAAGATGCTCGGTGTTATCCCTTTTTGATGGAGATCACTACATCAAAAAGGGACGCCTAGATCATAACGTCAGTAAACCTCGCTGAATCCTGCATCTTCAGGTTGTTTGGGTATATATCAAGGAAGAGCTGTGACTGAGTTTGAAAAAATGCAGCAGGGGAATCCGTATAGCCCCGCTGATGTTGAATTAACCCAATTTCGATTTGCTTCACGCAGACTGTGCCAAACCTTTAATGCTCTCGACCCTGCAGCAACAGAGCAACAGGACATGGTGGTGACGAAGTTGTTCGCGCGTCGTGGCAAAGAAGTGGCAATTGAAGCGCCATTCACGTGTTCGTATGGCATGAATATTCACCTCGGTTCGAATGTCGCTATTGGGCCTAATTGCACCATTATCGACAGTGGTCACGTTGAAATTGGCAATAATGTACACATTGGCCCCAGTGTGGGCATATATGCCAACTCACAGTGCTTACTTCCCCTTGATATTCTGCATGGTGAACAAGAGATCTCTCTGCCGATTATCATTGGCAATAACGTTGTCATTGGGGGGAGTAGTGCCATTAAAGCCGGGGTCTGCATTGGTGAAGGTGCTGTCGTTGATATTGGCGCGGTCGTTGAAGATGATGTGGAACCATTTGCAGTAGTTGCAGGAAATCCTGCGGTAGTGGTCAGGCGGCTAAGATAACCATATTTAATATGTAACTAGTCGCGCTAAATTCCCTAAGATTTGGTACATTGTGTGTAAGTTGCATATCGCTGTATATCACTGTTTATTTGATTGGTTGGCGGTAAGGTTATAGTTCTGCTAGGCTTGACCGAAAGATGACCAAAAAACTATATAAATAGCATTTTTTGTACGGTTTTTCAGTTGTGTAGGGCAGTTCACTTTGGCGTAAGCTAGGTGATAAAAAGAGAAAGAGACGATGGCAAAAGTAAGAGCAAGAGTTCCTTTGAAAGTGGGAGTTGGCAGCAAGATTTCTGCAGAAATCCTGTCATTTGAAGGTTTGAACTCGGACAAAGAGCACGTCGCGATCATCTTCAAAAGTGTTGATCAACAAAGTGGCAATACACCGCTTGTTCGTATGCATTCAGAATGTTTAACGGGAGACGTTTTTCACTCGTCACGTTGTGACTGTGGTGAGCAGTTAGAAGAAACCATACAAAAAATGGGTACCGAAGGCGGCATCATTCTGTATTTGCGCCAAGAAGGTCGAGGCATTGGCCTGTATAACAAGCTCGATGCGTATGAACTTCAAAGCGAAGGGATGGATACCTATCAAGCGAACAATCATCTTGGGTTTCCTGATGATCTTCGTACCTTTGAAGATGCCGCTGAAATGTTAAAGGCGCTTGATGTACATAGCATCCGCTTAGTCACCAACAACCCTAAAAAGATCCGAGAGATTCAGGAACTAGGCATCACATTAGCAGAAGTGGTGGGGACGAAAGCACACATTAAAGATGGTAACGAGAACTACTTGAAAGCAAAAGTTTCTCACGGTCATCATAAACTCACGATTGAGTAGCTATCGCATTAACCCCCTGAGTCACATGCACCAACGTGTTGTACACCAGACCAGGGGCGTGTTGAACGAAAAAGCAGCGTTAAAAGCGCTGCTTTTTTTGTGCCTGACAAATTAGCGGTTACTTTACGCGCACAATTGCGATGGCATTATAAAAACTAATCCGAACTATGATTTCTTATCGTGTGTAAAACACGCTGTTTCTATTGTTTCCCGCCTAAGCTATCACTAATATCTGCAAAAAATTGGCTGATGACCCGTTTCGAACGACTTTTCTTCGTTTTTCACTTCTTCATCTCGCCTGCATTCATAAAAGAAACTTACGCATTATTTGCTGTTGTATAAGGAATATGGTGATGCCGTCGGCGAAGCCTTTGTCTAACATTCTTCTGATGATCATTATTTTGGCTGCTGTTGGTCAAATGACGCAAACCATGTACGTGCCTTCGATGGCGCTGATGGCCGCGGATTTTCAAGTTACGCCTTCGCTTCTTCAAGCGGTCATGGCGTGTTATTTGATCCCCTACGGGTTATCCCAATTCATATACGGGCCGCTCTCTGATCGATTTGGCCGTAAGCCAATTATTTTGGTGGGTTTGGCAATATATGTTGTGGGTACCATTGTGGCACTGTTTGCGACGACCTTTGATGGCTTCCTCGTTGGCAGCGTTATCCAAGGCGCAGGTATTGGCTGTGGTGGTGCAATGGCGCGTACGTTAACCCGTGACTGTTTCGAAGGAAGCCGTCTGCATAAAGCGAACAGCCTTGTGAGCATGGGGCTTATCTTTTCACCTTTGATTGCCCCCGTTTTAGGTGGCTACTTGAGTACGCTATTTCAGTGGCAGGCGAGTTACCTTTTCCTCTTGGTTTTGGCGGGCGTGGTGTTTCTGATTATGTCCGTTGGGTTTCGCGAAACCTTGCCGAAGGAATCTCGCCGCAATGATCGCGTTATTACAAGTTATCAATACGTATTGAGCAACCGACAGTTTCAAGGCTACCTACTTTGTCTGATCGCCATTTTCTCAGGCATTTCAGTTTTTGAAGCAGCGGCGGGTGTATTGCTTGGCAGTACATTGGGGCTAGAAGCGACGACGGTGAGCTGGTTGTTTGTCTTGCCGTTACCGGGATTCATGCTTGGGTCATGGTTATCGAGCGTGATTGAGTCTCGTTATACCAATGCAACAACTATTGTTGTTGGGTCTGTTTCGCTGGTTCTGGGCGCATTAAGCATTTTTGTCCCTGGCATGCAGGGTATGGTGACGGTTGAGTCATTAATTGGCGGTGCGTTTGTCTATTTCTTGGGTGCAGGTGTGTTGTTCCCCGCTGCGACAACAGGCGCACTTACGCCATTTCCTCGTCATGCAGGTACAGCGGGCGCGGTTCTGGGTGGTGTACAAAACATGGCAGCGGGTGGATTTACATTGGTTGCCGCTAAAATGAGCATGACCGACCAATTCGCGCTTGGTTTGATTCTGCTGATCATGGCGTTGATTTCTAGCGTCGGCTTGTTGCTCTGTAAAAATCAAACAGAAGTACCTGAATTACCAATGGCAGCATAAACGAGGGGAATAGCGGTTAGAGTAGTCATTTTCTCGCTATTAAATTCAATATAGCCAGCAAATTCCGTCGTTATTACCTTCTCGTAAAGGCAGGAAAACAGGTTTGTTTTCCTGCCACGTCTAACGTTTGTTCTGTCTGATTTAGATCAATGTAACTATGTAAATGTAATTTTCTTTCACTAAGTATTTGCGACATTCATCAATTTGGTGCAGTCTGTACGGCCTGTGGCGGAGATAAACAGGACAAGGAGGCCCTCAAAAATGCTCCCGCCGAGATAATCAGAAAGGCGGTAATCACGACAATGAACGCAAACACTCAGTCAAGCTGGCTTGGTCATCCTCGCGGTTTGTTCCTACTGTGCGGTACCGAACTATGGGAACGCTTCTCCTTCTACGCAATGCGCGCCATTTTGGTGCTCTATCTCACAGATAAAACCATTAACGGTGGCTTGGGTTGGACGACACAAGACGCTTTGAACCTTTATGGTATTTACACCGGTTTGGTTTACCTTACCCCTGTCTTTGGCGGCTGGTTAGCAGATAATTTCCTTGGTCAACGCCGTTCCATCATCATTGGTGGTGCATTGATGGCGATTGGTCAATTCACCTTGGCATTACCCAACAGCTTCATTGACCCGTATGAACTGCACGCGTTCTATGTCGGTCTTGGTTTCCTTATTGTGGGTAATGGTCTCTTTAAGCCAAATATTTCAACCATGGTTGGCCAGCTATATGGTGAAGGCGATAACCGCCGCGATGGTGCATTCACTATCTTCTATATGGGCATTAACATTGGCTCACTGTTAGCGGGTCTGATTGCGGGCACAGCGTCCATTCATTACGGCTGGAAAGCGGGCTTCCTCTGCGCTGGCATTGGTATGTTGATCTCTATGGTTATCCAGCTTGTTTTTGCGCAGCGTTTTCTGGGCTCTATCGGTATTGAACCTGCCGCGCAGAAGCAGCTTCGCGAATCTGGTAGCAATGAAAAACAACCGCTAACAGCGATTGAGCGTGATCGTCTGAAAGTGATTGTGGTCATGAGCTTGTTTGTGATCATCTTTTGGGCGGGCTTTGAGCAAGCAGGCGGATTGATGAACATTTACTCGCAGCAATACACAGATCGTATGATCGGCGCGTTTGAAGTGCCTGCGGCGTGGTTCCAATCTCTCAACCCGATGTTCATCATTATTATGGCACCTTTGCTTGCTGTAGTATGGCGTCGCCTTGATGACAATGAGCCAAGTTCACCGATCAAATTTGCGATGGCAATGGGTTTTCTCGCGCTAGGATTTGTTTGTATGGTGGGTGCCGCGATGCAGCAGGGCGGCGATATGTCCGTCAAAGCTTCCATGTGGTGGCTAGTTGGCGCGTATTTCTTCCATACATTGGGTGAACTGTGCTTATCTCCGATTGGTTTGTCGCTTATCACAAAACTTGCGCCGTTACGTCTGATGTCTGTCATGATGGGAACATGGTTTTGTGCGAATGCTGTTGCTAACTACGTTGCCGGTTTCATTGGCAGCCATGTCGGTGATGCAGGTCCGTTGGCTATCTTCGGTGGAATCGCTGTCACAGCAGGGGTTGCGGGCGTATTGCTTGTGCTTTGTTCGTCAAAATTGGTTGAATGGATGCATGGTGCAGAAGGCAATCCAGTGAGCGCACGCAAAGTGGGTGAAGAAAGCACCGCACCAGCGCTCTAGTTAGACTAAGCTCATATAAATAATAACAAAAGCCATCATATAGATGGCTTTTGTTGTTTAAAAAAGAAGGATGTTTTTCTAGTCACGAAATTTATAGTCTTTCATACTTATTCCATTCAACAGTACTGCATCCCGTATAATCGCAACCTATCGACCATTAATTCTTTCATCATTCCTGACTAAAAACTTGCCCTCACTTGTCCTTAAATTCACATTAAAAGCCCCAGATATGCTTGCTGGGAGCCACTCAATCTAAGAACCTGTGTCGTATGAAATAGCGGCGCAAAACGTTTTTCTGGGTTGTATAACGTTCCAATGTGTCCAAAAGCAACACTCAACAATAGGACAATATCTAGGAGCAAAAGCCAAACCCATCGCGAGTTGGGGACGGAAAGTGTCGGGTCTCTCTGATTGCTTCGTGTTTTTGACATGGCATTTTCGAGAGATGGCCGAGCTGCCTCTTGCTTTGTTAGCATAAAAGAGGGAAATGAAATGGCTGATATTAATGGAACCAATTCTGCGGATACGTTGAATGGTACGACGGGAAAAGACACGATCAACGGGTTTGATGGCAATGATGTTATTTACGGTGATACATCAGGCTCTACGCCGGGTGATAAAACGGCTGCAGTTTTTGTTATGGGCGCTGACTTTTCGGCAAGCTGCGGTAATTTTCACACCTTTAGCTTCCCACCAACACTGAACTTCTCAGGTTCTACGACAAACGTTACTTTCAATGATGACGATGACAAGTTGAATGGTGATGATCGTTGTAACGAGTATTCTGACGATAAGAGCCAGTCTGTCACGATCAATGGTCAAGAGTGCGATGTTAACGTTGATTATCAGCTCAAGTACTGTGACTCTGCGGGCAATGTTTATACGTTCGTTATTGTCGACGTTGATGCTGATGGAAATGGCAATCATTACAATAACTTGGGTGAGAATGGCAAAATTCTCGTTCAAACCGACGGCCCAGAAATTACGTCTGATACGGATTTGAGCCTTGTTCCAAACTCTTACCAGAACGTTAGCAGCCTTGATTACGATGACATCGTCACACCAACATCGCCAGAGATTGATCATGGGGTTGGCGATGATGATGTGATTTCAGCTGGCAATGGTGATGACCTAGTATACGGTCAAGGTGGCGATGATTTCATCGAAGGCAACAACGGCCAAGATGAGATTTATGGTGGTGACGGTGATGACGTAATTTACGGCAACACTGAAAGCCCTAATTTTGGCAATGACTCGTCTATCAAAGCGTTTGTATTGAACGAGAGCTTTTCTATCACCAACGGTGGTGAGTTTCACACCACATGCTTCCCGCCGAAGTTGAACTTCAACGGTACACACGAAGAAATCACGTTTAACGATGATGATGACAAGTTAAACGGTGATGATCTTTGTAACGAGTATTCTGACGATAAAACGCAGTCAGTAAATCTTGACGGTCAAACGTACGATGCCAATGTTGACTACAAACTGTCTTACTGTGACTCTGATGGCAACATTTATACCTTCGCGATCGTTGACATTGACGCAGACAGTAACGGCAACCATTACCACAATGTAGGCGAAAACGGCAAAATCCTGATTCAAATCGATGGCCCTGAAATCACAGCCGATACCGATTTGAGCCTGGTACCTAATTCGTACACCAATGTCTCTTCGCTCGACTATGACGCGCTGCAAACCAACAACGGTGATATCACTGAAATCGCAAACGACGAAGATTACATCGACGGCGGTAAAGGTAACGACACCATTTATGGTCAGTGGGGCGATGATGAAATTCGTGGTGGTGAAGGTGATGACCTTATCTACGGCGGCCAATACGGTACTCAAACGACCGAACTCGTGCGTAACTCAGACGGCACGTGGGACATCAGCGGCGGTGGTGAAGTGACACTTGATCTGTCTAACTTCTCTTCAAGCGCGTCTTACAACAACAGCGTGGGTTGGTATGCACTCGATGAAGATGGCAACGTACTGAAAGCGTACATCTTGGAAGATAACGTAAAAGGTGCGGCTGACATTACTGCCAACATTGATGTTGAAGGTGCTGTCACGCTGAGCTTGTTCATCATTCCAGATGGCGACCGTAAGCACTTCGATGCGGGCGAAGCAACGCTGAGCTTTAGCGGCTCTAGCCCAACCATCACACAAGGTTCTGCATCGTCAATGGTGTACGTGTCTGAAGCCGGTAAAAATGGCGACAACCGTGACCATGAAATCAACTCTGGCGACGATTCTTGCTGGGAAGATCTATGGTGCCTAGGCGATAAAGACTTCAACGACGTTGTATTTAACGTTGAAGCGAGCCAATCTACCCGCACAACAGATGCTGATACCATTTATGGTGAAGAAGGTAACGACACCATTTACGGTGGTGACGATGCTGACCACATCATGGGTGGCGTAGGCGACGATGTTATCTATGGCCAAGAAGGTGACGATGTCATCGAAGGCGGCGACGGTAACGACGAAATCTACGGCGGTACTGGCAAAGATGTCCTTCTCGGTGGTGCCGGTGATGATTACCTCGACGGTGGCCCTGGCAGCGATGTTGAAATCGACGGCGGTACGGGTGTTGATGAGTACCGCGGCAGTGCGGGTAACGATGTGTTTATCTTCGGCCAAGATGATTTCGTTGGTACAACGGTCACTAACCAAGCGGGTCGCGTGATCAACAAATCTATGTACAACGCTGACAACGGCTTTGACAAGATGTTGGTTGAAGGCGATGCGATTGTCGATTTTACCGGTGAAAGCTACCAATCTGACCCAAGCATCACGGGTAACGTGATGGCGCAAATTGAAGCTGTGATTGGTGATGAAGGTGACCAACAAGTGACAATCAACCCGAATGAGATTTGGTCTCAGTCTGATGCGCCTGGTGGTGAAGGTTTCGGTGCGGCAGAGGATTGGGATGGCTTCGTTGCTTACCTTGGCGAAGGCGACGACAGCCTTGATTTGTCTGGTACACCTTGGAGCTTCGACGCAGACGGCGCGGTAAATGCACCATTGTCTGCTGAAATGATCAGCATTATGGGTCTGAACAATACTCAAGTGGGCGAGTTGAATGCGTACGTGTTTACGCACGATACCCAAGATCGCACCATCACAGTATGGACAGACGCAGAGACGGTCACGTTGAACGATGACAGCCTGATCTAAGTCAGTTGCCTATAACGCGTAAGATTGTCCTTTGCGAAAGCATTGAATAACCCGCGATGAGCAGGACAAAAAAGGAGGCGTTTACGCCTAATGCCGATCAGTTAAGCAAAAAATGATCGGTTGAACGATCCTGAGAGGCTGGCAAAATCCGAGTGTATTTCTACACTCGGATTTTTTTATGTTCTTAAGACAAGCCCTCGACCGAATACACCAATTTTCTGCTGACCAACTCAATGGCCTATCAGATCTCCTGTGCCCCGCTCTCATTAATCAATGCCTTGAAGACACAGGCGTCACGACGATTCGAAAGCGTAGGCTCCCCATGGAACTGATGGTGTGGAGCGTCGTGGGAATGTCACTTTATCGGCATCTATCGATGAGTAAGGTGGTCTCTCAGCTCGATATATTACTTCCAGGTAAGA
>NZ_FOWR01000046.1 GCF_900115495.1 Enterovibrio norvegicus DSM 15893 | reverse complement strand
CCCGAAAGAGAAAGTGCTTGTACATTCAGATCAGGGCAGTCAGTACACCAGTCATGATTGGGATAAATTCCTGACTCAGCATGGCTTGGAGTCAAGTATGAGCCGCAGAGGCAACTGTCATGACAATGCTGTTGCTGAAAGCTTCTTTCAGTTATTGAAACGAGAACGTATCAAGCGAAAAATCTACTCAACGAGAGAAGAAGCACGTATGGATATCTTTGAATATATTGAGATGTTCTACAACGTAAAACGTCGGCACGGTTCCAACGACCAAATGTCACCTGTAGAGTATGAAAAGCAGTACGAAGAAAGGCTCAAAGGTGTCTACTGAGTCGGTGGCTATTCAGTTAATACAGATCGTCGCAGATGACCATTATGCGCGATTTGCCTTCCCTGACGGTGATGCTTCATTTTCTGTCTATCTCGACCCCGATAAAGAGGGCTTACCCTCCAGAGGCGTTGTGTATTTTGAGCACCAAGAACTCGATAAGTGGGTAGATGAACTCAAGTCAAAAGGCGTTCAGTTTGACCATGACCCGATAGATCAATCCTTCCTTTGGAGAGAAGCCAGTCTGAGCGATCCGTCGGGAAATAAAATTAAGCTATATTGGGCGGGTGAAAACCGATTGAATCCACCTTGGAAACTTGGATAAGGGAGAAGATGAAATATATCGAAGCTAAAAGCAGTGATATCCCGCTCGAGTTGCTCCTCGAAGCCGATCCGTCTGAAGCGAGTATTTCATCGTATTTATCAGATTCATGGTGCTTTACTGCCTCCGACAATGCGCGAATCCTCGCCGCTTGTGTAGTGAAACCTCTGAATGATGGCCGTGCCGAAATCTATAACGTGTCCGTTTATCCCGAGTATCAAGGTCAAGGCATTGGCTCAGCGCTTCTCACGTTTTTGCTATCGCAATTACCCAACAAAGGCGTCACGCGCGTCGAGTTGGGCACGGGGACATTTGGCTACCAATTGACTTATTATCAGCGGCTTGGTTTTCGCGTGGACTCCGTGGTGAAAGATCACTTTCTGCGAAACTATTCCGAGCTCATCTTTGAAAAGGGCATCCAGCATCAAGACATGTTGAGGCTCTACAAAGTCCTTTAGTTCTGCATTCGACATCTGCCTTTGAGGGGTTGCCCCAAAACACCGCAATCCTTAGTGATCGTCTCCCCTCTAATGCACCTCAGCATCCCCACTCTGACTATATTGGAGGTGCCTACTTCCCGTTTTCTCGCCTAGTTTTAGAAAAAAACATAAATTAAATCGGGACATGTCGAAAATTGAGGAACGGGATCGTCCTTGTAGCATGAACCATCAAAAGAGAAGGAAGTTCGACATGAAATATATGCTGTTGCTCTATGCTGCGCCGGATAAAGAGCCTGCCTATGGCACTCCAGAGTTTGATGACATGATGGAGGCGTTTGCTGCGACCAGCGACACCTTCAAAAACGACGGCGTGCTAGTGGGCGGAGAAGGATTACAAGGGGTTGAAACCGCAACCTCACTGCGGATCAAAGCGGGCAAGGTCGAAATCATGGATGGCCCTTTTGCGGAAACGCGCGAGCATTTGGGCGGCTATTACGTTGTGGATGTGGCAGATCTGGATTCGGCACTGAAATACGCCGAGATGATCCCCATTGCCCATTTCGGCACTGTCGAGATACGGCCATTGTTGGACTATGACCCGGCGGACGGTTAAATGAAACATGCCGTTCCCAACGCCATCGCGGTCTCTCACCGTCTTGATGAGGTGCTACGCCACGATCGGGGGCGGCTTTTAGCTGGGCTAATTTCAAGACTCGGCGATTTTCAGTTGGGCGAAGATGCGCTGCAGGAGGCATCGATTGCTGCGCTCAAGCATTGGGGGCGAACAGGTGTTCCTCACGATCCCGTGGCGTGGTTGATGAAGGTGGGATTGAACAAGGGGATTGACCACATCCGCGCTGCACAACGCGAAACGAAGAGAAAGACCGACTTCGCGAGCCTCACACCAGACTTCATCTGCGACGACATGGACGAAACGATACCCGATGAGCGACTGCGGCTCATTTTTACCTGTTGTCATCCTGCGCTAGAAGAAAAATCCCGTATAGCATTGACGCTCCGCACTGTGTGTAACCTGACGACGCGCGAGATAGCCGCCGCCTTTCTTGATAGCGAGCAGACGCTGGGCCAGCGACTTTCCAGAGCAAAAGCCAAGATCAGATCCAAAGGCATCGGCTTTTCGGTGCCAGAACCCGAGCGATGGTCGGAAAGGTTGAGCACAGTGCTGTCGTCCTTGTATCTGGTTTTTACCTCCGGCTATGTATCAGAAGACAGTAGCCCTCGTGATCTGTGCCAAGAAGGTATTTTCCTGACGCGCCTCTTGCGCCAGCTTTGCCCGTATGACCCTGAGATTGAGGGTGCGCTTGCGCTGATGTTGCTTACAGAATCAAGGCGGCGAGCAAGGATTGACGCGGACGGGGCAATCGTACCTGTTGAACAGCAGGATCCAAGCCTTTGGCAGGATGATGTGATTTCCGAAGCGCAGCACATTCTTGAGGAAGCGATTGTACGAAAACAGCCAAGCCCTTTTCAGATTAAGGCTGCCATTGCAGATTGCCACATGATGCAGCCCAAGCCTGACTGGTTCCAGATGTTTTTACTCTACCGCTCTCTGTGGGTTTATGAACCAACGCCTGTCGTCGCCCTGAACTGGGCTGTGGTCATGGCCGAATTAGGACAATGTGAACGCGCGTTACAACGCCTTGATGAGTTGCAAACTGAGCTCGGTAATTACCAACCTTTGTATGCTGCCCGAGCCTATGTTCTGAATAAACTGGGCAACACCCCTGAAGCGTGCGCGGCTTATCACCACGCTATCCAGAACGCGCCAAACGACGCCTCACGGCGGTTTCTGGTGCGAGAGCTACAACGCTGCTCCCTCGCATCAGCCCAACCTGTTAAGACACAGGAATGACCATGTTCCGTGCCCTGAATGCGTTAGTGAAAATCCCTTGAGTGGATGAGCAGTTGATTCAGTGTTGAGGTCATATCGATAAACCGCCCTGCGATAATGTGCACCACATCGCCTTCACGTTCTAATATGCCCTTCACCTTCAAAATCTTCGCGGTGACAAAGGGGGCGTTTTGCGCGCGCGCGGTGGCAAGCCATACCACCACATTGATGTTACCTGTTTGGTCTTCCAAGGTCATAAAGGTCACGCCACTGGCGGTGCCGGGGCGCTGTCGACCAGTGACGATACCAGCAACGGTGACGGCCGTGCCTGATTTGATGCTGGTTAATTCACTCGCGAGCCGGTGTTTGCCCAACTTGCCGCTTTCATCCAATAGCGCGATAGGGTGTTTACCCAAGGTAATGCCCGTTGTCGCGTAGTCTTCCACCAAATCTTCGACGGCAGAGGGCGCGTGAATGACGTTGGCATCATTGGTGTCGGTCGCGCTTTGTGACAAGAGTGGAAGGGTATGGCTGTCATCCATCATTTGCCAACGGGCAGAGAAGCGGTTGTTGGCCAATATTTGGGTGGCATTCGCGCTGGCGAGGGCTTCTAAATCGCCTCGGGTTAGGCCACAGCCGCGTAACTGGTTCAGGTTCTGAAAGCCATTGTCCGGTCTTTGCGTGAGCAAGCGCTCAGCGCCTTGAGACGAAAAGCCTTTGATCAAACGAAATCCTAACCGTAATGCGGGGCCTTCTGGCGTCAGGATTTGTTGATGGTCCCACAGACTGTTGTTCACGCACACGGGCAGCACAACCACATCATGTCGTGTGGCGTCTTGCAGCAATTGAGACGGGCTATAAAACCCCATGGGCTGACTGTTGAGTAAGGCGCAATAAAATGCGACGGGGTAATAATGCTTAAGCCAGGATGAGGTATACGCGAGCACAGCAAACGAAGCACTGTGAGATTCGGGGAATCCGTATTCACCGAACCCTTGAATCTGGCGAAAAATCTGCTCGGCAAATTCAATGTTATAGCCACGCGCTTGCATGCCGTTGATGAGTTTTTCCCGAAACGGTGCCAGCTTACCGTTACGCTTCCACGCCGCCATGGCGCGACGTAATTTGTCTGCTTCACCGCCACTAAACCCCGCTGCAACCATGGCAAGTTGAATCACTTGCTCTTGGAAGATGGGCACGCCCATGGTGCGGGATAGCACCGATTCCACCTCTTTTGATGGGTAAGTGACCGCTTCTTTTCCCCAGCGTCGTTTAAGGAAAGGGTGCACCATGTCGCCTTGTATTGGACCTGGCCTGACAATGGCGATTTGAATTACCAAGTCGTAGTAGCACGCAGGGCGTAATCGAGGCAGCATGTTTATTTGCGCGCGAGATTCCACCTGAAACACGCCCACGGAATCGCCTTTTTGAAGCTGTTGAAACACGTTAGGATCGTCGCCCATGGCCGTAATGCTGGCGATGGACAGTGCGCGCTGGTGCTGGCTACTGATAATGGCAAAGGCTTTGCGGATAGCGCTCAGCATGCCAAGCGCAAGGATGTCCACTTTGAGCAAACCTAGGGATTCCAAATCGTCCTTGTCCCATTGGATCACACTGCGTTCTGCCATGGCGGCATTTTCTACCGGCACGAGTTCGTAAAGCGGCCCTGCGGAAATGATGAAGCCGCCGACATGTTGGCTGAGGTGGCGCGGAAAACCTCGTATTTCTTCCACCAAATCGAGTAGCCAGCGGCCAAGGTGTGATTGGGTGTCTAGCCCCAATGCACTGAGCTGTTCGGTCTTATCGAGCCCTTTGTCTCGGTGGTTCAAATTCTTGATGTAGTAATCCAACTGGGTTTCGTTGATCCCCAGTGCTTTACCGACGTCGCGAAACGCGCTTTTGAAGCGATAGGTAATGACGGTCGCGGCAATGGCGGCGCGTTGGCGGCCGTATTTTTTGTAGATATAGCGGAAGATTTCTTCGCGTCGCTCATGCTCGAAATCCACATCAATGTCGGGTGGCTCATCCCGTTCTTTGGAGATGAAACGCTCAAACAAGACACTGATTTTCTCAGGGTTGACGGCGGTGATTTCCAAGCAATAACAGACGATGGAGTTTGCTGCCGAGCCGCGCCCTTGGTACAAAATGCCTTGGGATTTGGCGAACTGAACGATGTCGTAAATGGTCAGGAAGAAGTATTCGTAACGTTGCTCGCTGATGAGCATGAGTTCTTTTTCAATGGTGGCGCTGATTTCGGGTTTGATGCCGTTGGGAAAGCGCAACTTGATGCCAATGTGCACCAAATGGCGTAAATAACTTTGGGCCGTGAAACCGTCAGGCACCAATTCAGCAGGGTATTCGTAGCGCAGCTCGCTCAAACTGAAATGGCATAAATTGGCGATGCGCTTGGTTTCTTTTATCCATGCGTCAGGGTACAGCTTTGTTAGTTTGCTGAGGGGCTTTAAGGCTTGTTCACCATTGCGTGGTAGCGCGTGTCCGCATTCTTGTAAGGGTTTCCCTTCACGGATCGCCGTGACCACGTCTAGCAAAGGCTGACGCTGTGGGTGGTGCATCAGCACATCGTTTACGCAGGTCACGGGCACATCGAGGGTATCCGCCAGTGTGTCTACCATGTTGAGGTAAGTTTCTTCGTTCGGCAGCAGCAGGCGTTGAGCGCCAATCCATAAACGCCCTTCAAAGGTTTTCTTCAACCATTGCTGGATGTGGGAGGCATCATGACGTTCAAGGTGAGAAAGGCGGGGCACCCAAATGCAAAGGCATTGCGAGATGTGGCTAAAGTCATCGCTGAACACGTGGTAATGGCCCTTTTCACTGCGCATGCGCGCTTGGGTAATTAAACGTGCCAACTCGCCATAGGCTTTGCGCGTCGGGCATAAAATCACCAATTTCTCGTCTTGATAGGTAATTTCAGAGCCAATGATCAGTTGAATCGGTAAGGCTTGATCGCGGATGCAGGTGTACGCTCGCACAATGCCTGCGAGCGAGCATTCGTCGGTGATGGCGATGGCGTGATAGCCCAGCGTTGCAGCCCGTGTTACGAGCTCTTCAGGGTGCGATGCGCCAGTTAAAAAGCTGTAATTACTTTTACAGTGAAGTTCGGCGTAGTGATGCTCTGGAGCTTGGCTTTGTTCGTCGTTAGCAGAAGAGGCCATGTTCAAACCACTCCCCCATGCCATTTCGAAATACCCAGCACAGTTGGCCTCGCGTATTCCGGGCAACGAAATAATCACGCTGAACCGGCATGCGATCCCACCATCCGCCGCTAATGCGTTCTGGGCCAGCTAAAATGGCGGGGCGTGACATGAGTGGGCGTGGCGTCATGTGCAGCAATGAAGGTCTGGCGGGTAAATGCTCAGGCAGTTGTTGGTCACTTTTCATCAAGGGTGTTTGTCGATGAAAGGCGTGCTCTGGGCGATGATCGTTTTTCAATGACACACCATACACGCTGTGCTCGCCGGCCTTGGCTTGCATCAAACTGATCAACTCCGCTGGGGTCAGTTGGCCGCGTTTTCCCGCAAACAAATCTTGGGTCGGAGATTGCTTAGGCAAAAGGGTGTCAGCGTGTAAGCGAATGTGCATCACCGGCGCATCAAGCTTGAGCTTTTCCAGATAAAGCTGGAGTAACGTCATCCATCGGCTGGTGGCAGATTCAGGTGCTGCCGCCGTGATCGTGAGTGTTTTTTCATCATGATCGCGTTGTGCAAAATACAGGGTAATGCTGGGCACAACGGCTTCTCGCACCTGCAAGAAGGCTTCCATTTCTCGCAACATACGTTGAAGCGGAAAACAGAGTGTTTGGCTGTTCTCAATGTCATGCAGCAGTTCGAGAGATTGCAGAAAATACGCGGGTGGCGTGAAGGTGGCCGCATGTGCGAGTTGGGTGTCTGTCAGGCGCCGAATTTGCGCGGTCAGTGGTTTACCAAAACGTTGCCCAAGTGATGCTAAGGGAAGATCGAGCAATTGCTGAGCCTGACGAATGCCCATGCGTTCGAGTTGAGTCACGTGCGCGGCGCTGAAACCGAGTTGGCGAACCGACAACAACGCCAAGGCAGTACGGGTGTTTTCTTCGGTGAGAAATACGCAATCTGCTCCCGATATGGCGAGCTGTTTCGCGGCCTCTGGATAAGGGCTGAAGGCAAAGTGAAATTGCACCTGTTGTTCGACCAAGACAGGGCGAAGCGCGTCCCAATACGCTTCCAGTGAGCCATACAGGGCAAGCATGGGCGAGACTTTCATCATCAAGCCAGCGGGCGCGTGCACAATGATATCGGCATTGACTTGGTATATCAGTGAAGCCAATTGCTGCACGCGTTCTGCTTCTTTCTCTTCATCGTAATCGACCACGTTTAAGGCGTGGCATAGTGCGCTTGCCGTGCCCAAATCGTTGCCGAGCCGAATGCCATGCTCTTTTGCATGTTGGTTGGCCTGACACACGTTCCCCGTGGCGCGAGACAATACAATCAGTGGTGATTGGTTATCGTTATCCCGCTCTAATGTATTGAGAAAGAGTGCTGGGAAATATAAATAGAGCCAAAGCATCATCGGAACAAAGACACCACGTTGTTGGGGACGGGCAGATGTTGTTGCTCTGATAGAGGTGAACCAATCATCTGTGACGGTGTTTTTTTCTCGGAAGTTTTGCTCTCGGTAGTTTTGCTCTCGGAAGTTTTGCTCTTGGTAGTTTTGCTCTTGGTAGCTTTGCTCTTGGTAATAGAGTGCGCTTTCGACGACCAGTGGTGCTCGGTATACATCGCTGGCATGGTCAGCGTGAAAGGTTGCACGGGCAGACCTCGGCGTTTAACAACATTGATGGCAATGCCACTGTCACTCGGTGTGAGGGCTAGACGGCAACTCACAGGTAGCCCTTGAACACTTCTCTTGTGGGTGATCATGAACAGTAAGCAGTCGTTTTCTGTCGCGGCCAATTGAAGGCGACGCGCTTGTGTGACAGAAAGGGCATCCCCCCATAACACGGCAGTACGACAACAGCCGCTTTTCAGTGCTTGTTCAACACACCAAAGGCTCGCGTCGGAAGACGATGCGAGCACCACCACTTTGTCTAAATCGATGCCCGCCTGACACAGCGCAACAGGGTTTACATCGCCCGGCGGGCAAGCGAAGAGGGTGAGTTCACTGTCTTTGAGTGCGGTAGCAATGGCAGGCAGCACGAGACGTAATTCACCGACACCAAAACACGTCAGTTGAAGTTCAACCACGCCGGATTCTGGCCAGCCGCCCTCGAGTTTTTCATCCAACAGCGCAAAACCGCTAGGGCGGCAGTGAGTCTGAGGTTGATAGAGGCGATTGGCAGTCCAAAGGCCGGAATGTAGTGCGAGAAGGTTATCGAGCATAATGAATAATACTGTGTTTATATACAGTATTATTCTAGTGTGAGAACAGCACAAGAGCAAGTGCGTTGTGATGCATAAAATATTGGATTTAAAGAAAGAGCATTGCATCGTGAAATAGTCAGTAACGCTGCCCAGTCTGCGTTTTTAGGGGTATAATTGGCGAGATAACTTAGTCACCTTGTTCGGCCGTTAAGATCGTCAATAACGCCTTTATAAACCAAGAGAAAAACATGCGAAAACCTCTCGCCATTTTAGCCCCCCTTTTGTTGTCGGCATGTGTCACAGCCCCGTTACCAGAAAGCGAAAACATTAACGTTCTATGGGGAGATGCATTAGAGATGATGCACTGTGAAGATAAAGGGGTGGTTGTGGGCTCTCAAGGCCATTGGTATGACTATTGGTTGATCAATGATGGTGAACTGACTGAGGGGGCTGTGAGCCAATTGAGAAACAAGGCCATGGCTTTGGAAGCAGACACGGTACTGCTGTATGCCCCAAAACCTTTTTCAACGTCAGTAACGTTTTTAGCGAAAGCGTACCGTTGTCATCCGTAAAGCCACATGACGAAAATCAATAGCGTGCTGAACGCGGCTGTCGTCTGCAAATGCGGCAGCCAGTGCTTGATTTGACCTGAAATAGATTTGTCTTCTACGACACCACTGATACCTTGTCGTGTCCAACGCTGTACATTGGGATGGAAGAACAGATACACCTTGACCAAAGAGCCAATCAGTTGTTCATACCAGAGTAATACCACAAAGATGGGATGAAACTGGCGAGATTGAACACATATTAATAACACATTCAAACTCCGCGTCGCGATGACCCAAAACAAGTAAGCAATCACCACTTTTGTGCCCATATAGGTTGCGACAACCAGTGCCAATGAAGGGCCAATTAATGTGGTCCACATACTGATGCGCTGATCGAGTAAACAGAACCACAAAAACCAACCCGCTTGACGTGGTCCGAGGGCGATGGCGCGAATGTTACTGCGTAGCATGTTCCCGTACCAACGTGTCATGAGTGACAGGCTGGCTTTTAGAAAGCCGCCTGATGGCGCATCTTCTAGGCAAGTCACGGTGACATCAGGGAGGTACATCATTTTCCAGCGCTCTTTCAGCACGTAATACCAGGTGCTCTTATCATCCCCCGTGAGCATTCGAATGCGGCCATAGCGCCAGTGTTTCACATGGTCATATCGCAGGTTATCAATGAAATCTGGGGAGAGCGCAAGGGATGCGCGATACACGGAAAATCGCCCCGTTAAAACCAGTACGCGATAAGTCAGGCTAAGGGAACTCATGTAAAAGTGACGCTGGCACATACGCTGGCGGTACCATTGGCGTATCAGTGAATTTCCTTTAACAATAGGCTTGTTGTGTGTCGTTACGGCGCCAAGATCGTGGTAACGCATTAGAAAGCCAGAGGCTTTCTTTAAGATCCCTTCGGGTAAAACGGTATCGGCATCCATGAGCACCAAGATGGCATCTTTCGATACAGGGCGCTCTTCGGCAAGCAATGTCAGTGCATCGGCCATGGTGCTTCGCTTACCTGTGCCATCTTGGTCGATGATGTACAGGCTGACAGGGACTTTTTCTTGCAGTTTATCGAACTGCCTTTCAATGATACCGAGGTCTGACTCATCAGACACACAGGCCACCGCGCGACAAGACACACCAAAGTTGCCGATTTCATCAACCAATGCTTTGAATACTGGCGCGCTAATTTCAGGTGTTGTGCGGTAGCAAGGTATTACCAGCAAAATCTCACTGGGTTTTTTGGTCATGTCTGCAAGCGTGGATAGAACCGGGTAACGGACATATTGATAGTAAAGCCCACGCAACAGGTGCAGGGTTTTCCAACCGTATCGCCAAGCACCAATAATGCCTAGGGTATAGAGGACTTCTGGCTGCACTTTGTCAGAAGGCAAAATGGTATAAATTGCCCACAATCCGAGTAGGAGCCCAGCGAAGAACAGCCACCAAAGGACGGTGACGTGTGTGGGGTCATCTTTATGAAAGCCTTTAACAACGAGTTTATCTGGATTCATAAGTTAAACCAGTGGATGAACACGTCTTTCCATTTCACGGTCGCGATGACCTTTGCTGGCTCATTCACGACGGAGTCAGCATCTTCAGATGACGGTGTCACTTTTATGAGGGTGTATTGGTTTAGCCGTGGCAACGTTTTGGGCAGACCACTGAGTGATTCACCATCGTCGTTGTAAATATCGCTGTTGGACGCGCTGTAAAATTGAATTTTCTCGATGGTGCCGATGAGCTTTTCATCATTGCTAGCGAGGCGATATTCGACGGGCATGCCAATTTTTAGTAATGCGGCACGTTCAAGTGGCATCAAAGCAAGAATAGAGCGCTCAGTCCTCTCAGAGGTTGATATAGGTGAGAGCTCAAAAACCGACGTACCTGTCTGTACAACCTGTCCATCAGAGGCGTTGATCGCGACGATGTAACATTTACAAGGTGCGTAAGCAAGACCGCGGGTTTTCAAACGTTCGATCTCTTCAAGGATTTTATCTTTACGCTTCACCAAAATGTCGAGCTTGCTCTCCACTTCAAAGGGCGACTTCATGTCAACCTGTGCTTCGCGAGGTGGCACACCAAGAAGAATTTGGTCAAGTTGGTTCTCTATACCTTCAATGTGTGTATCTAGGGTTAAGATATCGCGTTTTATCTCGAAGATTTCGACTCGCTCTAATTCACGAGAGACCACATCGACAGACCCAGCTCTCACGCCTTTTATGTAGAGACGTAAAATACTTTCCCGTGCCGCCATTTCATCTTCTAACAAGCTGCGTTTTTCGGATATGTATTTTAGTTCTTGGAATAATCGGGAATTATACCTAGCAACGGCCTCTTTACTTTGGCGCAATAGGGTTTGGTAGTACAAAATTTCACTGTTGATATTGCTGAGCTCTTGTTTATCTTTAGCCAGCAAATCGGTGCCTTCCTCGGTGTATATCGAGAACAGCAATTGTCCTTTTTCGACTAACTGTCCGGGTTTGAAGTCCCCCAAACGCAATACCCCGTTACTGTAACTTTTCTGGGTGAGCACGGGTTGACTGACTGCGGCATGCTGCGACTCAATAGAAAGCACGCGAGATTGGATCATTAATGCAGCGATGGTAATCAGAGACAGCGCAACAATGGCGACGGTGGCAAAGCGCCACCAATTTTGTTGCATGCGCTTCACTTCTTCTTCGTGAAGCTGCGCTTTTACGCCATAAGACGTCACGCTTTCAAGCGAAATGGTCTCACCGGTAAGGTAGGTATCAACGATGGACTGCAGCGTTTTTTGGTGACCGGAATTTAGGGAATAGAATTGGCAACCGAGAACGTAACCCTCTTCACTGACACGCATCACTTCAAACTGGCAGGGGGTAGAAAAGCGACCAACCGGAAGATCGAAACAGAGGTTGCCAGCACCTTTGTCGCCTTTCTTGCCCATATACTTATTATCGTGCAGAGAAAAGCCGCCTACACTCCACTCGTTGGTAGGGTACATGACACCGTCGATTTCGACCTGAGCAGGAAATTCAATACGAGGAAACTTTCGCGCACCTGATCGTGATCGAAACGTATGAATCGAACCCGTGCTGATTGCTGCTACTCCCATGAGTGTCTCCATGTCCTTAATCGCGTTGTTACATGTGTTTGCAAGAGTCGCGCCAAGTTAACATGTGACAATATATTGAGATTTTTATTTCACTTATGATTAATTGATAAGTATATAAGCTAATTGAGAAATCGGAGGAATTCATGTGCTTGATGTGAGTTGACGACAAAACATGTGCTACAGACACAGTCAAAAAGTCGACAGGCTGGAAAAATTATTGCGGAAAGCTCTTTCCTATTATGCTTCAAATTGAATTGTTTTTTTGCAAATTGCGATCTGGAGAGTTAACAATAGATGCTTCAATATAAAAGAAAAAAGAGCGATAAACGCTCTTTCTCGAAGAAGGTGTGTTATATCAGGCCAACGTTTACACGTTGGTGACGCGCTCAATGTGGAACATGTGGATCTCATGAAGAATGCGTTCAGAAATGATGTCTGAGATGATGTCATCAAATCGTGCCTGCATCGCTTGCACGGCAGGGATAATGTCCATCATCGCTTGTTGATTGTTTTCGTCGATCTCTACATCTAACCCAAGGTCAAAATCCAAGGTCGCAATGAAAGGTTTCATCCGTTCCAAGATGCAATTGATCATGTGTTCATTCGAGCTCAGGTAGCTCAACTCTTCCTTGATCATTTCTGTCACAGCGCACGATTGAGGCGAGGTTGGCGCGTTTTTCGTTGGGAATGCAATAACTGTCGGCATAGCGTTTACTCTTAAAATGCAAATCGATGGTATAAATTATTATTTTTTAGTATTTGTAATTAAAACTAGATAAAAAATACCCACTTGCCTAGGGGGGGCTCGTCATAGTGCAGCTAGGTTAGCAAACTTCATATAAATGGCGTAAAAAGCAACCTTATCGCGCTTGCATTATTGCAACTCGTCTACTACCGCATTAATTCTAGCATTCTGGCGCAAAGGTTTTCCGAACTCTTCAATAGCCTATGATATTCCTTCTGCATGGTATCGCTGTCTTCAACGTCATGGTGTTCAATGTTTTTACACGCTGTTGAAAAGTCGATAGCACCCACCATAAGCGCCGCCCCTTTCATTTTGTGTGCGATTTTCTTCACGTCAGAGAATCGCTTTTCATCCCACGCGATGTCTAACGCGGCAATGTCTTCATTTTGTACCTTCAAGAATCGTCCCACCAACATTTTAATTAAGTCAGGGTCATCGCCTGTGGTTTCTTTCAATGTGCTGAGATCGAATGGAGTGCCTGCATCTGAAGCTGGCTGGGTGTTGTTTGTCGACGCGAGGTGCGTGTTGAGCGCGGAAACGTCAATGTCTGCTTCAACATCCAATGTGAAACCATGAGACTGTGCCTCTAAAGCCGGCATAGGCACTGGCTGAGACTCAATATGTTCAGGCATCAGTTTGTTCATCATTACGATGAGCGCTTGTTGTTTGAACGGTTTCGCGATGTATTCGGTCATTCCCTCTTGAAGGCATCGCTCTCGGTCGCCCGCGAGCGCATTAGCGGTCATCGCAATAATGGGGATGGCCGGCAGGTTATTGTCAGCTTCTAACTGGCGGATTTTACGTGTGGCTTCATACCCATCCATGACGGGCATTTGGCAATCCATGAAGATCATGTCGTAGCGGTTTGCGATGAAACGTTCAAAGGCAATGGCACCGTTATCAGCCACGGTAGGTGTGCAATTGAGCTTTCTTAACACCGTACAGATGAGCTCTTGGTTAACGGGGTGATCTTCTGCTACCAGAACTGATAGCCCTGTTTTCAGCAATTGAGTGTCCGCGATTTTTGCAATTTCTTCGCGCTGCGCCAGTTGCTTAAAGACATCATCACGGCTGAAACCTTGCTCGTGCATTTGAATAATGGTTTCAAGTGCTTGTGTCAAATTCAGTATGGTGAACGGGGCTGTCAGCGCCGCAGAGATAGAATAAGGGCGATGTGTGAGTACGCCCTTGATATCAGCAAGGTACAGGACGTGTTGCGTGTACGTGGTGGGTTCAATGCAGGTGCGAAGCTCTTCCAGCGAAATAGAATGGTCGAGTAAGGTGACCAAGAAAGGCGATGATGATGACAAGGCGAGAGAGGCGGCAGTTTCATCCAGCGCAGTCACCACTTGCATGTCATGGTATTCAAGGTAGCGTTTTACATTTTTCGTCTGACTGACGCAACGTGACACGATCAGTGCACGTTGCTTCTTGAGTGAATCGGAAGGTTGCAGTAGGTCTTGAAGCACATTTTCAGGTTGTTTGAGATTTAGGTGTATGGTGAACACTGAGCCTTCGCCCACTTCGCTATCTGCGTGGATAGTGCCCCCAAGCAAATCAACGAACTTCTGACAGATAGGCAAACCCAGCCCCGTGCCCTGGTATCGACGCTTAGAGGTGTTGTCGATCTGGGAAAAATTTTCGAACACTTTATCCAGGTGTTCTTTTTTGATGCCGATGCCTGTGTCCGTGACTTTCATTTCCACGTGACACACTGTGTTTGTTCCATGTAAATGTGTGCTCAGCAAACGAATAGACACGTCCACAAACCCACTGTCGGTGAACTTGGCTGAGTTGCCTGCAATATTCACGAGGATTTGACGAAGCTTAGAAAAGTCCCCAGTGAGCGAAAAAGGTAAACCTGGGTCGACATAGGACGTAAAGGTCACGCCATCTTTTACACGTGGGGCAACAATGTTGGTGATGTTCTCCATTAACTCACTGACCGCGAACGTTTCTTCACGGATAGGCATTTTGCCCGCTTCAATTTTAGAGAGATCTAAGACGTCATTGATGATGTCGAGAAGTGCGTTGGCGGAAACAGAAATGGTGTTGTTGTAATGCTTCTGTTCGTACGCAAGATCAGTGTTCCCTAAGACTTCTGACATACCGATAATGCCATTGATGGGCGTGCGAATTTCATGGCTCATCATCGCGAGGAACGTTGATTTGGCCTCATTGGCATGCTCAGCATCTTCTTTTGCTGTTCGCAATGCCTCGGTCACTTCTTGATTAAGCTGGGTCTGTTTATCGGAAAACATCATGCTGCAAATACTCTTCACAACCGGTGCAATCCAATCTACTTGCTTCTCGCTATAGGGGGAGTCTCGTCCTGCAAGCACGATTAACCCTAAGGTATCGCGTTTCGATACCAATGGAATCAAGGTGTAGTGCTTATAGAAATCTGTGCGTTCCGATTCGACAGTAAAGTGCAGCGACGAGAACTCCGTCCGACGTAATGAAAGGGCTGTGTCAGCATAGGAGAGTAAAGATTCAGGTAGCCCTGTAAACTCTTTCGATTGGCGACCTGTTTGATGTTTGAACATCACTTTCTGTTCACCACCATCGAAAGACAGCATCGCTGCAAGGCTACTTTCCGTAAAGCTTGCTAAAACCACCAGGGCTTTCTTGAAGCTGCGTTCTGAGTCGCCCGTCGTCATGTACATGTCTTGCACTGTATTGAATACGGAGTACAAGGCATTGCTGCGACTCAATTTATCTTCAATGGTGCTTTGCTTGGTGATGTCTCTGAGGTTCACCACCACGTAATCATTACCGCTAATGTGCTGCTTTTTGGCTTTGATATTCAGATAAACCATCTGGTCGTTAATGCCATAGCGATGAATATTGCCCATTTCGCCTTTGTTCATGGCATCGACATAAATGTCATCGATCACACGGATAAGCTTTTCATTTTCTAAGGTTTGAAATGCACTGAGTAAGCATGGCTGAGGAACATCACTAGGCAGCAGCGCCAATTCGAACGCTTTATCGTTTACCGAGACTGTCATGCCTTTGCTGTCTAGTACGATCACGCCATCCGCGTAGTTTCTAAGGATAGATTCAAGATAAAGCTTGCTGAAGCTTATCTTGAGCGATGTTTTTGCATGGAGTGCGAGGAAAATGGTGAACGCGGCGGTCACTGCTAAGAACACCCAAAGTAAGTAGTTTCGGGTGTAGTAAATCGCATTGAGCGCACTGTCTGCATCAAACTCAATCACCACGGCCATTGGGTATTGTTCATGCCATTGCCATACGCCAACCATGTCATTTTTTCGATGACCTTGGTAGCCAACCACATTCATGTTGACTTCAGTTTCAGCGCTTGTGAGCAATGACCAAGGGGACGCGTTAACTTGGTTGCTCATTGATGGGCGGCTTAACGAGAAGGGGTAGGCTGATGCATTGGCGGTGTGATAGGGCGCGATGCGCTCCCCGTTTTTATTGACTGCGAAGGCGAGTCGTGTGTCTGTGTGTTCTTGATTGATGAAGATGCGATCAAACTCTTCACTGTTACGAAGTAAGACAAGGATCGGGCGTTGATCAACGGGCAGCGTTGCTGATGTTTGATTGGCGATATGAAGAGAGAATCCGAGAGAAATCATCATACCATCACGCTCTCTTGGTCCTTTTTCCGGCGCGCTGATGTACTCCCCTTGAGTTTGAATACGCCGTCCGTGATTCTGATAGATTTGGTCTGCCCATGCTTGATTAAACGGCGTTACGTTTAACAGCAGTTTGCCATTTTCTGAAAACAATAGAGCATTATCGTACTCGAAATTTTCAAGGTATTCCGAAAGTGTACGGTGAATGTTTTCGTCTGTATTGGGCAGGAGAAGGTCTGTCTGGCCAGTGCCGGGGTGGCTTTTTCGACCAAAGGCTTTGGCATAGCGATACATGTTGCTGACAAGGATTTTGTCATTTGCGACGAGTGCAAGTTCGCGCTCTCGATGATGATACCAATCTGAAATCGCGACGCTGACATTAGCGATTTCAGACTGCAGGAAGTATTCAATTTTCAACTGTGTGTCATTGACAATGGAACGGTAAAACCAGAGGAAAGACAGCATGATAATGGCGATAACGGCTGTCCCACTGACAACCAGTTGGATGAGGGTGTTGCGCGACTCGGGGTTAGAAAAGGGAGAATGATTGTGCATTCACGGCCCTATTTAAACGAGTTCAGTGAAAACGGATTTATATTTGGTATCTTCCTGAACAACGTGTTTGACCCACCAAAAGCGCAATAATCGGAAAAAATCAGTGCGGTAAAAGCTCGGATCAGCCTGACATTTCAATACAACGAACTCGGCTTGCTTGACGAGGCGTCCATGCATGTCTTTGTGCATTTTTAATCGAGGGTAAGCTCGCTCACTGAGGAGCGACTCTTCAAGCACGATGTGATTATTCACATAATGCTGAAAACGTTTGGCAATGTCTTCAAACACATGATTGTCATGTTCGTGATTAACGATGACGTCATACGTGTCGTTGATGATGTCGAGCAATTGCATGTTGCTCTTATCGAGTTTGGTATGGCCTACACTAAAACGGTCTTGCCACTTGATGAAGTATTTTTTGTTGTCTGCGGGTTCAACGGCAGGCGTGGGCTGAGGTGTCGAAGCGACAGGCTCATGCATAGGGACATGTACGTCAGGTTTTTGTTCTTTCATCAGCGCATCAAATTCGCTGACATCGGAATCCGTGAAGGCGACTTGTCCGTTCATCTGGAATGCAGTGGATTTCGCAGGGTCTTGTTGGTACATGTCGAAGTAGTGTTCGACCGTTTTCTTGGCTTTTGCTTGCTGCGAAAGTTGGTTAATACGCTCTTGAAGTGCTTGTCGATTGACAGGTTTTACCAAAAAAGCATCGACGTCGAACGCGATGCATTGGGCAATCACGCTTTCAGATGCATTGGCCGTCAGAATAATGATGGGTATATCGTGCTGTAACCCATAGCGTCCGCTTCTGATCAGACGGAGCATCTCGAGTCCGTCAATGGGTTCCATTTGGAGGTCGGTGATAATGAGAGAAGGTCGCTCATGGAATATTTTCGAAATGGCATCCGCACCATCAATCGCCATGATCGATTCTTTAAAGCCGAGCGAAGTCGCCATAATAGCGATGGTTTCGCGAATCATTTCGTGATCATCAACGACGAGACATCGGTCAAGCATAGAGCGTCCTCCCTTTTTCATATTTCCCTCTATTTAAGAAATAGTCTATATCGCTGATATTTCAATAAAAGAAGCACTTGTTTCCCAATTTGGAATGAGGGTCTCTGATGCGCATCTCGTTTTATAAATTTCTATCGGATAAACCAGAAAAATATCATTGAGATAAGAACCGTGCTCAATGTGCCCAACCGCAGGAAGCCAAGCACACAAACAAAGATGCCAGCCAATAAATACGGGTTATTGATGGAAACGAAAAAATCACCGTGGGGAAACACAAGGATAGGTACAGCAAGGGCGGTTAGCACCGCAGGCGCGCTGAATTTTAGGATCCGCTGCATGGTCGGCGTCACTTGAAAGGGGATACTTCTTGCGAGAAAGACGTAGCGCACAGAAAACGTAATGCATGCCATGCCTAAGATCATTATCCATGTGTTCATTATTCACCCTCCGTTTCACGCGATCTATTCGCTGTTTGTTCTGCTTGTTCGATGCTTTCCGTGTTGATCTTCTTTGGCATTAGGCTCTCCGTGGTAAAACCGGCAACCATACCTAGGATAGCCGCAATGAGGAGGGCATTTTCAATGCCTATTAAGGTGAATATCACCATCATTAAGGCTGAGACCAGCACGCTCACTGCAACGGGAATATCTTTGATTGTTGGGATAACAAGTGCGATGAAGGTTGCAGCGATGGCGAACTCAAGGCCGAACTCTTCGATGTTGTCGAACTGCGAGCCACCAATAACGCCAACTAAGGTGGCAAGGTTCCAACAAAGGTAGAAGAACCCCCCTGTGTATAGCGCAAAATATGGGCAAAATGTGCCAGTGCGTTCCGTGTGTGCAGCGCTGACAACGTACATTTCATCGGTCAGCAAAAAGCCGAGTGGTAAACGCCATCTCAGTGGTAAAGCACGTATGTGTTGACGCATGTTCACGGAGTAAAGCAGGTGGCGAGCGCTGATCACGAACGTTGAACCAAATAACGTACTAACGGGCGCGCTGGCCCCTATCATACTGGTGCCTGAAAGTTGCGCGGCACCAGCGAACACGAACAATGACATGGCTTGTGCCTGAAAAGGGGTCATTCCTGCTTGAATAGCCAGTGAGCCGCAAAGAATGCCCCAAGGCACAACAGCAAGGCTGAGGGGCAACATATCGGATACAGCGGAAAGCCATATGCGTTCGCGGGGGAGAGAAGAGTCTTGATTCATGGTTTTCGCATCTTTTACTGTTCGGGATATAAAGTAATACCGATTTATGCGGCGGGAAAATTGTACGAAATTGCGCGCTGATATTGCTTTGGGGTGACACCCATGGCGCGTCGGAAATGTCGATGAAGGTGGCTTTGATCGTGAAATCCGCTTGCGATGGCGCTGTCTGCGAGCGACATGCCCGATTTCATCAATTGCTGAGCGTGTCTCACGCGCAGCTGAATTTGATAGGCGTGTGGTGGCAGACCGTACTTTTCTTTGAATTGCCTAACCAGATGGTAAGGGCTGACGCCGGAGAGCTCGCTTAAATCTTCCAACGCGATGGCATACGCAAAATGCTGGTGGAGGTAGTCGCGTATCGTTGAGAGTTGCTCTCCCAATTTGACCGTGTTTTTCGGCGTTTGCTGACGTTTGTTATAGCGACACAGTAAAGACAGCAAAACATGGTGTGTATAGGTTTCGGTTAGTAAAGTGTCTTGATTATCGTGAAGCAATGTAAACAGCTGAAGAAGTTGATTGGCTAACCGTTGATCGTGTTCCACAGCAACAGGGAAATAGGGCGTGTTTGAGGTCAACCCCAAATCTTTTGCGACGGCTTGGAATTGTGCTTCTGTTGGATACATTGCCTGATAAGACCAGCCACCATCTGTCGCTGCATGACCGTCATGGATTTGGTCTGCATTGACCAAAATGATGCTGTTTTTAGGGGCGAGGTGATAAGCGCCGTTACGCCAGAAACGTTGTGCGCCATGCTCAATAACGCCCACGGTATACCCTTCGTGAGTATGCCGCGAAAAGTTTTGTTTATCGTACGTCGCTTGAAGTATCTCCAATCCGCCAAGCAAGGGAGACGAATTGTAGTGAGCAGATTCCATTGCACACCTTTATGACTGTCGTATTGCTCAGTGTAAACAAGTTAGCAATAAATGTTTTGTACAATATTGCGGTTTTTCGCGCCAATTTTTAGAATTTCGCTGATGTACAGGGGATCAATCCGGATAGCCAAAGAAGAAGAGGAAGAGGGGGGCAAAGAAAAAAGAAAAGCCTAAAACGTAAAAAAGGACGCCATAAGGCATCCTTTTAAATTCTCTGCGAGAAGAAAAATTATACTTTTTCTACGTTTGCAGCTTGTGGGCCTTTTTGGCCTTGTTCGATTTCAAATGCTACTTGTTGGCCTTCGGCCAGAGTTTTGAAACCATCGCCAGTGATAGCGCGGAAGTGAACGAAAACGTCTGGTCCATTTTCTTGTTGAATGAAACCGAAACCTTTTTCTTCGTTAAACCACTTCACGGTACCTGTAGATTTAGACATGTTGTCTCCTGAATATATTTCTACTTACTAATTTTTGCGCTTGCGCATGTAGCCTATTAATGAATCACTTATGGTGTCAAATGTTGCGAATATCTTCAGGACTTCAGGACAACTTACTTTTGCGAAGGTAGGGTGTAACGAAGTGTGTATTCAATTGCAGCATAATGAGCTCTATTAACCAGGCCGAACGATGTTAGCACAGCAAATCTACATGTATATAACACGTAGATTTCACTGCACAATCTTGTGCGAATTGTCACTTCATGCTGTGAAATACACCACAATCAATGACAAATTAGTGCACGCTTTAAAAATAGACTTATTTTAGGGAAAAGAAAGTGAGACATATCTCGGTTTTTAAATGGAAAGCTACATTTATTTTAGGAATCAGGAATTTAACAGGACAAATCTACAATTAAGTTTCATATAACTGTCATCTTTCTGATAATTGAGGCGTCCTTACAGAACAAAAAACCATCTTTTTATTTAGGGTCTCATTGCTAAGGCGTATCTCCCGATATGCTTAGTTTTAGGATGAAGTATTGAACATGCTCGCGGGTCGAGAGACGGAGGAACTGGTGAAAATAGGGATCGATTTAGGCGGAACGAAAATTGAAGCGGTTGTGCTCACCGATCAAGGTGAACAGGTCTTCCAACAGCGTGTACCTACGCCACAACATGATTATCAAGCCACACTTTTAGCCATTAAAGGGCTCGTTGACGATGCGGAAAAAGCGGTCGGGGAAACGTGCACTGTTGGTATGGGTATTCCCGGTACGCTCTCACCTGTGACGGGTATGGTAAAAAATGCCAATTCAGTGTGGCTGAATGGCCAGCCTCTTGATCAAGACCTAAAAGCATTGATGGGGCGTGAAGTGCGCATTGCGAATGATGCAAACTGTCTGGCGGTTTCTGAAGCCGTCGATGGCGCAGGTGCAGGAAAAGGCATGGTTTATGGCGTGATCATTGGCACAGGCTGTGGCGGTGGTTTGGCGCTAAACGGCAAAGTGCACGTGGGTGGAAACGGTGTTGCAGGTGAATGGGGACACAATCCATTGCCTTGGCAAAACGATGTTGATCGCCACCACGCTGAACACATCGAATGTTATTGCGGCAAACCGGGTTGTATTGAAACCTTTCTTTCAGGCACGGGTTTTTGGAAAGATTTTTCCCTGACGACGGGCCAAAGCCTTAAAGGTGCTGAAATTGTCGAACTCGCCAAACAAGGCGATGCGGAAGCGGAAGCGTGTTTGGTGCGTTATGAGCAGCGTCTTGCGAAAGCACTAGGTACTATGGTGAACATGCTTGACCCTGATGTGATTGTGTTGGGCGGCGGTATGTCGAACGTTGAGCGTCTTTACACCAATGTTCCACCGCTCATGGCGCAATGGGTGCTGGGCGGCGAGTGTGCGACACCGCTTGTAAAAGCAAAATATGGTGATTCAAGCGGCGTTCGCGGTGCGGCTTGGCTTTGGTAAGCGAAAGAACGTCACTTGAATAACTAAAATGTGTGTTTTGTAAAAAGCGTGGTGCAAATGCCCACGCTTTTTTGTATACCGTACTTTTTAATGACGTGAGAATCGCTTATGTCTAACATCGTTTATATCGCAACGAGCCTTGATGGCTTTATTGCTGACAAAAACAACCGCATTGACTGGCTGCATGACATTCCCAACCCAGAAGGTTCTGATTTGGGCTTTAGCGCATTTATGGACCGCATTGATGCCATTGTCATGGGGCGAAACACCGTTGAGATGGTGTTGAGCTTCGGTTGCGATTGGCCATATTCTAAACCTGTTTTCATGTTGTCGAACACCTTGACGTCTGTGCCTGCGGGTTATGAAGACAAGATTTTCTTGGTAAATGGTGACCTAAAAGATGTTGTTCGCGTGCTGAATGAACAAGGCTATGCCGATCTGTACATTGACGGTGGTGTAACGGTGCAGGGCTTTTTAAAGCAAGATTTGATTGATGAACTCATTATCACGACGATCCCTGTTTTGTTGGGCGGCGGAACTCCTCTGTTTGGTGACTTAGCTGAGCCGCTGAAATTCAAGCATATCAATGCAGTGCCTTTACTGAATTGTTTGGTTAAAAACACCTTTGTGCGTGATAGATAAGCGCATAAGAATTATTTTGTACTGACAACATGCCTTCTACTAAGCAGGACGTCCGGTTCTGCTTGGTTTTTTCTCCTTCTCGTTTCTCCTTTTGTCCCCTATCGTGTTATTTTTTTACTTTCGCCGTTGGAATCTCGCTTCCTAAACACGCTAAGGTGACCTCTTCATTATTTTTGTTGATTACCCCTAAAATCTTAATCTGCAAGTAAAAATACATGATGATTTTCGGTATGCTGGTGTTAAATTCTCTGGCTAGGAAATATAAAAATGGAAATTTTAGCGCTCCTCCCCACGATCCTCAGTACTTGGGTCGTTCTTGCGGTTTTGATCGTCATCGTATTGCGTGGTGCCGTGAAATTCGTGCCTCAAAATACCTCGTACATTGTTGAGCGATTCGGCAAATACAATAAAACCATGGAAGCGGGTCTGAACATCCTGATTCCGTTTATCGACCGTGTTGCGTACGTGCGTACATTGAAAGAACAAGCGTTTGATGTACCGAGCCAATCCGCGATTACTCGCGACAATATCTCCTTGGTGGTTGACGGTGTGCTTTACCTGAAAGTGCTGGATCCGGTGAAGGCGTGTTATGGGGTTGATGATTACATCTTCTCAGTGACGCAACTTGCGCAAACCTCGATGCGTTCAGAAATTGGCCGTATGGAGCTAGATAAGACGTTTGAAGAGCGTGAAAATCTGAACACGGCTATTGTCAGTGCCATCAACGAAGCTGCTGTGCCTTGGGGTGTTCAAGTATTGCGTTATGAGATCAAAGACATCGATCCACCGCGCTCAGTATTGGACGCGATGGAACGTCAAATGAAGGCAGAACGTGAAAAACGTGCTGTAATTCTAGAGTCTGAAGGTGCGCGTCAATCTGAAATCAACGTGGCTGAAGGTCACAAACAAGCGCGCGTACTGGCAGCAGAAGCGGAAAAGTCTGAGCAAATCCTGAAAGCAGAAGGTGAAGCGCAGGCGATTCTTGCGGTTGCACAAGCACAAGCCGAAGCACTGGAAGTGGTGGGTCGCACAGCGGCAACGCCTGAAGGTCAAAAAGCGATCCAGCTTGATCTGGCCGATAAAGCCATTGAAGCGAAAAAAGCCATCGCGAAAGAATCTTCTGTGGTGCTTCTCCCTGATAGCTCAACGGGTGCAGCAGCCCTTGTTGCTGAATCCATGAGCATCATTAACACCTTGAATGCAGGTAGGTCTTAATGGATGTAGTCAGTTATCTTCAAGATAATTTGGCGGAAGTCACCATCATTATCGGACTCATTTTTCTGATCGTAGAAATATGGGTGTTGGGATTGTCCACCATTGTTTTGCTAGCGCTAGGCCTCTCGACCATCACCACGGGTGTACTGGTTTGGGTGGGCATTTTACCTGCGACGATCGTGGGTGTGATCTCGGGCTCAGGCATTGGTGCAGGGGTGCTGACCGCTGCTCTTTGGGGGCCGATGAAACGCATGCAGAAAGGCGAAAGCCGTGAATTTAACGTTCACAGCGATCTCATTGGTCTGGTCTTTGAGCTTGAATCTCCGATGGATGCACACACACCCGCAACGGTGAAGTATTCTGGAGTGAGCTGGCAATTAGTACTGGGTCCGGCTTTCAAAGACGCGCAGCTCGAAGCAGGTGATTCTGTAAAGGTGATTGCCGTTGATGTCGGTAAGTTTACAGTCGAGCCTGCCAACTGAACATGTAGCCGTGGCTAAATCGTTAATGCCACTTTTTTAAAGCCTCCCAACACATTGGGGGGCTTTTTTGTGTCAAAAATAGAGTAACTATACCCAAGGGACCTGACGATACTCGTATTCAGAGGCTATCAATGCGTTCAATTTGAGGTGAATTTTACAAGAAATATTTGTTCTATATGATTGTAATTTAGGGAATAAATAAGCTAATTAATGGCTGCTCTTCGGGCGAGTTGACTGACGCTGCGATCACAACGTCAGTTAAATTCGCTGAATCCTGCATCTTCAGGTCGTTTGGGTATAAAAGTGCTGTGTGTTTTATGACTGCGCGTTATTAGCGAGAAGCGCTTGTCGTGCTCTGCAAGCTTTTATCAGCGCTTCGGTCAGATCCTCTCTCACAATGGGCTTGGTGAGGTAACTGTCCATGCCTGCTTCTATCGCACGATTGAAATCTTGGCGGCCAGCGTGAGCGGAAAGGCCGACAATGCTGGCTGGTGGAATCTGATGCTCATGTTCATAACGTCGTAATTGTTGGGTGAGTTCATAGCCGTCGCGATCTGGCATGGAAACATCTGTCAGCAGAATATCAAAGGGGCGATGTTTGTATTGCTCAAAGGCTTGCTGCGCATTAGACAAAAACTGAATATTGGGTTCAAGCTCAGAGAGATAAACCCGAATAACTTCACGGTTGTAAGAAATGTCATCCACCACCACGATGGACATTTTCTTGATTTTATCAGGGAATTTCGGTCGATAACTGTCTGATGACGGCTCCAACATCGGCAACGGTTTTTGGTTTAAGGCGTGCAGCACTTCTCGCAGCAACACGTGCATACGAATAGGTTTTGATATTAGAGTAATGCCTGCATCATCAGTATGTGGTGTTCTGTCTTCAATATGAGGTGTCACACCGATCACCGGGCAGGTAATGGAAGGCGGCAGACTCACATTGTTTGAGAGCAACACGATGGCGACGTCATAACGCGTTTGCCCTTTGGATATACTTTCTGGGTTGTTCAAGTATTGGATGTTGGCACACCAATGTGCGAAATATCGGTTGAAAATGGCACGGTGCAAAGGGTCTGCATTGATAATGGCGATATTTTTACCATCAAGGGCAAATTTGGTGGAGCGGTTCTCGCCGAGCAAAGGAAGACGGATGGTAAACCAGAATTGGCTACCATGATTTTCTTTCGATTCGATGTGCAGCGTGCCGTTGAACAGCGTTAACAAGCGCTGTGTGATCGCAAGCCCGAGCCCTGTGCCTTCATACCTGCGAGATGTTGTCCCATCTACCTGCTGGAAAGCGGTGGTAATGTCGTTGATTTTTGATTCTGGAATGCCAATGCCTGAGTCTTCAATGCAAAACGTATAATCGACGCGGTTCTTGGCAAGGTCTTCGGAGCCAGTAACGATGAGCTTAATGTATCCGTGTTCGGTAAATTTCACAGCATTCACGAGCAGGTTGTTGAGTATTTGCCTTAACCGAAATCCGTCGCCATAAGCTTCCATTTTCAACGCAGGGTCTATATCAATGGCCAGCATGAGATCTTTCTTCGCCGCATCAATGGAAATCATGGTCATGGTTTCTTCAACCACTTTTCTCAAGCAGAAATACTCTTCTTGGAGCGATAGTTTCTGTGCTTCTAGTTTTGAAAAATCGAGGATGTCGTTGAGCAGGTAGAGAAGATCTCTGGCAGAGGAGTTGATGATATCGGTGAAACCCTGTTGTTCTCGGTTAAGCGGTGTTTCTTGTAGCATGTCAGACATGCCGATAATACCGTTCATCGGTGTTCGAATTTCATGGCTCATATTAGCGAGAAATTCGGATTTTGCTTTGGTGGCGGACTCTGCTCGGGTTACCGCCTCTTTGAGCTTGGTTTCAAACTCGTGGTTGTCGGTAACGTCTCGCACGATAAAGGCGAGCCTTTCCACGTTACCTGAATAGTTCTTTATCGGGAAAACCGTAATTTCCGTCCAAAATGCCACGTTTTCGTGATTCAGACACTGCGCTTTTACCATGGCAATGCTGGCGTTCTCAATCGCGTCTGAAATGCAATGTGCGGGGGAGGTATCCATGCTTTGCCTGAAGAGTAATGGCATGATCCTTTTGTTTAAAATGCCATCTTCTTTGTAACCAAATATTTTGCTAAATGCATGGTTTACACGCTGAATTTTGCCTTCTTTATTGGTGACCAAAATGGCCTCATGACTTTGCTCTACAATTTCCGCCAGCATCATGTTTTGGTCTGCCAGCACCTTGTAGCGATTTTTCTCATGAGAAATCTCGGTATAGGAGTGGTCAAGTGCTATCGACATGTCATTGAACGCACGTGTTACCTGCGCCACTTCGTCGTTACCTTTTACTGGAACAGTATCGCCAGGCCCATTTTCTGAAATGCGTTTTGCGCCAGTTTGCAGTTTCAAGAGTTGCTTGGTGAGAAGCGAACCAAAGGCCAATGAGAAAAGTGCTACCAACACAATTTCGAGTGCGGCAATCGCGACTGCGTATTTTTGAGCGTTGTAAAGCAGTGCATTGAAGGAAGATACATTCAAACCGAACTCAATTTCTCCCACCTTCCATTCGTCTATCACAACATTCGTGCGGATATCGTAAATGTCATCCTCGGATTCAGAAGGGCGTTGGTCATAGTTTGGTGTGTGCTTATCGTCTGGCAGGGATGATGCACCGGCAAGGAGTCTGCCTTCGTCATTTTTTACGTTGATATAAACAATGTTTTTGTTGGCGATGGCGTCTTGCGTGAATGCGTTCAGATTAGCGAGATCAGTCGATATGATGGCATCGCGAGTAGCAATAGCAAATGTGCTGGAAAGCAACTCACCATCTAATTCAATTTGTTGTTCGTTTGAACCCCGTAACCAATTCAAACCTGAAAAAACCAGTATTGCGAGCAATACCAGTTCGATCAGGGCGATACCTATGATGGTTTTTAAGCGAAACGACATACGTATCGTCGTGTTACTTTGGGGTAATGACGGAAATATTTAGCGATCTTACATCATCCCAATCGCTGTCTTTTGCGGCCTCGAACCCTTTCATGTTGAGCGTTTTGAGCGCGGCTTTACCTTTTTTGGTCTCACTAAGTTCAAAGAAGGCCTGAACGATTTTCTGCCTTGTTTCTTCATTTAACGAAGGATGCGCTGCAATGGCATGCGGGGTGAAGCCTTGGGTGATATGAAGAACATTCAACTGATTTTTTGTTTCGTCTGAGCTTGCGCCAAGGGTTCTGACAATACCGCCTCCCGCATCAAACAAACCGTCGGCAACCGCGAGGTAAGAGGAATCATGAGAACCGACGTAATGAGGTGTAAAGGATATGCCTTCGTTGTTCAGTACTGCTTGTGTAAGTAACGTCGCCGCAAATGCAGCTGGGGCAGGAAAGGCAATATTTTTACCATCTAGGTCGGTGAGCTTTTCAATGCTTTCTCCTTTCTTTACCACCAATATGCCTTTAATGCGTTTGTTTTTAGCGTGTACCAGTGCCGAATAGCCAGGTGCCTCGTTGAATACCGTAAAGTGATAAGGGTTCATGTAAGCCACGTCATATTTGCCTTCTGCCAGACGTTTCTCGAATTCAGGTATGTTTGGCGCGGTCGCGAAACGAAGCGTTAACCCAGAGTACTCACTGATTTCTTTGAGCAACGGTCCCCAATTTCGAATGAGCTTGGCAGATGATTGTTGAGGCACAACGCCGAACACCAAGACGTTTTTACCTTGGCTGTTAATCGTGCTATGAGCGGGAAGGCTGATGAGCCCGAAAAATAGGGCAAAAATAAAGGGCACCCAGTTGAGGGTTAACGCTGTCTGCTGGCATCCTTTACTGATTGATCTCATTAACTAACTCTCATTCCCAGATTGATATGCAATAAATATAGTACACAGTCTCATTTATGATGTTTTCCGTCCTGGTGATGAAGGCTGGCTCTCACCATCAACGCAAATGGTGAATGGAGATGTCTTATGGTCATGGTGTTAGAAAGCACGACTTAGTGTTGAATCATGCACATAAGATGACTATTGAAAGACGATATCGCGCTGCATTCGGGGCGCTTCTGAGGTACTCTGTTGCCATCATGGAAAGAGGAATAACGGCTCTGAGAGTCGGTTCAAAGGTTAGGGAATAAGGAACAACTATGTCGTCTGAAAAACTTAATACAACATTGGTCTCTGCGGGACGTGATAAGCGATACTGCCAAGGCAGTGTTAACAGTGTTATCCAACGCGCTTCATCCATTGTGTTTGACTCTGTTGAACAGAAAAAAGCGGCGACAGCGAAACGTGGTGAGGGCGAATTATTTTATGGACGTCGAGGCACGCTAACGCATTTTTCATTTCAAGATGCCATGACGGAATTGGAAGGTGGAGCTGGGTGTGTATTGTATCCATGTGGTGCCGCTGCCATTGCGAATACCATACTTTCTTTTGTCAAAACTGGCGACAACGTATTGATGACGGGCGGTGCTTACGAGCCGACCCAGGCCTTTTGTGACGACATTTTGGCGAGCCTTGGTGTTTCAACCACCTATTACGATCCTATGCTTGGCGAAGGTATCGGTGAACTGGTTTCTCCATCGACGAGCGTGGTGTTTCTTGAGTCTCCAAACTCTATCACCATGGAAGTGCCAGACATTCCCGCCATTGTGCGCGCCGTGCGCGCGAAGAACCCAAATGCTGTGATCATCATGGACAACACGTGGGCGGCCGGTGTGTTGTTTAAGGCACTGGACCACGACATTGATATTTCGGTGCAAGCGGGCACGAAATACATCATTGGCCATTCGGATGCCATGATAGGCACTGCGGTTGCCAATGCGCGCACATGGGAAACCTTACGCGAACGTTCTTACCTCATGGGTCAAATGGTCGATGCGGATACGGCGTACATGGCATCTCGCGGTTTGCGCACTTTGGGTGTGCGCTTAAAGCAGCATCATGAAAACAGCGTTGCGATTGCTGAGTGGTTGAAAGCACGTCCTGAAGTTGCACGTGTGAATCACCCTGCCGTGGAAGGTTCTATCGGACATGAACATTTTGTGCGTGATTTTTCCGGTGCCTGCGGTCTGTTCTCGTTTATTCTGAAAGACAAACTTTCAGCTGAGAAAGTGGCGAACTTCCTCGATAATTTTACCCATTTTAGCATGGCGTATTCGTGGGGAGGTTATGAGTCACTGATTCTGGCTAATCAGCCTGAAGAGTTGAATGCTATCCGGCCTGCGGGCCCTGTCGATTTTGAGGGCACGTTGGTTCGCCTTCATATTGGCCTCGAAGATGTGGAAGATTTGATTGCCGATTTGGACGCGGGTTTTGCGCGATTAGCGCAGTAATACTGTTGACGCCAAAGAGACCATGTAGAAATGAAAACGGCGCTGATTGCGCCGTTTTTGATCGTTAAGAGCTTTGATCTTTTAGAGCTCTGATCTTTTAGAGCTTTGATTTTTAAGAGCTCTGATCTTTAAGAACGGAGATAGAAACGTGTTTAATCCGCTTTATTCAGCAGCATTTTCAGTGTTGCACCTAGCTCTTCTGCACTTTCGTGTGCGCTGGTATTTACCACATATTTGCCTTTCACCAAGAAGGTAGGTACCGAGTTAATGCCAGACTGCACGGTCAGCGCATCGGCTTGTTCAATGGCAGTAAACAATTTGGCTTGTTGCGCTTCGTCCAATTCATAAGGGCTTGTTAGGCCATATTGTTTAAACACGTCACCCAACAGGCGTTTGTTATCTTCAGCGGAGTCGGTTTGTTGTTCCTGAACATACTGAAACAATGCTTCAACCAAGTCTTTTGGCGGGTTGCCGTCTTCTTGGGTGCTGGCAGCGTAGTAAATCAACGCAGCAAAGGTGGCGCTTTCGTTGAAGGTAACGTGTGCTTTACCAATTTTGACGCTGGCTGCTTCTTCAATCGCCGGAATGGCGCTTTCCATTGAACGGCAATGGCCGCAAGAAAGGCTGAACACTTCGGTTACAGGTGCAAGATCGGCAACCTTCACAGGCGTTTCAAGCGTGGTGTATTTTTCTGCTTGGTTTGTTGGTGCGTCATCGCTGCATGCAGATAGGGCAAAAACAGCAAGAAGCGGCACGAAAAGTTGTTTAAGTTTCATTGAAAACATTCGCCTAGGTTGTCGAGTCGACGGCCTGATGACCGCAAATAAGGTGGGATTATATCGTGCGTTGTGTGAAAGGGGCAGGGGTAGAATGTAAACCTTCGTCAACATAAAGAAAAAAGCCAGTCAGGGGGCTGACTGGCCAAGGTTAGCGCAAGGCGCTTCTTAGTTGAGCGCTATTCGGAGCAACACTTATGGTAAATAGAGACGCTAGTCGATGATCACCTTAGATTGCGCGATCATGGCGTCGATGACAGAAGAGCTGACTTGTTCTGATGTCATGCCTGCAATGTCGACGCTGTAGGCATCTGCCATGTTTTCAACACTCATGTTGTCGAACACCACTTTTTGATCGACGTTGCCATCACCTTGAGAAGAAATGCTGAGTGTCGCGTTGCCTTCACCGTCGTCCATCAAAGAAAGATAGCTTTCCATGCTCTCGGTTGCTTCCGTTTGAACGAGGTCTGACAAATTAAGCGCATCATTTTGTGTGTCGAAGTCAGTGATATGGTCTGTTGCAGGTTCTGACGCCGATCCTTGGTCGCCGCGTAAGAAAGCAAACGTATCTGCCCCCGCACCGCCAGCCATGGTGTCATTACCTTCACCACCCACAAGAATGTCATTGCCTAAACCGCCGTCCAGGATGTCATTCCCCCCATTGCCCAAGATTAAATCGTCTCCAGCTTGCGCGAGGAGCACATCGTGGGCATCGCTTCCAGCGATTTTGTCGTCACTATCACTGCCAGTGAAAGTGATGTCGTCTAACGAAATGACGTCTGACATGCTCTCACTGGTCATCGAATGTGAATTTACCGCCAAGGCCGTTTCTGAACCACCAATGGTGATGTTCACATCTGTTTGTGTGACACCGTCAGATGCGGTTAGCGTGATCACTTCCGTGACAACGTCGTTGTGCTGAAGGTGCGAGGTTGAATCTGGGTTGAGGGTGTAGGTCCAGCTTCCGTCCACCAATTCTAGTGAGCCGTAGCTGCCTTCTACTGTGTTGTTAGCAAAGTATGGCGAATCTCCAGCATCCACATCCGTCAGTGATAGTTGACCTGTTACTGATGCTGCTGCAGCCGCTGTGTCCACTGCAATATCGTCATAGGACATTGTTCGCCCCTGATTAGGTGTGTCGCGGAGGTAATCCATCGACATTCCAGGGGTGATTTCAGGGCCGTCGATCTGAATGATCATCTTACCCTGTTCATTCGAATCATATCGGAACGAACCATCGCCATCTAAATCGACATCTAGAACAGCGAAGCTATAGATGTTGCCGCTACTGTCTTGGTAGTCGAGTTGATAGTCATAGGTGGCGTTATACATGACACCACCAATTTCGACTTTTTGGCTGGTGTCTTGTACGTATTCATTTCGATAATTATCACCATCCAATGTGTCATCTTGGTCATAGATACGTATCGTCTGACCCGATTGGTTAAAGTTGAGTGTGGGCTCATTACCGTAGTACTGCATGTCACCGCCACTAAACGAATAACCCTCGTTCAGGATGAAACCATTGTTAACCTCAATGAAGTCATTGGAAACAGGTTCAGGTGCCACAATGGCAGCACTGTTTGTGCCCACCACGAACGGTGCATCATCCGTCCCTTGTACCGTGACTTCGATGTTTTGCGTGGTGCCATCTGACGCTGTGAGTGTGATGGTGTCTTTCACCGAGGTACCCGTATCGAGTTCTTGGGTTTTCTCGTTATCAACAGTGTAAGTCCAGACGCCATCGACTAAGTCCAATGAACCATACTGTCCCGTTACTGTGGTGTCTTGGAACTCTGGTGTGTCGTCTGAATCAACGTCTGTGATCGATATGGAACCACTGATAGAGACGGTGTCACCGAGGTCTCCCTCGTTAACGACGCCTGTAAACACGCCGCTGACCACTGGTGCGTCATCTGTGCCCGCAATCGAAATCACGATTTCATGTTGGCTACCGTCAGAAGCGGAGATAACGATGGTATCAATGGATTCCTCACCCGCTGCTACAGCAAGTTCAGGATCCAATGTGTATGTCCACTCCCCATCGACCAAGGTCAATGATCCGTACTCACCTTCAACGGTCGTATTCGGCAAGGTCGGCGTTTGGCCTTCATCAACATCAGAAATGGTAATTGAACCGCTCGTGGTAATATCTTGGGCGACGTCTTGACTTGCATTGACCGTAAAGACCACATCATTGAAGTCGCGATCTCCTCCCCCGACGAGGTCTTCCCAAGACGAATTATTGCCGGAATTGGATTCGTAATCGAAGCCGTTGCCATTTTTCGATGATTCTGAGACCAAGGTGGTTGCTGATGCTGAACCTTGATAGGCCGTAACGCCGTTGCTGCCGAAGCTTAGTGTGACTTCGCCAGCGTCAAAGCCTTTCGCATCACCGTTAGGAATAAGAAATAGACCGACTTTCTCTCCGCCTTCCGTATTGAAATCTGCACTGGCATTGTTGACGTCATGAGCATCATCAAAAATTATTTCAGCACGTAAAACATTGCCTCCAGCATCAAGGACATAGTACCCAAAACTATTGTGATATCCGGCATTACTGGTGATGTTACTGAAATCGAGCGTCATGTTGTCACTGCCGCTCGCATCCCATGTGCCATCACTACCACGACTGACAGATGTGTCGACGAATGTTGGTTCGACGTTAGAGATTGAGCCTGTCATATCCCCGCTGACTTCTGAGGCTTCATCAACACCAGATACTGTGATGTCAATGTTTTGCGTGGTGCCATCCGTTGCGGTGAGCATAATGGTATCTGTGGCTGCTTGATCTTCTCCTAGAGACTGTGCTTTCTCCGTATCAACGGTATACGTCCATTCACCATCAACCAATGTCAGGGAGCCATACTCGCCTTCAATGGTTGTGTTCTCAAAGACTGGTGCCTCTGCTGCGTCCGTATCCGTGATGTCCAGTGTACCAGAAACCGTTGCTGCCTCCTCAATGTCAGCATAATCAAGGCTGTTGATGTTTTGGTATGATCCCGGAACGAGACTCAATGATGTGTCTGGTGTGATTTCAGGCCCATCCAGTTGAATCAACACTTTTCCGCTTTCTGTGCCGCTAACAGCATTGCTGCCATCACCGTTCATGTCGACATCGACCACTGCAAAGGTGTAGGTGTTACCTACTCCGTCTTCATAAGAAAGAGAGTAATCTACGTTTACGCTGTAATCCTCGCCGTCCAAAATGATGGACTGCGTTTTGTCTTCGCTCGTCTCATTTTTGCTGTCGTCACTGTTGAGTTGGCCATCATTATCAACAATTTGAACGGTGACACCGCTATCACTGAAGTTGAGTTCCGGTGGGAAACTCCATGTGACGAAAGAGCCACTTTCATAATCGACATTTTGATCCATGACAAACGCATTGCCGATTGTGATGTTTTGTGAACTGTTGGCGGTGACTGATGCTGATGTGTCACCCGTGACAACGGCAGCGTCGTCAGTGCCCGTTAGACTGATTTCAATGTCTTGTGAGGTGCCGTCAGACGCTGTCACTGTGATGGTGTCAGTGGCGGCTTCACCTTCCGTGAGAGACTGAACGGCGTCAGAGTCGACGGTGTAGGTCCACTCGCCATCAACCATGGTCAGTGAGCCGTATTCACCGGCGATGGTTTCGTTTGTGAAGGTTGGCGTTTCGATGGTGTCTGGGTCAACAATGTTGAGTGAGCCAGAGACGCTTTGTGCGCCCACATCTTCAGTGATACTACCTGTGGTATCGCCCGTGATTTCAGAGGCATCGTTTGAGCCTGTGACTGAGATAACGATGTCTTGGGTTGTACCATCAGTCGCCGTCAGTGTGATGGTGTCGGTTTCGACCTGATCTTCCCCAATAGATTGTGATTTCGCTTCATCTACTGTGTAAGTCCATACACCCTCTGTGAGGGTAAGTGTTCCGTATTCTCCTTCGACAGTGGTGTTTTCAAAGGACGGTGAATCATCGCTGTCTGCATCGGAAATACCGAGTGTGCCAGACACCGTAATGTCTGAGTCGTTGCCAAAGTCGAGTTTGACCGTTGTTGATTGACCATCGCCATCGACAAGGTAGTAACTGCCATCGGATGTTTGAACAATAACCGGTGGTGTCTTGTCATTCTCTATGCCGGTGACCGTGGTTTGAAGCACCAAGTCGCCCGAGTCATTGATGGTATAGAGATCAACCCCTTCCGTTGCGTTTGGCATGACAAAGACAGGTTCGCCATCTACGTATCCGGCAGATGACATATACGCACCACCACCAGAGACGGTGTCAGTCAGTGTCATTGAACCATTCGCACCGACTTCAAATATAGAGGCGTTGTCGCTGCCATCGCTTGATGCAATCGCGTATGTCGTGCCATCACTTGTTTGATAGAAGTTAACGGAATTTCCATTGCTGAGATCAAGAGGCTGGCTGTCTACGAGCGTCAAGTTTCCTGAGGCACTGTCAACGGAATAGATATTGATGCCATCATCACTGCTGGATGCGAGGAAGGACTGACCATCAACGGCAATAATATCGACCCCTGACACCAAATCACCTGCCGCAATCGAATTGCCTGTTTCAGCGAATTCGCCCGTTTCAGGGTTATAGGTAAGCGTGTCGACCGAGTCCCCTTGAGGGCGTGCGACGAAGACATACTCTGTGCCATCATCCGCTTCAAAGGTGACGTTTTCACGGACAATGCCCGTCTGTGAGTTACCGAAGGTGAGGCCACCGTTCAGTGACAAGGTACCGTCGCTAGAGATTTCCCAAGCGGAGAGAGAGCCGCTGTTCTGTGATGTAAGGAATAACGTATCTTGGCCATCAATGTTAGACACATTAGATTGTGTCAGGCCGTTCCCCATCGCGCCGACAGAAACGCCTTCATTTTCAATCACATCTGTGATATCACCGCCTGACGTCGACGTTACGGTACCTGCGGAACTGTCGTAGAAAATACGGTCTGTTTCGGTCAAAGAACCATCATCCTCTACGCGAGAGATGATAGTGGTGCCGTCATAGCCGAACGACGTTGAAATCACATACGGGACACCATCGATGGTGGTACTGGTTGTATTCCAAGCACTATTGCTATCACCCGTGGTTACCTGTCCTGATTGGATGTTTCCACTCTCAGACGTATTTAGGGTAAAGCCATCGGTATCTACGCTTGCGGTAAACGTTCCTGATACTTCAGCGGCATCGTTTGTGCCGGTGACGGTGATCGTAATGTCTTGTGTCGAACCATCTGACGCTGTGACAGTGATAGTATCCGTCACTTCTTGGTCTTGATTAAGCGATTGGGCAGCGTCTTGATCGAGTGTGTAGGTCCACGCGCCATCTACCAAGGTTAAGCTACCATACTCTCCGCCTACCGTTCCGTCAGGGAAATTAACCGGGTCGCCATCAGGATCGACAATGTTTAGTTCGCCCGTTGCGGTTGCAACATCTCCGATATCACCTTCAGTGACCTCGCCAGAAAGGGTTCCCGTTATTTCAGACACATCATCCGTACCGGTGACTGAAATGACGATGTCTTGGGTCGTACCATCGGTTGCCGTCAACGTAATAGTGTCAGTTGCGACCTCATTACCCCCGATAGATTGTGACTTCTCAGGGTCAACGGTGTAGGTCCATTCACCGTTTGTAAGGGTCAGCGAACCGTATTCACCGGCAATCGTGGTGTTGTCAAATGCAGGGGTATCACCGCTGTCGGTATCAGTAATATGTATTGTGCCTGTCGCTGAATCTATTGTTTCAGTGACGAGGCCCAGACCAACATTATCGATGATCGCCCCAATACTGTCTGATGCACCTTCACCTGAAATCGCTAAAGTCAGGCCTTGCGTGCCTTCGGGTACTGCAATATCAAAATCGAGATTGCCAATTTCACTTACCTGAAGGTTGTTATCCACGTAATGCGTGAAAAGCACGTTTCCATCTTGATCGAGCACCTGTACTTCAAAATCACTTGAGTTTTCGGCTCGGCTACCGTAATCGAAACTCAGGTTTAGGGTGATATCACCTTCATTGGTTAACTGACCAACGCTGACATCTTGCTGAATCGTAATGTTATTGTATGCGTCTAACTCTACTGATGAGTTTGTGTTGTCTCCGCCTCCGAAAAACCCTTGTTGCAGCTCCATATTTTCTGCACCTGGCGTGTACCACCCAGGCACATCGTCGTCAGCGACTATGTTCCAACTTTGGCTTTGATCGTTGCCGTATGATTCGAAATCGCCATTAACAAGCAAGTTGTCTCCGATTTCTCTCGATATCTCAGCATCAACACTCCCAGTGGCTTGACCAGAAACCTCGGCGCCATCATCTGTGCCTGTTACGGTGATCGTGATGTCTTGTGTTGTCCCATCAGACGCTGTGACGGTAATGGTCTCTGTTACTTCTTGATCTTGATTGAGCGATTGGGTGGCGTCTTGATCGAGTGTATACGTCCAAGCACCATCTACGAGGGTTAAGCTGCCGTATTCACCGCTGACATTCGCATCAGGGAAGTTAACAGGTTCGCCATCAGGGTCGACAATGCTCAGTTCGCCCGTTGCGGTTGAAACATCGCCGATGTCACCTTCAGCAACAGTGCCTGTCGTTGTGCCCGAAATTTGAGCAGCATCGTCGGTGCCAGTTAGGGACACAACGATGTCTTGTGTTGTGCCATCAGAGGCGGTCACCGTAATGGTATCTGTAGTCGTTTCGCCTTGCCCGAGAGATTGAACAGCTTCGCTATTGACGGTGTAGGTCCATGCGCCATCAACTAAGGTCAACAAGCCGTATTCACCCGCCAAGGTGTCATTTGGAATCGTTGGGGTGTCACCGGTGTCCGCATCGGTAATGGTGATGGTGCCAGAGGCTGTTTGCGCACCCGTATCTTCAGTGATGCTAGCGGTACTATCACCGGTGATAACTGCCGCATCATCTGCGCCTGTCACATCCACCGTGATTTGTTGCACCGTGCCATCGGATGCCGTCAGTGTGAAGGTTTCTTGCTCGGTTTGATTGTCATTCAGTGCATCGGCTTTAGACGGATCGACCGTGTAGGTCCAGTTACCGTCAGTGAGTGTGAAGGTACCGTAATCGCCGTCGAGAGAGACATTGTCGAAGTTTGGTGTGTCGCCGTCATCGACATCAGTGATAGAGAGCGTGCCAGAGACACTGGTTTGTGGCGTGTCTGCGCCTAAATCAATGCCGCCAGAGGTCACGCCACTCACCACAGCAGCATCATCACTGCCCGTGACCGTAACCGATATTTGGTGCTCAGAGCCGTCAGAGGCCGTCACTGTAATGGTGTCGGTTGCGGAATCCCCGTCACCTAAAGACTGTGCATTGTCTGAGTTGACCGTGTAGGTCCACTCACCGTCAGTCAGTGTCAGGCTACCGTATTCGCCTTCAATCGTGCCGTTTTCAAGGGTCGGTTGTACTGCCGCATCTGGGTCGCTGATGTTGATTGAGCCGGAGACAGATGCATCGCCGCCTTCAGCAACAGACGCGCTCAAGTCGCCTGTGACAACCGCGGCATCGTCGGTGCCTTCAACGGTCACGGTGATTTGATGGGTTGAGCCATCAGATGCCGTGAGGGTGAAGGTGTCGTTTGCCGATTCCCCGTCTGGCAGGGTTTGTGCGCTTTCGGCGTTAACCGAGTACGTCCACTCGCCGTCAGTCAGTGTGAGGCTACCGTATTCCCCTTCGATGGTGATGTTATCGATGGTAGGGTTTTCACCGTTATCCACATCACTGATGCTGATAGAGCCCGACACTGTGGTGCCTTGGTCAGTGGTGCTGCCAGCCGTGTCGCCTGTGACGACAGCGGCATCGTCAGTACCCGTGATGGTAATGACGATGTCTTGGGTGGTGCCGTCTGATGCAGTGACCGTGATGGTATCGGTCGCGGTATCACCGTCAGCCAGCGATTGGATCGACGCGCTGTCAGCGGTATAAGTCCAAGCGCCATCAACCAAGGTCAGTGACCCGTATTCACCCGCCAAGGTGCCATTTGGAATGGTGGGCGTGTCACCGGTATCAACATCGGTAATAGTGATGGTGCCAGAGGCTGTTTGCGCACCAGTATCTTCAGTGATGCTCGCTGCGGTCTCGCCCGTAATAATGGCAGCATCGTTAGTGCCTGTGATCGTAATCGTAATATCTTGCGTCGTGCCGTCGGTTGCAGTCAGGGTAATGGTATCAGTGGCTTGTTCCCCTTCACCCAACGATTGGATATTGTTTTGATTGGCCGTGTAAGTCCATTCACCCTCAGTCAAGGTTAAAGAACCATATTCGCCTTCAACGGTGGTATTCTCGAACTCAGGGGTATCT
>NZ_FOWR01000097.1 GCF_900115495.1 Enterovibrio norvegicus DSM 15893 | reverse complement strand
GTCAGGCGATGAGTCGATTTATTATCGAGTTCGGGGAACGCCTCGAAAAGCATATTAATTAAATGGCAGTTACACAGAATCTGTTACAGGCTCGATTTTTTATTTGTCGCCTCCTGTTACGTCACGCACCTCAAACTCGCCAATAACACTTTAAGATTCCTACTTTAGCACCATTGACAACCAATGATACTGATAATCATTTGCATTAATGAGGCGTTTGATCCATGCTGTAAAAGCACTTATCGTCACTTTTGGAGGTTCTAGCTCGATGAAAAAGCCCATACTTGTTCTCGCGTTGTTGTTTTCCTTTCATCTGTCGGCAGCAGAGCATGAAGTTAAAATGCTCAATGCGGGTCCAGAGGGAATTATGGTGTTCTCTCCCGCTTATTTAAACATTGACTCAGGCGATACCGTTCATTTTGTGCCAACAGATCAGGGCCATAATTCCGTTTCAGAATTTGGCCCTGAAGGAGGGGTTACCTGGAAAGGTGAGCTTGGTAAGCCTGTGAGTGTCACCTTCGATAAAGAAGGTCTGCATGCTTACCAGTGTGAGCCTCATTCGATCATGGCAATGGTCGGTATTGTGCAAGTTGGAAAAGCTACTAACAAAGAAGACTTTCATCGTTTTGTTGATTCAAAAGAAGCCATGTTCGTGATGAACAAAGGCAGATTTAAGGCTTATGGAGAACAGGTGAAGTAAAAAAGATACACGTTGCAGACATACGTACGGGCAGATCATACTCATGTTCTGCCTAAAATCACCACAAGCTCATACGTTCTCAACATTACTACGTGCCCATTTTTATTGACTGACTGAGTGAATACTTACCCTGAAGCGATAAAGTAGTGTTTCTCAACCCTAGCCATTATGTTTATTCTACCTTCAATGCTCTTCGTTAGCGTCATCACCCAAGGCAGATTGAGTTAAGAAAGTGGAACAATAGGTGGGTCTTCTCAACGTTTTACGCCATTACTTACTCCTGCTAAAGAATCAGAGATTACATAGCTGTGCTAGCAGGGTGTGGAAAGCATGAAGCCAACCCACCCAAAGAGGTATCGAAACCCATACCGTGGTGGCAACCATTGGAGCCTGATGTGGTTATCGGCGGCTACGCGTTCTGAATAGCCACCGACTCAGTAGACACCTTTGAGCCTTTCTTCGTACTGCTTTTCATACTCTACAGGTGACATTTGGCCGTTGGAACCGTGCCGA
>NZ_FOWR01000098.1 GCF_900115495.1 Enterovibrio norvegicus DSM 15893 | reverse complement strand
CATCAATGAGCAGCAATATCAGTGGGCTATGCTCGAATATCAGAGGCTGACACATTCGTCAGGGTTGGGCGAATTATGAGGGGATCCTTCAGCGTCGCAATAACGGGCGCGTACCAAACCGCCCAAAACTGCTTTAATCCTATGTATTAATGACACTTTACAAAGCTTCCGCAGTGACAAAAGCGTCCGAATTTATTGGTTTGTTATACGCGGCTAACACCGTTTACCAAGATGTTAAGCCAAAGTGTTTGCCAGCGTTCAACTTTTTCTCTTGCTCCTAGTTGTTTAGGAGAAGCAATAGTAGACTTTTGCAGTAATGAAAAATCAAATAGTAGCGTGGAGTTTAAAGCACCAATCAGTTTATTCTCAAGTTGTAAAGAAGTTGCAATTACCGACTTACAACTACTGCAAGTAATAAAGCTTGCTTGACCGGAGCCTTGTCGCTGTACTTCAAGAGGCTTAACACTTTCTATTTCTAACTCTCCATCTGGATGCGAAAGATAAGAAATATTTCTAGCGACACAAAAGTCACAGTCACATGCTCTTGGCCTATAGTATTCCAACTTTTCAGGGAGGTTTATTTTGACCCGCGTTTCCCCACAACTACACTGTCCTAAACTTGAATTCACACCTGAATCCTCCCAGCACACATAACGTTCGAATAACGGGCGTTTACTAGCCAAAACTGATTGAAGCGCCTTAATCACAGCGTTTCTATGAAAAATGCGCCACGAGTAAACGTCCACGTTGATTTGCTTGTTAAGCATCATTCTCTTAGGACGATGCCCTAACCCTATACTGAAAATTTAGTACTGGGTAGACTCTAGGGAGAGTGCTTGGGAGTATCGGTAAAGTGACGAAAAATTCAAAATCCCTCGCTTTAATCAACCCAAAGTTTGAAATCATACGCGATACCAGTTCACTCCTGCACATCAACGTTACAGAGGCAAAGTCTTCATGGAATTGGATAAATCCAATTGGGTATTTTCCTGATAACAAACGTATGAATAGCCACCGACTCAGTAGACACCTTTGAGCCTTTCTTCGTACTGCTTTTCATACTCTACAGGTGACATTTG
>NZ_FOWR01000099.1 GCF_900115495.1 Enterovibrio norvegicus DSM 15893 | reverse complement strand
TGGAATGTGGTTTTTGGCGAAATTCATTAGATCAAAGGGTACGGTGCGCGTCTTTCTCATTGTTTAGAAGAGGAATTTTGAGGGGATTCGCTAGAACGCGGCGTTATCCGTCAGTTCTTCTCATTGTTTGGTTTGCGATGTTTGGTTAGCTATTTCCTATCTTCGTCACAGGTTGTTTAACCTCAAAACCCTCATCAAACCAATCCTAAACTCGATGCAAAATCATGTGGCAATCTTTGCTAAGTTGAATTCAATGCCTTTGGTTTTAACGAGTGATTGTGCCTTTAAGGCCACAGTTGAATTCACAAAATGGTGCGTTCGTTGGGTGTTGGCGGCAAAGCCGCGATAGTATGAAGCTTCTGCGGCTAACAAGGTCATGAACGGGACACCTTGCCAATCTCGAAGCGCTTAGAAAATTGCGTGAATACATAGGTTTGGGCAGGTTTAGTGCGGGCAAGTGCCCGTTATCACAGCGTTATACACTAGAGAGGATCCCGTAAGTGGATTTGGAACAACACATTAAGGAAACATGCGAACATCTCGAAAAAACAGTTTCGTTGATGGGCGGTAAGCTTTGCAAGAAACTTAGCTACATCGAGACTTTGGAAGATGTCCTAATAGTATTGTTGAATGAAAATGATAAAGGTGCAGTTTCAGGCGCTAGGTATTTAATTGGCGTTTATCTCGGTGAGATTGTATTAAATCAAACTGGTGGTGAGTGGTTCAAGAGTGAAGTAAATAGCCATTTAGCACTTCGTATAAATAACCAACAGTCGTTTCCAATTGAAGCAGTTGAAGATTTTATTCAGCAACCAGACAAGGGAAAACTTCAGATCTTTGCGAAAGGGTTAACAGCTGTGCATTGTGTATAACAAGTGGCTGCACCAGACCTTCAAAACGCGTCCCGATTTTTGTGGAAGCAAAAAGTCAGGCAGCATTTTTACGGCTAGTGAGCCGAGCGTTAGCAACCTAAAGGATATATTGTGCTTAAACTCTATCGCCTTAGCGAAACCAAGAAAGAATATTGGGAAACTTGGGACAATGACGACGGTAC